>NZ_JAXCWC010000001.1:0-568519 GCF_034045255.1 Microbacterium sp. CFBP9034
CGACAGTGACCCGCGCGCCAACCTCCTTCATCAGATCGGTGCGCGCCCTCGTGGCGAAGGACTTCAGCGGTGCAGTCTCCATCAGCGCGTGATCCGCTTCCCCTCGGCGATAGTGGACTGGAGCGCAGCGCGGAGCGCTTCGACGTACTCATCGACATCCGCAGCGGTCGTGAGCACGAACTTCCCGCCGACGACCTCGACCTGCGAGATGGGCACGGTGGGTTTCGGTTGGGGAGCAGTGGGAGGCTTCGGCGAGACCGGCCCCTCCCCTTCGTTCGCGAAGCCCGACTGCCCCCCGCCACCGGGATCGGTCACGGGCCGCGCGGCGGCGAGGTCGGCGACGAGGGATGGGAACGTCGACGTCGCGAAGCTGTTGGCGGCAAGCTTGATCTTCGAGATGCTGGTCTCTTCCCACACCTGCTGGATCGCGCGGTCGACGCGATCGAGCGCCCGGCCCTGCGCGGCTTCGTTCGCCTCGTTGTACTCGGCTGTGCGCTGCAGCTGGATGCGGCGTTGCTCGATCGAATCAGCCGCCTTCCCCTGCTCGTCTTTGACAAGCTCACCGGCCTGCTGCCGCAGCGTGTCGGCCTCGTTCTGAAGATCCACGATCAGGTTGCCCCGGAACACGGCGAGATCGTCCAGCAGCACCTGCACCGGCTCGGCCGCTCCCTTAGGGAGATAGCCGAGGTTGTCGCTCGCATCTCGGAGGAACTTCCGGACTCCGTCGTAGATCGCCTTTCGATCGTCCTTCAGGAAGGCGCGGATCGGGTCGAGGACGGTCTCCTTCGCCTCTACCAGTTCGTCTGCCTGTGCGAACTCAGTCAGGTACCACTCATCGGTCTTTCCGACGACGCTCGCCAGCAGGGTGATCGAGGGGTCGAGCTGCGCGATGAAGGGGTAGTCGTAGGCGGCGCGTGCCTCCTTCAGCCTGGCCAGCTGGTCCTTCAGCTTGTCTGCGCCGAAGTGCGCCAGCTCCAGCGGGTCCTTCGGCGTGACGCCCTCGTCGAAGAAGTCGGTGACAAACTTGCGGAAGGCGGTGACCTTCTTCTCGTCATAGCTTTTCTGTACGCCGATCTTGAGGTTGACGAGCTGCTGGGTGTTCTTGAGCAGCGGCGGCACCTCGGTGCGCTTGAGCACGTTCCCGTTGTGCTCGATTGTGATGCGTGAACCGCCGAAGAGGTAGGCGATCACGACCAGGGTCGAGGTTTGGTCCCAGCCGTAGGGCTTCCCGGTGAACTGGTCGACGATCGTCTTGGCAGTGACCTGCTGGCCGATGTTGGCTCGCTGCTGGACACCGACCGAGTAGACCTCGCTCGCGGCATCCGTCAGCGCAGTGTCGACTGTGACTAAACCCTCTGCGGGCGCCTGAACGAACTTCTGGATGTCCGACTCGATGTAGACTTTGCCGCCGAGGAGCGACAGCTGCGGGTATGCCTTCGTCACCAGCACGCTCAGGCCGTCGAAGACGCGAGTGTCGGCGACCTCGCTGCTCGACTCCACGTCAACCGTGTAGACGATGAGAGATGCCTTGCCGATCGCGCGGCGCAGGCGCTCCAGCAGCTCCTTCTTCCGCTCCAAGTTCTGCTGCGCCTTGGCACCGAGGAGGCGCTGCTGCACCGCCGTGAGCGACCCATTTTGCTTCTGCTTGACGTACTTCTCGGTCTTTAGCAGGAGCCGCAGATCACCGAAGAGTCCCACATCCGCGTCAAGGACAACCCGGACTTCGTCGAGCCCAGTGCTGTGCGCCCGGATCGTCTGCAGAACGTGCGCGTAGCCGGGTGTGAAGAAGTGGACGGTCAGCGCGTGCTGCGGGCCATAGCTGACGTCGTCGATCCGATAGCCAAAGCTGTAGTCGAGGTAATCACCCTTGCCGGTCTTGTACCGAAACTTCGGGGTCTTGAGCACGTCCTGCGAGAGCATCTCGAAGAGCCGCTTGCCAACCTCGGAACTGTCCAGATCGACGATCTTGATCTCGTTCTCGATCTCCTGTTCTTCGTTCGTCAGGTACTCGTAGGTGTCGCCGTTGCGCTGCACATAGGTCTGCGTCTCCAGCAGCGCGAGCGCCTCCTCGACGTTCTTCGAGAGCTCCTGCAGGTTTCGGCCGAACCGGTCATATACAAGTACCGTCAGGTTCCGCGCGGTTGCGCGGAACCCATCAACGTACTTGACCAGGAACAGCGCCTTGAGCACGCGGACGGCCAGCTTCGTGACATCCGACTCCTGATCCGGGAGGTTCTTCTCGGCGACGTCAATCGACCGCTTCGTCGCTGCCTGGACGGTGTCGCGGATGCCCGCGAAGAGGTTGTCGAACGCGGCGATCTGGCCGACCTCAGCCCCGTCCAGCTCCTTCGCGACCTGCTGCACGACGCCGAGCATCGATCGTTCACCGACCGAGGCATGCCGGCCGGTGAACGCGTTGTGCTCCGACAGGCCGACCAGGGCGGCGCTGAAGAGCGGGAACTGGTAATTCACTAAGGGGTAGGTCGAGACGAAGCGCGCCTCGTCCGTGTAGTTCGGATAGGTCCGTCCACCGACGAAGTCGAAGAGGGTCTTGAAGTTGCCGGACTCCTTGGCATAGATCGACTTCAGCTCTGCCCCGCCAGCCGCGTTCTTCGCCAGGAGGCGCTTGCGGATGACCTCCTCGACATCCGCGCTGGAGAGACTGACGCGCGTCTTGAACCGCGCCTGGATCTTGGAGAAGTCGTATGCCTGCTGCGCCGACTGATCGCCAACGATCCGATCGAGCGCTTCCTGACTGGTCACGAAGACCCAGGCACGACCCTTCGCCTTCGTGTTCAGGGTCTCGGCGATGGATTGGAGCTGCAGCTTCATCTTCCCGTCTTCGCCGATGAACTGGCCGACCTCGTCGACGAAGAAGTTGAGTCGTGTGCCGGCCGCCTGCTCGTCGAGCCAGCCGACGACCTCCTTGGCGAAGTCGTCGATGTCGACGCGGTATGAGTCGCGGTACTTCTCGAGAATGTTCTCGGGGGCGCCCGCAGCCGCCCCCGCGATCTCGGCGTAGGCTGCGGCGACGTTCGGCTCCTCCAGCACGTCGAGCTCGCGACCCTCAGTCCACGGGATTCCGGCGATCCGCTGATACGTCTCGATGAACTGCGCGAGGAGCCGGCGGGAGTCGAGATCCCGCTCGAAACGGGCGACGTGCGGCTGCATGCCGTAGTAGCCGCGACTGTTGTTGAAGACTTTGATGAAGACCTTCAGAATCGCGTCGGACTTGTCGCCTCCTTGCGCGTCGGCCACCTGGTCGATGTTGAAGAGAAGGCTGCGGGCGGGGGTGCCTTCCGACTTCTTGAGCGAGGCCTTCAGGAAACTGTCGGTCGTCTTCGACTTAAAACTCTCGGCGACCAGTGCGCGCGGGAAGTCCTGACCGTCCACGTCCCCGAGCAGGTGAGCCAGCATCTTGAGCAGGTGTGACTTGCCCGAGCCGAAGAAGCCGGAGATCCAGACACCGTTCGCGTTCGTGTAGTTCGTGTATTCCTCAAGAAGGTTCGACAGTGCCGTCTCCGCCTCCTTGGTGAGGACATACTCCTCGACCTCCGTACCGAGGTGGGTCGTATCGTCGGCCTTGATCACGCCGTCGATCGGACGAGTGATGTCCTTCTCGAAGATGTCATGGAGCTTCACCGTCAGGCCTCCCGATCCCGGATGTCGAACGCCCGGTAGTAGTTGTCGTCTTTGAGTCGCCCGAAGAGCACGAGCGATGAGCCGGATGTTCCCGATTGCTTGTAGTCACCGGGGAAGAACATGAGCATCGGCTTGCTCGTCGCGACAGTCTGCAGGTTGTTCAGCACACTGTGCGAGCGGATGTACGGGAACACCTCGCCGATGCCTGTGAGGAAGAGGATGTCGTAGGCGGCGCTGTCGAGCCGCTCCTTGATCGCCGGGATCAGCTTCGAACCCGGATCCAGCATGTTCTGCAGCGGCTTGAGGAGCGCGTCCTTCCCCTGCTGAACCTCGAGCTTCAGGAGCCGCTCCCAGACGCCGCGCGCTTGGAGCATCTCGACCGTGAGGTCGTAGAGGTTGATCTCAAGGACTGTGACGCCGTGATCGTTCTTCAGCTTGTTCTTGAGGCGCTTCTTCGCTGCCGCGACGGCGAGCGAATCTTCGGGGTCGTAGGGGTAGATGAAGAACGGCACTTCGTTGCCGAGTCCCTCCATCTCCAGGAACCGCCGAGTGCCGAGCACCGACACGAGGTGCTGCTCCTGCTCCAAGACCTGCTGGGTCGTCATGCCGCCTCCCTTGTCGGGAAGAAGCGGACGTCACTCGGGGTCCGCTTCGCAAGCTCATCGTGGACGCGCGTCGATAGGACGGTGGGAATGATCCTGCCGCCGTCATCGGTGAGGCCCGCGTCTCGCATCAGCAGGAAGACCGTGGAGCGCAGCTTCTGCATCGTCTTCGGTGTGACCTCGCTTAGTTCGTCGTGCCAGAGCGCTTTTCCACGGATGAACGAGTCGAAGTGCTCGGGCAGGACATCCGAAGCCAACTGTAGGAAGCGCTCACGAAGCACCTCCTCTGCGAACTCGCCGATGAGTGAGTATCGGCGACAGGCAGCTACCCACATGAGATGTGCGCGCTCCTCTCCTGTAACGACCGCGAGCAACGCGACTTCCGAGTCGGAGAGTTCTTGAAGCCTCTGAATCAGCTCCCCGCCCATACGAGTTGCGCTGCGGGATGCGCGGCTCTGGAGCAGGTTGTCGGAGTCGATGGCCTCGCGCACCTCTCGCCAGTCATGAAGTCGACCGTAGATTTCAGCGGCGAGCGAAGCATTCTGCAGGAACAAGCGGCCGGTTGTGAACGACAGCTTGTATCGCTGTGACTGGTCTCGCGTCGCACTCACGGCCACCTCCTCCTCGAGTCGGAAAGTTGATCAGTCTATGGGTGAACAACGACATTGCTGCGCGCCCGACAAATTATGGATGGACGGCGGCTGCCATCCTCCCCGTCTCCCCCAGCCGATCGTAGCGGGCGCCTCGACAGAACAATCGCGCCGGGTATCGGCGCCGCCGCTTGCCGACCGCCCATCACTCTGGGTTCGAGCGACCGCCATAAGTAGACTCACGTTCGGAGGCGCAGTGGCGGACGAGCGATCGGCATGGCGGGCGAACGACATCGTCACGTACGACGGTGTGCGAGAAGCCGCAAACGCGGCGATCGCGGCGGTCCTCCGTCTGGCCGATGATGGTGCGATCCTTCCCGAGCGCGCGATTGCCGAGGCATCCGCCATCCGTATTGCGCTTCTCGAGGTGAATGCCTACGACCGGTCCGCGCTCGACGCCTTGCTCGAGCGGTTCAAGAAGAGCGGTGCCGCGGAGTACTCAGGGCTGCCGTTGTGATGGAGCTCAGGCCGGATGACGCCGCGCTGCGAACGGTGTTCGAGCGAACGATCGCCCCGAGCGTGTTTCCGGAGCAGGCTTCCGACGACGACCCAACGCTCACGCTCGTCGTGGGACAGCCCGGATCCGGCTCGGGTCGGGCGGCCCGCGGGTTGCTTGCCGAGCATCCAGGCAGCGCGATCCTGAGTGCGGACGGCTTGCGGGCGTTTCATCCTCACTACATCGAACTGTCGCGGTCGCGGTCGAACGAGGCGACACAGATCTTCGCGGAGGCAACCGCTGCGTGGCTGCGTGACGGTCTGGCCTACGCGCGGGCCAACCGCCGGCCGCTCCTGCTCGAGGGCTCGTTCCAGTCGGCTCAGGTCGCGTCTGCCACCGCGGAGTTGTTCCGGCGGGAGGGATACCGCGCACACCTTGCGGTGGTTGGCGTGCCGCGTGCGGTCAGTCTGCTGTCGGAGGCATCCCGCTATCTGCTTGCTGACCTTGCTGGGAGGGCGACCCGCTTCTCCGACCGCGCAGCGCATGATGCGGCCTTTGAAGTGACCCGGGCGCTGGTCGCCGAGCTCGAGGGCGAGGCATCCGTTGATCGACTCACCGTTGTCGGACGCTCCGGGGAGTGGGTTTTCGACTCGCACCAGGTCGACGGGTTTGAGGGGGCGAGTCGTGCTCTCGCGCGTGAGCACGTCACGCCCCTGACGGGACCGGAAGGGATGCGTTGGCTATCAGAGCTGCGCGCATCGACGGACTATGCGCTCGAGGCCCGACGACTTCCGGCCCAAGTCGCGGAGGTGCTCGCCGCGCTGCACGAGATCGCGATTGCGGACGTGATCCCTCGCCTTCCCCTGCCAGCGGAATCTCTCGCCCGCTCGGGGGCGGAGGAGACCCTGAAGAGCCGGTTGGATGCACTCCGGCGCGCTGTTCCGGCGGAGCGTACGCCGATCGACGTCGCCGCCCCGAGCGTCACGCCGTCGGCGCCCGGCCCGGAAGTCGGGATCCGCTGATCGCTCTCCGCACCGTGCGGGTGTTCTCGCCGCCTGCGAGAACCGTGTCGACATCGACCGCTAGAACAGAGTCGAGTACGCGACAGGCATGCTTCCGACGATAGCCGCGACAAGGATCGCGAGTGCAGCGGCGACTCCCGTCACAACTCCGAAGCGAATGGCGCCACGAAGGTTGGCGCGACCGGCAGCCAGCGCCATCGCTGGCAGAGTCACGACGACGGCAATGCTGCAGAGCGCGACCACGCCGAGCGCGACACCTAGGCCGATCTGCCCGTTCATGTCGGCTCCTCCCTTCGTGAACCTGGCTTCAGTGTGATCCGGGGCGCCGACATCGCGACTCCGTCGCCGATCGGAGACGGGCGCTGCGACGGAGGTGCGGGATCGGGGCGGACGGTTGGTGGTGTGAGTCTCGCGGCGGCATCCAGCCTGCTTGCAGCGGCGGCAGTCCCGCTTCCAAGCTCGCTCTCCACCATCCCTCCGACAGTGGCGCACATAGCGGTCGGGGTCGGCGGAGTGCCGGGACGTGGAGTAGCGGAGCGAGCGGAGCGAGTGAGCATACGCCGCGAAAGCCCGGAACGGAGCCGATCACGACCGCTACACTCTCGGCCTTCGGAGTGTTGACTCACATTGTCGCGGCATCCGCCTCGCTCGGATCGCGTTCGCCAAGCCATCGCGCTACTCGTCCGCGAGCGCGCTGAGTGCCTGTACGAGCTGGGCGCGATACCGCGACGGATCGTGAATGGTCGCGGCTACGAGGACGCGGATCGGCAGGCCGGGGTCTGCTCCCTCGAGCGGTGCGAGACACCAGCGCTGGTCGTCTTCGACACGGTAGCCGGGATCGGCGTCGGCCTTTCGGGGATGCCATGTGAGGGCGCAGATCGCGACCCGGTAGAGCACGGCTTCGGTCTGCGACCGATCGATCAGCGGCGTGCGGGCTTCGGAGACTGTGTTCATCGGTTCATTCCCATCTGGTCTTGCTTGATCAGGTGCGGGTGTGGAGCGGCGGGGTCGAGATGGTGAGGGCGTCGCGGTGGTTCGCGATGACGGAGCCGCTCGTTGATCTGCCGGCCGATCGCATCGAGCCGTGCTTTCTCGATCTCTTCGGGCGTCGGGCGCGGCTTAGGCTTTGGGCCCGGCCGGACCCGGGCGAGCTCCTTCTCAAGTCGTGCAAGTTCTTCCTTCTGCGTGGCAAGGTGGTGCGCGGCGCGCGCCTTCAGGCAGTCGCGCTTCCACTCGGCCCAGAGCTCAGGCGGCGTCGCGATTGAGCGGAGCGCGACCTTGAGTTCGGCATCCGTCCACTCCCGTTCGAAGAACTCGTCGGCGGCGGCCAGGTTGGCGAAACGCTCATCTCTGGCGACGCGGTGGACTCGGCGTACCGGGAGACCGGCAGCGATGCGGCGCTTCTCGCGATCCCTCCAGCGCTGCTGTGCCGCGAGCTGCTTCTCCTTGTTCGCCGCGTAGTAGGCGCGTCGACGCGCACGCTGCTCCTCTGGGTTCTGGGCGTACACCTCACGCCGCCTTTGGCGGTGCTTCTCGGGATCGGCGCGGTACTTCTCGCGGAGGCGGGCGTTCACTTCGTCGCGATGCTTGTCGCGCCACCGCTGCGTTCGGGCGCGCTTGCCTTCGCGATACGCGTCGGGGTCCTTCGCGCGTTGGGCCTCTCGATACTGCCGCTGATACTCGAGCTGCTCTTCACGGTGCTGCGCGTAGTAGTCGCGCTGGTACTGGCGCCGCGATTCGCGGAAGTGCTTGTCGCGGTCATAGAGGAGCGCATGGGCGTGTGCGATCTGCAGGCGCACGTCCTCGGCTTCCCGCGCAAGGCGGTCGTCGGGATCGTCCGACGCCGTGGCGCTCATTGCTCACTCCCGATCCGCTCAGCAAGTTCCTTGATCTTGAGCGGCTGGAACCCCGACCAGTGGTGGTGATCGTCGACGACCACGACCGGCGCCTGCGAATAGCCGAGGTCGTCTGTTACGTAGTCGCGGGCGGCGGAGTTCGCAGGGTCGGCGAGATCGACATCCGAGTGGGGGATGCCGGCAGCATCCAGAACCCGCTTCGTCATCGCGCACTGCACGCACGCCGACCCGGTCGTGTAGACCGTGATCATCGCCGAAGCCCTCGCGGGAGAGTGTCGCCGGTGCTCCGGTGCGTCTGCGCCTCCATCCACGCGTCGACGTCCGAGAGCTTGTAGACGACGGTGCGACCGAACTTCAGGTACTGCGGACCGTCGCCCGTGCGCCGCCACGAACCCAGACGACTGAGCGGGATGCCCGGCAATAGGTCGGCGAGTTCTTGCGGTGTGAGGAAGGTGTGCTCGGGATCGTCCGAACGCACCTGCATGATCGTGACCATCATTCACCTCCAGTTGCGCATGATCCACTTTGTTTGACATGAGTGAACCACTATGTGCTACTCTGCGCAAGAGGTGAATGCCAAAGCGCCGCGCGGTTAGACAGACTGAGGGGGTGAAGGTCGACGTGACAACTCTCGAAGGCACACCCGTCGCATCGCCGGATGCGACGCAGCCGGTCGGGTCCGCGCTGCGCATAGCCCCGGCGTTCATCGCCACGACCATCGATGCGCATCTCGGGGTCTCGACAGCCGTGACCGCTCAGTACGTTGCTAGCGAGGGCCGCTACGTCATCAAGGGCGTCACCAACACCGTCATTGGCGACGACGTGGAGCTCAACTACCCGACGGTGGCCAAGGTCGGGATGCAGGCGATCGTGCAGTCGGCAGCGCCGCGCTGCATCTTCCTGACACTCGACGACGAGTCCGATCCGCTCGCGCGCTGGATCTCGGTCGACGAACTGACCACTTCGCAGGGACGGATCCTGCCACCCCAGCTCGCCGCGGAGGTCGTGCGCCGCGGATCCAGCGAGGCACGGTTGCAGGTCATCGAGTTGCTCTACGGCTCTGCGGCGCTCGCGGGGCTGCCGCCGGCGAAGCTCATCCAGGCCGAGCTCGGGGTTCCACACCGGACGGCGTCGTCGTGGATCATCGCAGCACGGGCAGCCGGGCGCCTTGCGGGGATGAACTACAACGCCGGTCGACCGGCCGGTGGCTAGCGTTCACACTTACCAGACGGCCAAGGGCCGGCGGTACTACGTCAACTACTACAAGCCCGATCGCAGGCAGACCTCGAAGCGCGGGTTCCGGACCAAACGAGAGGCGGAAGAGTTCGCTGCCACGGTGTCAGTGGCGATCTCCCGGAACCAGTACATCGATCCGGTCGACTCGAGGGCCACCGTGGCAACGCTCGCGGAGGTGTGGTTGCAGGACCAGGCCGCAGTGCTGAAGCCCTCGTCGCTACATCCGCTTGAGTCGGCATGGAGAGTCCATGTCGCGCCGAGGTGGGGGAGGGTCCCCATCGGCGCCATTCGCTACAGCGACGTGCGCGCGTGGGTGACTGAGCTCTCCGGCGCTCGAGGTGCGACGACCGTGATCCGCGCGTACGGCATCCTGGCCTCGATCCTCGACATCGCCGTCCGCGACCGCCGCATCCCCGAGAATCCAGCCCGCGGCATCAAGCTCCCCCGCAAACGACCGAAGCGGCGCGTGTACCTGACGCATGCCCAGGTTGACCAGCTCGCGGCGGAGGCGAGCTATCCCGAGGTGGTGTACTTCCTCGCCTACACGGGCCTGCGCTGGGGTGAAGCCACGGCACTCCGCATCACCGACGTCGACTTCTCGCGTCGTCGGGTGCACGTGCAGGAGAACGCCGTCATGGTCAACGGCAAGGTGCATACCGGAACACCGAAGACACATGTGACGCGATCTGTCCCCTATCCGGACTTCCTCGGCGGCGAACTGCAGCTGCTCGCTCACGACCGCGGGCAGAATCAACTCCTGTTTGGCGACGGCACCAATCACCTTCGACTGCCGAACTCGCAAGACGGCTGGTTCGCCAAGGCGGTCAAGCGAGCCCGAGCGAAGGACTCGACGTTCCCGGCTGTGACGCCGCACGATCTGCGCCATACGGCAGCAAGCCTCGCCATCAGCGCCGGAGCAAATGTCAAGGCCGTGCAGCGGATGCTCGGCCACGCCTCTGCCGCGATGACCCTCGACACCTACGCCGACCTCTTCGACGACGACCTCGACTACGTCGCCGACGCGCTGAGCCGCGCGCGGCGGGGCGCACCCGTCATCGTCGTAGGCGAGCAAGACCGCCGCGGCAGCATTCCGAACTGATATTTGCAGTTGCCACGAACGGAGTGCGACCACGCTACTCTGCAGGCATGCCCGCCGCTGGATTTCGGCGGCGCTACGCATCATGGCACCGGTGCAAGGTACCGGGATTAGGGGACCCTGTGGCGACAAAGACGCTCAAGTGCGATCGATGTGGCGAGATCCAACCCGTGGGTCGCGATGGAAAGGTTCCGAGTCACGTCACAACTCGCAACAAGCCGTGCGTGGCCCCCTCGAAGAAGCGCAGGGGTGCCAGCGGGAACCGCAAAGGGTCCAAGGCCTCCAACGCCGAACTCGTCGCCGCACAGGAGTATGCGGCTGATTGGAAACACGGGGAACTTGAGCGCGAGGAAAAGAAGCCCGACGATCGACGGATTTACGGCACACGCGGTGCCACGATTGTGAGCGGGGGTCTCCCCGGCCTGGGCCGGCGCGGCTGAGGCAATCCGCAGGAGGAGCCGCGACTCGATTGGGACCGAGGAGGTTGGCGCAGCGCATCTTGTCAGAATCTTGTCAAGCTGCATCTTCGGCCAAAGCGAAAGCCCCGCGATCCCAGTGTTTTCAAGGGATCTCGGGGCTTCCAGGCTGGCGGTGACGGTGGGATTTGAACCCACGGTAGGGGGTTACCCTACACAACTTTTCGAGAGTTGCACCTTCGGCCGCTCGGACACGTCACCGCGGAAGAGTTTACGGTACGACGCGCCAACCCGCGAATCGGGCGGGTCGGCGTCCTACGCCTCCGCGGTGACCGACACCTCAGCGCCGTCGGGGGCGATGAGTGTGACCACGACCGACACCGGCGCCCCGAGCGGCACACCGATCTCCACGGTGGATCCGGTGAACCGGCCCGGGCGCCGCACACGGCGGAACGAGATCGTCCCCTCCACCAGCGGCGGGCGAGGCGCCGTCGGCACAGCGGCGAGATCGACCTCGGCGCGGAGCCCGCGCAGCGGCGGGAAGACCGGCCGCGGCAGACGGAACGGGCCCCGACCCCGTCCTCGCGCACCCGTCACGCGCAGGCGGTAGGGCTGGTCCAGCGCGGCGTCGGTGGCGACGACGACCACGACCCCGGCGAGCGTCCGTGGCGTGATCCCGAGCAGGTCGAGCGTAGCTGCCGGCGGTGGGGGCGGAGGGGTCCAACCGGGGATGGTGGTGGAGCGCGTGGTCGTGCGGCCCCGGGGATCGGTGATCGTGAGGTCGACGGTGACGGATGCCGCGGCATCCGCTCTGGTGAACCACAGCGCAAGCGGCGACCGGCCGGCCGACCGCACCCCGCGCTCGATCACGGCCGAGCCGCCAGGCGGGGTGGTGAGCGGCGTCTCCGCGAGGGAGGCGAGCGACACCGGCCCAATGTCGATCGGGGAGGGGCCTGCGCCGCTGATGCGGGCGCGAATCATGTGCTCGCCCAGAGCGCCCGCGGCGACGGGCGCCGTGGTCGCCGTGCGGACGACGAGCCCGGTGTGAGCGGCATCCGTCTCGGCCGGCACGAGGTCTTCCAGGACGGGTGGAGTGTCGGGGGCGGCGAGCACCGACACGACGTCCGAGGCCGACGAGTGGAGCCCGCGCACCGCACGCTGCGGCTCGACGGCCTGCGGTACGGCGACCGCGCGGACGAGCCACGGCGTCCATGCGGGAGGCAGCGCGCCCTGCCACTGCGCCTCGTACACGAGGTGCCCGGTGACGGCGTCGCGCACCGGCGTCGCGCCGTCGAGCTTCACCTGGGCGACGACCTCGTCGAACGGCGGTCCCATCGTGTCGGCACGCAGGGCGGCGCGATCGCTGCGCGTCCGGAGCAGCCGGAAGGCCTCGACCGGGAGCGAGCTGGCGGCTTCGAGCCGGAGGAGCGTCTGGACGCCCCCACCCGTCGCGACGGGCGACGACCGCACGACCGGCGGCTCGGGCCTGCTCAGGCGGGGCGCGATGACCGCTCGCAGGTGCTCGTGCGGCTGAGTGCCGCCGGTGCCTTGCGGCCACGGCGACTCGATCGCGGTCGACGAGACGATGGTGACGGCGAAGAAGTGGATATCGGTCGAGCCACGGGGCAGGGTCACGTCGGTCGTCCGGTGGGCGGCGTCCACTTCAGCGATCCGGCGGAAGGCGCCGCGCTGGCGGTCGGGCGTGAGCGCGTCGTAGGCCGCCCGCGCGGCGACGAGCCTCTCCGAGGGACTGTCGGTCGGGTCCGCCTGCGGCTCGAGGCCGGCGGTCTGGCGCAGCGCGGTCTCGGCGCACTCCCACACCACGGCGGTGCGCGCGTCGGCGCCGGCAGGGAGGCTCCACGAGACCGAGGCGTGCGAGCATCCCGAGGCGTCCGGCAGGCTGGCGAGCGGCACGTCAGGCAGGAGCGGCGGTGGCAGCGGATGCACCGGCACGGGGCTGGCCGCCTGGACGTCGGTGCGGGCACCGAAGGGCGTGGGAGTGGGCCCAACCAAGAGATGGCGGCGCGTCCACAGCGCCGCGCCCCAGCGGCGGACCGTGGCGAAGTCGAGCGTCGGCACCGTGGCGGTGAGGCGGTACCGGCGGGCGCCTGAGCCGCGCGGGGCGCCGCCGAGCGGCGCAGTTCCCTCCTCGTTGAGCTCGACGACGGTGCACCCGACGCCGGTCGGCGTGTCGCCCGCGAACGTGATCGCGAGGTCGCGAACGAAGCCACCGGCCGGTGCCGGGCCCGTCGGGGCCAGGACGGGAGGAGTGGCGGGCGGCGGCGCGAGCGGATGGAAGACGACGCGCACATCGATCCTGGACGGGCGCCGTTGCGTCCACTCCGTCGCGATGTCCACCTCGAGCGTGGTCGGCGCCGCGGTGGAGCCGGCGTAGCGGGTGTCGAGCTTCGCCGTCACGATCGCCGGCAGCTCCGGTGCGGGCTCGCCGCCCGTGTGTGCGACATCGCGCCAGGGCGACCACACGCCGAACACGTCGGCGACCGCCAGTCCGTAGCGCACCGCGCGGCCGCCGCTTCCCAGCGGGATGACCGCGGGCGCGTGCATGAGCGACGATCGATCGAATCCCGGCTCGCCCTTCGGTGCGTCCGGGGAGATGGCGACCGTCCGCCCGCCCTGCGGGTCGCGCCGTTCGATGATGGCCTCGGCGGTGGGCGCCCCCGCGTCGGAGACGATCGCCGCCTGCTGGGTGGGCGTGCCGAGCATGGCCGACGCCAGAGCGCGTCGGTACGAGAGCCGGATGCTCTCACCCCACGCCTCGTCGGGCTGCCGGGGTTCGACAAGACCGGCGCGCGCCGCGGTGAGCTGTGCCGGCGCCGGCACCTGCGTCAGCCGGGCACCGCGCGGCGCGTAGGCGGCGAACTCCGCCGAGCCCATGCCGCCGGGGAGCGGCTGCCCCTCGATGACCTGCTCCCCCGGCGCGAGCACATTCGCGTACTTCGCCGTGATGAGCAGCTCATCCCCACCGATGGCGATCTCGTTGTCGTCGCCGAAGGGCTCGACGGTGTACACCGAGCCGAATCCCGTCGCCAGGTTGAGGAAGGGATCGACCTGCGCCGTCAGGCCGAGCACGGCCCAGGGACGCACATCGGCGTTCGCGTCGAGTGACGAGGTGGACGTCTCATCCACGTGCGGCGCCGTGGTCGGGGTCCAGGCCTGCGCCTGCATCTGGCCGAACTCAGGCAGTCCGGGGTCGTAGAGGGCCTCGACCGCGGGGAACACGAACTTGCGCACCTCTTCGACGAGTGACGGCGGGTCGGGCTCCTCCCACGGCGGCGCCTGCACGCCGGCGGGCGTGAGTCCGTCCCACCCGAGAGGCGGCGCCCCGCGCATGAGCCGCCGGATCGCGGCGTCGAACGGCCGCTCCGGCGCGTCGACGCGTCCTTGGTCGCTCGTGTCGTAGTCGCCGAGAGGCCCGTCGACGGGAAGGCCGACGAGCTCGAGCGGCTCCCAGTCGTCGGCGTTGACGATGTCGTGGAGCGTGGTGATCGCGACGGACGGGGAGTGGCCGTTGACGAGCACCGCCCACGTCGCGCCGCCGGTGCGCACGTCGAGCTGCGCGGTCGCTCCAGCTGCGACGCGCACTGCTCCCGCCCCGACACTGCCGACCAGTCCGTCCTCGCCGACGCGGTAGAGGAAGAGCCCGACCGGCTGGGCAGGATCGGACGGCAGGCAGTGCACGACGACGCGCCCCGCATCCACGCCTCCCCAGGTCAGCCGCAGCCCGTCCGCCGCGCCGGTGACCTCGGCGTCCACCGGCTCGGGCTTGCGTCGCTGCGACACCGGGCGCCGCCAGACCATGAAGGGCCCGTGCGGCACGCCGAGCTCTGCCGAGCAGGCCCACACCACACGCACGTCGCCCCACCGGCGCTTGAGCCGCTCCCAGTCGACCCTCTCGCCGAGCAGCTGCTCGCGCTCCCGCGCGACGCGGGTCCAGTCGATCTCGACGGCCTGAGCCCTCATGCGGAACGGATCGGCGATGCGTGCCATCAGTCCTCCACCTCCCAGGGCGCCCGCTGCAGATCGATGCGGACGGCTGTCGTGGCGGTCTCCGTCGTGGTCGTCGGCATCACGTCGCGGTGCACCAGGGCGAAGCGCGCCTCGCGGCCGCGGGAGGACGGCCCGAGGATCGCGATGGCCCGCGTGCCCCCGGGCCCGCGGATGATCCGCTGCACCGTCGCTCGAGTCAGGTCCCCCGCGACGGGCGGCGTCGCGTCGGCGCGCAGCACGAGCCATTCACCCGGTCGTCCGGCCCAGTACCCGTGGCTCGGATCCGGCGCGTCGGGCGGGGCGGGCACCCAGGTGGGGACGGTGCGGGTGCGCCACAGCGGCTCGCTCCCTTCGATGACGACGGCGAGCGGCTGCGGCACGGCGTCGGTGCTCCAGAGCACGCGCGTGCGCGGCCAGTCCGGCACCGGCTCGACGTCGAGCCCCGCCCGCTGCAGCGCATCGTCGACCGCCGCTCCCGTGGGCTGATCGGCGAGCGCGGTGATCGCCGTGAAGTCGGCGACCGCGCGGTGCTCCACGGTGGCCCCGGACGTGAGGGATGCCAGGTGCGCCGTGTCGCGGAACCGCGAGGTGGTGAAGCCGACGCGGTGCACGAGGATCGGATCCGCTCCCGTTCCCTTCGCCACGCTGTGCACGTCGACCAGGTAATCGGTCAGCGGCTCGAAGTCGTACTCGAGGGTCGTCGTGTACACGTCGGTGGCGTCCACGTCGACGTTCACGCAGGCGAGCCCCTCCTCGCCGATCACCTCGAGCACCGCGGTGTGCCACGGCTTGAGCACTCCGTCCGCGCTCTCCAGAGTCGCGAGGACGCCGTCGGCATCGATCGGGAGGATCACGCCGTCCGCCGGCGAACCGCCGCCGGGAGGGGCGGGATGATCGCCGGATGCCGCGCGCACCGTCACTCGCAACTCGCGACCGTAGGCGTCGAAGAGGCCCGTGACGCGCTGCGTCGCGAAGACGATGCGCACCTTCTCGCGCGTGAAGACGCCGACCTCGTCCATGCTGGGCGAGGTGCTCGTGATCCACGGATCGAGATCGATCGGAGCGGTGTCGGCCGTGTGGAACGCGAACGTCTGCGGGGTTCCGACCGGGTTCCAGCCGTCGCCGTCGTCGCCTGCCGCGGGCTGCGGTTCGCCGGCCTTGCTCGTCGCCTCCCACGTGACCGCGAGGCTGTAGTCGGTGTCGGGGTGGAGGAGCGCGACGTCGTCCGCGCCCTTCGACAGCGCGTTCGACAGCGCGGCCCGATCACGGTCGATGGTCAGCTCGTCCCACTCGTAGCGCTCGCGCTCGCTGGCGAATGCCCCCGTGGCCGCGACCACGACGAACGGGTCGCCGAACTGCTCCCGTCCGCCGTCGCGGCGACGCCCGATGACGATGCGCGATGTGCCGTCGGGCACCCACTTGAGAGGCACGAACGCCGGCAGCAGCAGGTGGCCGCTGTTGCGCAGCCGTCCGGCGATCACGCCCGCGCGCCACACCGGATCCGCCCAGGGCCCGCCCGGCTCGACCCACTCGTCGGGCAGCCGGTGCGCGCCGCCGAGCATGTCGGATCCGTCGACCGGACGCTCGTCCAGCGCCGTGCCGTCGGCCGCCTCGCAGCGGATGACGACGCCCTCGATGAGTCCGCGCTCGTCGACGAGGAGCAGCACGGCGAATGCGACGAACGTGTCGTCGTCCCGCACGAACGCGACCGCGTCGCCGAGCTCGTGCGGACGGAACCCGGTCTCCTCCCAGGCAGCCTTGACGAGGTGCCGCTCGTCTTCCGTGCCCCACGGGGCCGGCTCGTCGAGATCGCGGTACGGCGAGCGCAGCACTGCGCCGCGGCATCCGCTCTTCCGCGTGCGTCCACGGCGGTCGATCACCCGGCGACCGTCTTCGAGCGCCTCGGACGCCTCGGCCTCCCAGCCGCTGCGCTGGGCCACGGCAGCGAGGTCGTGCAGCGATCCGCCGTCGACTATGTACTCCGTCGCTTCTGCGAGCGAGACGCCGCTCGTGAACGCGCCCGCGCTGAACGTCGTCGGCGGCAGTCCATCCCAGCGGCCGAACGGATCCCGCGGGTCGACGGGGTCGGCGCTCGAATCGAAGCACAGGACCTGGTCGCCGATGACGACGGCCGGTGCCGTGCCCTGCACGAGATCGATGCGGGGACGGATGCGCCACAGCTCGATCACGCGCACACCGAGTTGCGCGGCCTGCGTTCGCACGGTGCCCGGCGGGTCCGGCCAGGCGACGCCCGTCAGGCGCCAACCGTCGTCGCTCGGCCCGTCGGGGCTGTCGTGGAAGGTCCACAGCACGCCGGCCGGCGGCGCGCCCTGCGAGCAGACGCTGCCCCACTGATGGCGGACGGTCTCGACGAGGTTCTCGCCGTACGGGACAGCGGTGGGCGTGGCGGTCGGCAGCCAGTCCAGCAGGGCCAGCGTCGGCCCGGCGTGGGGACCGGTCGCGGCGAGCGGCTTGATCCACGTGCTCGGGGCATCGCCGGGCCCGACGCCGCCGGTCAGGACGATCGCGTTCACCCGGTAGCGCCACCAGCGGTCACCGACACGGGTCCAGAAGTTCGGCCCGCCCGCAGGCAGGTTCACCGGGGGCGCGCCGAGGATCTCGACGTCGGCGCCGCCCGGGCCGCCGTTCATCTGGGGTGCGGTGTGGAACCCAATGAGGGGGATGGCGTCGATCGGCACGACCGGCACCGGCTCGCTCGTCCCCGAGCGCGCGGCGTCGCCGAGCTTGCCGTCGATGACCTCCCCGGCGCCCGTCCCCTCGACCTTGGCCGGTGTCCGCGCGATGAGCGAGACCCCCGCGACGAGATCTCGCGGCTGCGGCGTGGGAGTCGGCGGGGCGCCGATCGTGAGGCTCACGCATCCCTTGACGGAGAAGAAGAAGAAGTCGACGCTGCCGCACACCTCGCCGTGCACGTACGGCTCCTGCGTGATCGTCCCGTCGGGGTTCTCACGCGTGCCGACCTGCACCTCCAGCTTCGCGCTCGCCGAGATGCCGACGATCCACAGGCGCAGCTCGCCCCGTACGTAGATGATTCCGGCGAGATAGAACGGATCGAGCCCGAGGATGGCGTCGAAGCCCGCCGCGACCTCGAGGTAGAGGCCGACGGACTTGCTGCCCATGAGAACTGCCTGCAGGTGGAAGCCCGTCGCCACCGCGAAGCCCGACGGCACGGAGAGCACCGGCTGCGTCGCCAGCGTGATCCCGTTGCCGTGCACCATGAGATAGCCGCTGCCGCGGATGACGTCGAGCACCGTGACGGTGACCCGCTCGGCCGGGTCGAACCGGCCGAGGTCGACGAACCAGTTCTCGGGGTTCGCGGTCTCGAAGCTCGCGGTGACGGGCACGCGCACGGTCAGGATGCTCTCGATCTCGTACGCGGCCACGATGCCGATGAGGATCTTGCCCGCCGCGAAGTCGATGTCGAGCACAGCGAGGAAGGTCGCCGTCTGGTTGCTGCCGAAGGCCGGCGGCAGGCTCAGCACGTCGGCTTTCATGATGAGCAGCAGCCGCGGGCCCGGCAGCTCGATCAGCACGATGCCGTCGAGATGCACCGTGAAGCCGCCGTCGACCGTTCCGACGGCGATGCCCGCGGCGAAGGCGAAGGCCCCGGGTTCGAGGGTCCACCCCTCGGGCGCCATCACCTGCCCCGTGCGCGGGTACTGGGCCATCACCCAGTCCAGCGCGGGGGTGAGCGAGCCCGCGAACGGCGACTCGTCGCGGCGGTAGTTGACGCCGACGCCGCCCATGAAGCCGTAGATACCGAGCCCGGAGCTTCCCAGCAGGATGGGGACGGGGAACTCCACGCGGCCGCCCACCAGGACACCCGTCACGCCCCGGGCGGGGTCGCGCTCGACGGCGAGGACGGCGGCGACCCGGATGCTGACCGGCGTGACCGTGAGGTCGAAGGCGCCGCGGAACCCGAACTCGGTGAACTCCAGCGATCCGGATCCGTGGAGCGTGCCTGGGATCTCGATGCTCGCGCGCAGCTTCGTGATCTGCAGATCGAGGGGAGGGCCGTCCAGGCGCACGCGCACGCGCACGGCGTCGACATTGACGATCCCGAGGTCGACGCCCAGCCCGACCTCCACTTCGAGATAGGTCGGGTTGTCCCGGCTCACCCGGAAGCCGAGGATGCGCAGGATCTCGTCGAGCGGCGGGGTGGCGGTGAGAGCCCCTGCGGGCACGTCCAGCGAATAGCCGCGGCTCGGGTCGAAGACGGGCAGCGGCACGTACTCCAGGGGCGTCGCGCCCGTCCCCCACTCGGACCGCACGCCGATGGCCTTGTAGCGGGCCTTGATGGGCTTCGCCGGATCGACGCGCACGAGCTCGACGTCGAAGCTGAAGGCGATCTCGAGATCGAGCAGGATGCTGATCTGCACGCCGCGATCGGATGCCGCGGTGATCCCATCGGGGCCGAGGACGCCGCTCGACACGACGAGCTCGCCGCCCCGGAGCATCAGCTCGTGGGTGTGGAGCACATCGCTCGCGCCGAGTGCCACGCTGCCGAGCGCGACGATCCCCCCGGCGGCCGGCGAGAGCTCGACGGCGCTGGCGGTGAGCGGCGCCATCACGGCGAGCGCTCCGAGCACATTGAGCGTGTCCGGGTTCGCCTCGCCCTCGGTCATGATCGCGAGGCCGTCCAGGTCCTGGTCGGCGGCTCGGAACTCGGCCGTGACCTCCCACGCCGCGCGGTCCTCGCTGAGCCGCAGGCGCACGAGGAAGAGGCAGATCCCGTCGCCGGCGTTGCGCGCACCCGAGCGCAGGGGACTCTCGCCGCGGCGGGCGAGCGAAGACTCGGCTGCCGTCTCGATATCGAACTCCCCGTAGATCTCGGCTCGGACGAGGGTGTCGCGCACGATCTCGACGCGCACCCCGATCTTGCGGAAGCAGTCCGGCCGCCGCGCCTGCGGTGGCCGTGGATCGGTGCGCGGCGCCGGCGGCAGAACGGTGCGCGTGATATCGGCGCGGCAGATCTCCTCCACCGCGGGTACGGGCTGCCATCGGGCGACCGCGAGCCACCAGTACGCGTCGCCGCGCGCGGGCCGGGGCGAGACGCCGTCCATCAGGCCCGGGATCGTCGCGGTCGAGTTCGCGAATCCCGACCCGTGCGGGGTGCCTGCCCGCACATCGGTGAAGCCCGCGTTGCGCAGCGCGCGGATGGCGGCCTCCATGCGGCGCCGCGACAGGGCCAGGTTGTGGCTGTCCTGGGCCGTGGAGCCGGGGTCTTCGTGGGAGGCGTAGCCGTCGACGGTGATCTGCTGGCCTGCGCCGACCTGCGCCACGCGGGCGGCCATGGCGGTCTCGAAGGAAGAGCCGCCGGTCGCGCTGGTGGCACGGCCCGACGCGGGGCGGTCTCGCATGTCGGCGTTGCTGTCGGCCCACGCCAGCCGTGCGTCCTCTCGCGACTGCTGCTCAGGAGTGAGCGGGGGGACAGGAGCGGGGACAGGCGCCGGCGGGAGCTGGCCGGCCGTCGGGCGATCGAAGTGGAACCAGCATCCCGCCGTCTGGGCAATCCCGGCGGGAATCGTGGCGGTCACCGACACCGGCCCGCCCGCGGCGACCGGCACCGTGAGGGTCTCGCCGGTCGTGCTGCCCCCGCTCCAGGTCCACGCCACGCTGCGCCGGGGCTCGAGGCGCACCGTCACGTGCGTGGCGGTCTCGCCGTCCTTCACGATGACGTGCGTGCCGCGCCGGGTCGGTCGGACCTCGGTGGTCGAGCCGCCCGTGCCCGATCCGCCGGTGGCGGCGGTGTCTCGCGCGACCGTGATGGTGCGCACCACCGCAGGGGCCGGGCCGCCGTCGTCCGCCGTCACCGTGATCGTCATCGTCCCGGTCGCGGGCGTCGTGACCGGCGCACGGTCGTCGGTGACGGCGACGAGGGAACCGACGGCGATCGACGTCGCGACGGGCGCGATCCCCCCTTCCGTGTCGACGATGATCTCCGAGCTCTCGGGAAGCATCGCGGTGCCGGTGCCCGGGTCGGCGATGTAGCGGCCGTTCGCCGCGCGGAAGCTGACGTGGATGCGCGGGGCGCTGCCGCGATTGACCACCTCAGCTTCGAAGATCCCGGTGACGCCCTGATGCTCGCCGACGCCGATCCAGAGATTGCGCACGCCGGCGCTCACCGCCACGCCTTCGAGTCCCGACGGCGAGACGAAGAGGCGCACCTCGGGAAGGAAGAGCCCCTGCCAGACGGCGGGCTGCACGCGTGCCTCCGGCGGCAGGCCGGAGGGCGCAGCCTCGCCCGAGAGGTCGAGCACCGCGGTGCGGTATGCGAAGCCGAGCGTCGAGCCCGCCCCGACGAGCGCGTACGGCGGCTCCATCCGCACACCCTCGTAGATGTCCTCGGTCCCGCCCCCCGAACTCGTCGCCGACGACAGCAGCTTCACGGCGACGGACTGTCCGGCGAGCTGCATGACCCGCACCCGCAACTGCGGCACGACGAAGGAAACGTCGGGGAACGCCGGGTCGGGGATCAGCTGCCCCTGCGCGTCGAGCTTGGCGCCCACCAGCCCAGGCACCTTGATCGCCGCGATCGGGGCGGTGACGACGACTCGCCAGCCCGACGCGGGTGCACGCAGCTCGCCGACCGCGACGGTGATGTTCGGATCGCGCAGCTGCAGCAGCGACCCGCTCCCGCCCATGCCGCCGGTGGCCAGATCGAGCCCGGGGATCGCCGTCACGCTCTGCGTCACGGACGAGACATCCCAGGTGCCGAACTCGTCCTCGTCGGTCGACGTGGTGATCGGGCCGGTCAGCTGCTCGAGCAGCGGGCGCAGTCGGTCTGCGCCCCCGCCCGAATCGGACAGGGTGTCCCAGAGGCTCATGGCGCCCCTTCCGCAGGATGGAATCACCGATGGACGACGCCCGCAGGCTCGCCCGATGTGTGGAACTTCCGTGGAACGGTCGCAACCCCGACGCCGACGCGCCGACCCTCGTCAGGCGCGTGCGGCAGAACCCCCGTTGCGATGCGTGCCACATCTTCCTCCCGGCATCGGGGACGCGCAAGGGGCCCGTGCGTCCGGACGCCGCGATCGCGCGGCCGACCTCACGCCGCGAGGAAGTCGCGGTGGTGGTATCCGTCGGGATCGAGCACGGCGACCGTCGACTCGGGCACCTCGAGGAAGACGCCGGGCAGGTCGTTGAGCGGTTCCGACACGACGACCTGCGCGCGGTCGCCGAAGGCGTTCAGCCGCTCGGCCTCGGGGTACATCTGGCGCAGCGTGGGCACGTCGGCGGAGTGGAAGAGCGTCCGCGATCGGCCCTGCGACGAGTAGCGGAATGTCCACAGCGTGGCGCCGTCCGAGACGGCGAGCGTGCCCTGCATCGGGAACGGGATCCCGGCGGCGTGGCCGGCCTCCTCGACCTTCCGGATCGCCGCGCCGAGGGCGGCGATCGGATCGTCGGCAAGACCGTAGGTGAGTGCGAGGTGGAAGAGCACCTCGGAGTCGGTGGTGCCCTGGATCCGCGGGTACAGCGCGGGATCGACCGCCAGCACCAGCTCTCGCTTGATGAGCCCGAACTGCGCGATCCCGCCGTTGTGCATGAAGAGCCAGTTCTCGTGACGGAACGGATGGCAGTTCGTCTGCTGGATCGGCGGTCCGGCGGCCGCGCGCACGTGAGCGAAGAACAGCGGACTGCGCACGGCCCGGCTGATCTCGCGAAGATTGGTGTCATGCCAGGCCGGCTCGATGCTGTGGAAGAGCGCCGGATGCGCGGGGGACGCGGCATCCGCGGGATACCACCCCAGGCCGAAGCCGTCGCCGTTGACCGTCTCGGCTCCGAGCGGCGAGTTGAGCGACATCGCCACGACGGAGTGCTGTGCGTCGAGCACGAGGGTGGAGGGCTGCAGGGGCTCTCCGGTGTAGGCCAGCCAGCGGCACATCGTTGCCTCCTGAGAACCTCGGCGCCGCACGGCGTCGTGTGCGAGTCATCGTAGAGCCGGCGGGTGCGCGCCGCCTACCCCGCGGCATCCGTCCCCTGCCATGCTGGATGAATGGCCGTCATCGAGAACTCGAAAGTCACCATCGTCGGAGCCGGCAGCGTCGGCTCGAGCACCGCATATGCGGCCCTGATCCGCGGATCCGCTCGTCACGTCGCGCTGTACGACATCGCGACCGAGAAGGTGGAGGCCGAGGTGCTCGACCTCGCGCACGGCACGCAGTTCACCGGCACGAGCGACATCTCGGGCGGCAGCGACATCTCGGTCGTGGAAGGCTCTCACGTCGTCGTGATCACGGCGGGCGCGAAGCAGCACCCGGGGCAGACCCGCATCGAGCTCGCCGGAGTGAACGCCGGGATCATGAGGAAGATGATGCCGCAGCTGCTCGAGGCGGCACCTCAGGCGGTGTTCGTCATCGTGACCAACCCGTGCGATGTGCTCACCGTCCTCGCGCAGGAGGAGACCGGGCTCCCGCCCGAGCGGATCTTCGCATCGGGAACGGTGCTCGACACCTCCCGGCTGCGCTGGAAGCTCGCCGAGCGTGCCGGAGTCTCGACAGGCAGCGTGCACGCCTACATCGTGGGCGAGCACGGCGACACCGAATTCCCGCTGTGGTCGAAGGCCACGATCGGCACCGTGCCCATCCTCGAGTGGGTGACGCCGGCCGGCGATCGCCTGACCGTCGAGGAGCTCGACCAGATCGCGATCGATGTGCGCGACGCCGCCTACAAGGTCATCCAGGGCAAGGGCGCGACCAACTACGCGATCGGCCTGTCGAGCGCCCGGATCATCGAGGCGATCCTGGGCGACGAGCACGCCGTCATGCCGGTCTCACCGGTGCTCCACGACTTCAACGGGGTGGACGGCGTCGCATTGTCGGTCCCCTCGGTGGTGAGCGCGGCCGGGGCGAGGCCGGTCCGCGAGACCCGGTTCGCGCCGAACGAGCTCGAGCTGTTCCACCGGTCCGCGCAGGCCCTCGCCGAGGTCGCCGCCTCCCTGCGAGGCTGAGCGGGCGGCGAGCGCGGGTCACTCCACGAGCCGCGCGAGGTTGCGCAGCGACGAGGCCATGCCCATCGCATGATCGCCGGCGTCGATCCCCGCCGGAACCCCGGTCGCGGCGACGTCGACATGGGTGCCGCCGTCGCCCTCGGTGAAGGTCCAGGTCATCGTCATCGTGCCGGCGAAGGCCGGATCGTCCGACGGGAAGTCCACCTCTTCCACCACCCGCTCCGGCGGGTCGACCTCGGTGCGGCGCACGTCGGCGATGTCCTCGTCCGACGAGGCCTTGCCACCTTCGACGGGCGGCTCGTCGTACCTCAGCACCAGCCGGTAGCCCGTCGCCGAGTCGAATCGCTCGAACCGCCCCGACATGCCCTCGGGCGGCAGCCAGAGCAGCATCAGCGCCGGGTCCGTGAACGCACGGAAGACGACCTCGGGCTCGGCGGCGATGAATCGGGATGCCGCATCCACGCGCATGCGGTCACCCTACGCCGCGCCGCGGGGCGATGTCGCGGCCCCGCCGTACGCTGATTCCATGGCGGCCACCCGACGACCCACGCAGGCCGCTCCCTACCGGTGCACCGAGTGCGGGTGGACGACGATCAAGTGGGTCGGCCGCTGCGGCGAGTGCCAGCAGTGGGGCACCGTGGTCGAGGCATCCGAGCCCACCGGGCTCACCCGATCGATCGCCCCGGTCGCTCCCGGCGCCGGCCGTGCCGCGCGGCCCATCACGAGCATCGACACCTCCGACGCCCCCCGCCGCACCAGCGGCGTGGGCGAGTTCGACCGCGTGCTCGGCGGCGGCGTCGTGCCCGGGGCCGCGATCCTGCTGTCGGGCGAGCCCGGCGTCGGCAAGTCGACGCTGCTGCTCGAGGTGGCCGCCCGCTCCGCGCAGGCCGGGCGACGCGTGCTCTACGCGAGCGCCGAGGAGTCCACGGCGCAGGTGCGGCTGCGCGCCGAGCGCACCGGTGCGCTGCACGACGAGCTCTACCTCGCCGCCGAGATCGACCTGGCGACGATCCTCGGGCACGTCGACGAGGTGAAGCCCGACCTGCTGATCGTCGACTCGGTGCAGACCGTGTCGTCGTCGATGTCCGAGGGCATGGCCGGGCATCCGTCGCAGGTGCGCGAGGTCGCGTCGACGCTGATCCGCGTCGCCAAAGACCACGGCCTCCCCGTCATCATCGTCGGGCACGTGACGAAGGACGGGTCGATCGCCGGTCCCCGCATCCTCGAGCACCTCGTCGATGTCGTCTGCCACTTCGAGGGCGACCGGCAGACGTCGCTGCGCTTCATCCGGGCGCTCAAGAACCGCTTCGGGCCGACCGACGAGGTCGGATGCTTCGACATGACCGGGGCCGGCATCGCCGAGGTCCCCGATCCCAGCGCGCTGTTCCTGGGCCACGGCACGCCCGAGCCGGGTACGTGCGTCGCCATCGCGCTCGAGGGCCGCCGCGCGCTGCCCGTCGAGGTGCAGGCGCTCACCATCAAGACGTCCGCCCCGAACCCCCGCCGCATCGTCAACGGCGTCGACTCGGCGCGCGTCGCGATGGTGCTCGCGGTGCTCGAGAAGAAGGCCGGCATCGTCACGAGCGATCAAGACGTCTATGTGTCCACGGTGGGCGGCGTGCGCTTCACCGAACCTGCCGCCGACCTCGCGATCGCCGTCGCGGTCGCCGGAGCCCTGCGCAACGAGGCGACGCCGAAGACCCTCGCCGCCGTCGGCGAGCTGAGCCTCGCGGGCGAGGTGCGGCCGGTGACGCAATCGGCCCAGCGCCGCACCGAGGCCGCGCGCCTCGGCTACACCGACCTCATCGACAACCGCTCCGCAACGCTGCGTGGGGCGCTCAACGACGTGCGGGCGCGGGTGCGGCCCGGGCGCGGAGACGACGTCCCGGGGTTCTGAGTCCGGTCAGGCGTCGAGCGCCGCGATGAGGTCGGCGGGCGTCGCCTGCATCGGGTGGGGTCCGGCGATGTCGAGGAAGACCGTGGTGATCTCGGCCTCGTGCGTGCTGAGGAACGCGCGCAGCCACGCGGGCGACTGCAGAGCGACCCCGGGAGGCAGCGTCTCGGGCTTGTGCGCCGCGTCGCTGAAGAGCAGCAGCGCGAGGTCGCCGGTGCGCGGATCGCGGTAGGTCCACACCTCGCCGACATCGCGCGGGTCGTCCCGCTGACCCGTGCGCATGAGCGGCACGACCGTCGGCCCGTGTCGCAGCGCGAACGCGACGGCCGCCATGTCCTGGGTCTGCAGGGCGTCGCTCAGCTGCGTGTTCCGGAACTCCAGAGGCTGCTTCTTCTTCGCGCGCTTCTTGCCGGCCATCGTTCCAGCGTAGACGCCGGCCACCCCGCTCGACATCAGGCGAGGAACCCTCGCAGCAGGGCCTCCGAGCCGGCCAGGTGCTCGAGGATCGCGGCTTCCGCGGCATCCGCTCGCCCCGCGAGGATCGCCGTCACGACGTCGGCGTGCTGCGCGTTGGAGTGCTCGATGTTGCGCGGCAGCAGCGGGAAGGTGTCGAGCCACGCGTTGACGGTCGCGCGGTTCTCGGCGGCGAGCGCGACGAGCGACGGGATGCCGGCGACCTCGGCGATCGCGAGATGCAGCAGGGTGTCGAGCCGGCGGTAGTCCGATTCGGATGCCGCGGTCACCGCCTCGTACCGTGCCCACAGTTCTTCACGGGTGGCGGGTTCGAGTGCTCGGGATGCCGCGGCCCGCGCCGCACCCGCCTCGATCACCCGACGGAGCCCCAGCACGTCGTCGAGCTCGGCGGCGTCGACCTGTCCGGGGTGGGGCGGCTGCGGCAGCGGATCGGCGACGAAGGTGCCGCCGTACCGCCCGCGCCGGCGCACGAGGTAGCCGGTGTCGGCGAGCTCCCGGATCGCCTCGCGCACGGTGTCGCGGCTCACCGCGTAGCGAGAGGCGAGCTCGCGCTCGGCCGGGAGCGACTCCCCCGGCGCCACGACGCCCAGGCGGATGGTCTGCACCAGGCGCGCGACGGTGTCCTCGAGCGCGTTCCCGGCGCGCACCGGGCGGTAGACGGCCCGGCGCACCTCCCGCAGCGGCGTCTCAGTCATGGCGTCACCGGCCGAGGCGCGGCATCCGTGTCACAACTCCGCCTATCCGGCTCCGCACAACGGCGACACGCCGCGGCGCGCCGGGACGAGTGCCCGGCGAGGCGGAGTTGTGACACACCCGACTCAGTCACAGCGGCGTCACATACGCATTGGTGATGCCGCCGTCGACCACGAACGCGGTGGCGGTGATGAACGAGGCGTCGTCCGACGCGAGGAACGCCACGGCGGCCGCGAGCTCCTCGGGCTCGGCGAAGCGGCCCATCGGAACGTGCACGAGCCGGCGCTGCGCGCGCTCCGGATCCTTGGCGAAGAGCTCCTGCAGCAGCGGGGTGTTCACGGGGCCGGGGCACAGCGCATTCACGCGGATCCCCTGCCGCGCGAACTGCACTCCGAGCTCGCGCGTCATGGCGAGCACCCCGCCCTTGGACGCCGTGTACGAGATCTGCGAGGTCGCCGAGCCGAGCAGCGCCACGAACGACGCCGTGTTGATGATCGACCCCTTGCCGGCCGGCACCATGTGCCGCAGGGCGGCGCGCGAGCAGAGGTACACGCTCTTGAGGTTCACGTCCTGCACCCGGTCCCACGCCGGCAGCTCGGTGGTCTCGATCGAGTCGTCGTCGTGCGGCGAGATGCCGGCGTTGTTGAACGCGATGTCGAGGCGCCCGAATTCGGCGGCGACGCCGTCGAACACCTCGTCGACGAGCGCCTCGTCGGCGACGTTCACGCGGCGGAACACCCCTCCCACCTCGGATGCCGCGGCCTCGCCGCTCTCCGGGTCGAGGTCGGCGATCACGACCTTGGCGCCCTCGGCCGCGAACCGCCGGGCGGTCGCGAGCCCGATCCCCGAGGCGCCGCCGGTGATGATGGCGACCCGGTCCTGGAGGCGCCGCGTGAGGTCGATGGTCATGGTTCCTCCGGGTGGATCGAGTGCCGGCTGCCGCTCACGAGGCATCCGTCGCGAAGAAGACGTTCTTGGTCTGGGTGAAGTGCTCCGCGGCGTCGGGGCCGAGCTCGCGCCCGAGGCCCGACGCCTTCATTCCGCCGAACGGGGTCCAGTAGCGCACCGAGGAGTGCGAGTTCACCGACAGCACTCCGCTCTTGATCTGACGGGAGACGCGGATGCCTCGCCCCAGGTTCTCGGTCCAGATCGAGCCCGCGAGCCCGTAGATCGTGTCGTTCGCGAGCGCGATGCCGTCGGCCTCGTCGTCGAACGGGAGCACCGCCACGACGGGCCCGAAGACCTCCTCCTGCGCGATGCGGTCGGCGCGGCCGGCGAGCACGACGGTCGGGGCGAGCCAGAAGCCCTCGCCGCTCGGTGCGGAGCCGCGGAAGGCGACGTTCGCCCCCTCGAGGAAGCCCTCGACGCTCGCGCGGTGGGACGCCGAGATCAGGGGTCCCATCTGCGTGCTCTCAAGGGCCGGGTCGCCGACCCGCCACGCGGCGACCGCCGGCTCCAGCAGTTCGAGGAACCTGTCGTACACCGAGCGCTGAACCAGGATGCGGCTGCGCGCGCAGCAGTCCTGGCCGGCATTGTCGAACACGGCGCCCGGCGCGGCCGCGGCCGCGAGCTCGAGGTCGGCGTCATCGAAGACGACGTTCGCGCTCTTGCCCCCGAGCTCGAGCGTGACCGGCTTGAGCCCCTGTGCGCAGCCCGCCGCGACCGAGACGCCGACCTCGGTCGACCCGGTGAACACCACCTTGCGCACATCGGGGTGGGAGACGAACCGCTGCCCGACGACCGAGCCCGAGCCGGTCACCACGGCCAAGAGCCCCTCGGGCAGCCCCGCTTCCACGGCGAGCTCGCCCAGCCTGATCGCCGTGAGCGGCGTCAGCTCGGCCGGCTTCAGCACGACGGCGTTGCCCGCGGCGAGCGCCGGCGCGAACCCCCACGAGGCGATCGTCATGGGGAAGTTCCACGGCACGATGATGCCGACCACGCCGTACGGCTCGTGGAACGTCACGTCGAGGCCGCCCGCCACCGGGATCTGCTGTCCGCTCAGCCGCTCCGGTGCGCCGGCGTAGAAGTTCAGCACCTGGGCGACGTGCGACGCCTCCCACCGGGCGGACTCGATCGGATGCCCCGAATTGAGCACCTCGAGCTGCGCCAGCTCCTCGACATGGTCTTCGACGACCCTCGCGAAGCGCCGCAGGGCGTCGGCCCGTGCGACCGGTGCGATGCCGGCCCAGGCGCGCTGGACGTGCTTCGCGCGGGCGACCACGGCATCGACCTCCTCGATGCCCGCGCGCACCACGTCGCGGAAGGCCTGCCCGGTCGACGGGTTGACGAGGGTGACCGTGCCGCTCATGCGTGGACCTCCCGACGCCGGCCTTCGGCATAGACGGATGCCTCGGCCACCAGCCCCGCGAACAGCCGCCGATCCTCGGCGTTCTCCTCGGGATGCCACTGCACCCCGACCAGGTACCCGTCGCCGTCGGACTCGAACGCCTGCACGAGGCCGTCGTCGGTGCGCGCGGTGACGACGAGCCCGTCGCCGAGCCGGTCGACGCCCTGGTGGTGGTAGCTGTGCACGTCCAGCGAGCCCGGGCCGACCAGTCCGGCCAGTCGCGAGCCGTCGTCGACGAGCACCTCGTTCGTCGCGAAGACCCCGCCGCCGATGCGGAACCGCTCGGTGCCGAGCGCGTCGGGGAGGTGCTGGTGGAGCGTCCCGCCGCGGGCGACGTTGACGAGCTGCAGCCCGCGGCAGATGGCGAGGACCGGCATCCGCCGCTCTTCCGCGCCTCGGAACAGGGCGAGCTCCCACGCGTCGCGCTCCGGACGGGCTGGATCGGTGAGGGGATGCCGCTCGGCGCCGTAGAGCTCGGGCTGCACGTCGAGTCCGCCCGTGAGGATGAGACCGTCGAGGCCGTCGAGCACGGCGGCGGCCGCGGCATCCGGAGCGGGCTGCGGCGGCAGGAGAACCGCGATGCCGCCCGACGCGGTGACCGCGTCGAAGTACTGCTGCGGGAGGAACGCGGCCCGCACGTCCCACACCCCCTGCTTCGCCTGCTCGAGGTAGGTGGTCAGGCCGATCACCGGCCGCCGCCCGGTCGCCGGTCCTGTCCGCGCGTCAGAGGCGCTCAAAGCCACGCACCCTCTCCCAATCGGTCACGGCCGCGTCGTAGGCCTCCACCTCGACGCGCGCCTGGTTCAGATAGTGCTCGACCATGTCGTCGCCGAAGGCCGCACGCGCGATGGCCGACTCGTCGAAGAGCTGAGCGGCATCCCGCAGGGTCGTGGGGAGATGGTCCACCCCGGCGGTGTACGCGTTTCCCGTCAGCGCGTCGGGAAGCGGAAGCTCGTGCTCGATGCCGTGGAGGCCGCCCGCGATGATCGCCGAGATCGCCAGATAGGGGTTGACGTCCCCGCCGGGCACGCGGTTCTCCACGCGCAGCGACGGGCCGCGGCCGACCACCCGGAGCGCGCACGTGCGGTTGTCGACGCCCCACGCGACCCCGGTCGGGGCGAAGGAGCCCTTCGCGTAGCGCTTGTACGAGTTGATCGTGGGCGCGTAGAGCAGGGTGAACTCGCGGAGAGTGGCGAGGATCCCGGCGATCCAGTGCTCCATCAGCGGGCTGAAGCCGTGGTCGCCGTCACCGGCCATCACCGCCCCGCCGTCGTCGGAGCGCACCGAGAGGTGGATGTGGCAGCTGTTGCCCTCGCGCTCGTTGAACTTGGCCATGAACGTGATCGCCTTGCCGTGCTTGTCGGCGATCGCCTTGGCGCCGTTCTTGTAGATCGTGTGCTGATCGGCGGTCTCGAGCACCTCGGCGAAGCGGAACGCGATCTCCTGCTGACCCAGGTTGCACTCGCCCTTGACGCCCTCGGTGTAGAGGCCCGCGCCGTCCATGCTCAGCCGGATGTCGCGCAGCAGCGGCTCGAGGCGGCCCGAGGCGAGCAGGTCGTAGTCCACGTTGTAGTCGGTCGAGGGGGTGAGATCGCGGTAGCCCTTGGCCCAGGCATCCCGATACGAGTCGTCGAAGACGATGAACTCGAGCTCGGTTCCGGAGTAGGCGACCAGCCCACGGTCTGCCAGTCGGGTGCGCTGCCGCTTGAGGATGTCACGGGGGGACTGCACCACGGGGTCGCCGCCCTCCCACGCGAGATCGGCCATGACGAGCGCGGTGCCGGGCAGCCACGGGACCCGCCGAAGAGTCTCCGGGTCGCTCAGCAGCATCATGTCGCCGTAGCCCTTCTCCCAGCTCGACATCGCGTACCCGTCGACGGTGTTCATGTCGACGTCGACCGACAGGAGGTAATTGCACGCCTCGGCACCGTGCGACAGCACCTCCTCCTGGAACAGGCGAGCCGACACCCGCTTGCCGACGAGGCGGCCCTGGGCGTCGGCGAACGCGACGATGACGGTGTCGATGGCGCCTTCCGCGATCGAGGCGTTCAGCTCGGCGACGCTGAGGTTTCCCGGCATACGTCCATCCTCCTGCGTCTGGAGGCGCGGCTCGGACGGCCACGCGCGGTTCTCACTGTAACGAGGGATTCTCGTCTAAAGGTAGACACAACCCGCCAATAGGCATCACAATCATGCCCAAGGCGCACCCCCCGCGCCGTACCCGAGTGCACGGAGGATCGATGTCACAGTCGAGCGGTGATTCCGCGAAGGTCGCTGGAGCGACCTATACGCGAGCCGGACAGGATTACTTCCAGAAGAGGACGCTGAAGCGCTCGGCCGGGGTGTGGGGACTGTGGGGACTCGCCGTCGCGGCGGTCATCTCGGGCGACTTCTCGGGCTGGAACTTCGGGATCGACTTCGCGGGCTTCGGCGGGATGCTGATCGCCTTCGCGATCCTCGTGATCATGTACTACGGCATGATCTTCTCCATCGGGGAGATGGCAGCCGCCATGCCGCACACCGGCGGCGCCTACTCCTTCGCGCGCTCCGCCATGGGCCCGTGGGGCGGTCTCATCACCGGTGCCGCAGAGACGATCGAATACGTCGCGACGACCGCCGTCATCGTGTTCTTCTCCGCTCAGTACGCGAACTTCATCACCACCGAGCTTCTCGACTTCTCCCTGCCCTTCTGGGTCTGGTGGATCATCCTCTACCTCGTCTTCATCGCGCTGAACGCGGCGGGCGCGGCCATCTCCTTCAAATTCGCGATCGTCGTCTCGATCATCTCGATCGGCATCATCCTCGTCTTCTCGGCGATGGCGATCTTCTCCGGCGCCTTCTCGTGGGGCGCGCTGTGGGACATCCCGGCGGACGAGGGACAGTCGGCCTTCCTGCCGCACGGTGTGTTCCCGATCCTCTTCGCACTCCCGTTCGCGATGTGGTTCTTCCTCGGCATCGAGGAGCTCCCGCTGGCCGCCGAGGAGTCCCATGACCCCGTGAGGGACATCCCCCGCGCGGGTCTCTGGGCTCGCGGAACGCTGATCGTCACCGGCCTCCTCGTGCTGGTGCTCAACACCGGCGTCATCGGAGCGGCGGCGACGGGCGTCTCGCTCGAGCCGCTGCTCGACGGCTTCCGCGCCATCGTGGGAGACGGGGCGGCCGCGGTGCTGGCGCTCTTCGCGCTGGTCGGCCTCCTGGCCTCGCTGCAGGGGATCATGTTCGCGTACGGCCGGAACATGTACTCGCTCTCGCGCGCCGGCTACTACCCGAAGTTCCTCTCGCTCACCGGCAAGCGGCAGACGCCGTGGGTCGCGCTGATCGTGGGCGCAGTGATCGGATTCGCCGCGCTGGTGCTGATCGACGTGGTCACCGCCCTCAACGAGGGCGCGGGCGCGGTGGCCGGAGCCGTGGTGCTCAACATCGCGGTCTGGGGCGCGGTGCTGGCCTACCTGTTGCAGATGATCTCGTTCATCATCCTGCGCAGGAAGTTCCCGGACGCGGCTCGCCCTTACCTCAGCCCGTGGGGCGTGCCGGGCGCGATTGCGGCGGCCGTGATCGCCGCGCTCATCTTCGTGGGCTTCCTGCTCAACCCCACGTTCCTGCCGGCGATCATCGCGATCGGCATCGTCTACGTGGTGATCCTGGTGGGCTTCGCGCTGTTCTTCCGGCATCGCCTCGTCCTCTCCCCTGAGGAGGAGTACGCGCTCTCCGGAGGCACCCACCGGGACCCGCAGGCGGAAGGCTACGACGTCATGGAGACCGAGCTGTTCGGCGAGGAGAAGAAGCCCTAGCTCCGGGGAGGTTGCGGGGTCGGGGCAGTCCGGGGGGACGCTCCGACCCCGCGCTGGTTCTGCGGTTGACCACCCAGCGGCCCTCTCGCTCCTGCACCCGTTTCGGGTGGGCTCGAGAGGGCCTCCTGCTCGCCGGCGACCCGTGCTCGCTGGGTTCGAGACGTGCTGCTGGGGGACAGCATCGGGTTGCATGTCGGGAGCTGAGATCAGGGTACGCCGAGGCCCCCGGGTAATCTGTCCCCCGTTCGGGGGACACGAAGAGCGCGAAAACCTGACGACTTCGCGGGTTTTGTCCTCCGAAGTGGGGACAGACAAGGTAGTACCAATCTTTTACCCTTGTACGTGAGGTGTCCCCAGCACCTCCGAGAAAGGCGTCCCCAGCGCCGCTCTCATATCATCACCGGGAAGTCGCGCGCCATTGGGTAGCCCTCGAATCACCGGTGATGTCAGGCCCCCGGAGTCCCCAACTCCGGGGGCCATTTCGTTCCCTCGGCGCGCTCGGTTCGAGCGGGTGTGCTCGCTCCCGCACCCACACATCGAGTCGCCAAAACACGCCGACCCAGGGCACCTGCATCCGGCGTGTTCTGGCGAGTCGAGGCGTGACAAGATACGCAACCACTTACCCGTCCAGCAACTCCGAATCGCACGCACACCTCGCTGCAGCGGGCAGACGTGCAGCGCGTGCCGGACGGCGACGCCGCGGCTCGGCGTCAGTAGAGCAGGAACTGCGCGGACTCCGTCGACGCGATGCCGCCGATCTCGACCGACAGGTGGTACGACGATCCTCCGCCCGGGGCCCGCGGACGCGTCTCGTCGCCGCAGGTGCCGACCGCCGAGCGGGTGCGATCCCACACCAGCGGCGCGGCGCTCGTGACCGACTGACCGGCTTCGAGCAGCACGACCATGTCGCTGGGCTCGCTCTGGCAATCCGTCGACCGCCACCAGGGGTCGCTGCCGCTGGTCACCGTGAAGGCCTGCACGCTGGTGCCGACGTTGAGGGTGCAGTCGGCGGCACCGTTGTTGGTCAGGCGGATGGAGAACGCCGGATTCTGGTCGGCTGCGTAGGACTCTTGGCTGGCGAGGGCCTCGACAGTGATGTCGGAGCCGACGCAGGGCTCGGCAACCGGCGTGCTCGACGGCGTCGGACTCGGACTCGGCGTCGAGTCGGTCTCTGCGTCTTCCTCGTCCGCGGTGGCAGCCGGCGAAGGCTTGGAGGACGGCACGGGCAGCGAGTCGGCGGCATCCTGCGTCTGCGCCGTCTGGGGAGCGGCCGGACCCTCGGCCGCGGCACCACGCCAGGGCTGAGCGGTGAGCAGCCACACGACACCGGCGATGACGGCGATCACCGCGAGGAGCAGCACGAGCCGGCGACGACGATAGACACCGGGCGAGTGCTTCCTGCGCGTGGTCGGGCCGGTCATGCCCCCAGGGTAGGCCGGAGTCTCCGCGCCGCCCGTCCGGCGCGCCCAGGGCCGTGCATCGCCAGGATCGGCGGCGGGCCGGCCGTCACAGGTTCTTCAGCATCCGCGTGTTGCCGAGGGTGTTCGGCTTCACGTGCGCCAGGTCGAGGAACTCGGCGATGCCCTCGTCGGGACTGCGCACGAGCTGCGAGTACACGTCGGGGTCCACGACCTGCTCCCCGATCTGCGAGAAGCCGCGACGTGTGAAGAAGTCCACCTCGAAGGTGAGGCAGAAGAGGCGCGACAGCCCGAGGGTGCGCGCCTGGGCCTCGAGGGCCTCGACGATCAGCCGGCCGACCCCGTGGTGCAGCCACTCGTCCACCACGATCAGGGTGCGGATCTCGCCGAGGTCCTCCCACATCACGTGGAGCGCGCCGCAGCCGACGAGGTTGCCGTCGGCGTCCTCGGCCACCACGAACTGCTGCGTGGCCTCGTAGAGCACGACCAAGTCCTTGCCCAGCAGAATCCGCCGCTGCACGAAGGGCTCGAGGATCGCCTGGATGCCGCGCACATCGCGGGTCGTCGCCGGGCGGACCCTGATCTCGCTCACCCGTCAAGCGTATAGGCGCCGAGGGAAAGCTCAGTCGCCAGAACACGCCGACGCCGCATCGCGGGGATCGGCGTGTCCTGGCGACTTGCGTGCCGTGGCGACTCGCGTGCCGTGGCGACTCGCGTGCGTTGGCGACTCGCGTGCCGTGGCGACTCGCGTGCCGTGGCGACTCGGGTGCCGCACAACGGCGGAAACGACGAAGAGCGGATGCCGCAGCATCCGCTCTTCGCTCATCCGGGTCGTCACGACCCGGGCTGTCAGTCCATCAGTCCGAAGTGATCGCGAGATCAGGGGTCGAGGCGATCTCGCCGTTGTGCACGACGCCGACAGCGACGGCCTCGCCGCGCGGACCGTGCTCGAACACGAACTCGCCGTTCTCGGCATCCACCGTCACGTGATCGCCCGAGTTGAGCTCGCCGTGCAGGATCTTCTCCGACAGGCGGTCCTCGATCTCGTGCTGCATCGCGCGGCGGAGCGGGCGGGCGCCGAGAGCCGGGTCGAACCCGATCTCGATCAGCTTCTCCTTGGCCGCGCGCGACAGCTCGATCGTCATGTCGCGGTCGAGGAGCCGCTCGCCGAGGCGGCGGGTGAACAGATCCACGATCTGGATCAGCTCCTCCTTGTCGAGCTGCGGGAAGACGATGATGTCGTCGACGCGGTTCAGGAACTCGGGCTTGAAGTGCCGCTTGAGCTCTTCCTTGACCTTGCCCTGCATGCGGTCGTACGACGTGGCGGAGTCGCCCTCGACCTGGAACCCGACCGGACCGCCCGCGATGTCGCGCGCACCCAGGTTGGTGGTCATGATGATGACCGTGTTCTTGAAGTCGATCATGCGGCCCTGACCGTCGGTCAGACGACCCTCTTCGAGGATCTGCAGGAGCGAGTTGAAGATGTCGGGGTGAGCCTTCTCGATCTCATCGAACAGCACGACCGAGAACGGCTTGCGGCGCACCTTCTCGGTGAGCTGGCCGCCCTCTTCGAAGCCGACGAACCCGGGAGGGGCACCGAACAGGCGGGAAACGGTGTGCTTCTCACCGAACTCCGACATGTCGAGCGAGATCAGCGCGGCCTCGTCGTCGAAGAGGAACTCCGCGAGCGCCTTGGCGAGCTCGGTCTTTCCGACACCGGTGGGGCCGGCGAAGATGAACGACCCGTTGGGACGCTTGGGGTCCTTGAGCCCGGCGCGCTGGCGGCGGATGGTCTTGGCCAGCGCCGCGATCGCCTCTTCCTGGCCGATGACCCGCTGGTGCAGGGCCTTCTCCATGAAGACGAGGCGGCTGGACTCCTCCTCGGTGAGCTTGAACACCGGGATGCCGGTGGCCTGAGCGAGCACCTCGGCGATCAGACCCTCGTCGACCACCGCGTGCGATGCCACGTCGCCCGAGCGCCACTGCTTCTCGAGGCGCAGACGCTCGGCGAGCAGGGACTTCTCCTCGTCGCGCAGCGATGCGGCCTTCTCGAAGTCCTGCTCCTCGGAGGCGACTTCCTTCTGCTCGCGGACCTTGGCGATCTTCTCGTCGAACTCGCGCAGCTCCGGCGGCGACGAGAGGATCGACAGGCGCAGGCGGGCGCCGGCCTCGTCGATCAGGTCGATGGCCTTGTCGGGCAGGAAGCGGTCCGAGATGTAGCGGTCGGCCAGGTTCGCGGCCGCGACGATCGCGCCGTCGGTGATCTGCACCTTGTGGTGCGCCTCGTAGCGGTCGCGCAGCCCCTTCAGGATGTTGATCGCGTGGGGCAGGCTCGGCTCGGCGACCTGGATCGGCTGGAAGCGGCGCTCGAGCGCGGCATCCTTCTCGAAGTGCTTGCGGTACTCGTCGAGCGTGGTGGCGCCGATCGTCTGGAGCTCCCCACGGGCGAGGAGCGGCTTGAGGATCGACGCGGCGTCGATCGCGCCCTCGGCGGCACCGGCCCCCACGAGGGTGTGGATCTCGTCGATGAACACGATGATGTCGCCGCGGGTGCGGATCTCCTTGGTCACCTTCTTCAGGCGCTCCTCGAAGTCGCCGCGGTAGCGGGATCCGGCGATGAGCGAGCCGAGGTCGAGCGAGTAGACCTGCTTGTCCTTCAGCGTCTCGGGCACGTCGTTCTTGACGATCGCCTGCGCGAGACCCTCGACGACGGCGGTCTTGCCGACGCCGGGCTCGCCGATGAGGACGGGGTTGTTCTTGGAGCGGCGCGAGAGGATCTGCATGACCCGCTCGATCTCCTTCTCGCGTCCGATCACCGGGTCGAGCTTGTTGTCGCGAGCCGCCTGCGTCAGGTTGCGGCCGAACTGGTCGAGCACCGCCGAGCCTCCCGTCGCGGCCTGGGGGTTGTCGTGAGCGGCACCGGAGACGGCGGCCGGCTCCTTGCCCTGGTAGCCGGAGAGCAGCTGGATGACCTGCTGACGCACCTTGTTCAGGTCTGCGCCGAGCTTGACGAGCACCTGCGCGGCGACTCCTTCGCCCTCGCGGATGAGCCCGAGCAGGATGTGCTCGGTGCCGATGTAGTTGTGGCCGAGCTGCAGCGCTTCGCGCAGCGAGAGCTCGAGCACCTTCTTGGCGCGCGGCGTGAAGGGGATGTGCCCCGTCGGCTGCTGCTGGCCCTGGCCGATGATGTCCTGGACCTGCTCGCGCACGGCGTCGAGCGAGATGCCGAGGGACTCCAGCGCCTTGGCGGCGACCCCCTCGCCTTCGTGGATCAGCCCGAGCAGGATGTGCTCGGTGCCGATGTAGTTGTGGTTGAGCATCTTCGCCTCTTCTTGGGCGAGGACGACCACACGACGGGCACGGTCGGTGAATCTCTCGAACATCTTCAACTCCTTCGAGGAGCGCGGAGTCGTTGGCCCCGTGCGCCTTACATCGAGGGTAACGAGAGGCCGGATGCCGCATGCCCGTGTTCGCCCTGGGCATAGCGGACCGCTGAAGCCCATGGTTGCGCTCCGCGCCGGATGGTCATATCGTTTGTCGATAACAACGACTATCGATATGGAGCATCATGGACCCGATCTCGGCGAACCTGCTGACGGTGGCAGTGCCGGTCGCCGTCGGCGCGTTCATCGTCGTGGTGCTGGCGACCCGCCGTCGCGGCGGTGGCGCGGGCACCCTGACCCGCGCGGAGTCGTGGGCGGCGTCGCTCGTGGGCGCGGGCGCCATGATGTCGGCGCTGTTCGGTGTGATCGGACTCATCTCCAACGCGTCGTGGATCTTCGACGTCGAGCCTTTCCGCGTCGACGACATGGCCTACCTGGGTACGGTTCGCCCCGAGCTCCTCGACGGCGTCGACCACGTCGCCGCCAGCGGCTACCAGTCCGTCTGGATCGATGTGATGGGCCTGCCCGAGGCATCCCGCTGGCTCTTCTATCTCGAACTGGCGCTTCCCCTGCTCTCCGGTCTGGCGATCAGCATCGCCGTCGCCTGGCTCTCGTTCGCCGTAGTCCGGGAGCGCCCGTTCGCCCGTTCGTTCCCCACGGCGATCGGCATCACTGCGATCGCGGTGATGGTCGCGGGCCTCGGATCGCAGTTCGCCGGCGCCTTGGCGCGCACCTCGGTCATCGACTACCTCGGTGCGGAACAGCTCACCGGCCACGACGCATCCGTCGCCCCGGCGGATGTGCTCAGCTACTTCTCACTCTCCCTCGACCTCGCGCCGGTCGGCTGGGCGTTCGGCCTCGCCCTCGTCGCGGCGGCCTTCCAGATCGGCACCCGCCTTCAGCGCGACACGGAGGCTCTCGTCTGATGGCAGCGACCGCGAAGCAGCGCAGCAACGGAAGGACTCGTGTGATGACCGCACAGACCACGACCCAGAGACCGGTGTCCCGAGCGGACGCCGCCTCGATGATCTTCTTCATGCTCGCGGGCATCGCGATCGCGGCCGGCAGCGTGGTCGCCGCGTGGATCCGGATCGCCGAGGTGCTCCCCGGCACCGACGTTCCCGTGCTCGCCGAGTTCGCCGGCACCATGGCGGATGCTCCGATCGGCCCCGACGGCGCCCCCGTCCCCGTGGAACTCGCCACGGCATACATCACCGCCCCGCGCCTGCCCGCGGCATCCGTCGCGGCGCTCGTCGCCCAGCCGCTGGTCGCCTCGATCGCGGTCGTCACCGTGGTGGCGTGCCTGCTGCTGGTGACGTGGAACATGCTGCGCGGGCGGATCTTCAGCCGTGTCAACACCGCGCTCGTGACGACCGCAGGCATGACCGGCCTCGTCGCCTACGGCGTCGTGCCGGGCCTCGGGAACATGGGAGCCAACGGCGCCTTCGCCGAGGTCTCGGACCGCACCTTCGCGAACGTGGTCGGCACCGTCGATGTGTCGGGTCTCTTCCTCGTCGCCTTCGTCGCGGCGACCGCGACGCTGGTCTTCACCGTCGGTGACCGCCTACGCCGCGACACCGAAGGGCTCATATGAGTCCCGCCGAAGACGACGGTCCCAGCGGCGTCCACTGCCGCCTCGACGAGCTTCTGGATGCGCGCGGCATGACGCTGACCCGCCTGTCGGAGCTCGTCGGGGTCTCGGTCGTCAACCTGTCGATCCTCAAGAACGACCGGGCGCGCGCCATCCGCTACTCGACCCTGGCGGCCATCTGCCGGGCCCTCGACTGCGAGATCGGCGACCTGCTCGTGCGGACCGACTGAGCGGCGGCATCCGTCACCCGCTCAGCCCTTCCTGAAGTCGGCGAATCGCGCCGATGTCGGAGGATTCCCGCCGGATGATCCGACATCGAGGCGATTCTCCGATTCTGGAACGACGAATGCGAAAGCGACCGGATGCCTCGGCCGAGGCATCCGGTCACTTCACGGGTGTCAGTTGGGGAGGATCGGGATGCGGACGTTGTCGAACTCGGCGCCGGTGAGGATCGCGAAGAACTCGGCGTCGTCGTTCGGGGGCTCGGTCACGGCCGTCACAACGCCCCGGGGGGCCATGTCCATCGTGCAGACCTGGTCGTCGGGGGGAGTCGCGAACGTCACCGTGATCTCCGTGTCGCTGGTGGCCTCGGTGCTCTCGATGACGGGCACGCAGGAGGACGAGCCCCACGACAGGATCACGAACTGGCCGTCGACGTCGGTCCACCCGGCGCTGGGCAGGTAGTCCGTCTCGCCGCCTCCGGTGAGCCCGGGCACGCCTTCGAGGTCGGTGTCGCCGCGCCAGCCGTCGCCGGTGACCTCGATCTCGAGGTCCTTCTCGGGGTCGGCGCCTTCCGGCAGTCCGACGAGGGTCACACGAGGAACGAGGTCCGCCGTGCACGCGGCATCGCCCTCGGCGTCGACGAGCACGACGCTGAGCACGGAGCCTTCCAGCGTCGCCTCCTCGGCGGTCGGGATGCAGGTCGAGCTGCCCTGGGTGACGATGCCGACCATCCGGCCGCCGTCGAGCCAGGCGGCGCCGACCTCCTGCTCGGTGGTGTCGTCGTCGGTGTCGGTGCCGCTGCCCGGAGTGCCGCCGCCGGTGGCGCACGCGGTGAGGACACCGGTGAGGAGGAGTGCCAGGCCGAGGCCGGCGAGGGCTGAGCGAGTGCGAGGTGCCATGCGAGAACCTTCCCTGTGGGAGCGGATGCTCCCCGCGCCCCCTCCGCGCGACGCCCGGCGAGGCGAGGAGAGTCGAGGCGCGTGGGCCGGGGCCCGCGGCATCCGTCAGCCCTATGGTGTCGCAAAGGACCGCAGAATCTCAGATGGTCCGATAACGCACGGGTCACAATCACCCGGAGCGGGTGACCTACTGCAGCGCCGACGTCAGGCGCGCGAGGTTGTCGAGCACGGTGGAGCGCAGCGGCTGCCCCTCCCATTCCTCGAGCGTCAGCTCCCGGCTGAGGGCGCGGTAGCCGTCCTCGACGGCGCGCATCTCGCGCACGAACTCCTCGCCGCGCACGAGCATCGAGATCTCCATGTTGAGACCGAAGGACCGCATGTCCATGTTGCTCGAGCCCACGATGGCTACCTCGTCGTCGATCGTCATCGACTTGGAGTGCAGGATGAACGGCCGCTGGTACATCCAGATCTTCACGCCCGCCCGCAGCAGCGCCTCGTAGTAGCTGCGCTGCGCATGGTAGACGAGGGCCTGGTCGCCCTCCTCGGACACGAACAGCTCGACGTGGATGCCGCGCTGGCACGCGGTCGTGATCGCGAGCAGCAGCGCCTCGTCGGGGACGAAGTACGGGCTCACCACGATGATCTTGCGCTGGGCCGCGTAGAGCAGCCCGGCGAACAGCTTGAGATTGTTCTGGAACTCGAATCCCGGTCCGGACGGCACGATCTGGCAGTCGAGGTCGCCCGGTCCGGACTTCACGTCGAAGAGGTCGATCTCGTCGGTGAGCGCTTCATCGGTCTCGCTGTACCAGTCCGACAGGAACACCGCATTGACGGATGCCACGACCGGCCCCTCGATGCGCACCATGAGGTCGACCCAGTGGAGGCCTCGCCTGATGTTTGCCCTCAGGTTGTAAGTGGAGTCGGTCACGTTCTGCGAGCCGGTGAAGGCGACGCGGCCGTCGATCACGACCAGCTTGCGGTGGTTGCGCAGGTCCGGCCGCTGGTACTTGCCCTTCAATGGCTGCACCGGGAGCATCAGGTGCCACTCGGCGCCCATGGCATCGAGGCGCTTGAGCGTCTTCTTGTAGAACGGCTTGCCGCGGTTCGCCCAGTGGTCGAGCAGCACTCGCACCGAGACGCCGCGAGCGCACACCTCTTCGAGGGCGCGGAAGAAGTTGTCGGTCGCGGCATCCGCCTGGAGGATGTAGAACTCGACGTGCACATAGCGCTCGGCGGCCCGGATGGCGTCGGCCATGGCGTCGAGGCTGCCCTGGTAGTCCGCGATGATGCGCGCGGCATTGTCACCGGCGAGCGGCATGGCGCCGAGGTTGCGGTTCAGCGTCACCAGCGACCTGAACCAGTCGGGCGCATGAGGCCGCAGCGTGCCGAAGTCGAGCGAGGCGCTGGTGTCGTGGATGTATTCGTTGATGCGCTCCTGCTTGCGTCGCCGCTTGCGCGGCAGTCGCGGGTTTCCGATCAGCAGGAACAGGAAGACGCCGATGATCGGAATGAAGTAGATCGCCAGCAGCCAGGCCATCGCCGCCGTCGGACGCCGGTTGCGGGGGACGATGATGATCGCAGCGATGCGGATGATCGTGTCCGTCACGAAGACCAGCACCAGCCACCACGTCGGATCGAACGTGATGGTGATCACCCTTGCTCCTTCGACTCCCCGGACCGCGTCTGCCCCAGCGTAGTGGGGACCCCGGTCAGCGCTCGGAGGCGGCGGGTGACTCTGCGGATGCCGCGACCGGAGGAAGTCCGCGCCTGGCGCGCTCCTGCGCCTCGATGCGCGAGTACTCGCGTCGTTCGTTGCGGTCGGCGCGGATCACGCTGCGCATCACGAAGTAGAAGATGGCGCTGACGAACACCGTCGGCAGCAGCGTCCACACCACTGCGAGCCAGTAATCGTCCATGGCTCCAGGATACGCGGCTTCTTCGCCTCCTCCCCCGTGCCCGTCTGGGAGCGAGCGGGGACCGGCTCCTGTGGACATCGCCGACACGCCGATCCCCGCTCGCCACTCTCGTGCGATGACCACCATCGTCAAGGCGGCGGACGCCGCGGAATTCCTGTCCCTCATTCCCTGCATGCTCGGCTACGTGCCCACGCGCAGCCTCGTGCTCATCCCGTTCGCCGGCTCGCGCAGTCTCGGCGCGATGCGGTTCGACCTGCCGGACGGCGGCGAGCCCGACGCCGTCGACCGGATCTCCGCGACGGTCATCGGCATGGTGTGCCGGCTGCCCGACGCTGACGCCGTCGCGGCGATCACGTACACCGACGAGAGAATCTCGACGAGCGAGCGGATGCCGCACCTCGACCTCATCGACGCGCTCGGGCGCCGGGCCGACGCCTGCGGGCTGCGCACCGCCGACGCGCTGTGCGTCGCGGCCGACGGCTGGGGCTCGTTCCTCGATCCCGAGTGTCCCGCGGAGGGTCGGCCGCTCGCCGCGCTGGAGGCCGTCTCCGCGCCGGTCGAGGGGCTCCCCGATCCCTGCGGCGACCAGGCGTCGGGTGCCGAGCTGCCCGTGGTCGGTCTCGCGCAGACGGAGCGCGTTGCCCACGCGCTCCTGGCACTCGGGCGGGCGGTCGAGGTGCTGTGCGGCACGGACGGACCCGGCCCGAACCGATCCCGGGGCCCCGCGATGGATGACGCGGTGCCAGCTGCTTCCGCTTCCGCATCCGGTTCCGGCGACCCGGAGCGCATCGACCCGCGTGCGCTGGCGGCGGTCTGCGCTCTCGATGACCTGCCTGCCCTCTTCGAGCAGGCGCTCACGTGGCAGGCCGACGAGCTCGAGCCGTACGACGCCGCGGCGCTCGTGTGGTGTCTCGCCCGGCCCTCGCTGCGTGACATCGCGCTCGTGCAGTGGAGCGGCACGCTGGCCGCCGGCGACGAGGCCTTCGACGCACAGCTGCGGTGGGAGGCGGGCGAGGAGTATCCGGTCCACCTTGCGATGCAGCTGTGGGGAGAGGGCGAGCGGCCCGATGCCGACCGGCTCGAGCGGGCGCTGCAGCTGACGCGCCACGTGGCGGCGTGCGCACCTCGCGACGAGCGCCCCGGGGCGCTCGCGATGTGCGCCTGGCTGTCGTGGGCGCTCGGGCGCTCGACGCACGCGGAGGTCTACGCGCTCGAGGCGTGCGACATCGAGCCGGAGCACGGGCTGAGCGAGATCGTGAGCTCGTTCGTGCACGCCGGACACCTGCCCGACTGGGCCTTCCGTCGGTCCGCCGACGGGCGGACGGCGAGTGAGGGGCTTACTTGACCAGCGGGAAGAGGATCGTCTCGCGGATGCCGAGTCCCGTGATCGCCATGAGGAGGCGGTCGATCCCCATGCCCATGCCGCCGGTGGGCGGCATGCCGTGCTCGAGCGCGCGGAGGAACTCCTCGTCGATGCGCATGGCCTCGAGGTCGCCGCGGGCGGCGAGCTTCGCCTGCTCGACGAAGCGCTCGCGCTGGATGACCGGGTCGACGAGCTCGGAGTATCCGGTCGCCAGCTCGAACCCACGGGTGTACAGGTCCCACTTCTCGACGACACCGGGGATCGAGCGGTGCTCGCGCACGAGCGGGCTGGTGTCGAGGGGGAAGTCCATCACGAAGGTCGGGCGGGTGAGGCCGGGCTTGACGAAGTGCTCCCACAGCTCCTCGACCAGCTTGCCGTGGGTGGCGTGCGGCGGCACGTCGACCTCCGCCTCGGCGGCGAACGCGAGGAGCTCGTCGAGGGGCGTCTCGGGAGTGACCTGGCGGCCGGACGCCTCCGACAGCGAGCCGTACATGGGGAGGCGCTCCCACTGCCCGCCGAGGTCGTACTCGGTGCCGTCGGCCCAGGTCACGGTGGTGGAGCCGGCCACGGCGAGCGCGGCGTTCTGGATGAGCTCCTGGGTGAGGTCGGCGATGCCGTTGTAGTCGCTGTACGCCTGGTAGGCCTCCAGCATCGCGAACTCGGGGCTGTGCGTCGAGTCCGCTCCCTCGTTGCGGAAGTTGCGGTTGATCTCGTAGACGCGGTCGATGCCGCCGACGACGGCGCGCTTGAGGAAGAGCTCGGGCGCGATGCGCAGGAAGAGGTCGGCGTCGAACGCGTTCGCGTGCGTGACGAAAGGACGAGCCGTCGCCCCGCCGTGCTGCACCTGCAGCATGGGCGTCTCGACCTCGAGGAACCCGTGGCCCGCGAAGGTCTCGCGCAGGCTCGCGTTGGTCCTCGCGCGCGCGACGACCGTCTCGCGGGCGGTGTCGCGGACGATGAGGTCGAGGAAGCGACTGCGGACGCGGTTCTCCTCGCTCAGCTCGTTGTGCAGGTTCGGCAGCGGCAGGATGGCCTTCGCCGCGATCTGCCAGTCGGTCACCATCACCGACAGCTCCCCGCGGCGGCTCGAGATGACCTCGCCGGTGACGAACACGTGGTCGCCCAGATCGACGAGCTCCTTCCACCGCTGGAGCGACTCGTCTCCGACGGCGGCGAGCGACACCATCGCCTGGATGCGGCTGCCGTCGCCGGACTGGAGGGTGGCGAAGCAGAGCTTGCCGGTGTTGCGGCTGGAGACGATCCGGCCGGCCACCGCGGCGGTCTCACCGGTCTCGGCGCCCGCCTCGAGGTCGGCGAATCGCGCGCGCAGCGCGGGGATCGTGTCGGTGATCGGCAGGCTCACCGGATAGGCCCCGCCCGCGGCATCAGCCCGCTCCTCGATGAGGCGCTCGCGCTTGGCCAGGCGCACGGCCTTCTGCTCGAACACGTCCTCTTCGGTCGGCTCGGGGGCGTCGGCGGGCGTGGTCGCAGGCGTGTCGGTCATCGCAGAGGGCTCCTCGAAAGTCACCCAAGTCTATCGGCGCGCCCCGGCGCTCCCTGAGTCGACGCCCGGCCGGTCAGCCCAGCTCGACGGGCACGCCGAGCGGCAGCCAGCGAATGCGATCCTGAACGGACGTCGGCGCCGAGTCGAAGACGCGCGCGGCCGCCTCCTCCTGTTCGGAGAAGTGGCTCCAGCCCTCGACGTGGACGGGCACTGCGACGCCCGGCTCGGCTGCCTCGATGAGTTCCACGGCATCGGCGGCGTCCATCGTGTACGACAGCGGACCGGTGAAGGGGAACTTGACCGCGCCGATGTGGACGAGCGCCACGGCCGGCCGCAGGTGGTCCGCCGCGCGACGCAGACCGCCGTAGAGGACGGTGTCGCCGGTCATCCACAGTCCGGGGTGCGGCTGGCCGTCGAGAGTGAGCGCGAATCCGACGACCGGTCCGACGAGCGGCCGGGTGAACGGGGCGCCGTGACGGCACGGGGTCGCCTCGACCTCGATCGTGGGCTTGCCCTCCCCGCTCAGGATCGTGCGGCCGCCTGCGGCGAGACCGCGCACATCGAGGTGCGAGGTCGCCTTCGCTCCCGCCACCGTGGTCAGGACGGTGGTCGCGCGTGCCAGGGCGGCGCGGCCGGCCTCGTCGAGGTTGTCGGCGTGATGATGGTGACTGAGCAGGACCACGTCGACCTCGCCCACGTCCTCGAGCGAGAGGGCCGGACCGGTCGTCTTGCGTGACGTCGTCCCGAGCGTGAAGGTGTACGTTCCCCCGGCGGGATCGAACGTCGGATCCGTCAGGATGCGCCAGCCCTCCCATTCGATGAGGGCGGTCGGGCCGCCGATCCGGGTCACGCGCATGGGAGTCTCCGAGCTCACTTGATGTAGATCAGGGCGTTGTCGATGAACCGATGACCGGCGACGCTCGCGGCGATCAGCGCGAGCGCCGGCCCCTGGTGCCCCTCGTCGACCGGCAGGAACGTCGTCGGGTCGACGACGCTCAGGTACTCCAGACGGATGCGGGACTCGCCCATCAGCGCCGACTGCGCCGCGGCGATGCAGGAGTCGACACCGCGATCGGCATTCGACGCCGCCGCGTCGAGCGCGGCGGGAAGAAGACCGGCCGCCGCGAGGTCGCGCTCCTCCAGCATCCCGACGCGTGTCGAGACAGGAAGGTCGTCGACACCGCGCACGGTCTCGACGGTGGCGACCTCGACGTCGAGGAAGAGGTCGCGGATCATGCGCCGGACGAGGAAGATGCGCTGCGGATCCCGCTCGCCGTACACCGCCACGTCCGGCTTCACGAGGTTGAGCAGCTTCGCCTCGACCGTGAGGAGGCCGTCGAAGTAGTACGGGCGCGCCCGGCCCTCGTACCGCAGGCCGAGGTCGCCCGCGGTGACCTTGGTCGTGACTGTGCCGTCGGGCAGCATCTCGGACGTCTCCGGCGCGAACACCACGTCCACGCCGAGCGAGTCGAGCAGCCGCTCGTCGTCGTCGGGCGTGCGCGGATACGCCGCGAACGCCGCCGGGGAGGCGAAGCGGAGCGGATTGACGAAGAGGGAGACGACGACGATGTCGGCGACTTCGCGGGCACGGTGGACGAGGTCGATATGGCCGTCGTGGAGCGCGCCGATGGTGGAGATGAGCGCGACCCTGGCCCCCTCGGGAGCTGCGGCTCTGGCCTCGGCCAGCCGGGTGCGCAGCCCGTCGATGGTGCTGATCATTGATCGATCGTAGCGGTGGGGTCGCCCGGGTCCGGGGACCCCGCGTCGGCGAGCGCGTGGTCGATCGTCGAGTGCACGAGCGCCGAGAGGTAGGCGCCGGGGTTGGGGACGCCGGCCTGGCTGAGCAGGTCGGCCGCCTGGCGCACGATCGATCGGGAGAACTCCGTCGCGGCGCCGACGGCTTCCGCATACGCGGGACGGTCCTCCTCCGCGATGACGACGGGCTCGCAGCCGAGCTCCACCGCGAGCGCCTGGGCGATGGGGAGCACCGGCCCGGGCGCCGTGACCGCGGCGTACGCGGTGCCGAGCTGTCGCAGGTCCATCGAGGTGCCCGCGAACACGACGGCGGGGTGCACGGCCAAGGGGATCACGCCCTGGGCGACGGCGGGGGCCAGGATGCCGGTCCCGAACGCCGGATCCGTGTGCAGCACCAGCTGCCCGGGCTGCCAGGCGCCGACGCCGGCGAGCCCCGCGACGAGGCCCTCGAGCTGGTCGTGCGGGACGGCGACGATCACGAGCTCGCTGCGGCGCAGGACCTCGGGCGCATCGAGCGTCGGCACTCCGGGAAGGATCGCCTCGACGCGCTCGGGGTCCGAGCCCGGTGTGATCCCGACGAGCGCGTGGCCGGCGCCCGCGAGTGCCGCGCCGACCACCGGGCCGACCCGGCCGGCGCCGATGATGCCGATCCCGAGGCGTCCGTCGCGCCTCATCGGGACTGCTCCGCGGCCGTGGGGGGCTCGACCATCGCGGGCCCCGACTCACGCGCCGGCGCGTCGAGCCCGGTCGGCACGTCGGGCCGGGCCGGCACGTCGGGCCCGGCCGGCGCGTCGGGCCCGGCCGGCGCGTCGAGCCCGGTCGGCGCGTCGGGCCCGGCCGGCGTTGCCGAGCCGGCCGGCGCCGCCGGAGTCTCCGGGCCCGCAGCGGGCTCCTGCGCCCAGCGATGCGAGCGATCGCCCGATGCCGCGAGCACGGCGCCACGAGCCACGCCGTCGAAGAGGTCGAGTGCGGCGTCGCGATCGATCGCAGCGAGGTGGGCGTACACCGGGCCCGTCACCACGTGCCCGCGCACGGACGCGACGCGCGACATCCGATCGAGAGGACCCTGGTGCAGTCCCAGGCTCTGCAGGCGCGCGAGGGGCAGGATCGTGAGGCGCCGCCAGATGACGCCGCGGCGCAGCAGCAGCAGGTCGTCGGTGAGGCGGAAGCCGTTGCGGCGGTACGAGAACGGGCGGATCCACCGCGCCCGTCGTGGAGTGTTCGTGAAGGTGTCGCCCTCGCCCGGGCCGAGGATGCCCTGCTGCACGATGAGGGTCCACTCCTCGTCGGGCACGCCCGGCTGCAGCAGGCGGAGGACGCGCTCGACGTCGGCCGCCGTGCCCACCGGGAGCACCGTGGTGAACTGGTCGGTCGTGCTGTCGGTGGCGCTGCGCCCGGTGAGGCGGTTGATGCGGATCGTCCACCAGCCGGCCGGGCGCCACAGGATCGGCTGGCTCACCTCGACGGCGTGCACGCGCCCCGGCGGGACGATCTCGGTGATGGTGGTGAGCAGCCCGAAGGTGATCCTCACACCGTCCGGCGTCGGCGCGATCGAGTAGCGCAGCGACCGCATGATCGAGCGCGCCCAGTACGCGGCGAAGCCGATGATCGCCGGGACGAATCCGAGGAGCAGCCAGGTGATGCCCTGCGAGATCCCGATCCCGATCGCGATGGCGGCGACGATCAGTCCGACGGTCGAGGTGCTGACGATGTGGGATGCCACGAGCCGGCCGAGCGGGATGTTCACGACCGAGTCCGGCACCTCGACCGGTGCCTCGGGCCCCTCGATGAGCCCCGTGAGCTCGCGGCCGACGGTCTGCCCGAGCGCGGCGACGCGACCTCCGGTGCGGACCGGCTCGCCGGAGGCCGCGGCATCCGACAGCCGTCTTCCCGAGGCCAGGCGCAGGATGTCGGCCCGCACCGCTTCGGCATTCGACGTCGACAGGTACTCGAGCTTGACGTTCGCGTCGGTGCCGGCGCCGACGACCTCGAGCTTGGCCATGCCCAGCAGCCGCGCGATCATCGGGCGCGTGAGGTTCACACCCTGGACGCGATCGAGCGGTGCGCGTCGCTGCGTGCGGAACAGGATGCCGCTGCGCACCTCGACGTCGACGTCGGTGATGCGGAAGGTGTGGAACCGCCACGACGTGTAGAAGATGGCCACGAGCACGACGAGGACGCCCAGCACCGCGAGGACGGCCACGAGGTACAGGTTGTTGGCGATCACGAAGTCGATCGGGTCGCCGCCCTGCCACTCGTCGTCGCTGAACTCCTCCTCGAGCTCGGGCGCCAGGTCGGGGGCGAGCCACGGCAGGAACAGCACCACCAGGCGGTCGCGGAGGTTCGCCACCACGATGCCGATGACCACGAGCAGCGCCAGGCCGCCGCGCAGGAGCGGCGTCAGCGGGTGCAGCCGGTGCCATTCGCCGTCGCTGAGCGGCGAGCGCACCAGCTCCGGCGGGGGAGCGTCGGGCGAGAGGGCCGGATCGGTCATAGCCCTGTGCGCCGGCTCTCCGCGACCTCCACGAGGTGATCGCGGAGCGTCTCGGCGGTCTGCTGCTCGAGCCCCGGGATCACCACCCCGGTCGCGGCGGCGGCGGTCACGAACTTGAGCTGCGCGATGCCGAAGCCGCGGTCGAGCGGACCGTGGGTGATGTCGATGAGCTGCATGCGGCCGTAGGGCACCGCGACGAAGCGCTGCCACAGGATGCCGCGCCGGAACACGAGGTCGTCGTCGCGGAGCTGGTAGCCGATCGCGCGCGCCTGACGAGGGAGGATCGCGAGGGTCCAGACCAGGATGGCGGTCATGATGCCGCCGGGAATCCACGCCCAGGTCTGGTGCATGAGGAGCGTGAGCACGAGCGTCGCGGCCACCACGACGAGCAGGAACGAGCCGGTCGAGATGAACTGCACGCGCACGTACTTCGGAGAGATCTGGTGCCACCGGCCGGCCTCGAGCACGAGGCGGTTCTCGGACCGCGGCTCGACGAGCCCGTCGAAGGTTACTCCAGTCGCGTCAGTGACCGTGGATGCGGGGCGTGAGTCCGGGGTCGGCGCCTCCGGGCTGTTCGTCATCGTCGTCCTTCCGGATGGTGCAGAGGTGTTCCGCGACCAGTGCGGCCGCCACGAGGAGGGCGCCGCAGACGGCTGTCGCGATCACCGTCGCCAACGAGCCTAGCGACGGTGCGGCGGGACGGGTGCCGACGAACAGGAGGAGGCCGACGGCCAGGCCGCCGAGTGCGGCGCCGACGATGCTCGACGCCTTCGCGAGCATCGCCACACGCAGCGCGCGGAACGGGTTGACCGCCGCGGTTCCGGTCCCGCGGGTCGCGCGGCGGATCGGCATCGCCAGGATGAGGACGATCGCGCCCAGTGCCACGAGCAGGATGGGCAGGCTCACGAGCGGCGTGAACGTCGGGCGTCCGGACGAGGTCAGGATCTGGTCGAGCAGGAACCCCGCGGCGACGCCGAGCAGCGCCGCGACGATCAGGATGCCGGGTCCGGTGCGCTTCACCGTTCTCCCCGCAGCCGTGCGAGGGCGGCGTCGACCCGGCCGACGCCGGGGAGCGTCGCCTCCGGATCGACCGAGAGCCAGGGAGCGAGCACGAAGTCCCGCTCGACCGCGCGCGGATGCGGCAGCAGCAGGCGCGGGTCGTCGCTGCGCACGTCGCCGTACGCGATGAGGTCGAGGTCGAGGGTGCGATCGCCCCAGTGCTCGCGCCGGTCGCGGCCGTGCCGCTCCTCGATCGCATGCAGGTAGCCGAGCAGCACAGACGGGGCGAGCCGCGTCGTGACGATCGCGACGGCATTGAGGTAGGCGGGGGCCGAGGCATCCGGCCCGTCCGGCTTCAGCGCGACGGACTCGATCGGCTCGGACACCCGCACGGCGCCGACGAGCGGCACGCGCGCGAGGTCCTCGATCGCCGCCTTCATCGTCGCCGCGCGGTCGCCCAGGTTCGCGCCCAGGGCCACGACGGCATCGACCGAGGCGCGGGTGGCGGGCACGACGTCGCCGGCGTACCCCTCGGCGAGGCGGCGGCTCATCGGGCGCCTCGCGCACGTTCGATGGTCACCGAGACGTCCGAGAACGACAGCGGGATGGGGGCGTCGGGCTTGTGCACCGTCACGCGGACCCTGTCGACGAGGCCGAACCCGAGGAGGTGCTCGGCGATGCGGGCGGCGAGCGTCTCGAGGAGGTTCACCGGCTCGCCCGCGACGATCGCGGCGATCTGCTCCGCCATCTCGCCGTAGTGCACCGTGTCGGCGACGTCGTCGCTCGCCGCCGCGGCCCGGGTGTCCACGTGGAGCACAACGTCGACCACGAAGTCCTGGCCGACGCGGCGCTCGTCGTCGTACACGCCGTGGCGACCGAAGACGCGAAGTCCGGTCAGCGTGATCTCGTCGGCGATGCCCATCGGCTCTCCCCTTCCCAGCTGCTCGCGATGACCAGCGCATCCCGCGAGGCGGCGACATCGTGCACGCGCACCCCCCACGCGCCCGCCTGCGCGGCGAGCACGCTCGTCACGGCGGTGGCCGCATCGCGTCGCTGCTCGTCGACCTCCTCGGCCGGCCCGGCGTCGCCCGCGAGCGCCTCGGCGAGGAACCGCTTGCGGCTCGTGCCGACGAGCACGCGATGGCCCAGTCCGACGAGCCGCCCGGTGCCGCGCAGCGCGGCCCAGTTCTGCTCGCCCTGCTTGCCGAACCCGATGCCCGGGTCGACGATCACGCGCGACGGCGGGATGCCGGCCGCGGCCGCCGCCGCCACGCGCTCGCCGAGCTCGGCCAGCACCTCGGTGACGACATCGGCGTAGGCGGCTCGGGCGTACATCTCGGCCGACGGGCCGCGCCAGTGTCCGAGCACGATGTCGGCCTCCGTCGACGCGACCGCGGCCAGCATCTCGGGATCGGCGAGGCCGCCCGACACGTCGTTCACGATGCGGGCTCCCGCCTCGACGGCGGCGAGAGCGGTGGCGGCGTTCATCGTGTCGATGCTCACGACCGCGCCGGCGGCGGCGAGCGCTCGCACGACGGGCAGAACGCGCTCCTGCTCGACGGCGGGGTCGACCCGCTCCGCACCCGGACGCGTCGACTCCCCGCCGACGTCGAGGATCGCGGCGCCCTGCGCGCGAAGACCGAGCCCGTGCGCGACGGCGGGCTCGGCATCCGCGTACCGCCCACCGTCGCTGAACGAGTCCGGAGTGACGTTCACGATCCCCATGATCAGGGTCATTCGCGACTCCCGAGCAGTGCGATCAGCTCGGCCCGTGCCGCGGGGTCGGCGAGCTCGCCGCGTGCGGCGATGGTGACGGTCGAGGCATCGGCCTGCTGCCCGCCCCGCATGGTCACGCACTCGTGCGTGGCATCGAGCACGATCAGCACGCCGCGGGTGTCGAGGGAGGTCGCGATCACATCGGCGATCTGCTCGCCGAGCCGCTCCTGCACCTGGGGGCGCGACGCCAGGATGTCGACCACCTTCGGCAGCGCGCCGAGGCCGACGACCTGCTCGCCCGGCAGGTACGCGATGTGCGCGTGCCCGCGGAACGGCAGCAGGTGATGCTCGCACACCGAGCGGAAGCGGATGTCGCGCATCATGACGGCGCCGGACGGGAGGGTCTCCGGGGCGGGGCCGCGCGTCACGGAGATGGTGCGCGCGAGCGGAGCCGCGGCATCCTCTCCCACACCGGCGAAGAATTCGGAGTACGCGTCGGCGACGCGCTCGGGCGTGAGCCGCAGCCCTGGGCGGTCGGGATCCTCCCCGATCGCTTCGAGCAGCTCACGCACGAGCGCGGAGACGCGCTCCCGGTCTACGGCCACGGGCCGAGCCTACGCGGTCGCGGGCCGGGCCTGACCGGTCGGGCGGCGCTGCGGAGCCTTCTCGGCCGTCGGCTGCTCGGCCTCGGTCTGCGCCGCGGCGCCCACCGGCTCGGGACGCACCGGCACGTCGACCGGCGGGAGCAGCGAGATCGGGCGCTGCTCGCTCGAGAGCCACTGCGGCCGCGGGGCCAGACGCTGCACGTCCTTGAAGATGTCGGCGAGCTCGAGGTGGTCGAGCGTCTCCTTCTCGAGGAGCTCGAGCGCCAGCTTGTCGAGGATGTCGCGGTTGGCGTTGATGACCTCGTACGCCTCGTTGTGGGCCTGCTCGATCAGCGCGCGCACCTGAGCGTCGACGCGCTCGGCGACGCGCTCGGAGAAGTCGCGACCGTGACCCATGTCGCGGCCCATGAAGACCTCGCCCGAGGACGACCCGAGCTTGACCGGGCCGACGTCCATGGTCATGCCGTACTCGGTGACCATCTTGCGGGCGATGCTCGTCGCCTTCTCGATGTCGTTGCTGGCGCCGGTGGTGGGGTCGTGGAAGACGACCTCCTCGGCGACGCGGCCGCCCATGGCGTAGGCGAGCTGATCCTGGAGCTCGTTGCGGGTGATCGAGTACTTGTCTTCCAGCGGGAGCACCATCGTGTAGCCGAGCGCCTTGCCGCGGGGAAGGATCGTGACCTTCGTCACGGGGTCGGTGTGGTTCATCGCCGCCGCCGCGAGCGCGTGTCCGCCCTCGTGGTAGGCCGTGATGAGCTTCTCCTTGTCCTTCATCACGCGCGTGCGGCGCTGCGGGCCGGCGATCACGCGGTCGATGGCCTCGTCGAGGGCGCGGTTGTCGATCAGCTGCGCGTTGGAGCGGGCGGTGAGCAGCGCGGCCTCGTTCAGCACGTTGGCGAGGTCGGCGCCGGTGAAGCCCGGCGTCTTGCGCGCGACGACCTCGAGGTCGACGCCGTCGGCCAGCGGCTTGCCGCGGCCGTGCACCTCGAGGATCTTCGTGCGGCCCTTGAAGTCGGGGGCGTCCACGCCGATCTGACGGTCGAAGCGTCCGGGACGGAGCAGGGCGGGGTCGAGGATGTCGGGGCGGTTCGTCGCCGCGATGACGATGACGTTCACCTTCGGGTCGAAGCCGTCCATCTCGACCAGCATCTGGTTGAGCGTCTGCTCGCGCTCGTCGTGCCCGCCGCCCATGCCGGCGCCGCGGTGGCGTCCGACCGCGTCGATCTCGTCGATGAAGATGATGGCCGGCGAGGTCTCCTTCGCCTGGTTGAAGAGGTCGCGCACGCGGCTCGCGCCGACGCCGACGAACATCTCGACGAAGTCCGAGCCCGAGATCGAGTAGAACGGCACCCCGGCCTCACCGGCGACGGCCCGCGCGAGCAGCGTCTTGCCGGTTCCGGGAGGGCCGTACAGCAGGACGCCCTTGGGGATGCGGGCGCCGACCGCCTGGAACCTCGACGGGTCCTTCAGGAAGTCCTTGATCTCCTCGAGCTCCTCGATGGCCTCGTCGGAGCCGGCGACGTCCTGGAAGGTGACCTGCGGCATCTCCTTGGTCACGAGCTTGGCTCGCGACTTGCCGAACTGCATGACCTTGCTTCCGCCGCCCTGTGCGCTCGAGAGCAGGAACCAGAACAGCAGGCCGAGCAGCAGGATCGGCAGCAGCAGCGAGATGAAGCCGTCGAACCAGGTCGCGCGCGGCACAGCGTCGTTGAAGCCGTCCTTCGGCTCGGCGGCGTTGATCGCGGAGACGACCTCGTCGGCGCGCGCCGTCACGTAGTAGAACTGGACGTCGCTCGAGCCCTCGTAGTCCTCGGACAGCTCCATGTCGACCCGCTGGTCGCCGTCGGTGTTGACGACCTTGGTGACCGTGCTGCCCTCGAGCAGCTCCAGCCCCTCCTGCGTCGAGATCTGCTTCGCCCCGTTCAGGCTCGAGATGAGCGAGAACCCCACGATGAGGAGGAACCCGATCATCAAGACATAGAAGAGCGGGTTGCGGGTGATCTTCTTGAAATCCATGGTGCGGGCGCGAGCCCGATCCCTTCGTCGACGAACCGCCTGCGAGGCTCAGGAGGCCGCGGCGACGGTGAATTCAGGGTATCGCGGGGCTCCTATGCCCAGTCTGTGCATTCGCCCGGGGCGTAATCGCAGGGAGCTGGGAGCGCTCAGCTGTAGACGTGCGGCGCGAGGACCGCGACATCCCGCAGATTGCGGTACTTCTCGGCGTAGTCGAGGCCGTAGCCGACGACGAACTCGTTCGGGATGTCGAAGCCGACGTACTTGCAGCGCACCTCGACCTTCGCGGCGTCGGGCTTGCGCAGCAGGGCGAAGACCTCGACCGATGCGGCGCCGCGCGACTCGAAGTTCTCGAGGAGCCAGCTGAGCGTCAGGCCGGAGTCGATGATGTCCTCGACGATCAGCACGTGGCGGTCGTGGAGGTCCTCGTCGAGGTCCTTGCGGATCTGCACGACACCGCTCGACTTCGTGCCGGCGCCGTACGACGACACCGCCATCCAGTCCATCGGCGCAGTGATGCGGAGGGAGCGCGAGAAGTCGGCCATGACCATGATCGCGCCCTTGAGCACGCCCACGAGCAGCAGGTTCTTGCCCTCGTAGTCGGCCGACACGCGTTCGGCGACCTCCTCGAGCTTGGCGAGGATCTGCTCCTCGGTGACCAGAACCTGGGTGATCTCGCTGGAGACCTCTGCCGCGCGCATGGTCAGAGTCTAGGCGGACGCACCTTCGGGCCCGTCAGCCCCCTGGGCGACGAACTCGAGGCGTCCGCCGACGCGGCGCGCGCGGCATCCGGGCAGGTCGATCGGCCCCTGCCCCGACCAGTCCGTGACCAGACGGGCCACCTCGAGGGTCTGCGCCCGGGTGAGGCTCTGGTGGAACTCGCTGGCGACGATCTGCCGGATGATGCGGTGCCGCAAGGCGGCGGGGTTGGCGGCGAGCGCCGCGACGGAGACGGAGATGCCGGCCTCGGCGTGCTCGACGATGTCTTCGATGGTCTCGTCGATCATGTCGTCGAAGGCCTCGGCGTCCTCGCGCAGCTGGGCCGCCGTGCGCGCGAGCGCCTCGGCGATCCCCGGCCCGAGCTCGGCTTCGAGCACCGGCAGCACCTTCTCCCGCACGCGCACCCGGGCGTAGCGGGCGTCGGCGTTGTGGGGGTCGTCCCACGGTTCGAGCGCCTCGGCCGCGCAGGCCGAACGGGTCGTCGCGCGGCGGACGCCGAGCAGCGGGCGCAGCAGGGCGATGCCGTCGACATCGGCGCCCGTGTCTCCCGACGCGGCCGACGGCGCCTCGACGCCCAGGGGTCCCGCCACGGCCATCCCCTGCAAGCTGCTCGCGCCTGCGCCCCGGGCCAGCCCGAGCAGCACCGTCTCGGCCTGGTCGTCGAGCGTGTGTCCGACGAGGACTGCACGGGCGCCGACGCGGCGGGCCACCTCGAGGAGAGCGGAGTAGCGCGCGTCGCGGGCAGCGGCCTCGGGCCCGCCTTCGACACCGACCGCGACGGGCACGACCACGGCCTCCAGCCCCAACGCGCTCGCGGCGGCGGCGGCAGAAGCGGCGACCTCGGACGACCCGTCCTGCAGGCCGTGGTCGACGGTCACCGTGATCACGCGCAGGCCGAGCTTGGGCGCCTCGAAGGCGGCGGCGGCGGCGAGCGCGAGGGAGTCGGCGCCGCCGGACAGGCCCACGAGCACGGTGGAGTCGGCCGGGAGTGCGCTCAGTGCGCGGCGCACGGCCAGGCGCACCTCGGCAACCGCGGGGTCGAGACCGGGACGGTGCTGTTCCACGAGCCCACGGTACTCGGACCGTGAGTGTCACAACTCCTCCCGGCATCAGGCCGCTTCGGGTCCGGCCGGCGCGTCGCCGCCCTCACGCGCGTCCCAGGCGGAGTTGTGACACAGCGGCAGCAGCCGATGCGGGGACCGGGCGGGGTCGCGGCCGGCACCCCGGGCGCCCGCGCGACCGCCGCCGCAGATTCAGGAGACACGCCGCACCGGACCCTCCGCAGCCCCGCGGACGGCGCTCTCCTCCTGAATCCTGCACGGCGACGGCCCGCGACTAGGCTTGTCGCGGCATCCCACCGTCTTTCCGAAGGAGCACCAGCATGGGCGCGTACGACGCCGTCATCGAGATCCCGCGCGGCAGCCGCGTGAAGTACGAGGTCGACCACGGCACGGGCCGTGTGTTCCTCGACCGCATCCTGTACACCGCCTTCGGGTACCCGACCAACTACGGGTTCTTCGAGAACACGCTCGGCGAGGACGGCGACCCGCTCGACGTGCTCGTGCTGCTCGACTTCGACCTCGCGCCCGGCGTGCTCGCGAGCGTGCGTCCGGTCGGCGTCCTGAAGATGAGCGACGAGGCCGGCGGCGACGACAAGGTCGTGGCCGTGCTCGCCAAGGACCCCCGTTGGGCGCACATCCAGGACGTCAACGAGATCCCGGAGTACACCCGCAAGGAGATCGAGCACTTCTTCGAGCACTACAAGGACCTCGAGCCCAACAAGTGGGTCAAGGTCGACGAGTGGGCCGGCGCCGCCGAGGCCGAGCGCCTCGTGGGCGAGGCCTTCGACCGCTTCAAGGAGCACGAGGGCGAGACCCGCACCCAGGGTGAGGGCGTCGCGCCGAACACGCTCTGACGCGTTTCCTGCGAAGAGCGGATGCCGTGACCCACGGCATCCGCTCTTCGTCGTTGCGGGTGCCGGCAGGAACCGGTGCGAGCGCGAACGTCGCCGGACGGCCGGACGGCGAGTCAGACCGAGATGCCCCGCGCCGCCATGAAGTTGATGGGGTTGACCGGGAAGTTGGACTCGTAGGTCTCGAAGTGCAGGTGGCAGCCGTACGAGTTGCCCGTGTTGCCTTCGCTGCCGATGAGCTGGCCGGCGTTGACCCACTGCCCGTGCGACACGAAGATCCCGCCGGGCCGGATGTGCCCGTAGCCCGTGCCGAGGTTGTTGCCGTGGTCGATCTTGATGTAGTTGCCGTAGCCGCCGTTGTAGCCGGCGTACACGACCCGGCCCGCCGACGCGGCGTAGATGCCCGCACTGCAGCCGGCGGCGAGATCCACGCCGTAGTGGAAGCTGCTCGAGCAGCCGTTCTGACCGCACACCTGGCTGCGGGGACCGTAGCCCGAGCTGCGCCAGCCGGACGACGGTCGTGCCCAGCCGGATCCGACGACCGCTCCACCGCCGCCGCTGCCGCCTCCGCCGCCACCGGTGCCGCCACCGCCACCGCCACCGCCGCCGCCGCCGCCCTGGTTGAGCTTTTCAGCCTCTTCCCGAGCTCGGCGCGCGGCTTCCTCGGCGGCTTTGCGCGCAGCCTCCTCGCGCACGCGCACGCCCTCCTGGTACTTGGCGACGGTGCGGGAGGTGGTGTCCTTGAGCGCGGCGAGCTGAGCCTCGAGCTGCCCCTGGCGGGTCGTCTGCTCATCGAGCGCTGCCTGAGCCGCCGCCGCGGCCTGCTGCGACACGACCATCTTGTCCTCGGCGACCTGCTGCAGGCGGTCGCGCTCGATGCGCTGAACCTCGGCCTGGTCGGAGAGGCTCTGCGCAGAGTCGCGCGTGGTCACGGCGTCGGCGTACACGGCCTGGTTGCGCTCGATGAGCTTGTCCATCGTGCCGAGACGCGCCAGCAGGTCGTCGGCGCTGGCGGCCGAGCCGGAGAAGAAGAGCTCGAGCGAGGTGTCGTCGCCGCCGTTGCGGTAGAGCTGGGCGGCCACGCGGCCGGCCTTGTTGGCGGCGTCCACGGCCGCCTGCGCCTGCGCGTCGGCCTGGAGCTGCAGCTGCTCCGCGCGATACGCGGCGTCGAAGTACGCCTGCTGCGCGACGTAGAACTCGTCGGCCGCCTGCTGGGCCACCGCGTTCTTGGCGGCGACGTCGTCGGCGAGCGCCTTGATCAGGCCCTGGATCCTGACGATCTCGGTCTTCTTCGCGGACTCGTTGGCCTTCGCGCGCTTCACGTCGTCCCACGAGGGGTAGTCGGCGGCGAAGGCCGGAGAGATGAGCGGGCCGCCGATCGCGCCGAGGGTCGCGAGTCCGAGCGCGCCGAGACCGAGCGCTCCACGTCGGCTGACGGAGGGCCACAGCATCCGGCGCTCACGCGGGGTGGGTGCACAGCCGCAGTCGTCGAAGGCGTCGTCGTTGACCACCGGACCTCCCCTCGCGACGTTGACTTGTTTCACAGTAGCAACATCCGTAACAACCACAACCGGTGTGCGGCCGCTGCGACACGCCGCTCCGGGACAGCGGTCACCAGGTCAGTCTCACCCGGGAGGCGGAGCTTCACAAGGGCGGCGCGCCCTCGATTGGCACATTCGCAATCCATTGCGTATGCTTGACCCTCGGTAAGCGTGAGCCACCGGGTTACATCCGGCCCCATCGTTTAGTGGCCTAGGACACCGCCCTTTCACGGCGGCAGCACGGGTTCGAATCCCGTTGGGGTCACGTCCGAACATACAATTTCATACGCATGGCCCTGTAGCGCAGTTGGTTAGCGTGCCGCCCTGTCACGGCGGAGGTCGCGGGTTCAAGTCCCGTCAGGGTCGCTCTAAGCGACGGGCCCTTTTTCGAGAGGGCCTTTCGTCTAGGACGCGGCAGTTACGCCCGGTTTCCGGGAACGGATGCCGCGTGGCTCTGTAGCTCAGTTGGTAGAGCGCACGACTGAAAATCGTGAGGTCACGGGATCGACGCCCGTCGGAGCCACTGAAACCCTCTTCTGGCTTCTACAGGAGGGGGTTTCTTCATTCCCCCGGTGACCGATCGAGCAGCGCGAGCCGCGCGGAGCCAGGCGCGAGCCTCCGCGCGATCGAGACGGCCGAGCGGATGGCGCTCTCGTGCGAATCGGGACCGTGCACATAGAGGCCGGCGATCCAGACGCCCTCGCTTCCCTGATGCTCCGTGAGATGCCGCTGGGCGTCGAAGTAGTCGGGCGTGATCTTGCCGTGGCGGTAGGCCGCCGTCGCATAGAGCTTGTCGGGCGGTCGGGGCTCGTACGTCACCCAGCTCCGGAACACCGGCAGTCCGCGCTCGGGGTTCCACACCGAGAGGTGGCTGTGCTCGCCGTCCCAGCGCGCGTTGACGACGGACCACGCCGATTCGCGCGGCGGCATGAGGCGGCGATCTCCGTGCACGGCGATCTCGGTGTCGAAGTACTCGATCCGGTCCAGTTGCCGCGTGACCGGTGCGAGCGTCGGCACGGGTCGAGTGAGCGCCGCCGCCTGCTCCGCGTTCGTGGCGATCACGACGTGGTCGAAGGCGTGACGGCGGCCCGTGGTGTCGTCGAGCGTGAGCTGGTCGCCGAGACGTCCCAGCCGGTGCACCCCGACGCCGAGACGCACGTCGGTGCGCGCGAGGTCCCGTGCGAGCGCATCGACGTAGACCTTCATCCCCCCGGCGATCTCGAGCTGTCGCGGCGGGCGGAGCCCACTGGTGAGCACCCCGTCGAGGTAGTGCAGGGTGTTGTACGCGGCGAAGCTCCGGAAGGTCGGAAGATCGACGCACCACAGGGCGAGCAGCAGCGGGAAGAGGAAACGGTCCGTGAACGATGCCGGCAGCCGTCGGCTCTCGATGTACTCCTCCGTCGTGATCGTCGTGTCGTGTCGCGCGAGGAACGACGGGATGCCCGCCAGGAACGCGCGGAACCGGATCAGGTCGGCGAGAGCCGGCGGCGTCAGCGACGCCCACACCGGGCGGCCGTGCCGGAACGGCGGCAGTGCCACCGACTGCGTGGACTTCGTCCGTGTGAGTGACATGGTCGCGGAGTACGACGACCGGGCGACCCCGAGGGCGTCGAGCAGGCCCGCGAACGTCGCGTAGTGGGGGCCGGCCCCGAAGAACTGGAATCCGGCGTCGATCGCCAGCCGGCACCCATCGACCTCGACCTCGACGGTGTGGGCGTGCCCGCCGAGACGCGTGTCCGCCTCGAACAGCGTGACGTCGTGCTCCTGCTCGAGCAGCCAGGCGCTCGCGAGTCCAGAGCCTCCGCCCCCGATGACGGCGATCCGCATGCAGATTCCCTTCCGAGCGGGCGGAGGACGGATGCCGTGCCCGCGGCCCGCGGGGCACGCGGGTGGCCCCAATCTAGGCCGCAACCACCCGAACCTCAGGAAACGCTGAAGTTTCCTCCGAGAGGGTGTCCCCCATATGGGGGACACGGTACGGTTTACTCAATGCGAACTCCGGGATTCTGGGGTGGCTTCTGGGGAGCCGGCCCGAGGTTCGCAAAAGGGGAACGCGGTCTGGGGCCGCGGGATTTTCTGCATTGGGGAATGCGGACGGCCTCCTCGCGAGCTCCGGGTCACCCGGACTCCGAGGAGGCCGAAACTCGTTAAGGCGAGGCGCCTCAGCACTTCGTCTCGTCGCTGCGCTCCTCGCTCAACGACCGGGGGGCGACCGCGGCTCTCAGTCGCCCAGGACGACGTCCACCTGGATCTCCGCCGCGAGGCGCTCCAGGTCCGCCGTCACGGCGGCGACGTCGACGGATGCCGGCACCCGCGCCGCGACGACCGCCTCGAAGAGCCGGCCGCCCGACATCGCGGCGTCGCGGGTCTCGGTCGTCATGCGGTCGATCGACAGGCCGTGCGCGCGCAGGGCGGAGGAGACCTCCCGCACGATGCCCGGATGGTCGTTGCCGAGCACCCTGAAGGTCAGCCGGCGCGGGGGCGCGGCATCCGATCCCCCCTTGTTGCCCGGGTGGATGTTCACGGTGAGGAGCCCCTCGAGCACCGTGAGCGCGGCGCGCAGGTCGTCGGCGCGCTCGGCGGGAACGGAGATCTCGACGATCCCGGCGAACGCACCGGCGAGTTCGGCGAGCTGGCTGTTCTCCCAGTTGCCGCCGTGCGCTCCGACGATGTCGGCGACCGTGGCGACGAGTCCAGCGCGATCGTCGCCGACGAGGGTGAGCACGAGCGTAGTCATGGGCTCAGCGTAGCCACGACCTCCGGGCGTCGTCAGGACCGGTCAGCGCTCGGCGAGCATCCCCTTCATGCGCTCGATCTCGATCTCCTGGTCGGCTTCCACGTGCCGGGCGATCACGCCGATCTCCGGCTCCTGGCCGCCGTTCGCCTCGAAGAGCTCGTGCACCATGGCGATCGCGCCCTCGTGGTGGCGGATCATGTACTCGAGGAACAGCGTGTCGAACTCGGCGCCTTCTGCCGCCTCGAGCTCGGCCAGCTCGGCCTCGGTCAGCAGGCCCGGCATGCCGGCGTGGGCGTCGTGTGCGGCATCCGGATCACGCACCGGCTCCCCGCGATCCTGCAGCCACTTCTCCATCTGCTTCATCTCGTCCTGCTGGCTGGTGTCCATGCGCGCCGCGAGCATGCGGATGTCCTCGTCAGCCGTGCGATCGGGCACGAAGCCGGTCATCAGGATGGCCTGAGCGTGGTGGTGCAGCATGTCGCGCACGAAGACGGTGTCGGCCTCGATGTGCTCAGGCGAGCCGAGGGCCGCGGCCTCCTCGGGCGAGAGTGTGCGGTTGGGCTCGCCGGGGGCTCCGAGCTGCACGACGGGAGTGCTGGGCAGCGGTGCGGGCGTCTCGGCGTCGGCGGTGCAGGCCGAGAGCACCGCGGTGAGGACGAGCGCCGCACCCAGGGTGAGCAGCCGCGGGGGTCTCGCCATGTGCCGTCGCCTCTCGTCGTGCCGATGAACCGTGCGGGTCGTCGCGCCTCTCCAGCGAAACATGGATTAACCGTTTTCGCTAGCAATCGTCACAGGTGCCCCGATAGATTCACCAACATATACGGCCGAAGTGGGCAGTGTAGGCGAAGTGCAAGGAGCGACAGCCCCCAGCTGCGCGGTGTGCACTTCGGATTGTGCAACAACCGGACAAAACGAAACGCAACGCGCAACTGGAAAGGCTCCCGAATGAGAACTCGATCCCCAGAATCGACACGATGGCGCAGGAAGGCGCTCGCAGCCGTCGGCGCCCTCACGCTCGGACTCTCGATGGTCACGGCGACCGCGGCATCCGCGGCCGAAGACCCCGACCCGCGTGAGAACCTGAGCGCCGGCGTCCATGACGCCGGGCAGGCCGCGAGCAACATCGCGCTGCTCTCCGCGCAGCAGAAGACCGCACCGTTCACCACCAACTCCGATCTCGCATTCACCGGCGACTACGCGATCGCGGGGAACTACTACGGCTTCCAGATCTACGACGTCTCGGATCCCGCCGCTCCCTCTCTGAGCGGCACCTTCGTCTGTCCTGGCGGACAGGGCGATGTCTCGGTCTTCGGCGACCTGCTGTTCATGTCGGTCGAGTCCGGACCCGGTCGTCTGGACTGCGGCACCGAAGCCGTGCCCGCGACCGACCCGCAGACCTTCCGCGGTGTGCGCGTCTTCGACATCTCGGACATCACGAACCCCGTCCAGGTGGCGGCGGTCCAGACCTGCCGCGGCTCGCACACGCACACCGTGGTCGAGGACCCCGATGACGCCGAGAACGTCTACGTCTACGTCTCCGGCACCGGCGGCGTGCGCACGACCACCACGGCGGTCGAGGGCGGCTGCACGAACGTCAACGGCAACACGGTCGAGTCGCAGCTGGACGCCGAGGGCAACCCGATCCTGGGCGCGCGCTTCCTCGTCGAGGTCATCAAGGTGCCGCTCGCGGCCCCCGAGACCGCTGCGGTCGTGAACAAGGCGCGCCTGTTCACGGATGCCGCCACCGGAAGCCCCGCCGGCCTGTGGCCGGGCGGAAGCCACGGTGAGGGCCTGCAGACGACGTCCGCGACAGATGCCTGCCACGACATCACCGCGTACGCAGAGATCGGTCTCGCGGCCGGCGCGTGCGAGGGCAACGGCGTGCTCATCGACATCAGCGACCCGGCGAACCCGGTGCGCATCGATGCGGTCACCGACCCGCGCTTCGCGTACTGGCACTCGGCCACGTTCAACAACGACGGCACCAAGGTCGTCTTCACGGACGAGTGGGGCGGCGGAAGCGGTGCACGCTGCCGTGCGACCGACCCGCTGAACTGGGGCGCGAACGCCATCTTCGACATCGTGGACGGCAAGCTCCAGTTCGCGAGCTACTACAAGATGCCCGCGGTCCAGACGAGCCAGGAGAACTGCGTCGCGCACAACGGCTCGCTCATCCCGGTCCCCGGTCGCGACATCATGGTCCAGGCCTGGTACCAGGGCGGTCTGTCGGTGTTCGACTTCACCGACAGCGCCAACCCGGTCGAGCTCGCGTACTTCGACCGCGGTCCGATGAGCGCCACCAGCCTGGTGACCGGCGGATACTGGTCGACCTACTGGTACAACGGCAACGTGTTCGGCAACGAGATCGGACGCGGCTTCGACAGCCTGGCCCTTCAGCCGAGCGAGCTCCTGAGCGCGAACGAGATCGCCGCCGCCGGCGAGTTCACGCTCGACGAGTTCAACGCGCAGGCCCAGCCGGCGATCGTGCACGCGCCGAGCTTCGCGGTCGTGCGGTCGTACATCGACCAGGCCGAGCGCGACGGCAGCCTGAGCGGCAAGGCCCTGACCCAGGTGCGCAAGCACGTGGACGAGGCGGAGCTTCTGGTCGCCGACGGTTCGGCGGACGCCGCAGTCAACGCTCAGCTCGCCAACGCGGCGCGCAAGTCGGGCCTCGCGCCCGACTCGGACGTCGTGGCGGCGCTGAACGCCCTCGCGGCGAGCCAGGGCTGACGGCTCCGGCACGTCTGATCCGGAGGGCGCTCGGCGGCTTCGGCCGCCGGGCGCCCTTCGCTGTGCGGGCGCCCTTCGCCGACCGGGTGTCATCCATCCCTAGAGGGCCACGCTTCGCTACACCCGCGGCACCCGCGAGTCAACCCCCATTGTGGCGACCCTGAACCGGACGTAGTTTGTCACTCCCGACGGAGCCTGGGGCTGGCTTAGAGACCCGGTCGAACCCGATTGACCGAGCCACGACGGGGGGACGGTGGGGCGACAAGGCAGTCGTCCTGCCCGTGTGGGGCGGAAATGAACATAGAGGACGCGTCAGCGTGCGTGCGGTCGTGCGGGGACTGAAGCCGACCGACATCGGCGGAGTATCGCTGCTTGGCGGCGGGGGGGAGACCCGAAATCCCCCTCGCCGTCTCAGGGCGGCACCGCCGCGAACCGACTCCCTTCCTGCGGCCGTCGCGCCACGGGTGCAGCCGTCGCTTGTGCGCAGGCGGCAGTGGGAGCGCCGCCACAGGCGGCGACTCGCCGCCACGGACGCGCTCGCCGTGACCGGTGCGGCAGTGGTGACCGAGCTCCTGGCGCCGGGACCCCTCGTCGCGGCGGGTGCCCTCGGGCCGGCACTGCGGGTCGCCGTGCTCGTGGTGGGCTCATGGCTCGTGCTGCTCTGGCTCGCCCACACCCGCGACCCCGCGATCCTCGGATCCGGCGGGACCGAGTACACGCGTGTGGCGCACGCCAGCGGGCTGGCCTTCGGCATGCTGTCCATCGTCTTCCTGGTGTTCCAGATCCCGGGCCTGCGCATGCAGCTGATGGTCGCGCTTCCGCTGGGCCTTCTGACGCTCCTCGTGAGCCGCTGGCTGTGGCGGAAGCGACTGATCCGCGACCGTGAGCACGGCGAGTGCGTGTCTCGGGTGATCGTCGCGGGAACCCGAGACGACGTGGAGTACGTCATCGACAAACTCGTCCACGACCCGCACCACGGCTACCTCGTCGTCGGAGTGACGACGACCGACGGCGGGAAGGACCCCATCGACGTCGACGATCACCCTTACCCGGTGATCGGGCCCGTCCGGCGCACCGCGGCGTGCGGACGAGCGGCGGGCGCCGACACGATCGTGGTGGCGAGCACCCCCGATGACGATCGGGACTTCGTGCGACGTCTCGGCTGGGAGCTCGAAGGGACTGCCGCCGAGCTCATACTCTGCAACCGTCTCACCGATGTCGCCGGTCCGCGTCTGTCGCTCCGGCCCCTCGACGGGCTGCCGCTCGTTCAGGTGAGGATTCCCGGGTTCGAGGGGGGCATCCACGCCATCAAGCGCGCCATGGACATTCTGCTGTCGCTGATCGCCCTCGTGCCGATCACCGTGATCGCACCGTTCATCGCGATGGCGATCCTGATGGACTCGCCTGGGCCCGTGCTGTTCCGCCAGCTTCGGGTGGGCCGCGACGGCCGCCAGTTCTGGATGCTCAAGTTCCGCACCATGGGCGTCGACGCCGAGGAGCGGCGCGAGGAGCTCATCGCCCATGACGAGGGCGCCGGCCCGCTGTTCAAGCTGAAGCACGACCCGCGGGTCACGCGCGTCGGACGCCTCCTGCGGAGATACTCGATCGACGAACTCCCGCAGTTCGTGAACGTGCTGCGCGGCGAGATGAGCATCGTCGGTCCGCGTCCCCCGCTCCCGTCAGAGACCACCTCATACGACGGCAGGGTGTGCCGCCGGCTGTACATCAAGCCGGGCATCACCGGACTGTGGCAGGTCAGCGGCCGCAGCGACCTGTCGTGGGATGAGAGCATCCGGCTCGACCTCCGCTACGTGGAGAACTGGTCGATCGCCACCGATCTCATGATCATGTGGCGCACGGCGCGGGTCATGGTCCGGCCGTCGGGAGCGTACTGATGACCGCGTACCCGGAAGCCGAAGCTCTCACTCCCCCACCCGCCGCGCCCGAGCCGGCCCAACTCCCCCACCCCGACCGGCTCGGGCGTGTGCGTCTGGGGGTGATCGGCGTCGGGAAGATGGGGCTGTCGCACCTGTCCATCGCGCGGGCTCTCGCCGAGGTCGAGGTCGTCGGCGTCTGCGACTCCACGGACTACGTCCTCGACGTCCTCGGCAAGTACACCGGCCTGCGCACGTTCGGCTCGGTGGACAAGATGCTGAGCGAGACACGACCGGATGCGATCGTGGTCGCCACCCCGACGGGGACACACGCGCCACTGGTGCGCACCGCGCTGGAGCAGGGGCTCCACGTGTTCTGCGAGAAGCCGCTGACCTTGAGCGCGGACGAGTCGAAAGAACTGGCCCAGATCGCCGCCGACCGGGGCCTCGTGGCGCAGGTCGGGTATCACAACCGGTTCATCGCCACATTCGGCGAGGTGAAGCGGCTGCTCGACGCCGGAGTCATCGGCCGGCCGGGTCATATCCTCGCCGAGGCATACGGCCCGGTCGTGCTCAAGCACAAAGGTTCCACCTGGCGGAGCAAGCGGACGACCGGCGGCGGCTGCCTGTACGACTACGCGGCGCATCCCATCGATCTGGTGAACTGGTTCCTCGGGGTGCCCGATCAGATTCGGGGATCGGTGCTCCACAGCATCTTCTCCACCGAGACGGACGACGAGGTCTACTCGACGTTCCTCTACGACGACGGCCCCAGTGCCCAGATCTCGGTCAACTGGTCCGACGACTCGTACCGGAAGATGTCGACATCGGTGACCGTCAGCGGGTCGCTCGGCCGGATCTTCGCCGACCGGCAGGAGATCAGGGTCTACCTTCGGGAGGGCGCGGAACCGCCGCCGGGGTACCGCATCGGCTGGAACGTGCGCTACACGACGGAGCTCACACCCGCGGTGTCGTTCTACCTGCGCGGCGAGGAGTACACGGCTCAGCTCGAGAGCTTCGTCGGCGCCGTGAAGGCAGGTGAGAGGACGGCGCGCCAGAACTCGTTCGCCGGCGCCGCCGAGACGGATCGCATCCTCGAGGAGATCCTCCGCGACTCCCGGCGTCCGCTCGAGATCGCCTCGGACGCGCCCGCCACCACACGACGAGAGCGGTGGATGCCGCGGAGACAGGGGCAGCGGAGATGAGCACGGACACGGTCAGCGCAGTGCACACCATGGATCGCCTGCTGCTGGGAGACAACCAGTTCTTCGGCATCAACCACATGTCCGAGGAGCGCGCACGGGCGCAGGCCATGCGCTTCCAGGACACCGACTCCGTCGTCGAGGTGATCGAGATCGCCCTCCAGGAGGGCCTCCGTACGCTGATGTGCACGACCCACGAGCGGATCGGAGACGTGTGCGAGCGCGTCCGGGACGATGCATCCCGCTTCCCCGGCCTTCGGATCTACCCGTGCATGCCGTACGCGCACAAGTACGCGAACGCCGTGACCGAGTACGGCATGCTCGGTGCGCTGCGTTCGTTCGTGCCCGACGAGGGCATGCTGGACGCCGTCGTCCGCGGCGGGCGCTCGGTGCTGCGGAAGGAGATCGAGGGCCTCATCACCCTGCTGATCGACGCGGAGATGAAGATGTTCCACGGGCTGCCGACGCCCGTGATCTTCCTGCAGAACGTCGTGGTCGATCTGCTGCTCGGTCTCGGCTTCGACGAGGCGTTCGCCGTCTTCGACCGCCATGTGCGGGCCCGCTATGGGGCGGAGCCCGGATTCATCACGATGAACCTGCCGCTGCTGCTGGACCGACTGGACCGGATCGGCATCGCCGACCCCGTCGTGTGCGCGAACATCAACGCGCTGGGATTCCGCATGTCCGGAGGCATGGATGCCTATGAGCGGGCTCTCGCCGAGCGATCATTCCGCCCGGTCGCCATGTCGGTCTTCGCGTCGGGAGCCATCGCGCCCCGCCCCGCGCTCGAGTGGATACACCGGCACGCCGAGGTCGAGTCGGTCGTCTTCGGCGCCTCGTCCCGGTCGTCGATCGCCGGCACGGTGGCCATCGCGAAAGAGCTCTGGGGCACCGTGACGGCGCCCCCCAGCTGACTCCGAAGCCTGCGGCTATGTGAGTGGTTTCTCATCGATCCCCGATGAGAAACCACTCACTTATAACGGATTTGTCACGATCAGTGTGTCTGGCACTGTAAGAATCGATGACTGGGTCGAGACCTCGCCGCGTCCTCGACCGCCCCCCTTTCCCCTACCCCGAGCGTCGGTTCGCCGACGCTTCTTTGGCATGTCTATGAATAAGCCCCACCGTCCATTTCTCCTCTCCCTCGCAGCCCTCGCGCTCGCCATGACCTCTATCGCCGCATCCGCACCCGCCATCGCCGCCACCGAGGCGACGGCCGTTACCGCGACGACCACCGCCACCAGCCGTACCGTCACCCACATACCGACCGGGAGCGCCGGGTGGCGCTATTGGCGATCGGCGACGGCTCCCGCCTCCACCTGGCTGACGGAGTCGACCCCGTGGCCGAACGGCACCGCACCCTTCGGCTGGGGTCGTGAGACCGGCCCTGTCGGAACCGTTCTCCCGACCGTCTCCGGATCGCAGCCCCTGTCGACGTACTTCAAGAAGACCTTCGTGGTCGAGTCCGAGCTGCCCACCTCGGTCCGGGTGACCACGTGGGCGGACGACGGCGTTGTGCTCTACCTCAACGACCGCGAGATCGGGCGGGTGAACGTGGCGAGCTCCACGGCGATCACGCACGATCGGAGCTATGCCGTCTCGGCTCCCAGCTCGCTCACCGCCCGTCAGCGACCCGTCACGATCGATGTTCCCGTGAGCGCGCTGAAGCCCGGCACGAATCGCCTCGCCGCTCACGTGCTCTCCAACTGGCGGGCCACGCCGAACATCAGCTTCGACGCGAGCCTCACCGCCACCTACGCCGTCGCCGGCGTCGCCGACGACGACTCCGTCGCCGGGTGGGGCACTCCGGACTGGAGGGACGAGTTCTCCTACGTCGATCCCGCCACCGGCAAGCCCGCCGTCGATCCCACGAAGTGGAACGTCCGCGAGCGCAGCACCCTCGGCCTCCTGTTCGACGCCGCCGTCGTCGACCGCCAGCAGGTCACCGTCGACAGCGAGGACACCCTCCACATCCGCGCCGACTGGCTGGACACGCCGATCACGCGGACGTCAGGCACCGGCCCGACGATCTGGCACAAGACCGGATACCTCGACCAGCGCCAGCTCCGCACGGGCGACGTCTCGCGCGGCCAGCAGTACGGCCGGTGGGAGATCCGCGCCAAGACGCCGACGGGTCCGAACACCCTCGGCTCGCTCGCCGCGTTCTGGCTGCGCAACTCGCAGTCCGGCGAGATCGACATCATGGAGGCCTGGGGCTATGACAACGCCGCCGTGCGCGACCAGGTCATCGACACCGCCACCACCACCGTCCACACGCACACGTCGAACCCCAGCCTGAACAAGAAGTTCTGGTGGCACCACAGCCAGCACGGCGGGCCCACCCCGGTGTGGGACGGCTTCCACACCTACGCCTTCGAGCTGACGCCGGCCTACGCGGCGATCATCGTGGACGGCAAGGAGCTGGCCCGCACGACGCCCGCGCAGAACCCGACGCTGTGGAACACGGAGTACTTCGGCAGCCCGCTCCACATGCGCCTGAACCTGCACGTCGGCCCGTCCGCGCTGTATTGGGGTCTTCCCGACCCGAACAACCGCGCTGCCACGCAGAACCTGGACTTCCAGGTGGACTACGTGCGCACGTGGGCCTACGAGGGCTGACCCTCACGGAGCTCAGCCACCGGCACCCCGGGCAGCGACCGGGGATGCCCGGCGCCCGGCCGGACGCCGGTGCCGGTGAACGCATCATCCCGGCGCCCGTCAGCGGGGGTCTCGTCGAACGGCGAGGCCCCCGCTTCGCTGTCGGCGCTCGCGGCGCCAGGATCCCGGCTGTACGCGACGCCGGACCCGCGCCGGTGGCGGCTGACGAGGAGGGCAGCGATGCTGCCGACGATCAGGCCGAGGAAGAGCCCGCCGACGATGAAGACGAGGTTGCCGGGGCGATTGGACTCCGCCACAGCCGTGGCAGGCGTGACGAGGGTGCCGGGAAAGAAGGATGTCGCCTGCAGCCGCGCCTGCTCCTCGAGGAGCGCATCGAGCTGCAGCTGCGTCGCCTCACGCGCGTCGCTGCCGGCGGGCTGCGAGTCGTACACGGCCTGCAGCCGCTCGATCGACTGCCCCAGGTCGGCGGTCGTCTGCTCGACGACCGCGCGCGCGTTGGCCGATCGATGCGCGCCGTACGCGGAGGCCACCGCGTTCGCCCATTCCGCCGACTGCTCCGGTGAGGGCGTGGTCACTTCGAACGTCAGCACCTGCGACCCTCGCGGGACCTGGACGACGGTCGCATCCGCGAGCGCGCCCACCGATGCCCCGCTTTCCTCGCCCAGCGCCTCGGCGGCACGCTCGAGGACGACGGCGGATGTCGCGACCAGGCGCTCGGTCTCCATGTTGACCGTGTTGAACGACGAGCCGGACGAGAGCGCGGTGATCGGCTCGACGGTGTGCTGCGCGGTCGCCGTGTAGGCCTGCGGCAGGAGTGCCCAGGCGGCGACGGAGACCACGACGAATGCCGCGACGATGGCGGCGAGCACCCCCCACGACCTCCGCACCCCCGCGTAGAGGTCTTCGAGCGTCCACTGGTTGGACACGGCGTCCCCCGATTCCCCTCGGCACCGTCGAGCGACATAGCTCGCATCCGCACCTTAGTTCGCCTCTTCGCGGCCGCCATGGGTCTTGACAATCTTCAGTTCGCCAGTTCGGACACCACCATCCGGGCCTTGCCGCCGACGTTCTCGATCTCGGCGACCGCCTGGGCCGTCACGGGGACCTCGTGACCGAGGAAGCCGGAGACCTTCCGTGCGGCATCCCGGCCGGCTTCCGTCGAGGCGGCTGGATCGCCGACCGGCACGTACCGCACCACGACCGAGAAGTCCGCCGCCTGATGGATCTGGAACTGCGCGATCGTGCCCGGGTGATCGACGAACAGCGACCCCAGTCCGCCGGAGAGGAGGCGGCCGGACGGCGTTCGGAGCGCGTCGGCGACCCGGCCGTCGATCGGTGCAATGCGCGGGAGGCCCCGGCGGCAGTCGCACCCGCCGGCGATCCATCGTGTGCGGTCCCCGATCGCGTAGCGCACCAAGGGGAATGCTCGATTGCTCAGGTCGGTGAGCAGCACGTCGCCCGTCTCCCCGTCGGGGACGGGCACGCCCGCCGCGTCGACCACCTCCAGCTTGCGATGGTCGGCAAGGACGTGCAGCCCGTTCCGCTCGGCGCACTCCGCTGCGATCCATGGCACCTCCGCACTGCGGTACGTGTCGTACACCGCGGCGCCGAGCACGGCCTCGATGAGCTCTCGCTGGCCCGCGTGGATCATGGACGCGGTGACCGAGACGGCCTTCATGCTCGGGACCTGCGGCGCGGTCGCCTGGACATGGCGTGCGAACGCGTTCACGCCCTCCACGTAGCCGGCGAGGAGGGAAGGTCGGACCCGCGTCAACTCGCGGAGAAACCGATCGATGTCGGCCTCGGTCGTCCCGCGCGCGTCGAGAAGAACCTGCCGGGTGGGCCACCACTGCGCGATATGGATGAGCCGGCTCATTCCCGCGTACTTCTGGCGATAGATGAGCGCACTGTCGTCGCCTGGATGGATGCCCCACCAGCCGTAGATCCTCCACCACAGCGCCGCGGTGGGAGCCGAGCGATCGTTGTAGACCAGGAGCGGGCGACCGGTGCTGCCGCCGGTCTTCGACGGCAGCCGGTCGCGACTCGGCCGGTCGCGTGAGATGAGATCGTCTCCCGCCTCGTGGATGTCCTGCTTCGTCAGCATCGGCAGCGACGCGAAGTTCTCAGGGCGCGCGACGTCCGCCTCCGTGAACCCGGCATCGAGGTAACGCCGCCGGTAGTAGGCGGTGGAGCGGAAGGCGTGCAGCGCCATGGCGGCGCTGCGCTCACCCGAGAGGTGGGACACCGTCTCGAGGGGTGCACGCTCCACCGTGCGCATGGCTGCCAGCGCCGCCCGGTCGCGGCGCATCAGCACGATGGTCTTCAGATCGAAGACCGCTCTCCTTAACCGCTGCGCCCGCCCCAGCGGTAGACTCTCACCCACCGCCCTCGCCCTCCGTGGTGGTTTCGATCTTGGGGATCGACACATCGAAGTGGGGGGACGTATGACGGTGCGAATCGGCTATGCGGCTGGGGCGTTCGACCTGTTCCATGTCGGCCATCTGAACATCCTGCGTCAAGCGAAGGCGAATTGCGACGTCCTCGTCGCCGGGGTGGTGAGCGACGAGATGCTGCGGGCGACGAAAGGCATCGAGCCGTTCGTTCCCACCGCCGAGCGGGTCGAGATCGTGAAGTCGATCACCTACGTGGACCAAGTCCATGTGGAGACGACGCCGAGCAAGCTGGACGCGTGGTCCGAGGTCGGATTCACGCACTTCTTCAAGGGCGACGACTGGCGGGGCACCGAGAAGGGACTCCGGCTGGAGCGGGAGTTCCGCGCCGTCGGCGTCGAGGTCGTGTACTTCCCGTACACCGTGCACACGTCCAGCACCGCGCTGCGCCTGGCACTGGATGCCGTGATCGACCGGCAGCGCCGGGCGTGACCGGCGGGCGGTCACGACGAGATGAGCGGACAACGCGATGACGCGACCCCCAGGGTCTCGGTCGTCATCCCCACCCACAACCGGCCGGAGCTGATGACGCTCGCCGTCCGCAGCGTGCTGAGCCAGGACGCCGCCGTCATCGGCGAAGTCATCGTCGTCTTCGACGCGTGCGCGGTCGAGGTGCCCGATGTCGAGGTCCCGCGCGGATGGACACTCCGGGGGATCGGCAACTCCCGCACGCGCGGGCTGGCCGGCGCCCGCAACAGCGGGATCTCCGAAGCCCGCGGAGAGTACGTCGCGTTCCTGGACGACGACGACGTCTGGCTGCCCGGCAAGCTGACAGCGCAGCTGGACCGGTTCGCCCGGACACCCCGTGCGGCCGTCGTCGGCACGGCGATGGTGGTGGACAACGGCGCGGAGGAAGTCGTGCGGCTGGCGCCGAGCGAGACGTTGACCCACGATGACTTCCTGCGCAACCGGAACCCGGGCGTCCACTCGTCGAGCCTGCTGTTCCGCCGCTCGGACCTGCTCGGCTCCCTCGGCCTCATCGACGAAGACCTCCCGCGCAGCTACGGCGAGGACTACGACATCCTGCTCCGCGCGTCGGCGCTGGGTGAGGTGGCGGTCGTGAACCGGCCGCTCGTCCGTGTCCTCTGGAACGGCCAGTCCTACTATTTCGGGCAGTGGGCCGCGTACGCCGAGGCCCTCCAGTACCTGCTGCGCAAGCACCCGGACTTCGCGACGATGCCGCGCGCACTCGGGCGCATCGAGGCACAGGTGTCATTCGCGCTCGCCTCGTCCGGGCAGGGAAGTGAGGCACGTGAGTGGGCCTCGCGGGCGCTCGTTCACGACCCGCGCCAGGTCAAAGCCCTTCTCGCGATCGCGATCTCGCTGAGGGTGATCACGCCGACCGCGGTGACGCGTGTCGTCCAGCGGTTCGGGAGGGGGATCTGACATGAAGATCCTGATCGCCTGCTCATCCGGCGGGCACCTGACGCAGGCGCTCGCCCTGCGGGGATGGTGGGGACAGCACGAGCGCTGCTGGGCCACGTTCCCGGTCGAGGATGCCCGCTCCCGGCTCTCCGACGAGAAGGTCTACGAGATCCACTATCCGACCGTGCGCAACGTCCCGAACCTGATCCGCAACTTCGGCCTGGCCCGCCGGGTGCTCGCCGCCGAACGACCCGACGTGGTGTTCTCCACGGGCGCCGCCATCGCGCTGCCGTTCTTCGCGCTCGCTCGCCTGTACGGAGCGCGGACGGTCTACCTCGAGCCGGTCGACCGCGTGACCTCTCCGGGACTGAGTGGTCGGCTCGTGTACCCCTTCAGCGACGAGTTCCTCGTGCAGTGGGACGGGATGCGGCCGTTCTACCCTGGCTCGCGCAACGTGGGGGTGGTGCTGTGAGCGAGCAGGTGGTCGCCGCATCCACGCCGTTCGTCGTCGTCTCGGCGGGCACGTATCACCTGCCTTTCGATCGCCTGATGGAGTGGATGCAGCGCTGGCGCGACGGGCATCCCGACGTGCGGCTGCTGGTGCAGCACGGCCCTTCGCGGCCGGTGGACGGCGCCCAGAACGTCGCCCTCCTGCCGTATGACGAGCTGCTGGCGCGGTGCGCCGACGCGGACGCCGTCGTGCTGCAGGGAGGCGCGGGCGGCGTGATGGACATGCGGTCTCTCAAGGTGATCCCGATCATCGTGCCTCGCGTGCCAGGCGGGGGCGAGGTGGTCGACGACCATCAGCTGGTGTTCACCTCCGAGATGGAGAAGCTCGGGATCATCCGGCGCGCGACGACCTACGGCGAGCTCGAGGCGCTGCTCGCGGGCGCCCTGCAAGCCTCTCCCGGCGAATCCCGGCCGGCGGGTCGCGACATCGAGACGCCGGGTGCCCGCCGAGTGCGCGAGCTCCTGGACCGGCCCGTCCGGAAGCTGCCGTGGCCGCACCGGGTGCGGCGCCTCCTCCGCAGCGCCGCGGCGCTGGCGCGCGCGGTCACGCGAAGCGGCCGATGAACGGCACATGCCGCCACAGACCGGCGATGCCGATGCGTCGGCGCAGTGCCCACAGCACGACCGCGTAGACCGCACTGAGCGTCGCCGTCCCGACGATCAGCGATGCGAAGCCCACGCCGCCCCACCAGCTGAACGCCGCGCCGCCGATCCCGAAGACCACGAGCGGGAGCAGCGCGGGAACGATGAGCGCGCGCGGTGCGAGATGCACGCCCATCCGGCGATGCACCTGGTGCGCGGCGAGGGCGTTGTCCACGACCACGACGACGACCCAGGTGATCGCGGCGCCCCAGATCCCGAGCAAGGGCACGAGGAGCAGGTTCCCCGCGATGCTGATCGTCACGGCCAGGGACTTGTTGTACATCTGCCACGTGCTCCGTCCACCCTGAAGGAGGATGCTCTGCAGCATCCCTGCGGCGGTCTGGAGCATCGTCGCCGCAGCCATCAGGGCCATCGGCGCCCAGCCCTGCACGAACTCCGGTCCGAAGACGAGGAGCACCGATCCGCCCATCGAGATCAGGAGGAAGTAGAACGGCCAGTTCAAGAGGATCATCGCGCGCACGACCCGCACGTGCAGGCGGCTGGACTCCGTCAGCTCGCCTCGCGCCAGCAGGGACGACGTCCGCGGCGCCACGGCGACCCTCATCGCCTTGTCGACGATGCCGCCCACCCGTACCGTCCTCGTCGCCACCGCATAGACGCCGGCCACCTCGGGCGATGCCAGCGCAGCGACGATGAGCACGTCCGCCCACTCGAGGACGGATTCGAGGCTGGCGCCGAGGGCTCGAGGGAGGTTGAAACGCCAGAACGACCGGAAGGTCGCCCGTCGGTCGTCCCGGAAGCGATGTCGCAGACGGAAGTCGCGGACGAACGGCGCCGTGATGACGAGGATGCTCACGAGCAGCCAGAACGGCAGGGGCCAGAGCCACGCCTGGAAGGCGGCCGACGCCGAGAGGGCGACGACGGTGCCGATGAGCACCGTGAGAAGGCGCGACGCCGGCAGCAGCACGCTCTGCAGCAGGGTGAAGGCGCCGACCCCCCTCAGCATCCGCGCCGCGATCTGCAGCACGCCGATGACCGCACCGACGGCGACGTAAGGACTCATCGCCTGCAGGAGCTCCTCCAGCGATGACGCCTCTCCCGGCCCGGCCAGCCATCGGGCGAGCCCCGGTGCGCCGAGCCACAGAACGATGGACGCGCAGGCGGAGACGGCGGCCACCGGCACCACCGCGTAGAGGACGATTCGCCATTCCGCGCCGGTGCGGTCGAAGGCGCGCTCCGCGGAGATGAAGCGGACGACTCCGCTGTTCGTGCCCAGACGCAGCACCTGGGTGAGGATCGTGAAGATGCCGACGGCCTGGAAGAACAGGCCCGTGCCGCTCGCACCCAGCAGGTTGCCCACGATCGACGTGACCACGAGCGCTGCGACAGCGGCGAACGCCGACCCGGTCAGGCTGATCAGACCGCTGCGGGCCAGCCGCTCAGCGCCCATGCCCCCGCCGCCCGAACGGAACGGGGCTCGGGGTCCAGTAGCTCGACTCGCCGGAGTACCGCTCCCTCAGCATCAGAGCCAGGGCGACTCCGACGAACACCAGGTGGCGGTCCATCCCGTAGAAGAGGGAAAGACCGCAGGCCACCACGACGCTCGCGTGCAGCCAGAGGGTCGACAGGTTGGGGGCGCCGGCGGTGCGGAGCGCCCCGCTGAGGAGCATGAACGCGTACAGCGCCAGGCCGACGAAGCCGAAGCAGAACATCACGCTCCAGATCGCCCCCTGCGTGCCGATCCAGATCTCGCTCCGGAAGCTGGGGCGCGGCGCTCCGTAGCCCAGGATCGGCGATGTCAGGGTGCGTTCGAACGTCTCCGCGTACAAGCCGCTCCGTCCCTGCGTCGTGTCGACCACCTCCTGCCTCGCGGCGATCTCATCGAGGAACCCCGACCACGTCAGGAGGAGGGCCGCGGCGCCCGCGAGTGCCGCCACGCAGATCAGTGCCAGCCACCGCGCTCGCAGAAGGAGCCGGAGCATGACGTACACGACGCCGATGCCCAGTCCGAGGAACATCCCGCGGTTGCTGCTCGCGACCGCGGGCGGGATGATCGCCACGAGGCCCGCCGCCACGAGCCAGACCGCGCGAGCACTGCGGTGCCCGATCGCCGTCGCGACCGCCATCGGGGTGAGCACGGCGATGGCCGCGCCCCAGCCGTTCGTGTAGGCGAAGGGGGCCGACGGCCGCTGGAACGGCTCCTCCGCGCCCGGAGGCGTCTGGACCTCCGCCAGCGAGGGGAACACCAGGTCGGCGATGTAGTCGTTGGATGCCAGGAAGTCCGGGAGGAGCAGTCCCACGGTGAAGGTCAGCCGCACATCCGGGAACATCATCCCGAGGTAGCCCCCGACGATCACGAACACCCAGATGAACGTCAGTCCGTTGAGGAGGCGGCGCGGCGAGAGGGCGCGGCGGGCATTGACGATGTACAGCATCATGATCGCGAGGGCGAGGTACTGGCTGAAGCGGATGCCCACGCCGGTCAGCCGTCCCAGCTGGTCGACCATGAGCGCCGCGGGGATCATCCACACGGCGAACCCGAACCATGGGATCAGTCCCGGGACGACCGTGACGCTGCGCCGGAGCGTGAGGAAGCCCAGCATCGGGATCGCCACGATCACGGGGGCGAACGGGAGCAGGCCGAGCGCCCAGAACGCGGGGTAGCCCCACAGCAGCACGAGGACCGGCCAGGCGGGGAGCGCAGGCGTGTCGGCACCGACGGGCTCGCTCCCCCTGGTCGCTCGAAAGGACGACCCGGCGGGAGGCGGGAGGAGCGAGCTCACAGCGACCTCAGCTGGCGGTACTTGCGAGCGAGCGAGACCGCGAACGTGAACAGGTGCCAGGCGAAGAGCAGCGTGTACAGGAAGGCGAAGAGGAGCGGGAACCCGAGCAGAGCGACGACCGCGTACGTCGTCGAGGGGTCCTGCGGCTGCCGGATCAGCGCGTCGACCAGTCCGGGACGCTGGTCGCCGGCGGCCGCTCGTCGCGGCAGCAGCTTCTCGGCGAGGAGCTGCGAGAGGAACCAGGCCGACACCAGCACGGAGAAGAGCGCCGCGACCACCACGAGCGCGAGCGGGGCGCCGGTGCGGAACAGGTACGCCGCGACCGCGACGTGGACGAGCGGCGAGCGCACGCCGTCGACGACGTGGTCGAGCCATTCGCCAGCCGGGCCACCCGTCTTCCGGATGCGGGAGAGCTGACCGTCCGCGGAATCGAAGACGTAGCCGGCGAGGAGGAGCAGGGCGCCGATGGCGGGCAGCCAGGGGGCGGTGCCCAGGGCGATCACGAGCACGCCGGCGGCGCCCAGTGCGGCGCTGACCGCGGTCAGCTGGTTGGGGGTCGCTCCCACGACCGCCGCTTCCACCGCGACGCGTCCGCCGAGCGGACGGTTGATCCATCTGAGGTAGGCGGGGACACCGACCGCCGGCTTCTGCGCCGAACTGAGCGCATCGAGCGCGTGTCCCCGGGCCAGGCGTTCCATCACCTCGGCATGCTGAGCGCCAGATCGAAGCTCAGATCGGCGGTGCTGCGGAAGTTCGCGTGCGTGGACGCGGCGATGACGTTCTCCCCCTCGACGAGGAGTGCCGCCGGCACGGCGTAGGTGGATCGGCTCGCGGCCGCGGCGCTGTGGGTCACCACAGCCGTCGCGTACGAGTTCTGCGTGAGCGCGCCGACCGGCATGCGGGTTCGGCCCAGCTCGACGCCGTTCAGGTAGACCACGACCCCGTCGTTCGCGATGACGCTGAGCGTCCCGTCGGAGACCCCCGCGGCATCCACCACGGTGAACTCCCGGCGGAACTGCGCGCTCAGCGGCTTGGTCGTGAGCGCCGTCGGATCGATGTTCGTCGCCGCGCCGGCGACTCCGCGCGCGAGCACGGCAGTCCCTGCCGCCCACGTGGAGTCGTCGAAAGCGCGCGTGTTCCAGCCCGCAGGAAGCGGATCACTCGAGTAGCGGTACGACCACGACGAGCCGTTCTCGATGACGACAGGGGGGTCGCCGCCGGGGTCAGGCGCAGGCGACGTCTGCACCTGCACCGTCGCCGGGGTCGATGTCCCCCCGGCGCCGACGGCGACGACGCCATACGTGTAGGTGGTCGACGCGGCCAGCCCGGTGTCGGAGAACGTCCGCTGTGAGGCCGGCACCGAGGCCACCTCGGCACCGTCACGGCTGACCGTGTACGACGCCGCCGCGCCGCCGCTGGTGGGCGCCGACCAGGTGAGAGTGGCGGAGTCGTCCGTCACGTTCGTCGCCGTGAGACCCGTCACCGGACCCGGAGCCGCGACCGGATCGCCGCGCTCCGCGACGAAGGAGAGGTCGAAGCTCATGTCGGGCGTCGTGCGGTAGTTGGCGTGCGACGACGCCGCGATGACGTTCGTGCCCTCTCGCAGCAGGCCGGCGGGCACAGCGTACGTCGCCCGGCTCGCCGCCGCGACGCTGTGGGTGACCGCGCTGGTCGCGTACGAGTTCTGGGTCAGCGTGCCGGAGGGCATCCTGGTCCGGCCGATCTCCACGCCGTTGAGGTAGACGACCACGCCGTCGTTCGCGATGGCCGACACCGTGCCGTTCACGATGGTGGCGGCGTCCTCGACGGTGAACTCGTGCCGGAACTGGGCGCTGAGGGGACGCGGCGAGAGAGCGCTCGGGTCGATGTTCGTCGCGGCGCCGGCCACCCCGCGGGCGAGCACGCCGTTGCCGACCGGCCAGGACGAGTCGTTGTAGTCCACGGCGGTCCAGTTCGCCGCGAGCGGATCGGCTGTGAACCGGTACGACCAGGATTCTCCGGTGTCGATGAGCGAGAGGAAGGTATCGGGAGCGCTCTGGACGGTGACGGCTGCCGTGCTCGCCGACCTGTTGCCGACGGCATCCCGAGCCCTCACGAAGTACTTCGTGGCGGTGTCGGTTGCCGGGACGCTGTAGGTCCTCGCGGTGGTGGACCCGATCACCCGGTTCCCGCGCATCACCTCGTACGTCACGCCGCCCGGATCGGACGATGCACTCCAGCTGAGTTCGGCTTGCGTGCCGCCTCCCGCCGGCGTGACCGTGATCGGCCCCGGCCGGGTGGGAGCCACGGAGTCCCGCGGGGCGAAGCGGGCGTACCCGCCGGACCACTGGTTGACGAAGCCGGCGCGGATGGTGCGGGAGAGGTCGCCGCCGGCCCACACCGCGCCGCGCGAGTCGACGAAGATCGCCCACACGCCGTATCCCGCGCGCGCGGTCACGATCGGCGCGAAGTCGTGCACGTACCGGCGCGTCTGCGCATCCCACGCGCCGAAGAGGCCGATCTTGTCGGCCTGCGTCCAGTTGGTCCCGACGTCGGGCCAGATGTACGCGTCCTGGTACACCCAGTCGCCGCAGTGGCACCCGCCGTAGACGAGCCCGTTGCCTGCGGCGGCGGCCTGGAAGTCGCCGCCCGCCTTGGTGATGCTTCCACTCGTCAGCGCGAAGGTGCTGCGGTCGTAGGAGAAGAACGAGTGCTCGGATCCTCCGATCCACACCTGGTCGCCGGCTTCGACGACGCCGAGCTGCCAGACGTTGCCGGAATAGCTCCCGTCCGGGTTGAGGGTCGCCCGGCTGAACGAGGGCTTCCACTGCGGGCTGGTCAAGGGTGCGCCCGCCGCGGTCTGGAGGGCGGTTCCGCTCGTCGCCCGGGTGTTCTCCTTCATCGTGAAGTATCCGGAGTAGTACGTGCGGTCACCCTGGGCGGAGGCATCCACCGACACCGTCGTGCCGTTGAGGAAGGCGTTCCACCCGGTGTCCGGCGCGGTGGTCCCCAGATCGACGCGCCCGCCGTTCCACGCGCTCGCACTGGAGGACGCCCCGGCCCGGGTGAGATGGGTGAACGATCCTGCGACATAGAGCCGGCTGCCCTGCACGTCGAGGCCCCGCACATACGGGATACCGCCGGTGGTCCGGTTCTCGGCGATCACCTGGGTGCCCGAGAGTGCGCCCGTCGCCGGGTTGAGGACGGCCAGGCCCGCCTGCGAAGTGCCGTTCACTGACGAGAACTGGCCGCCGACCGCGAGACGCCCGTCGGGCAGCGCCGCGATCGCCTTGACCTGACCGTTGAGGACCGGCCGGAAGCTTGAGACCCACTCGCCGGATGCCACGTCGAACGCGGCGAGGAAGGGCTGCTCGACCTGCCCGGACCCCGCCTCGGTGCGCTGCACGTACCGGAAGTTGCCGCCGACGTAGACCTTGCCGGCCACCTCGCCGAAGGCCGCGACCTCGGTGTTGAGCTCGCCGCCCACGCCGTTGCCGAATCCCGACACGCCCCACACCGTCGGCATGGCGTCGCTGTTCGGGATCGGCGGCAAGGTGGTCGCCGGGGAGCCGGTGTCGGGGATCGCGCCGAAGTCCATGTCGGCCAGCCGGAGCGTCGGACGCAGGAAGACCTGGCTGAAGGGATACGCGGGGCCCTGATTGTTGTTCGGCGTCCACAGGTACGACGTGCTGGCGTTCTGCCCGGTGACCTGACTGCCGTACGCCCAGCCCGCGAGCCAGTTGTGCGACTGCCTCGCCGCCGTGTCGATGCGGTTGAAGGAGTTGTTGTTCCCGAAGCTGCGGGTGATGCCGCCGCTCCCGTTCGTCGAACCGAAGCGCCAGGTGCCGACGCGGTGCTCGGCATCGAAGGTCCATACCCAGCGGTCGCGCAGAGCCATCTGGAAGCGCGCCTCCTGCCAGGACGATCCGGCGGCATCCGCCGCCCTGCGAACCCGGATGCCGTCCGCCAGCGCATCGACACGGCCCTTGTTCAGCAAGCCGTCGATGGTCGAAGACGGCAGCTGCGCCACTTTGAACGCGCCCGTGCCGGAAGGCGTGTTCGCCACGATCGCCGCGGTCTGCAGGCCCTGGTAGTAGCTCTTCCAGCCTTCTCGACCGCGCCCGACCAGGACCCATCCGCCGCCTTCCGACTCCTGGTCGCAGTAGAACTGCTGCGGGTGCACGAGCGCAGGCGTCTGGAGCCAGTACACGCCGTTCGTCGACGACGGATGGTTCTGCTTGATCTCCCAGCACGAGCCCGCAGCCGTGGCCTCGGCCTTGCCGTCCGGCAGCGGGTCCGCGGCCGTCGCCGGCACCGGGAGTGCGAGCGCGCCGATGAGCGCGGTGATCGCGATCGTCGCCGACAGCGCCAGGCGGCGGCTCACGGAGGCGGGGGTGCGGTGTCCTCGGGGACGGTCGTTCTCGTTCATGGCAGCGCGCAATCCTGGTCGTCGGGTATCTCATGGGTGGCGAGCTTCCACACGTCGTCCTGGAACACAGCTCCGTAGACGTGCTTGACAGGCCGGCCGGGGTCGTACAGCGAGGACTTCAACGAGTTCCCCGCTTGGTCGAGGACGTCGATGTCGGAGACATCGACACACACGGTGAGGGTCATGGAGGGCGGGTCGCCCTCGAGGTCGACCGCCGAGGCGGTGGTCTGCGTCACGCGGGCCTCACCGATCTGGCGGTAACCAAGGTCGAATCGATCTCGCGCGGAGGATTGGAGCTCGCCGAGCACGAAGCCCGTCGCGATCTGGTCGAGTCCGACGGTCGAGCCGTCCGCACGTTGCGCCATCTCGTTGATCGCCGCCACGGCGGATACGGCCGTCTCCTCGGCGCGTTCGACCTCGGCGTCTTCGTCGGGGCCGAGGGGGACCGCGGCAGGGGCGTCGAACTCCAACGACGCCGTGGACGGCTCGTCGTCAGGGGGCTCAGCCGCTTCGGTGGCGACCGGCGCCTGCGCCGACGGGTCGGGAGCGGAGGGCAGCAGGACGACGAGCGCGAGAGCGATCGACGCGGCCACGAGCACGACGAGCGCCGCGACCGCGATACGCGCCCCGCGCCGCCGCGAGCTCGCCACGCGTCCGGTCTCGGAGGGCGCCGTCATGACGCCACCACGTACTCGGTTCCCAGGTTGCACAACGCGCGCACCTCCCCTGCCCACCAGGCGGATCGGGTTCCGCCGTGGGATGCTGCGCCGGCTGTACACGGATACCCCAGTATCCGTGCGCCGTCGGGTGAGGGGCGCGAGGTTAATGCTAATCACTCGGCCGGGCGGGTCAAGAGGCAACGAGAACGCCGCCCGACCCTGGTGCGGGAGGCGCGCGTGCTCTATAGTGCGCCGGACTCCACCGCCTGCACGGCGAGCTCAGCGCGCCGAGCGCAGCTCCGGGGGCGCGGGGAAAGGCAGCCGCGCCCGCTCGAGGTCGGCGCCCACGGCGGAGGCCGCACCGAACTCATCGAACACCACGGTCACGCCCAAGACGCTCGCTTCGGCGATGCGCACCGGACGCTCCGAGCCGTCGGGCAGGCGCAGCCTCCAGCGGTCGGCGAGATAGCCGATGCCGAGCTCGTCGAGCAGCTCCTCGGCGTCGAGCCAGCCGATCGGCGCGGACGTCAGCTCGCGGCCGAGCAGATCCCGCACCCGGAACCCGTCGCCCTCGGCGATCATCCAGCCCACCGTCTCACCGTCGGGGCGACGGTGCTCGATCCAGTCGGCGGGCAGCACGGCGGCGAGCCTAGCAGTCACGCGGGGAGGGGCATCCGCTCGATCACAGCTCGCCGGGAGCCATCGCCTGTGCGTCCAGCTCATCGACGAACTTGCGTGCACGGCTCTCTTCGACGCCCGCCTTGCGCGGGGCGTAGACGACGAGGGAGTGGAACACGAACCGGACGAAGAACGCGACCACGAGCGTGAGCGCGGTGGCCAGCACGGCGGAGATATGCCACGACTCGACCATCAGCGCCATCACCGGGATGCGGATGAGCGCCTCGGCGTTGTTGAACGTGAACGACTTCGCGAACCGCAGCCAGCCGCCCGAGGCCGCGGCGCGCATATCGTGGAACACGAAGCGCTCGAGCAGCAGGAAGTTCCCGATGATCGTGGTCTCCGCGGCGATGACGGCCGCGATGATGTAGTCGACGCCCATGCCGGTGAGGACCCAGAGGATGCCGAGGTTCACGACCGCACCCAGGCCGCCGATCACCGCGAAGAGCGACATCTTCCCGAAGCGCAGCGCCGTGAGTTGCGCGACGAAGTGCAGCCCCTGACGCATCGACGCCTTCGATTCGCCGGCGTGACGGCCCGCGAACTCGAACGGCACCTCGGCGATCCGCAGGTTCTTGCGGGCGAGGATCTCGAGCAGGATCTTGAAGCCGCGCGGCTTGAGAGTGGCGGCGTCGATCGCGCGCCGGTCCACGATGAAGTACCCCGTCATCGGATCGGTGACCTCGCGCAGCCGGATCGGGAACATCGCACGGGTGAGCGCCGTCGCGGCCTTCGACACCAGCACGCGGGTTCGGTCGGCCAGGCCGGTCGAGGTGCCGCCGCCGACGTAGCGCGATGCGATGACCACGTCGACGTCTCCGCGCGCGAACCGCTCGTACAGCACCGGGATCTCCTCCGGCGGATGCTGCAGGTCGCCGTCGATCACGATGCACGTGTCGGATTCGGCGAGCGCGAACCCCTCCACCACCGCTCCGCCGAGGCCGCCGGCGCGCGACGAGCGGTGGATCAGGCGCACGGGAAGAGAAGCGGATGCCGCGACCGCCCGGATGACGTCGGGGGTGTCGTCGGTGCTGTCGTCGACGAAGATCACCTCGGCGTCGATCCCGTCCGCCGCCGCCGTGACGCGCCGAATCAGCTCCGCGACGTTGGGAGCTTCGTTGAACGTGGGGACGATGATCGACAGCTGCACTGCCATCCATCGTCCCACGGCCCGCGCCCTGCGCGAACCGCGGGCCGAGAACCCTCGACAGAGCGGGGATTTGCCGGGAAGCTGGCGTCACGAGCATTCGCCGGAGTGCGCGTGAGGAGGAAGCTGTGTCTGCACGCCCGTTCCGCCGTATCGCCTTCGTGACCGCCGGGCTCGTCCTGGCATCGACCGTCGCCGCCTCGTCCGGTGCCGTGGCCGCACCAGGATCGCCGGGCGAGCCGCGCTACGCCCCCGGCGACCCCGGTGCGGGAGACCCGTACTTCCCGCTGGCCGGCAACGGCGGAATCGACGTCGTCCACTACGACCTCGATCTCGACTACGCGCCTCCCGCGGCCGCACCGGCGCCGCTCGAGGGAACGCTCGCGGGCGTGGCGACCATCGACCTCGTGGCCCTCGCCGACCTCGATCGCTTCAACCTCGATCTTCGAGGCCTCACGGCATCGGCGGTGACGGTGAACGGCAAGCGCGTGGCCTTCACCCAGGCGCCGAACGAGCTGGTCGTCACCCCGAGACCGAAGCTCAAGGCCGGACAGGCGGCGACCGTGGTCGTGACGTATGGCGGCACGACCACGCGCCCCACCGACATCGAAGACGCGCTCTACGGCTGGGTGACGACGCGCGACGGCGCCATGGTGGTGAGCGAGCCGGACGGCTCGGCGACGTGGTTCCCCGTCAACGACCACCCCACGGACAAGTCGACGTACTCATTCGAGATCACCGTCCCCGAGGGACTGACCGCCGTCGCGAACGGGCTGCTCCTCGGTTCCGAGACCGCCGCGGGCCGCACGACCTGGACCTGGGACGCTCCCGATCCGATGGCCGCCTATCTCGCCACGGCAACCGTCGGAAACTTCCGTCTCGAGCAGTACACGGCTGCGAACGGCACCCCGATCATCGATGCCATCGACGTCACCCGCTCGCCCGGTCAGGTCGCCGGGCTGGCGCGGACGAGCGAGATGATCTCGTTCTTCGAGGAGCGGTTCGGCCCGTACCCCTTCGTGTCCTACGGCGCGATCGTCGACAACGACACGGTCGGCTACGCGCTGGAGACCCAGACCCGTTCGTTCTTCTCGAGCTCCGCCTCGGAGAACACGGTCGCCCACGAACTGGCGCACCAGTGGATGGGCGACCATGTCAGTCCCGGCCGCTGGGCCGACATCTGGCTCAATGAGGGCTGGGCGACCTACGCCTCGTGGATGTGGCGCGAGCATCGCGGGACGACGACCGCGCAGACTCTCTTCACGGGCGTCATGAACCGCGCCGCCACATCGTCGACCTGGAGCACGGTCCTCGCCGAGCCCGGGCCCTTGGGCATCTTCGGGACCGCCGTGTACGACCGCGGCGCCGCCCTGCTGCATGCGCTGCGGGTCGAGATCGGCGACGAGGCCTTCTTCGACCTCGCCACAGAATGGGTGGACCGGTTCGGCGGCGGCACGGCCACGACCTCCGACTTCATCGCGCTCTCCGAGGATATCTCGGGGCAGGATCTGGATCAGTTCTTCCAGGTGTGGGCGTACGAACCCACGAAGCCGACGACCTGGTAGCCCGGTGGTCGGGCACCCGGCCCCCGTCCAGGATGCATCCGGGAGAATGGAGGCATGGCCTCCCCCTCCTCCATCACGATGTTCGGCGCCGACTGGTGCCGCGACTGCGTCCGCACCAAGCGTCAGCTCGACTCGCTCGGCGTCCGCTACACCTACGTCGACCTGATGACCGACCCCGCCGCCGCCGATGTGGCCCGCGAGATCTCGGGACGCACGAACATCCCCGTGGTCGTGTACCCCGACTCCTCGCACCACGTCGAGCCGAGCGACGCCGACGTCGTCGCCAAGCTGCAGGAGCTCTCGCTCATCTGACGCCCTCGCGCCGCGCTCAGTAGGCTGACTGTGTGAGCGAAGGCGTCGAACGCAATACCCGGGCGATCGAGGGCTCGGTCGTCACCGACTTCGCCGACCGCATGAGCTACGGCGGCTATCTGGACCTCGGCACCCTGCTCGCCGCCCAGCGGCCGCTGAGCGATCCCGAGCACCACGACGAGCTGCTGTTCATCATCCAGCACCAGACCACGGAGCTGTGGCTGAAGCTGGTGCTGCACGAGCTGTCCGCCGCGTGCGTTCTGCTGCGCGAGGAGCAGCTCGCCCCCGCGCTCAAGTGCATCGCACGCGTCAAGCACATCCAGAAGACGCTCACCGAGCAGTGGTCGGTCCTGGCCACACTGACCCCCGCGGAGTACGCCCAGTTTCGCGGCGTCCTCGGCAACGCGAGCGGTTTCCAGTCGGCGCAGTACCGCGCGGTGGAGTTCACCCTCGGCAACAAGAACGCCGCGATGCTGAAGGTGTTCTCCGCCGACCCGTTCGCGCACGAGCTCGTCGGGCGCGCCCTCGAGGCACCCAGCCTGTACGACGAGTTCCTCCGGATGCTGGCGCGCTCGGGCTACCCGATCCCCCAGTCCGTCCTCGACCGCGACGTCACGCAGGCCTGGACGTTCACACCCGAGCTGGTGCCGATCTTCGCCGACATCTACGCCGATCCGCAGGCGCACTGGGCCGCCTACGAGACGTGCGAGGAGCTCGTCGACCTCGAGGACAACTTCCAGCTGTGGCGCTTCCGCCACCTGAAGACCGTCGAGCGCATCATCGGGTTCAAGACCGGCACGGGCGGGTCGAGCGGCGTGCCGTTCCTGCAGCGCGCGCTCCAGCTCACCTTCTTCCCCGAGCTCTTCGCAGTCCGGACCGAGATCGGGCCCTGACCGTGCACGCCGATCCTGTCGCGCTGCACGAGCTGCTCGGCCCCCTGCCGGCGCTCTGCCGACGGGCGCTCACCGGGGAGCACGGCGTCTCGCTGCCGCCCCTCACCGACCACCACGTGCACCTCCACCTGATCGACGAGCACGCCCTTCCCGCGGGCGGCATCGCCGGGGTGCTCGACCTCGGCGGCGACCCGGTCGGATTCGCGCGTCGCGCCGCAGACGCCATGCCGCGCGTGGCGTACGCAGGCGCATTCCTCACGGCGCCCGGCGGCTATCCGGCCGGTCGCGCATGGGCGCCCGCCGAGATCGTCCGCGAGATCAGCGACCCCTCCGCCCACCCCGGCGTTCCCGGAGGCGCGGCGACGGCGGTCGACGAGCAGGCCTCGTTCGGGGCATCCGTCGTCAAAGTAGCGCTGAACGCGGCAGCCGGGCCGGTGTTCGACGCGGTGACCCTCGACGCCGTCGTCGCCGCGGCGCACGGGCACGGCCTGCCGGTCGTCGCCCACGTCGAGGGCGACGGGATGACGCGGCTCGCGCTCGAGGCGGGCGTCGACGTCCTCGCCCACACCCCGTTCACCGAGGCGCTCGACGCCGTGCTCATCGCCCGCGCCGTCAGCGCCGGGCAGCGATGGATCTCGACCCTGGGGATCCACGGCGACGAGCCGCCAGCCGCCGCGACGGCGACCGCCAACCTCGCCGCATTCGCCGCGGCGGGCGGGCGGGTGCTGTACGGAACCGACCTCGGAAACGGCGATCGCCGGGTCGGCGTGCAGGTCGAGGAGCTCGCCGCCCTCGATCGCGCGGGCGTGCGCGGCGAGGCGCTGCTGAACGCCCTGTGCGATCCCTGGCCGGCCGCCGCGCCGGCGGGCGTCGCCACCTTCATCCCCGGCGCGCCGCCGCGCTCCCTCGGCGATGTCGCCGAGTGGCTCGGGGCTGCGACCGTCGTCCCCACCGAGGAGCTCATCGATGACGACCACTGACCCCGCCGCACTGCGCGCGGCCGCCGCTCTCGAGGCCGAGGCATCCGCTCTCGACGCCGCCGATCCCCTGCGAGCGCACCGGGACGCGTTCCTCGGCGCCGAGACCTCGCTGGTCTACTTCGACGGCAACTCGCTCGGGCGTCCGCCGCGGGCGAGCGTCGAACGGCTCACGGCCTTCGCGACGGAGCAGTGGGGCGGTCGCCTGATCCGCGGCTGGGACGAGTCGTGGATGCAGCTGCCCTTCTCGATCGGCGACACCATCGGCCGTGCCGTCATCGGCGCCGCGCCGGGACAGACGGTCGTCGGCGACTCGACGACCGTGCTGCTGTACAAGCTGGTGCGCGGAGCGTTCGACGCGCAGCAGGCGGCCGATCCGGCGCGCGTGGAGATCGTGGTGGACCGCGACAACTTCCCCACGGACCGCTATCTGGTCGACGGCATCGCCCGCGAGCGAGGCGGCGTGGTGCGGTGGGTCGACGTCGACCTCTCTGCGGGGGTCACCGCCGACGCGCTGCGTGCGGCCGTCGGCCCGCAGACCGCAGTCGTGCTGCTGAGCCATGTCGCGTACCGCTCCGGCTATCTGGCGGATGCCGCGGCCTTCACGGCGATCGCCCACGACGCCGGCGCACTCGTGGTGTGGGACCTCTGCCACTCCGCGGGCTCGGTGCCCGTGGCAGCCGACGCCTGGGGCTTCGACCTCGCGGTGGGCTGTACCTACAAGTACCTCAACGGCGGCCCGGGCTCGCCCGCGTTCGCCTATGTGGCCGCGCGGCACCAGGAGACGCTCTCCCAGCCGATCCAGGGATGGATGGGCACGGCCGACGTGTTCGCGATGGGCCCGGACTACCGGCCTGCCGAGGGAATGCGCCGGTTCCTCTCCGGCACACCGCCCATCGTGGGGATGCTCGCGATGCAGGACACCCTCGCCCTCATCGAGGACGCGGGCATCGACGCCATCCGCGCCAAGTCGATCGCGCTGACGGCGTTCGCCGTGCGTGCAGCCGACGAGCTGCTCGCACCGCTCGGGGTCAGCGTCGCCTCGCCGCGCGACCCGGCGGCGCGGGGCGGCCACGTCACCCTGTCGCATCCGGCCATGCGGGCGGTCACGGCGCGGCTGTGGGCCGAGGACGTCATCCCCGACTACCGCGACCCCGAGGGGCTCCGCATCGGGCTGTCCCCGCTCTCGACGAGCTTCGCCGAGACGCTCGCCGGAATGCGTGCGGTCGAGGCGGCCGTCGCCGACCTGGGCTGACGCGTTTCGTCTCGTCGCTGCGCTCCTCGCTCAACGACCGGTGACCACGCGCTCGGTCGTTGAGCGAGCGCAGCGAGACGAAACGCCCCTGCCCGCCGTCCACAGGGGCGCGGGGGCGCTGCGCGGCGCTGACCTACACTGGCGCGATGAGCACCGACGCTCCCGACGCCGGCGCGGCCCAGGCCGCCCCTCGCCCCTCGGGCACCCGCCTGTCCCGGGGCACGATCGCCCGCTACGCCACCGGATCCCTCGGCACCGGCGGTTTCGCGACGCTGCCCGGCCTGGTGCTCACCTACTACCTCACCGACTCGCTGGGCGTCGCGGCGCTCGCGGCGGGCGTCGTCATCACCCTCGCGAAGCTGTGGGACGTCCTGGTCGACCCGGTGATCGGCGCCCTCACCGACCGCGACCTGGCACGCCGCGGCACCCGGCGCCGGCTCATGCTCATCGGCGCGTGCAGCATCCCGGTGCTGTTCGCGCTGACCTTCGCCGTCCCTCCCGCGCTCGGACCCGTGGTCGGCGCGGTCTGGGTGTTCCTCGCCTTCACGCTGACCGCCACGGCGTTCAGCCTCTTCCAGGTGCCCTACATCGCACTCCCGGCCGAACTCACGCCGCACTACGACGAGCGCACCCGCCTGCTCACGTGGCGGGTGGTGGTGCTGACCCTGTCGATCCTGCTCTTCGGCGCCGGCGGCCCCGAGCTGCGCGGGCTGACCGATGACCCGGCGCTCGGCTACCTCATCATGGGGATCGTCGCCGGTGTCGTGATCGGGCTCGGCATGCTCGTGGCGACCACGGTCGCTCGCCGCGCCGCAACGGCCGTCACCGTTCCCGCCCTCCCGGACGCCTCCGCGCCGGCGGGCGCCGGCATCCGCGAGCACTTCGCAGACGGCATCCGGGCCCTCCGGCGCAGCGCGCCGTTCCGCGCGCTGCTGTCGACGTTCCTCCTCCAGGCGCTCGCGACGGGACTCATGCTCGCGGGGGCGCAGTACGTCGCCACCTGGGTGCTGCACTCCGAGAGTGCGGTCACCCTGCTCTTCGTCGCACTGATCGCGCCCGCGCTCTTCGCAGCGCCCGCCTGGGGCGTCGCCGCCCGCCGCATCGGCAAGGAGCGCGCGTTCGCGATCGCCAGCACGGTGTTCGCCGTCGCGGCCCTGTCGATCGTCGGCGTGCTGTGGGCGCCCGGCGCGTGGATCTACGCCCCCGTCGCCGTCGCGGGCATCGCGTACGCGGGGATGCAGTCCCTGCCCATGGCGATGCTGCCCGACGTCATCTCGCACGACGAGCGCAGCCACGAGTCCGGTCGCGCCGGGTCGTTCAGCGGCGTCTGGACCGCGGGTGAGACCGTCGGATTCGCGCTCGGCGCCAGCGTGCTCACGATCATCCTGGCGGCGACCGGGTACGTCTCGTCGACCGCGGGTCAGGTCGTGCAGCAGCCCGATGCGGCGGTCACCGGCATCGTGCTGAGCTTCAGCATCGTCCCCGCCGCGCTCATCGTGCTGAGTCTCGTCAGCCTCGCCCGCTACCCGCTGCGCCGCAGCGACATCGAGTCGCAGGCGCTCTGACATCCCGTCCCAAACGGCCGGGACGTAGACTGAGACACCCCGCCCGAAGGAGAGCGCCCGTGCCCCAGGCCGCCCCGGTATCAGCCACCCCCGAGCGCACGTCAGCGCCCGCTCTCCCCGTCGAGGACCACGCGGCCCTCGACACGGCGATCGCCGAGCTGGAGGTGGGCGCCCGCACCTGGTCGCACCTCACGCTCGACCAGCGCGGCCGCCTGATCGACGGCATCCGCGCGTCGGTGGTGGCGGTGGCCGAGGAGTGGGCCGACGTCGCCTCCACCTCGAAGGGCATCGAGCCGGGGCATCCGCTGCGGGGTGAGGAGTGGCTCGGCGGACCTTATGCCACCCTCGTCGCCCTCGACGCGTACCGCTCCACGCTGAAGGCGCTCGCGGCGGGCAGGAGCCCCCTCGACGGCGTGAAGACGGATGCCGCACCCGGCGACCGCGTCCGCGCCCACGTCTTCCCGCTCACGGCGATCGACGGCATGCTGCTGTCGGGCTACACCGGCGAGGTGTGGTTCGAACCGGGCGTCGGCGAGGCGGAGCTGCGAGTCGAGGCAGGCCTCGGCCAGCTCACCCCCACGGAGCCGGGCGGCATCGGGCTGGTGCTCGGCGCCGGCAACGTCACCTCGATCCCCGTACTGGACGTGATGTACGAGCTGCTCGCGCACAATCGCGTCGCGATCCTCAAGGTGAACCCCACGCAGGACGTGCTGGTCCCGGTGTTCGAGCGGGCGCTGGCTCCGCTCATCGAACCGGGGTTCCTGCACATCGTCCGCGGTGGAGGAGACGTCGGCGCCTACCTCAGCGAGCACAAGGGCATCTCGCACGTGCACATCACCGGCGCCGCCTCGACGTTCGATGCGATCGTGTGGGGGCCCTCGACCGGCTCGGGCGCCGCGGCCACCGCGCGCCGCAAACGCGAGAACCGCCCCCGCCTGAAGAAGCCGATCACCGCAGAGCTCGGCGGCGTCTCGCCCATCATCATCGTGCCCGGCGAGTGGAGCGAGTCCGACCTGGCATTCCAGGCCGAGCACGTCGTCACCATGCGGCTCCACAACTCGGGCCACAACTGCATCGCGGGGCAGGTCGTGCTGCTGAGCGCCGACTGGCCGCAGCGCGAGGCGTTCCTCGAGGCCCTGCGCACGGCCTACGACGCCGCGCCGCGCCGGCCGGTCTGGTATCCCCGGAGCGACGAGAAGCTGGCGGCCGCGGCATCCGGCTATCCCGGCGCGGTGTGGTGCGCGGACGGCACCCGGGCGCTCATCGAAGTCGGCCCCGGCGACGACGCCACGGTGCTCGAGACCACCGAGTTCTTCTCCCCGGTGCTCGGGGTGGTGGCGCTCCCCGGCAACGGGCAGGAGTTCCTCGACCGCGCCGTCGCCCACGCGAACGACCGGCTCACCGGCACGCTCGGCGCGCACGTCATCATCGACCCGCTGACCCAGGCGGCGCTGGGCGAGGCCTTCGAGCGCGCGATCGCCGACCTCCGCTACGGCACCGTCTCGATCAACTCGTGGACCGCCTTCGGCTACATGACGCCGAACCTGCCGTGGGGCGGATTCCCCGGAGCGACGCTGCAGAACGTCGAGAGCGGCCTCGGGGTCGTGCACAACGGGATGCTCCTCGACCACATCGAGCGCTCCGTCACGCGCGGGCCGTTCCGCCCGTTCCCTCGCTCGGCCGCGCCTCGCTCGCTGGGCGCGTCCCAGGGCCGCTCCTTCTCCGTGCTGCCGAAGCCGCCCTGGTTCGTGACCTCGCGCACGGGCGCCGCGGTGTGCGAGGGCTTCACGCGATTCCGGATGGAAGGCAACTACGCCAAGCTCGCGGGCACGTTGCTGCAGGCCTTCCGGGCATGAGCCCGCGCAGACGCACGCCAAGGGAGCTCACCGCGGACTACATCGTCGTCGGCGCCGGATCGGCCGGAGCCGCCCTGGCCGCGCGTCTCAGCGAGGATCCGGCGGTGTCGGTGCTGCTGCTCGAAGCCGGGGGACCCGACTCGGCGCTCGAGCTGCACGTGCCGGCGGCCTTCTCGAAGCTCTTCCGCGGTGCGTTCGACTGGAACTACGACACCGTCCCGCAGGAGCGCCTCGAGGGCCGGACCGTTTACTGGCCGCGCGGCAAGACGCTGGGCGGTTCGTCGTCGCTCAACGCGATGATGTGGGTCCGGGGCTTCGCCGCCGACTACGACGAGTGGGCGGATGCCGCCGGCCCCGCGTGGTCGTGGAAGTCCCTCGTGCCGTACTTCCGGCGCGTCGAGCGCACGCAGGACGCGGTGGACGAGACCCACGGCACGGACGGGCCGCAGTCGGTGGAGCATCAGCGCGATCCTCGCCCGCACACGGCGGCGTTCCTCGACGCCGCGCACGAGGCCGGCTTCCCCGTCACGTCCGCGAACCTCGCCGAGGGGCAGGGGTTCAGTCAGACGATGGTGTCGCAGCGCCGGGGCGCGCGCGCCTCCACCGCCGACGCCTACCTCCGCCCGGCCCGCGGCCGCCGCAACCTGCGCGTCGTCACGCGGGCCCTGGTGCGGCGCGTCACGTTCGCGCCCGAGGGAGACGGGCAGCGCGCGACCGGCGTCTATGTCGAGATCGGCGGCGTCACGCGCCACGTGCTCGCCCGGCGTGAGGTCATCCTGTCGGGCGGGGCGATCAACACCCCCCAGCTGCTCATGCTCAGCGGGATCGGCCCGGCCGAGCACCTCGCCGAGCACGGCATCCCGCTTCTCGTGGATTCTCCCGGCGTCGGCGCGAACCTGCAGGATCACCTGGTCGCCGGGCTCGCGCCCGAGGCGCGCGGCGGCACGCTGTTCGGGGCGGAGAGCCCGCGCCAGCTCGCCCGCTACCTCAGCGGTCGTCGAGGGATGCTGACGTCCAACGTCGGCGAGGCGGTCGGCTTCCTCCGCACCGAGGTCGCCGACCGCGCCGGCATGGCGGCGGGCCTTCCCGACATCGAGATCATCTTCGCGCCCGTGCCGTACGTCGGCGAGGGCCTGGTGCCGAGTCCGGCCGAAGGCATCACCGTGGGGGCGATCCTGCTGCGTCCTGTCAGCCGAGGGACGATCCGGCTCGCATCGGCCGATCCGACCGCGAAGGCCGTCATCGACCCGGGGTACCTGACCGACCCCGACGGCATCGACGAGGCCACGATGCTCGCCGGCCTCGCCCAGTGCGAGCGGCTCATCGCCACCGACGCGCTGCAGGCGGTCACCACCGGCGGATGGATCCAGCCCGAAGGCGGCGAGCGCATGACCCCTGTGGAACGCGCCGAGCTGTCGCTGCGCCGTTACTCGCACACGCTGTACCACCCGGTCGGCACGGCGCGGATGGGGACGGATGCCGCCTCCGTCGTCGACCCCGAGCTGCGCGTGCGCGGAGTCAGCGGGCTGCGGGTGGCGGACGCCTCCGTCATGCCCACGGTGATCCGCGGCCACACGAACGCCCCCGCGATCGTGATCGGCGAGGTCACCGCCGACCTCATCCGCGGTCGCTGACCCGAAGCGTCTCCGCCTCGGGCGCGTTTCGTCTCCTCGCTGCGCTCGTCGCTCAACGACCGGGGGTCTTCGGTCGTTGAGCGAGCGAAGCGAGACGAAACGCACCGACGCCGAAGGGCAGGTCCCCCACGCGGTGCGTGAGGGGCCTGCCCTTCGTGGAGACGTGCGGGAGGTCAGTGACCCCCGCGGCGTCCGGCGCCGTTCTGACGGACGACCGAGCCGACCATCAGCTTGCCGCCGGCCGAGCCGGAGGTCGACGCGCGGCGACCCGACGTGCGGGGGTTGCCGGCTGCCGGCTGAGCCGAGCGGGTGTGGCCGGCGCTCTGGTCGGAGCGCTGGTGGCCGCCCTGGACGCGGTCGGTGGACTGCGTGGTTCCGGCGCCCTGGCCGCGACCGCGACCGCCGTTGCCGCGCTGGCCGCCGCCGCTGCTGCGCTGGCCGCCCTGCTCGCGAGCGGCGCGCTTGCGCTGGGCGTTGGCGCCCTGGCTCGAGCCGCCGCCACGGGAGTGCTCCTGCACGGGCTCGGGCTTGACGTACGGGGCGACCTCGCCGACGAGCGCGGCGACCTCGGGGGACTTCGCCGTGACCCGGACGGGCGTCACGGTGATGGCCGCCTTGCGGAGGAGCTGCGCCACGTCCTTGTCCTGACCCGGAAGCACGAGCGTGACCACGGCACCCTCCGCCCCCGCGCGAGCCGTGCGGCCCGAGCGGTGCAGGTACGCCTTGTGCTCCATGGGGGGATCGACGTGGATGACGAGCTCGACGTCGTCGACGTGCACGCCGCGGGCGGCGACGTCGGTCGCGACGAGCACGCGGGCCGTGCCGGCCGAGAACGCCGCGAGGTTGCGGTCGCGCTGCGGCTGCGACAGGTTGCCGTGCAGGTCGACGGACGGGATGCCCTGCGACGTGAGCTGCTTGGCGAGCTTCTTCGCGTGGTGCTTGGTGCGCATGAACAGGATGCGGCGACCCGTGCCCGAGGCGAGCGCCTGGACGACGTCCTTCTTGGCATCGGCGTCGGTCATCGTGAAGACGTGGTGCGTCATCGCGGCGACGGGCGAGTTCGCCTCGTCCACGGAGTGGAGCACCTCGTTCTGCAGGAAGCGGTTCACGAGCTTGTCCACGCCGTTGTCGAGCGTGGCGCTGAACAGCAGGCGCTGCCCGCCGGACGGCGTCGCGCTCAGGATGCGGGTCACGACCGGCAGGAAGCCGAGGTCGGCCATGTGGTCGGCCTCGTCGATGACGGTGATCTCGATCGCGTCGAGGTGGGCGTAGCCCTGCTTCATGAGGTCTTCGAGGCGACCCGGGCAGGCGACGACGATGTCGACGCCGGCGTTGAGGGCCTGCACCTGGCGGTTCTGGTTCACGCCGCCGAAGATCGTGGTGGTGGTCAGGCCGTAGGCCTTGGCGAGCGGCGCGAGCACCGCGTCGATCTGGGTGGCGAGCTCACGCGTCGGCGCGAGCACGAGGGCGAGCGGGCGGCCCTTGCGGCGCGAGCCGCCGGCGAGCTTGGTGCCCAGGCGCGCCACCATGGGGATCGAGAAGGCGAGGGTCTTGCCGGAGCCGGTCTTGCCGCGGCCGAGCACGTCGCGGCCGGCGAGCGTGTCGGGAAGCGTGTCGACCTGGATCGGGAACGCCGTCGTCTTGCCCTGCGAAGCGAGGACGGTGACGAGGGGCTGGGGCACGCCGAGCGTGCTGAAAGTGACGTCAGTCATTGAGGAGGATTCTCCGGGCGCGCATACGCACCCTGGTCGGTGGCCGGTGGCGACTTTCGCCCACGGGTCGCCGTACGAAGTTTTTCAGCCGACTCATCTGCGCGGGCGGGGCCCGAAGACGGCGGCGAGGGAAGCGTTCTACGACGCAAGAAGCGCGGTGACGCGCTGCAAGTCCTTCCACCCTACCAGGAGGAAGAGGGGGCTTCCTGAGCGTCGCCCTGCGGGGCTTCGGCCGGCTCCGTCGGCGACGGGTCGGCGGGAGGCTCTTCGTCGTGTTCCGCCGCCGGCTCCGCCTCTTCGGCCGCAGGCGCCGTGGACGCGCCGGCGAACCGGTCCGTCGCCTCGCGCAGGGCGCGCGCGATGCCCGGCTCGGACGCCGAGTGCGAGGCATCCGGGATCATCACGAAGTCGGCCTCCGGCCACGCCCGGTGGAGGTCCCACGCGGTCATCGGGGGCGTGCAGACGTCGTAGCGCCCCTGGACGATGACCGCCGGGATGCCGCGGATCGCGTCGACGCCGGCGATGAGCTGCCCCTCTTCGAACCAGCCGCCGTGCATGAAGTAGTGGTTCTCGATGCGCGCGAACGCCGTGGCGGCGGCCGGATCGGTCATGACGCCGACGAGCTCGGGGTCGGGAAGCAGCGTGAGGGTGGACGCCTCCCAGCGCGACCAGGCGACACCGGCCTGCGTGTGAACGGCGGGATCCGGGTCGGTGAGCCGGCGGTGATAGGCCTCGATCAGGTGCGAGCGCTCGAGCACCGGGATCGGCGCGATGAAGTCCTCCCACAGGTCGGGGTACATCACCGAGGCGCCGCCCTCGTAGAACCACTCCAGCTCGTGCCGGCGCAGCGTGAAGATGCCGCGCAGCACGAGCTCCGAGACGGATTCGGGATGCGCCTCCGCGTACGCGAGGGCCAGGGCGCTGCCCCACGAGCCGCCGAACACCTGCCACCGCGCGATGCCGAGGTTGCGGCGCAGCAGCTCGATGTCGGCCACCAGGTGCCACGTCGTGTTGTGTCGCAGATCAGCCCGGGGCGCGCTCGCGTGGGGGGTGGAACGGCCGCAGCCGCGCTGGTCGAGCAGCACGATGCGATAGCGCTCGGGGTCGAAGAAGCGGCGATGCCAGGCCGAGGTGCCGGCCCCCGGTCCGCCGTGCAGGAACACGACCGGCTTTCCCTCGGGATGGCCGCTCTGCTCCCAGTAGACGCGGTTCCCGTCGCCCACGATGAGCTCGCCGGTCTCGTACGGCTCGATGGGCGGATAGAGGATCTCGTCGAGGTGTTGGTTCACAGGCTTCCCCCCGGAATGCCGAATGTCTCGCACGCCTCCGCCCCGTTGCGGTAGCCGGTCTCGAACCAGCGCTGGCGCTGCTCGCTCGACCCGTGGGTCCAGCTCTCCGGGTTGACGGCACCGCCAGACTCCTGCTGGATGTGGTCGTCGCCCACCGTCTGCGCGGCGTTGAGCGCGTCGGCGATCTGCTGCTGCGTGGGCGCCTCGAGGAACGGGACGCCGTTCTCGTCGACCTGTTCGGTCATGTCGCCCACCCAGGCGCCGGCGAAGCAGTCCGCCTGCAGCTCGCGGCGCACGCCGTTGCTGTCGGGACCGGTGCCGTTGTCGGGGTGATCCTGGATGATGCCGGTGATGTTCTGCACGTGATGGCCGTACTCGTGGGCGAGGACGTAGAGCTGGGCCAGCGGACCGGCCGTCGCGTCGAACTGCTGCCGGAGCAGCGCGAAGAAGGTCGGGTCGACGTAGACGGTCTCCTCGGGCGGGCAGTAGAACGGACCCGTCTGGTTCGAGGCGGTGCCGCACTGCGACTGGGTCGCGACGTCGACGATGATGAGCTGCGGGGCGCGGTAGCCCTGCAGCTGGCCCTCCCAGTACTGGTCGAGCGCGAGGGACCCGGCGGCGAGGCGGCAGTCGTCCCGTTCGTTCGCGTCCTCGCCTGTCTGGCATTGCGCGATCTCGGTCGACTCGCCCGAGCCGACCTCGCCGCCGCCCCCGCCGACGAGACCCGAGATGTCGGTTCCGGTGAACAGCTGGAAGAGGAGGACGGCGATGGCTCCGATGCCGGCGATTCCTCCACCGGCGACGGCCGCGCCCCTCCCTCGACGACGCGCCGTGTTCCCCCCGACGCTGGCGTTGTCATTGAACGTCATGGCCTCACGGTACCCCCGACCCCCTTTCCGGGCGAGGAGCCTTGACACGGCAATAGGCTCAGGGCATGGCGGCACCCACGACAGTGACCATCACCGGCGCCGGCGGGCAGATCGGCTACGCCCTACTCTTCCGCATCGCAGCCGGTGACATGCTCGGCCCTGGCAGACCGGTGCGACTGCGGCTTCTCGAGATCCCGCAGGGCATGCGGGCGGCCGAGGGAGCGGCCCTCGAGCTGCAGGACTGCGCGTTCCCGATGCTGCACGGCGTGGAGCTCAGCGACGATCCCCGAGTGGCGTTCGACGGGTGCGGCATCGCCCTCCTCGTCGGCGCACGGCCCCGGGGTCCCGGGATGGAGCGCGCCGATCTGCTCGCCGCGAATGCCGGCATCTTCGGCCCGCAGGGGGCCGCGATCGGCGCCGTGGCCGCGGACGACGTGCGCGCGGTCGTGGTGGGGAACCCGGCGAACACCAACGCGCTGATCGCCGCGGCATCCGCTGCCCCCGACGTGCCCGCCGACCGGTTCACCGCCCTCACGAGACTCGACCACAACCGCGCCGTGGGCCAGCTGGCACAGGCTCTCGACGCGCGTCCCGACGACGTGCGGGGCGTCGCGATCTGGGGGAACCACTCGGCGACGCAGTTCCCGGATGTCGCGCACGCGACCGTCGGCGGGGTGCCGGTCATCGACGCCCTCGCCGAGCGCCTGGGCGGGCACGAGGCCGCGGTGGCGTGGCTCGACGACGTCTTCATCCCCCGGGTGGCGAAGCGCGGTGCCGAGATCATCGAGGTGCGCGGCTCGTCGTCGGTGGCCTCAGCCGCGAATGCGGCGATCGAGCATGTGCGCGACGAGCAGCTCGGCACGGGCGGCGCGACGACCTCGGCCGCCGTCGTGTCGCGCGGCGAGTACGGGGTGCCCGAGGGCCTGGTCTGCTCGTACCCCGTCACGTCGGACGGCGACGGCTACCGCGTGGTCGAAGGCCTCACCCTCGACCGTCGCGCGCACGCGCGGTTCGCGGCCTCGGTCGACGAGCTCGTCGGTGAACGCGACGCGGTGCGAGCGCTCGGAGTGCTCTAGCCGCCATGGAGTACCTCGTCCTCGCCATCCTGGCCGTGGTGGTCATCGCCGTCGGCACGGCGATCGCGCCCCGGATCAACGTCGCCGGCCCGCTCGTGCTCGTGCTCGTCGGCGTCATCGTCGGGCTGCTCCCGTTCGTGGACATCCCCGAGATCGATCCGGAGTGGATCCTCGTGGGCGTGCTTCCGCCCCTGCTCTACTCCGCGGCCGTCGCCCTGCCCGCCATCGAGTTCCGGCGCGACTTCGGCCCGATCGCCGGGCTGTCGTTCGTGCTCGTGCTCCTCAGCTCGATCGTGCTGGCCGTCTTCTTCCTCCTCGTCATCCCCGGCCTGAACCCGGCGATCGCCGTCGCACTTGGCGCGATCCTGAGTCCCACCGACGCGGTCGCGACGTCGATCGTCAAGCGGCTGGGCGTCTCGCGGCGCGTGGTGACGATGCTGGAGGGCGAGAGCCTGCTCAACGACGCGACCGCCCTCGTCCTACTGCGCACGATGGTCGCGGCGGCGGCGGTCGCTGCGAGCGGCGCGCCGGCTGAGAGCGGCGTCGGCGTCGGATTCCTCCCCGCCTTCGCGTGGGGTGTGCTCGTCGCCGTCGTCATCGGCGGCGTCGTCGGCTACCTCAACCTGCGCCTGCGCTCGCTGATCGGGCACTCGGCGGCCAACACCGCGATCGGGTTCGTGATCCCGTTCGCCGCCTACCTGCCCACCGAGGAGCTGGGCGGTTCCGGCCTCGTCGCCGCGGTGGTCGCCGGCATCGTCACGGGCCAGGGCTCGGCACGATGGTTCACCCCCGAGCAGCGGATGTCGGACGAGCACAACTGGCGCACGATCGAGCTGATGCTCGAGGGCGCGGTCTTCCTGATCATGGGACTCGAGCTGAAGCAGATCGTCGAGGGCAACGTCGAGAACCACAGCGGACTCGGCACCGGGCTCTTCATCGCCCTCGGGGCCTTCGCGATCATCCTCGTGGTGCGCACGGCGTATGTCGCGTTCCTCGTCTGGCTGCAGAGCCGTCGTGCCCGCGGCAAACAGCGCCGGCGCCTCGAGCAGATCGGCGAGCGCATCGACGAGATGGCGAGCGGCGCGGTGCCGCTCGACCGCGGTCGGCAGGGCCGGACGGGTCGCGATTCCCGGCGGGGTGATCCCTCGCTCGACGACCCTCGCACGCAGCGCCGCCTCGCCTCGATGCGCACGCGCGTCGCACGCGCGATGAGCGATCTGAACTACTACCAGGCGTCGCCGCTCGGCTGGAAGCACGGTGCCGTGATCGTGTGGGCGGGCATGCGCGGCGTCGTGACGCTCGCCGCGGCCCAGACGCTGCCGCGCGACACTCCGGAGCGCGAGCTCCTCATCTTCATCGCCTTCGCCGTCGCGATCGGCAGCCTCATGCTGCAGGGCTTCACCCTCCCCTGGCTCGTGCGGATCCTCCGCCTCGAGTCGCCGGGCGACAACCTGCTGGACCGGGCCGAGCAGTCCGCCCTGGATGAGGAGCTGCGCGAGGCGGCGGTGGCGGCGATCGCGAGCCCCCAGCTCCGGCGGCGGGACGGCGAGCCGTTCCCCGAGGAGCTGATCGAGCGGGTCGGCGCGCGGATGTACGACCCGCCGGACGACGACACGACCTCGACGGCCCGGGACTTCCTCGAGCTGCGCCTGGCGGTCATCGAGGCGATGCGGCGGCGCCTCAACGACGTCTCGTCGGGCGGCGAGTTCAGCACTCCGGCCCTCCGGCACGCCCTGGCAGAGCTCGACGCCGACCAGCTGAGCCTCGAACTGCGGCTCGGCGATCAGGACTGACACGCGCCGCCCGGCTTTCGGGGGAGAATGGGCAGGGCGAAGGAGCATGTCATGAGCGGTGTGAGCGAAGCGTCGGAGTCTGTGGCGAGTGCCCCTCCCACGCTGCGGACGGCGATCGCGGGCGACGCGGCATCCGGTCAGACGTCCCCGCTGCACCTGCCGCACGCGGCGGCCGACTGCCCCAAGTGCTTCACCGAGCTGCAGCGCGATCGCGACTGGTGGCAGGCACGGCCGGCCGGGTCACGGCTCGTCGGGCTCGTCATCTCCCGCGACGACATGCCGTCGGTGGTCGACCAGCGCGACGAGCTCACCCGCTTCGGCGTGCCGATCGAAGGGTTCCGGCATCCGGCTCCCGAGACGCTCGAGTCGTGGGAGGAGCGCCTGGTGCGCCTGTTCGGCACACTCACCCGCGGGGACGTGCTGGTGGTCTCGAACGTGCACGCCCTGGGTCGCGACATCGACGAGGAGACGCGCACGGTCGCTGCCCTGCACCGCCGCGGGGTCGTCGTCAAGGTGATCAGCTACGGCGGGCGCCACCTCTACGACGCGGGGCGCTGACGCCGCCGGCGGTGGATCAGACGCCGTCGTCCGCGGCCGCGTCGTGCTCGAGGTCGAGCAGCGGAAGGTCGTCGCGGGTCACGAGGCGCGCCGCGATGGCGTGCTCCACAAGTCGCACCCGGCGGTTGGTCGCATAGGAGCGCACGCCGCCGCGCATCCCGGGCACGCCGATGCGGTCCAGCTTGTCGCACACGTTGTCGAGCTTGCGGTTGAAGCGGGTCAGGGTCCACCCGAGGCGCTCGGCGGCCTGAGCCGACGTGGGCAGATCGCTCATCCCGGTGCCCTCGCGGCGGAGGATCGGCTCGGCGAGGGCGAGGATCATCACGCGCTGGCTCTGGGTCAGCGGCACGTCGCCGATGGTGCTGAGACCGTCGTCGTCGCCGAAGGTCTGCGTCTCGCGGAAGGCCGGCTCCGCCACGTGGATGGTCAGCTCGTAGGTCGTCGGACCGGCGCTGAAGATCACCGCCGTCGCCGCGAACACGAGCGGCAGGCGGGCGCCCGGCGCGAGCCAGGCCTGCACTCGCCCGCCGGTGTCGGTCACCGTGGCCGAGAGCCGGCTGCCGACGTTGGAGAGCAGCCAGAGGCCGTCGATGTTCTCGATGGTGAGGAAGTGGCGGTGCAGGAAGAGATTGTCGTCGATGGCGAGGTCACCCTCGCGGCCGACCGTGAACACCTCGCCGGGCTCCACGGTGAAGGCTTCGCCCGCGAAATCGACGACGAGCTCCTCGGTCGCGCGGGCGGTCACGGCGTGCACCCCGTCACCGGTTCGGAGGACTGGCCGTTCTCACGCACGAGCAGCACCTGCACACATGTCTTGCCCGAGGGATCGGCGGGTACCGTGATCTCCGCGACGTCGATCGCCTCGAGCACGACCTCCTCGTCCGGTGCGCCGACCACGCCCGCGGCGTAGCGGTCGCCGTCCCGCGGATCGGGGTTGGTCCAGGTGAAGGTCACGTCTCCGCCGTCGGCGCTGCCGGTGACGTCCTCGGGCTCGGGCACGACCGAGGACACCGGATCCTGCGGGACGGACGACGACACCGGCGTGGGCTCGTTCTCCCCGGCGAGCATGCCGGGCAGGGAGACCCCGACGATGACGGCGACCACCACGAGCGCCGCGACTCCCAGTCCGACCCACAGCCCGACACGGGAGCGTGTCCGCGGCGCGGTCGGCGCATCCGTCGGAGCTGTGGGGGCGGGCGCTGCGGCCGGTGCGGGGGCCGGTTCGGTGAAGACGGATGCCGGGGCGCGCAGCATCGTGTGATCGAGGGCGGGCTCGACCTCGACCGGGGCACGACGGCGCGTGTCGCCGCCTCCCGCCGGCGCCGCCGAGGGGCGGATCATGGTCTGGGCGTCGGCGGGCTCATAGACCGGCGAGACGAGCGGGGGCGGTGGGGTCGGCGCGGTCGTCGCGGACGGCCGGGTCGGACCGGCGGCGGGCGTGGTCTGCGGGTCGATGCTCACGACGCCGCGGACGCGGGTGAGGCCCTCGTCCTCGTCCTCGACGGCGTCGTCGGCGATCCCGTCGTCCAGGATGTCGATCGCGGTGACCGAGTGCGAGAGCTCGATCTGCACCTTCTGCAGTGCGCGGGCGAACGCGATCGCGCTCTCGTACCGGTCGGGCGGCGACTTCGACATCGCCCGCTGGAGCGCGCCCTCCAGTGAGGCGGGCACGTCCGCGCGGCCGAGGGGCGACAGCGGCGATGTCTCGATGCGCTGGATCAGCTCGGCCGCGGTGTTGCGCTGACCGGGCAGCTCGAACGGCGAGCGGCCGGCGAGGAGCGTGTACACCGTCGCCCCGAGTGCGTAGACGTCGGACCGGGGGTCGCTGCGAGGCACGTCGGCGAACGACTCGGGCGGTGACCACGGGATGGAGAGCCCCGCCGACTCGGCGGCCGCGCTCGTGGTCGACGCGATGCCGAAGTCTGTCAGGGCGGGCCGGTTGTACTCCGTGACGAGGATGTTGGCCGGCTTGATGTCACGGTGGAGCACCCCTGCGCGGTGCGCGGTCTCGACGGCGGCGGCGACCTGCACGCCGACGCGCAGCGACTCGGCGATGGAGAACGGCTCCCGGCGGTAGCGCACCTGGAGGTTCGGCTTCGGGCAGTACTCCATCACCAGGTAGGGCCGGCCGTCGCGCGCCACTCCGGCCTGGTAGATCGTCACGATGGCGGGGTGCGTCGAGAGCATCGCCATGACGTTCGCCTCGGCGGTGAACTCCGCCACCGAACCGCTCGACATCCGCTCCGTGAGCAGCACCTTCACGGCGACGCGACGCTTCGGCAGCGCCTGCTCGTACAGGAAGACGTCAGCGAAGCCGCCCGACCCCAGGACGTCGACGTAAGTGAATCCGGGGAGGTCGGGCGGCGCCATGGGCGCGCGCTTGGCGCTCACGACAGATCCTCGATCGCGACGGTGATGCCGTCGCCCAGATCGATCACATCACCCGGCACGACCACGGTGCCCTCGCCGGGGTGCAGCCGCACCGGATCGACGCCCGGCCGCAGCAGGGTGGTGCCGTTCGTCGTGTGCAGGTCGGTGGCCAGGATGCTATCGCCCTCGACCCGCAGTTCGACGTGGCTGCGTGAGATGTCCTGCTGCGGGCTGTCGACGGCGACCAGGTGCGGCAGGTCGGTGCCCGAGACGCGTGTGGAGCGCGGTCGGCGGCCGATGACCACGGTGCGGTCGAGCGTCATGATCTGGCCGGTGGACACGCGGATGCGGCCGGGCGCCGGCGGGCGCGGCGGCGCCAGAGGAGGCGGCACCGAGTCGCCGGTGCGGAGGGCACGCGCCTCGGCGAGCGAGATGGTCGCGCCGTCGTGATCGCCCTGGACGACCGGCGCCGCGCCGGACGGCTCGGGAAGGGGACGCACGACCGTCGCCTCCCAGGCCGGCTCCGCCGGAGTCTCGTCCGGGGCGCTCTCGGCCGGCGAGCCGAGCGTGGAGTCCGCGGGAAGCAGCGTGTCGGCGAGCGACAGCACCGCGGCCGAGTCGATCAGGCCCGGAGAGGTCGTCGACGAGGTGACGGTCGTATCGACCGGCGAGACGACGGGGGAGACGAAGGGGGCGGATGCCGCGGCCCCGGCCTTGGCGGCCCGTCCTGTCTTCGCGGGCTCCGCCTTCGCGGGCTCGGCCTTTGCGGGCTCCGGCTCCGCGATCGGCGGGGGCGCGACGTCGGGCTCAGGCTCCGCTGCCGGCTCGGGCTCCCCCGCGGGCTCGGATGCGGCATTCGACGCGGACGGTGCCGGCGGGTCGACCTCGGCGATGGGATCGGGCGGGGTGGGACGCGCGGTGCCGGCGTCCTCCCGGGCGGGCTCGGATCCGAGGTGGGGCTCGATCGGCGCCGACGGCGCAGCCTTTCGCGCGGGCCTGCGGTTCGCCGCCGTGGCCGCGCGCGGAGCGTCCGCGGGCGTCCAGACGAGGCCGGACGCCAGCACGACGCCGTCGGCGACCGGGAACTCCGGGGGCGCGGCATCCGTCCCGCTCACCAGCGTCACCCGTGACACCCCGGGGATCACGCGCTCGGTCCAGGTGGTCACGCCTTCGCCGGAGATGCGCTCTGCGGTGTCGGACTCGACCTCGAGGGCGAAACCGCCGCGGGCCGCCAGGCGCACCGCGCCGCTCTCGGCGAGGGCCACCGCGAACGGCGGGACGGCGGCGAGCGAGGTTCCGTAGGCGCCGGTCAGCGCCTCGAGCACGCCCCCGAGCCCCCGTCCGTCGGCCACCAGCGCGTGGATGCGCGCGCTCAGCGCGGGGCTCGTGTCGTCCGCCAGCGCCACGAATCCCTGCGGCGTGACGGCGACCGGGTGGACCCCCGGCGAGTAGTGGACCGGCATCAAAAACCCCCTGCGGCGACCACACGCGGGAGCGTGTCGCCGTCGATCTCGTCCGCGGCGGTCGCCGACGGAGCGGTGTGATCGCTGGAGCGGTTCGCACGCGAACGGACTGCCGTGGCATCCACCACCAGCGCCGTGATGTTATCGCGTCCGCCGCGCAGGACGGCTTCGTGCACCAGACGGGTGGCCGCCGCCTGCGGGTGCGTCTCGGCGAGGAGGATCGCGTGGATGGCCGGGGCGTCGAGCTCGCTCGACAGGCCGTCCGAGCACACGAGGATGCGATCGCCGGCCTCGGCGGGGATCAGCCAGTAGTCGGCGTCGGCGTCGCTGCCCGCCCCGATCGCCCGCGTGATGACGTTGCGGCGCGTGTCCTGGAAGGCGGCGGCGGGGTCGAGCTGTCCGGCGTCGATGAGCTCCTGCACGACCGAGTGGTCGACGCTGATCTGCTCGAAGTCGCCCTCGCTCAGGCGATACGTGCGCGAGTCGCCGAGGTTGATGGTGAGCCAGTAGCCCTCGCCGTCCACATCGGCGATCACGACGCCCGTGAGGGTCGTCCCGGCGCCGGCGCCTTCGCCCCGCGGCAGCGCCTCGACGCGGTGCCGGGCGCGCGCGAGGGCGGCGCGCACCTCGTCGATGCCGAGGCTCGGCCGGCCCGCGAACCGCTCGAACTCGTCGATCACCGTCGCGCTGGCGACCTCGCCGGCGTGGTGGCCGCCCATCCCGTCGGCCACCAGGAACAGCGGCGTCGCGGCGATGAAGGAATCCTCGTTGATGCGGCGACGCAGTCCCGGATCGGTTGCCGATCCGAACGCCACCGTCACCGGAGCCGTCATGACGTGCTGCCCACGAAGACGCTGCGGTCGCCGAGCTCCAGACGGTCCCCGGAGCGGAGCGACGTGGGGATCCCCGGGATGAGCCGATGGCGGCCGCCGTCGCGGACCAGCACCGTGCCGTTGGTGGAGTGGCGGTCGAGAACCCAGGACGCCGAGGCGTCCCCGCCGATCTCGAAGTGCGTCTTAGAGAGCGAGAGCGTCTCGTCGCGCACCGGGACGCTCACGGTGCCCGGCTCGACGGCCGGGTTGCGACCGTACAGGGTGCGGCCGTACACGGCCATCGCCGAGCCGTCGTCCCACGTCAGCACCGCGAGCACGGGCGGATCGGCGAACAGGGCGGCCCGCTGCGCGGGCGGCGGCACGGTGATCGCGGTGCGGGTCGCATCGAGGTCCGAGGCGGCCGGCACGAGCTGCGGGACGAGGACGGGGGCCGGGGCGGGCGGTGCCGACGGCGCGAAGGTCGCGGCTGCCGCGGGCTGCAGCGGCGGTGCGGGCGCGGGCACGGGATGGACCACCGGGATGATCGCGGTGGGAGGCACGGCGGCGTTCGGCAGGACGGGCGGCGCCGGCCGCGGCGGAACGACGGAGGGCGCGTCGAGGAACCACGGGGAGAACTCGACCTCGGTCGGCGCAGCCTGGGGAAGCCGGTGGGCGACGGCACGGGGGTGTGGGGCGGCGGGGGCCGCGGCATCCGTCCACCGTCCGTCGATCACGATCGCACCGGAGGCCCGATCGTGCCAGCCCTGGCGGAGCGGGCTCGCGTCGAACAGCGGGGTGAACCAGCCGACGAAGATCATGCACGACAGCGCCCACACGACGTTGCGGCCGAGCGCCCGCCAGAACCCGATCGGCCCGGAGCCGTCGGCCCGCACCAGGCGGATGTCGACGGCCCGCTGACCGACCGATCCCCGGCCGCCCTGCATCGCGGTGCAGACGATCGCCCACGCGGCCGACCCGGCCCAGAACGCGACGCCGGCCAGCACGAAGGCGAGGGCGAGCGTGCGGGGGTCCGCCGGCGAACCGGTGCCGAGCACGATGCCGACGGCGACCCCGGCGAACGCGATCCCGATCCCGGCGGCGATGGCGAGGTCGATCGTGTACGCGCCGACGCGTCGGCCGATGGTGGCCGGCACCACGGCGAGAGGTGGGCGGGCGGTCATGAGGTCTCCTGGATCTCGTCGGCGGGATCGGGCTCCCGCCGGATGCTCTCGGCGGCGCGTGAACGGGCCGCGCGTGGAGGGCGCGGTGCGCGCGCGGGAAGGGCGAAGCGCGTGCCGGCGAGGAGCGAGCGGACGCTCAGCCGTGCGGCGAGCCGGCCCCACACCGAACGGGTCTGTCCCATGCCGCCGACGATCTCGTCCACCTGGCGCCAGAACTCTGTGACGTCCTCCGGCGTGGGGTCTCTCGGGCCGAACACTTCCAGGTCGGCTCGCTCGGCGAGTGTCCCGACGCGGGGCTCGGCGAAGGCGGTCGCCACCACACCGGCCTCCTCGGCACGCGTGCCACCGGGACGCACGGTGGTGCCGTAGTCGGACGCTCGGTCGACGAGCTCGTCCCAGCCGCCGCTGATGCGGTCGGCCGCGCGCTCGGCATCGCGCCGGCGTCGCCGCCGGGCCGCCTTGAGGGCGCCGATCACGATGAACGGGGCCGCCAGCAGCGCGAGAAGGGCGAGCACGCCGAGCGCGATCGCGACGATCGTCGCGAGGAGCGCCAGGTCGAGGCCGCTCTCGTCCTCGGACTCGCGGTCGTCGGGCACGGTCGGGGGCAGATCGACCGGCTGCTGCGGCGGCGGGGGCGGCTGCAGCACCTGGGGCTTGGGGTCGGCCCGCGGCTTGGTCGTCTGGTCGTTGGGAACCTGGTCGTCGGGCGGGGTGGGGTCGAAGGTCACCCAGCCCGCGTCCTCGAACGCGACCTCGACCCAGGCATGCAGGCTGTCGCCGGTCGCGGTGAACACCGCCTGGGAGGCCTGGTCCTCCTCGGGGTAGAAGCCCATCACGACGCGCGCCGGGATGCCGATCTCGCGCGCGAGCAGCGCCATGGCGGTGGCGTACTGCTCGTCGTCGCCGACCATCTGGTCGGAGCCGAGCAGCGTGGAGATGCGCTCGGCGCCGTGCCCGGCCCGGGAGAGCACCTCGCCCTCCAGCCCGTGGCTGAAGAACCCGCCCTCGGCGAGCATCGTCTGCAGCGCCCGCACCTTCTCGACCGGTGTCGTGGCTTCGGCGACGGCCTCGGATGCGACCTCGGCGAACTCCTGCGGCACGCCCTCCTGATCGGGAAGCGACACCGCGGCGAAGTCCTGGTCGGCGAGGGCGTCGTCGCTCGGCGAGGCCGGGATCACGCTCTCGAGCGTGTAGGAGTCCCCCGCGCCGAGCGGCTGCGTCACCACCGCGGTCCCGGTGACCTCGTTGTAGTACGCGGCGCGGCGGAGGTCGTCGGCGCGGTCGCCGTCGAAAGCGATGCTGCGCACGGCGCCGACCTCCGGCATCCACACCCCGTCCAGTGCCGCGATCTCGACGTGAACGGTGGCAGGCGTGCCCTCGGCGTCGGCGGACATGTTGCCCCGAACCGGACCGAACGCGCTCGATGTGCCGGCGCCCTGGTCGGACACGTTGTAGACCGTGCCGTCGTACGCGTCCATCGCCGCGATGCGCACGCGGGCGCCCTCGGGAAGGCCGGCCGCGGAGAAGAGCGGCTCATCGGGGAAGTCCCGCACGAGTGCGCGGAAGGACTGCAGCGGGCTGGGGTACTCGCGCACGTCGAACGGGGGGATGACGACGTCGCGCAGGACGTACCGAGGCGATTCGGGCGCCGCGAAGGCGCTCGTCGCCACGCCGACCAGCGTCGCGACCGCGATCACCGCCCCGCCGAGGAGGAGCCGGCGGCCGACCACGCCGCGGACGGGCGTCGTGTCGTCGCCCAGGCGCACCGCGCCCGTGCCGTGCTGCCAGCTCTGTCGCACGGCCAGCCATACCGCCGACACCAGCGCGAACACGATTCCCTGCACGACCGGCACCGCGGGCTGGGAGGTGCCCAGCGCGATCTGCGCGCCGAGGAACGCGGCTGCCGGCACGAGGGCCCACGCGGGTGCGCGCAGCCGCAGGGCGAAGGTCGTGGTGAGCACTCCGGCGAGCAGCGAGAGGAGGAACGGGACCAGGAGATGACCATCGGATGCCGCGACCGGCGCGACGGTGGTCAGCAGCTGCTTCCACGACGTCACGACGCCCAGGCCGAGCTGGCGCAGCGTCTCGAGGGTGGGGATGACCCCGGCCACCGTGGTGTGCGGCAGGGCGAGTGCTCCTCCGAAGAGGAAGTAGGTGAGCGCGGTCAGGCCGGCGAGGGGCAGCACGCCCCAGCGCAGCCACGTGCACAGCGCGGCGAGTCCCATGCCGAGCAGTGCGCCGCCAACGGCGGCGGGCAGGTAGGCGGGACCGCCGAACGTCGGCCAGAAGCCGACGATCGGCACCGCGAGGAGCGCCGCCACGGCGCTGAGATCGAGCACCCAGCGTCGGACCGGGAGGGTCTGGACGGCCGCGGTCATGAGAGCACCTTGCGCAGGGCGCCGGCGAGCTGATCGAGGGCCCCGACCGTCACGACGTCGGCATCGCCGATGCGTCGCAGGTGGGGCGCGGCCCCGGTCTGGGCCACGACCGCGAGCGTGCGAGCCCCGAACGGCAGCCGGGCGCACGCCTGACGGAGCTGGTTGGCGTCGACCGTGCTGCCGCACACGAGCACGACGACGCTGGCGAGGGGAAGCGTCGCCGCGATGAGCGCGCCGAGCTCGACGATGCCGCCGGCGCGCGGACGCGAGTGCACGACCCCGGAGAGCGAGTCGAGGAACTGCTTGCCCGTGCCCGAGGGCAGGGCGCGCTCCTGCACGCGGACCTCGACGCGCTGGGAGTCGCGCAGCGCGCGGAGTCCGAGGGAGCCCGCGGCCGAGATGGCGAGCTCGAACTCCTCGTCGTCGCGATAGTCGCCGGGGTTCGTCGAGAGCCCGATGACGAAGTGCGAGCGGCGGGTCTCCTCGTACTGGCGGACCATGACGGTGCCGGTCCGGGCGGTCGACTTCCAGTGCACGTGCCGCAGATCGTCGCCCGGCTGATACTCGCGCAGGGCGTGGAACGAGACGTCGTCGCGCGAGAGGTCCGTGGCCGGCAGCCCCTCGAGGTCCCGCAGGAAGCCCAGCGACTGACCGTCGAACAGCACGGTGCGGGGGTGGACGTAGAGGTCGACCGGCTCGTCCTTGCGGTGCACGCGCTCGAACAGGCCGAGCGGATCGCCGCGCACGACGCTCACCGGTCCGACGGCGACGACCGCGCGGCGGGTGGTGGGGATGGCGAAGAGCTCCTCGGCGGACGACCCGGGGGCCAGGCGGTTGACCTCGAACTCGCCTCGGCCGGCCCCGACGGGCAGCACGACGCGTGACGGCAGGATGGCGCGCGTGCCGGTGTTCGAGAGGGTCAGGGCGCCGACCGCGCGCTCCCCGACGACCACGCGCGTGCGGGTCAGGTCGAGCTCGACGTCATAGGCGGTGCGGCCGATCAGGAACAGCGCGCACAGCGCCAGCAGCGTCGTGATCACGACCGCGGCCACGGTGAGCTCCCACCAGCCGAGCGCGCCGCCCGCGATCCAGAGCACGACGGCTCCGGCGATGAGCACCCAGGCGGCCGGGCGCACGACGCGGAGCACGCCGCGCAGCCAGTGCGCGGCGTGGGCGGTCGTCGCCTCGAGCCGTTCGCGACGATCCTGCGAAGGGATCGCCGTGCCGAGTGCCTCCGTCGTCATCAGGCGGCGGACCTCGCCTGCGGAGCCGCGACGTCCTCGAGCACGCGGGCGATGACCGTCTCCGGCGTCGTGCCGGCGAACTCGGCCTCGGGGTCGAGCACGAGACGGTGCGTCCAGACCGGGCCGGCGAGCAGCTTGATGTCGTCGGGGGTCACGAAGTGACGGCCCTGCGACGCGGCCCACACCTTGGCCATGCGGATCATCGAGAGCGAGCCGCGCACCGAGACGCCGACGCGGGCGGACGCGTGGGTTCGCGTCGCCTCGGCGAGCTGCGCGGTGTACCGCAGCACCGCCGCCTCGACGTGCACGGTCGCGGCGAGGTCGGCCATGTCGGCGACAGCGCCGGTCGTGATGATGGCGGGCAAGTGCGCCGACGGGTTGCGGTCGGCGGCACCGGCGAGGATGCGCTCGGCCGCCGCGAGGTCGGGGTAGCCGATCGACGTGCGGATGAGGAAGCGGTCCAGCTGCGCCTCGGGCAGCTTGTACGTTCCGGCCTGCTCGATCGGGTTCTGGGTCGCGATGACGAGGAACGGGCGGCCGGCCTCATGCGTGACGCCGTCGACGGTGACCCGGGACTCCTCCATAACCTCGAGGAGCGCGGACTGCGTCTTGGGCGAGGCGCGGTTGATCTCGTCCGCCAGCACGATCGAGGCGAAGACGGGCCCCTTGTGGAACTCGAACTTGTGCGAGGTCTGGTCGTAGATCGTGACACCGGTGACGTCGGAGGGCAGCAGGTCCGGCGTGAACTGGATGCGGCTGCTCGTGCCCTGCACCGTGGCCGCGAGGGCCTTCGCGAGGCTCGTCTTGCCGGTGCCCGGGGCATCCTCGAGCAGCACGTGCCCTTCGGCGAGCATCGCGCTGAGCACCAGGCCGACGACCTCCCGCTTGCCCAGGAGGGCGCGGTCGACGTTGTCGACGAGCCGCGTGAAGGTTCCGTGGAACCAGGCGGCCTGCTCGGGGGTCATGGTCATTGTCGTTCTCGTTCTCTCGTTGGGATGTCGTCTCGGCGTCGACCTAGTACCAGTCGAGCCTCGTGGCTTCGCCGAAGCCCTCGATGTCGATCCACGCCCACTCGTCGGGGTGTCCGAAGTAGCAGGTCAGCTGCACGGTGCCGCGATCCGGGAGCCACACCGTGCGCCAGCTGTTCGGACCGTCGATGGTGTCGTTGCAGCGGAGCCGGTAGTTGCCCGGCGTGAAGTTGTCGACGGTGACGGCGATGAACGCGCACGAGGAGTGGCTGCAGTTCGGCTGCCCCACTGCGGAGCTGCCCTTCACCGTGCGAGCGGTCGGTATCGGCCTCGGGGCCGTCGTCGCCGACGCCGACACCGTGTTCGACACCTGGCCCGCCGCGTCGTAGGCGCGGACGGCGATGGTGTGCTGCTGGTCGTAGCCGTTGCCGACGTTGCGGTTGCCGCTGTTGCCCACGGACTCCCACGCGCCGCCGTCGATCTTGATCTGCACGTCGGTGATCTGGCGCCCGTTGTTGGCCGGCGCACTCCACGCCACCGTGACCGAGGTGCCGTTGCGCTGCGCGCTGACACCGGGATCGAGCACGGGTCCGTACGGGATCACGCCGTTGGAGGCAGCCGACTCGGCGCCGTCATAGCGCACGCCGTCGAGGGCGGCGTAGGCGCGGACGCGCACCGTGTAGGTCGCGCCGTTCGCGAGTCCGCCGATGGTGCGGCCGTCCCAGTTCGCCTGCCAGCCGCCGCCGTTGAGCGAGTACTCGTAGCCCATCTCGTTGGCGTTCGCGCCGTTGCCGGGCGCTGCGTTGTAGGTCACGACGATCGCACTGTTGCCGCTCGGGGTCGACGCCTGCACGTTCGTGGGCGCTCCCGGGGGTGTGAAGGCGCGTCGCGGCGCCGACGGCGCACTGTCCGCGCCCCAGCCGGCCTTGTTGCGGGCGGCGACCGTGAACGTGTAGTCGGCGGTCGAGGGGTCGATGGCGAGCGCCTGCGACGTCTGACCGCCCGGGATGCCGGTGATCGTGTTGACGAGCGCACCGCCGCGGATGACGTTCAGGCGGTACTCGGCGATCGCGTCGCCGTTGCTCGCGGGCGCAGCCCACGTCACGCGCATCTGAGCCTGCGCACCGACCGGGTCGAGGCGCTCCGTCGCCGGCGCGGCGGCGCCGTCCGGGGCACGAGCGGGGATCTCCGTCGCGGACCACCCGCTCCAGCTCGACGGATCGGGCGCGCGGTTGTGGGCCTGGACGCGCACCTGGTAGGCGACCCCGTTCTCAAGGCCTTCCCAGACGACCGCGTTGCCGGTGAGCTCGCTCTTCTGCACGACACCCGATGGCGGCGCGGGAGAGATCTCGAGGGTGAACTTCTCGACGGGCGAGCCCGGGGTCGTCGGCGTCACCCACGACACGGCGAGGCTCTGATCACCGAAGACCAGCGTCGGCGGCTGCGGGGTGTCGGGACGGGCGTCCGGGCGCGCCTCGCCGGACGGCGCCGACGGGTCGGACTCGCCGACGCGGTTGATCGCCACGACGGTGAAGTGGTAGACGACGTTGTTGGTCAGGTTGTCGAGGGTGCAGGTCGTCGCGGCACAGGTCTTGCTGTAGCCGCCTTCCGTGGCGGAGACCTCGTAGCTCGTGATCTCCGCGCCGTTGTTGGCGGGAGGAGTCCACGACAGCACGACCGTGCGGTCCTGCACGCTGGACACGACGGGCGTGCCCGGCGCGTCCGGCCGGCCCTGCACGGTGAGCCGGATCCGGCCCTCGACAGCGCGATCCGGATCGTCGGTGGCGTCCTGGACGCGGTAGCGGACGACCATGGTGCCGAAGAAGGTCTCGTCGGGCGTGACCAGCACTTGGTCGCCCGAGATCTCGGCCGTGCCTCGACCGGTCTCGGGAAGCACCGTGACCAGCTCCAGCGGCGTCTCGCTGAAGGGGTTGACGTCGTTGCTGAGGACCGGCACGGACACCGTCTGACCCTGATGCGCCTCTTCGACGATGTCATCGTTGGCCGTCGCCAGCTCGCGGGTGGATGCCGTGACGCGCACGGTGACCGAGCCCTCGACCGGGTCGGTCTGCCCGTCCGAGATGCGGATCGTGAGGCGCTCGACCGTGCCCTTGGGCGTGTTCGATCCCGCGGAGACGCGCAGGTCCTGGCCCTCGACCGAGGCGCTGAGCCCGGAGGGGACGCCGCCGACGATCTCGTAGCTCATGCCGTCGAGATCCTCCGGGTCGGGGTCGGTCGTGAGAGCCCGCAGCTCGAGCGACACCGGCTCCTCGCCGGGCGCCACGTCGACCTGCCCGTCGGTGAACTCGGGCTGCTGGTTGTCGGGCGGCAGCACCGTGATCGGAATCGTCAGGGTGGCCTTGCGCCCCTCGGGGTCGTCGGGTCCGGTGCCGTCGGTGACCTCGAAGGTCAGGGCGTCCTGGCCGAAGTACCCCTTCTTGGAGGTGTAGACGAGGGTCGTCTGATCCTTCACGAGGTTGGAGCCGTCGGAGTTGACCGCGCTCACCTTGGCCGCTTCGGTGATCACGACGCGGTCGCCGTCGGCGGAGCGCACGTACTCGCTCAGCGGCAGCTCGATCGTCTCGCCGCTCTTGACCTCGACCGGTTCGGTGGAGATGAGGGTCGGGGGCAGCGAGGAGAGGGAGGGCACGTGGATGAAGGCGGATGCCTCGAATCCGTCGCGGTCGGTGATCGTGTAGGTCACCAGCCGGTCGGTGTCGTCGAGCTCGAGGCGGACGGTGCCGTCCCCGAGCACGCTCGCGGTGCTGTCGCGCACCGTCACGGCGAGTTCGTCGACCGTGCCGTCGGGGTCCTCGTCGTTGGCGAGCACCTCGACGTCGACGCTGCCCCCCTCGACGTCGGCGGCCTGCACGAAGTCGTCACGGGCGACCGGACGAAGCAGCGGCACGTCGTCGGCGACGGTGATCTGCACCACGGCGGTCGCTCGCGCGCCCCGCTCGTCGCGGATCGTGTACTGCAGCGACGTCTCGGTCGGCTCGTCCGGCGCGGTGATGACGACGCGATCGCCGACGACGGTTGCCTTCAGGCCGTCGACGTCGGGAATGATCAGCCCATCGCGGAGGAGGGAGAAGCTGTCGCCGTCGGGATCGGAGTCGTTCGCGAGCACGGGCACGGCGACGATGCGCCCCGGGCGCATCACGACGGCGTCCTTCGCGGCGTACGGCGACTGGTTCGAGCTCTCCGCGGGCGCGATGCCCACGCGGATCGATCCGACGGCCTCGGCGCCGAGACGGTCGCGCACGCGGTACGTGAAGGCGTCGACACCCGCGACATCCTTGAAGGCCTCGTAGACGACGTAGTTGGATCCGACCTCGACCACTCGGCCCTTGCTGGGCGGCGAGGCGAGGCCCTCGAGCTGCACCGAGTCGCCGTCGGCGTCGATGCCGTCCAGCGGCACGGCGATGCGCACCTGGCTGCCGTTGAGCACGCGGGCGACGATGTCGTGCGGGCGCGGCGCGGCGTTGGTCTCCTCGTTGACGGGGAGCACCTGGATCGTGACGTAGCCGGCATCCTTCTGGCCCGTGCTGTCGACCACCTCGTAGGTCGCGTACACGGTGCCGGGCTCGTCGGACGCGCGGAAGCGCAGCATGTCCTGCGAGACGAAGATCTCGCCGTCCTCGGGCTCGACGAGCGGGGCGACGAGGTCGGGCGCGACGTGGAGCGTGTCGCCGTTCGGGTGGTAGTCGTTGTCGAGCACCGGGATGTTGACGACGTCGCCCGCGCGGACGATCACCTGGTCGTCGTTCGCGACGGGGGGCCGCAGCTTCTCGGGGGCGGGGATCGGGATGACGATCACCTCGCCCTCGGCCGACTTGGCGCCGTTGGAGATGCGGTACGCGATGCGCACCTGCTCGCCGAGGGCGGCCTGATCGCTGATGCGCAGCGTCTCGTGGTTGAGCACGGCGACCGCGATGCCGGAGTTCGGCTCGACCGTCACCGACTGCACGACGAGGATGCCGCCCGCCGGATCGGAGTCGTTGGTCAGGACGTTCACGAGCACCTCGCCGCCGCTGGGCAGCAGGGCCACGTCGCGCACGGCGATCGGCTCGGACGCCGTGTCGGACGAGGGCAGCACGTCGACGCGCACGAGCCCTTCGGCATTCTTCGAACCGGCTGCCACGAGGTACTGCACGTAGTAGACCGCGGGCGTGTCGGACTTGAAGGTGAAGGTCTTGGCGGCGAAGTCGGGGACGATGGTGGCGCCGGGGACCTCGTCGACCCGCACGAGCCGCAGCGGCTCGCGGCTCGAGCTCGTGTCGTTCGCGAGCGGGGCGACGGTCGCGACCTGGCCGGCGCGCACGACGACGCGATCGGCGTTGGTGACCGGGTTGGTGGAGCCCACGGGACGCACGTCGAAGCGGAGGATGCCCGCAGCCGACTCGTTGCCGTCGGACACCACGATCTCGACGTCCTGGCGGCCCTGGGTGCCGCCGACGGCGCGATAGGTGATGCGCCCGTCCGCCGTGAAGTCGGCTTCGTCGCCCGCTGCCGGTGTGACCGCGCGCAGGAACACGTCGTCGCCGTCGGGGTCGATCCAGTCGGGAAGCACGTTGTACGAGACGACGCCCCCGGCCTCGACGGTGACGGTCGTGATCCGCTTCTGGGTCGGCGGGGCGTTGACGTCCCAGCCGTGGACGCTGAGCGACGTCGTCGCGGTGTCGGTCCCGCCGCGACCGTCGTCGATCTCGTACAGGAACGAAGAGCTGCCGGTGGCGTTCTCCGGCACAGCGACCTGGAGCGCGGCGCCGTCGTTGATCGGGCTGACCTTGCCGAAGGCGGGACCTTCGTCGGCGACGGCCGCCGTGAGCACGTCGCCGTCGGGGTCGCTGTCGTTGTCGAGCACCGGAAGCACGGTGGTCCGGCCGGGCCGCACGCCGAGGCTGTCGTCGGTGGCGATCGGCACGGTGTTCTTGTCGGAGCGCTCGGGCAGCGTCGTCTCGACGGTCTCCTCGGTGGTCTGCTCGTCCTCTTCGGCCTCGCCCTCCGGCGGGGTGATGTCGTTCCAGTTGTCGACGCGCTGCATGCTCTCACTGGCCATCCAGGCGGCGCCGCCGATGACGTCGTTGAGCACGACCACGTCGCGGTTCACGCGGAAGCGCAGGACGGAGTCGGCGTCGGCGCCGTCGACATCGGCCGTGAGGTCGTCACCGTCGCCGGCGCAGTCGCGGATGAACTTCGCCGAACCGGTCCACGCCGAGTAGGAGCATCCCTCGAGGAACACCGGCGCCGCCGGAGTGCCCTGAGCCCCGGCCTCCTGCACAACGGGCTCGGATCCGTCGAAGGGCACGCGCACGAATGTCGAGGCGGTGGCGAGGGCCACCGCGTCGCTGTCGGCGGACGGCTGCTGCAGCACGCCGGTCTGTCCTCCCGCGACCTCCGTGCGGCGGCCGTCGGCGAAGAGCGTGCCGCTGTCGGTGTCGAGGACCGCGGCACGGGCGCCGATGGCCGTGACGGCGAGCGCCGCCTTCTTCTTCAGCCCCTCGACCGAGGAGCGGGCGGGCTCCAGCGGTGCGCCCTCGGCATCGGTCGGAACCGTGACGAGCTCCGCGGTCTCGGCCGAGACCGCGTGGACGATGCCGTCGACGCCGACAGTGACATCCGCCCCCTCACCGAGGGTGTCGATGGGGTCGGTGCCCTCGACCTCGAATGAGCCCACGGCGGCCGACGGCACGACCCAGAGGTCGCCCGACTGGCGGTCGAGGATCGCCACGGTGGATCCGCCCAGCACGACCTTCGCGTCGCCGGGGATGTTGGAGGACTCTGTCAGGAGGACCATCGCCGGATCGATCGTCGTGAGGCTGGAGTCGGCCTCGTCGACGACGAGCACCGTCTCACCCGACTGGAGGATGTCGTACTCGCCGCTGGTCGTGCGCAGTCCGCCGTCGAGCACCTTCGACTCGTGGTTGAAGTGGCCGACGAGCAGGGCCGACTGCTTGGTCACCCAGACGCCGCCGTCGTGGAGATCCACCTCCGTCGTCGGATTGCCCTCGTAGACGAAGGCCATCGTCGTGATCGCGACGGCGACCGCGGTGACGATCCCGGTCGAGGCCACAGCGCGGGGACGAGAGCGCAGCCACGCGAATGACTTCATACCTCGGCCTCTTCCAGGGGGGTCGATGCGGCGTGGCGAACGCAGGGACAGAAAGGTTCAGCCTAGCCCGCACCGGATGACGTCATCGTGCAGAGTCGGCTGGCCGCCTTGGAGATCGTATTCCGAACACCTGAGAAGACGGTATGGGGACATTCCCCCATGCCGCATCCCGCGTCACCCGGCGACGTACTCCCGCAGGTGGTGCGCCGTCAGAGACGTGCCGTTCGCGACCAGGTCGGCCGGCGTCCCCTCGAAGACGATCATGCCGCCGTCGTGCCCCGCCCCGGGGCCGAGGTCGATGATCCAGTCGGCGTGCGCCATGACGGCCTGATGGTGCTCGATCACGATGACGCTGTTGCCCGCCGCAACCAGTCGGTCCAGCATCCCGAGCATGTTGTCGACGTCGGCGAGGTGGAGTCCGGTGGTCGGCTCGTCGAGCACGTAGATCGCCCCCTTCTTGGCCATCGAGATGGCGAGCTTGAGCCGCTGCCGCTCGCCGCCCGAGAGCGTATTGAGCGCCTGGCCGAGCGTGATGTAGCCGATGCCGACGTCGATCATGCGCGACAGCGTGGTGTGGGCCGGCCCCTTCGTGAAGAAGTCGGCCGCCTCGACCGCCGACATCGCCAGCACCTCCGCGATGTTCTTGCCGTCAAGGGTGTACTCGAGCACTTCGTCGCTGAAGCCGGTGCCGTCGCAGGTCTCGCACAGCGTCTCGACCGTCTGCGTGAAGCCGAGGCTCGTGATGATGACCCCGAGGCCCTTGCACGCGATGCAGGCGCCCTCGGAGTTCGCGCTGAAGAGACCGGGCTTGACGCCGTTCGCCTTCGCGAACGAAGCCCGCACGACGTCGAGCAGGCCGGTGTAGGTCGCGGGGCTGCTGCGCCGGGATCCCTTGATGGGCGCCTGGTCGACCACCACGACGTCGTCGAAGGCGGGGACGTTCCCGTGGATCAGCGACGACTTGCCCGATCCCGCGACGCCGGTCACCACGGTGAGGATGCCGAGGGGGATGTCGACGTCGACGTCCTTCAGGTTGTGCTGGGTGGCGCCGCGGATCTCGAGGGCCCCCTTCGCCGCCCGGGTCTCGGGCTTCAGCCGCGCGCGATCGTCGAGGTGGCGACCGGTGATGGTGCCGGAGGTGCGCAGGCCCGCGACATCGCCGGTGTACTGGATCTCGCCGCCGTGGCGCCCGGCGCCCGGTCCGAGGTCGACGATGTGGTCGGCGATCTCGATCACCTCGGGCTTGTGCTCCACCACGAGCACGGTGTTGCCCTTGTCGCGCAGCAGCCGGAGCAGCGCATTCATGCGCTCGATGTCGTGCGGGTGGAGCCCCGCCGTCGGCTCGTCGAAGACATAGGTGATGTCGGTGAGGGCAGAGCCGAGGTGGCGGATCATCTTGGTGCGCTGCGCCTCGCCGCCCGAGAGCGTGCCCGAGGAGCGGTCGAGCGACAGGTAGCCGAGTCCGATGTCGACGAACGAGTCGATCGCCCCGCGCAGACTCGCCATCAGGGGCGCGACCTCGGGGTCGTCGATCGTGCGGAGCCAGTCGGCGAGGTCGGAGATCTGCATGGCCGCGGCATCCGCGATGCTGATCCCCCGGATCTTCGACGAGCGCGCACCCTCGTTGAGCCGCGAGCCGCCGCAGTCGGGGCAGGCGGTGAACTTGACCGCGCGGTCGACGAACGCGCGGATGTGCGGCTGCAGGGCGTCGCGGTCCTTCTGCATCATCGACTTCGTGAGCTTCGGGATGAGCCCTTCGTAGGTCATGTTGATCGCCTGGATCTTGACCTTGGTGGGCTCCTTGTAGAGGAAGTCCTGCATCTCCTGCTCGGAGTAGTCCTGGATCGGCTTGTTCGGATCGAGGAAGCCCGACTCGGTGAACCCCTTCACCATCCAGCCGTCCACGTTGTAGCCGGGGATCGTCAGCGCGCCGTCGGCGAGCGACTTGGTGCGATCGAAGAGTTCGTCGAGGTCGATGTCGCTCGCCTCGCCGAGTCCTTCGCAGCGCGGGCACATGCCGCCGGTGATCTCGAACGACCGGCGCTCCTTGACCGTCTTGCCGCCCTTCTCGAACGTGACCGCGCCGGCGCCCGACACCGAGGGGATGTTGAACGAGAAGGCCTGCGGTGATCCGACGTGCGGCTGCCCGATGCGGCTGAAGAGGATCCGGAGCATCGCGTGGGCGTCGGTCGCCGTGCCGACGGTGGAGCGCGAGTTCGCGCCCATGCGCTCCTGATCGACGATGATCGCCGGGCTGACGTTCTCGAGCGCGTCCACGTCGGGGCGGTTGAGCTGACCCATGAACTGCTGGACGAAGGTCGGGTACGTCTCATTGATGAGCCGCTGCGACTCGTTCGCGATCGTGCCGAAGACGAGCGACGACTTGCCCGAGCCGCTGACGCCGGTGAACACGCTCAGCCGGCGCTTGGGGATCTCGACGTCGATGTTCTTGAGGTTGTTCTCCCGGGCGCCGACGACGCGGATCATCTCGTGGGAGTCGGCGATGTGGGGAACGGATGCCTCGGCCATGGGGTCCTCTCGATCGGTTGCGACCCTACATTGTGACGTCCTTTGCGGACACCGCGCTTCCTCGATCCTGCTCAGGTCCCCGTCGTCTCTGGCTCAGGCTCCTGCTTCGGGGCGCCTCACGCCGATCGGGGCGCCGTAGAACCCGCCCCGACCGGCGGAGCGCGCCCCGAACCCCAGGGGTCTCAGGCCGCGTCGGCGGCGGGCTCGACCGCGAAGTTGTCGCGGAAGACCCGGTCAGGGTCGAACCGGCGCTTGATCGCACGCAGCCGGGCCAGGGTCGCCGGAGGGAACGCCTCGGCGATGCGCTCCGGGCGGTCGGACGAGTCGAAGCTCAGGTACATGCCCGCAGTGTGGGCGGCGAGCGTCCGCCACTGCGCGTCGAGGTCGCCGGCGCTCGAGCCCAGCCCCACGACCGAGAAGTTCGCCGAGCGGTGGGCGTAGGCCGTCGCGTCCTCGGCGACGTCGGCGACCGCGCCTCCGACCGCGCGGAGCTGGAAGAACGGGACGGCGCCGGATGACAGCATCCGCTCGACCGCCTCGGCGAAGGCGGGGGTCACGTGCTCGATCAGGGCCGATCGCGAGTGCGGCTCGCCGGCGCCGCGCTGCGGGCCGAGGTCGGCGTTCGCCATCACCTGCGCGTAGGGCGCGAGCTGCACGGACTGCTGCACGAGGGGGGCGAGCTCGGCGAAGGGCTGCAGGCGCGCGATGATCGTGTCGGGGTCGTCGGAGTCGACCACTCCGTACAGCTGCACGACCTGCGGCTGGCCGGGGCGCGGGCCGCCGGTGAGGAGGAACACCGTGAGATCGCGCGGCGCGGACTCGACGATGCGCCCGTACCCCTCGAGGAACCCCGCGAGGTCGTCGACCTGGAACGCCAGCTGCGCCCAGCCGACGTCGCCCACCTCGTCCACCTCGAACTCGAACGACGTGACGATGCCGACGTTGCCCCCGGCGCCGCGGATCGCCCAGAACAGGTCGGCGTTCGTGTCGGCGTCGGCGCGCACGACGGAGCCGTCGGCCAGCACGACCTCGGCCGCGCGCAGGTGGTCGATGGTCAGCCCGTGCTCGCGGGCGAGGAAGCCGATGCCTCCCGCCGTCGCGAGGCCGCCGACGCCGACACCGCCGTAGTCACCCGACGAGAGCGCCCAGCCGTGCTCCACGAGCGCCGCCGCGACCTCCATCCATCGCGCACCCGGCCCGATGCGCACGAGCCGCCGGGCCTCGTCGATCACCTCGATCGAGTTGAGGCGCCGCAGGTCGATGACGATGCCGCCGTCGTTCGTGCTGCGGCCGCTGATGCCGTGACCACCGGACCGCACCGCGAGGGGCAGCTCGGGGTGCCGCCGCGCGAAGCCGATGGCGTCGGCGACCTGAGCGGCCGACTCGGGCTGCAGCACGATGCCGGGCGCTCCGCCGCGCATGTAGGTATGGCGGACGTCGCCGTAGCCGAAGTCGCCGGGCTCGACGGCGAGAAGGCCGTCCGGCACGTCGTCGTAGGCGATGCCGGCGCGGCGAGCGGCGATGGCCGCGGAGGAGCGAGCGGATGCCGCCGCCGTCCCGCGCTGGGCGCGCTCGCGTGCGACGAGCTCGCGCACCGCCGGGGCGACATCCTCTCCGAACCCCTGCAGCAGGCGCGGGTCGTCGCCCGCGAGGATGAAGGTGCCGATGCCGTCCTCGAGCGCGAGCTGCGCGAGCCGCTCGGCGAACTCGTGCGGATCGGCCGCGAGCTGCCCGACGTTGAGCAGGCGCCGGACCTCGCGCGGGTCGCGTCCCGCCCCCTCGGCGGCCTCGTCGATCGCGGCGTTGCCACGACCGAGGTCGCCGGGCTTCATATAGCCGAGCGAGGGGAGCCAGCCGTCGCCCTTTCGTCCGGTGAGCGCGAGCATGCGGGGCTTGTACGCACCGATCCAGATCGGGATGCGGTGGGCCGGCCGGGGTCCGCGCTTCGCGCCGTGCACGCGGTGGAAGGTCCCGTCGGTGAAGGCGCCGCGACGCTCGCTCGTGTCCCACAGCTCGCGGATCACCTCGATCGCCTCCTCGAGCGCGGTCACCGCCTGCCCCGGCGTGAGCCTGCCGCCGCCCATGGCCTCGATCGCGTCCCAGAACCCGCCCGCGCCGAGCGCGAGGTCGAATCGGCCGCCCGAGAGCAGGTCGAGGCTGGCAGCGGACCGGGCGACGACCGCGGGCGGCCGCAGCGGCACGTTCAGCACGTTCGGTGCGATGCGGATGCGGTCGGTCCGAGCCGCGACGAACGACATCAGCGTCCAGGTGTCGAGGAACGCCGGCTGGTACGGGTGGTCCTGGAACGTGACCAGATCGAGGCCTGCGGCCTCGGCGGCCTGCGACAGCAGCACGGGAGCGTCGGGGTTCGCCGCACTCGGGGTGATGAACGCACCGAATTCGAGCGCGTGGCCGTAGTCCATGTGAATCCTCCGAGTCGTGGAACGCCACGGAGGAGGCGATCATTCCTCGCCGAAGAAGGCCGCGAGCGCGATCGAGTCGAAGAGGTTGAGCATCGCGTGGCGCAGCTCGCCGAGAGGTGTCGCGAAGCTCGCGAGCACCACCTGCTTCGATCCGGGAACCGCGTACCAGTACTCCGCCTCGAGACGGGTGGCGACGGCCTGGACGCCGTCCTCCTCGACGATCTCCTCGTGCACCCGATCGATCCGCAGCATGCTCGTACGCGGGCCGTCGAGCCGGCGAGCGGTCTCGATGCCCGCCACCGCGAGCACGCCGAAGCTCTCGCGCAGCACCCCGAGCACGGCATCCGCCGACGTGCCGACCGCCGGACTCATGCGCATCGCGGACGGGGCATGGACGGTGAGCGACATCGGCGTCGCCAGCTCGGGCACGATCTCGAGGCACAGGAACATCGCGTGGGCCGCGGCATCCCGAGCGGCATCGACGGCTCGACGCAGCTGGTCGCGCAGTCGACGCCGTGCGATGGCGGCGTCGTCGCCCGGTCCGACGATCTCGCGGACGACGGCATCGACCCGGGCGTAGGCCGCGTCCTGGTCGCGGGGATCCACCGCGAGCCAGCGACCGGGGAGCTGGAAGGTCAGCCGGGGTGGGGTGGGCGACGGCGCGCCGCTCGCGCGGCTCGGCAGCGTGCCGGCGGCTTCGGCCGTCACTCCCCGCCCGCGATCGCGCGCACGTCCTCCGGGCGGAGCGTGATCGCATACACGCTTCCCTCGGGCAGGCCGAGCGCTTCGTACACGGGCGGCATCACGCTGATCTCGGCGGCCGACGCGTCCGACCTGTCGGCGTAGTCGGCACGGTCGCCGTCGACGAAGCTGATCGTGACGTCGTGGCGGGATGCCTCGGCATCCGCCGCGATCACCGCGGCGCTCCCCCGCACGGCCTCGACGACGGCGTCGTCGGAGGAGTCGTCGAGGAACAGCATCACCTGCACCTGCGTGTTCCACGGAGCGCCCGAGTGGGTCGGCCACACGAAGGCGCCGTTCACCCCGTCGACCTGACCGAGGTCGGACTCGAGGCCGGTGAGGTCGGGGTTCGAGGCGCAGCCGGCGAGCGCGAGGGCACCCAGGGCCAGCACGGCCACCACGACGCCGCGCTTCGCGGTCCGGCTACGACCCACGCGTGTATTCGGCAATGTAGACCTCCTCGTAGCTGCCGTCGCCCTCTTCGGCGAAGAAGACCTCGTCGCCGGGTCGCGGCTCGGGCAGATAGCGCTCCGCCTCAGCACCATACATTCCCGCGTCGTGCATGGGCCATGTCAGCGGCCGGTAGGTCTGCCAGTCGTTGTCGAGTCGCACGTAGTCGACCGGCTCAAGTCCAAGGAGCTCGAGCGTGTGCACCGGGTCGATGCCGTTGTTGATCTGAGTGACCCGCACGTCGGGGGGCATGTCGCTGTAGTGCTTGTCGATCGCCGACCCCGCGGTGAACACGGACTCGACCCGATCCGCCACCCGGGGGTCGGTCGCCAATTCGCCCGCCATCATGCCACCGAGCGACCAGCCGGTGAACATGATGGGCGCCTCACTCTCGAAGACCCCGGCCTCCGTCATCGCGTCCCAGACCGCCTGCTCGTACTGCGTGGGCACTCCGGGGAACATCGAGAGCATGGCGTCGGTGCGCGCGTCGTTGAGCGCCCCGTCGGTGTTGGTGATGCTCCACTCCTGCGTGCTCGGCAGCTGGACGCGCCACCCCAGCACGTTGCCGGCGTCGTCGCGGATCGCCACCACGCGGATCTGCGTCTTCTCCCCGCCGCCCATTGCGTCCTGGCGGGCGAGCTGGTCCATCAGATCCTGGTAGTCGCGGGCCTCGCGGGCTTCGCTGTTCGCGTCGGCCTCGGCATCGCCGGTCGGCCGCGTGCTCTCGGTCTCGCCGCGGGTCTGCTGCGGGCGGCCGAGGGTCTCCGAGATCGCGAGCGCCAGCAGAGCAGCCGCGAGCAGCGCCCCCAGCACGAGCAGCCCGACGATGCCGAACACCATGAACACGATCCCCAGCACGAGCGCGGCCACGAGCAGGAGGAGGGCCACGACGAGCGCCGAGACGAGCGTGCTGAGCAGCTCCTTCAGCGCGTCGACGACCGCCGACAGCACCTGGGAGGCCCACTCGCCCACCGCCGAGAGGACGTCGCCCACGCCGCCCCAGAACTGATCCCAGTCGTCGCCGAACGAGTCGGCGCCGTGCTCGATGGCCGTCTCGATGGCGTCGATCGCCCGGTCGGCCGCGTCGTAGATCTGCTGCCGGGCGTCGTGGAGCGCGCGGCGCGCGTCCGCAACCTCGCCCGACGAGTACGCCGCGCCGTCGCTGGTCGACCGGAGCTGCTCGTACAGCGCATCGGTCGATGACCCCTCGGCCTCGGCACGCGTGATGTCGTTGCGCAGGTCGTCGAGGGCGCTCTCGAGGCGGTACGCGCGGGCCTGGTGGAAATCGGCATCCTGCACCGCCGCTCGCGCGGTGCTCTGGATGGACCCGAGCTCCACCGCGTAGGTGGTGAGGGCGGTCGCCGTGCCGCCGTACCGCTTGTGCGCGCGACGCAGTCCGGACGCCGCTTCGGCCGCCGAGTCCTCGAGCGCATCGGTCGCCGCGCTGCGCTGATCGTCCACGAGGTCGCGCAGTGCGTCGGCGGCCCGGGTGATCGCATCCGCGGTGGTCTGCAGCCGTCGCGCGCGCGACTCGAGCTGGTCGGGGCGTCCGGCGAAGACGTCCTCGAACTCCGACGCCAGTCCCGACGTCACGGCGTGCCCTCCTCGGCGGAGACCGATTCACCCAGCGCGCGGTCGAGGTCGGTCATGGTCTCCACGATGGCGTCCAGCCAGTCGCGCACCGCGACGAGCTGCTCCTCGAGCTTGCCCCGGTTGTGGTCCCAGTTCCCCGCGAAGTCGCGGACCTTGCCGGCGAGCCGGTGCTCGCCGGTGAGATCGGCCAGGTCGTCGCCGACGCGGTCGGCGCTCTGGAAGGTCGTGAGTGCACCGGCGACCCGTCCGCGCGCCGTGCGCAGACCGGCCAGGTCGAGCTGGATGTCGCTCATCGAACCTCCGTCAGCAGGGGTCTTCCCCTGACCGTGAGCCTAGGACCCCGGTCGCCGCGCGCCGATGGGGCCAATGACCCATCGGGCTCAAGCCGCTCGCCAGCAGCCGGTCACGTGGTCGTCGACCATGCCGGTCGACTGCATGAGCGCGTACATCGTGGTGGAGCCGACGAAGCGGAAGCCGCTCTTGCGCAGGGCCCTGCTCAGGGCGTCGGACGCCGGCGTCGTCGCGGGCACCTCCGCCAGAGACTCCGGCCTCGGTCGGGGTTCGGGGGCGAACGACCACAGGAAGGAGTCGAACTCCCCCTCCGCCATCTCGAGGACGAGCCGGGCGTTCGAGATCGTGGCGAGGATCTTCGCGCGGTTGCGGATGATGCCGGCGTCCGCCATCAGCCGTTCCACGTCGGGCTCTGCGAACTCGGCGACGACAGCGGGATCGAACCCCGCGAACACCTCGCGGAACCGCGGCCGCTTGCGCAGGATCGTGATCCACGACAGCCCCGCCTGGAACCCCTCGAGGCTGACCTTCTCGAACAGCGGACGGTCGCCGTGGAGCGGGTGGCCCCACTCCTCATCGTGGTACCGGCGGTACTCGGGGTCGTCGCCGACCCACGCGCAACGGGCGATGCCGTCGGGTCCGGTGGTCACATCCGAAGTCACGTCGCAACCCTACGGCGCACTCCCGACGTCACTCCATCGCGAGGACGAGCTGGCCGACCCTCCCGCGATCGAGGTGCGCGTGCGCCGCGCTCGCCTCGTCGAGCGGGTAGACCGCCTCGACCACGGCGCGAAGTGCTCCCGCCGCGACGAGGTCGGCGGTCGCGGCGAGATCGGCTCGCTTCGCGGCATCCCTCCGCAGACCGGTGAGCGCGATCCGCGAGCGACGTCCGCGCGCGCCGAGGGTGAGCAGATGCCAGGCGAACGCGCCCAACGTCGGCACCGTGATCAGGTAGCGCCCGGTGGGGGCGAGGATGCGGCGCGCCCGGCGATATCCGAGACTTCCGTGAACGTCGAACACGATGTCGAACCGCTCGTCCAGGCGGAGGACATCCACGGCCCGGTAGTCGACCACGCGTTGGACACCGAGGTCGCGGACGGCCTGGGCACGCTCTGCACTGCACACCGCCGTCACCTCGGCGCCCCATGCCTGAACGAGCTGAACCGCCATCGTCCCGACGGCGCCGGACGCGCCGTTCACGAGCACGCGCTCGCCTGCGCGCAGCTGCGCCGTGTCGCGGAGGAACGCCATCGCCGTCGCATCGACCAGGGCCGCGGCATCCGTTGCCGACAGGCCATCCGGACGCGGCCCCACAACGCCGGCCGCCTTCACACGCACGTAGTCCGCCTGCGAGCCCATCTCGATACCGGTCGCGCCCCACACGGCGTCGCCCGGTGCGAACGTCGTCACGTCGGAACCGACGGAGTCGACCACACCCGCGAAGTCGGAGCCCTGCACGTTCTGGCGCGGACGCCGAAGGCCCGAGAAGAGTCGCGCGGCGAACGGCTCGCCCGAACGGAACGCCGCATCGGATGCCCCGACCGATGACGCCTCGACCCGCACCACGACGGTGCCCGGCTCCGCGACCGGCTTCGGCCGATCGACGACCTCCACGACCTCGGGTCCGCCGTAGGCCCGGTAGACGACTGCGCGCATGATTGCTCCCGTGTAAAGAATTGTTTACACGAGGTTAGCTCGCATTCTCACGCGATGTCAAGAATCCTTTACACAGCAGGCGCGGGATGCGAAACCCCGGGCGGCGGTTACTTCTTCTTGAGCGACTTCTCCGACACCGGTGCCGTGCCCGACGCGGCGAGCGCGCGGTAGTACTCGCGGGCTTCGTCCTGCCGCGCCTGCTCGGCGCCCGACGCGATGGGCGCGCGCACGTGCTCGGGCGCGAACCCGTACGCGTCGACGAGGTCCTGGGCGTGGGGGCGGAGCCGCGCCGAGAGGCGGTCGATGTACCGCGACACCGCGCCGCCGCGCTGCGCCGACAGGCGTCCGTTGATGAGATACCAGGCGAGGTGCTTCTCGATCAGCGAGAGCCCGAACAGGTCGCGCAGCCAGGTGAGGACGTGCCGGGTGCCGGCGTCCTCGACCTTGTTGACGCCGTCGGTGAACGCCTCCCACTGCAGCAGCTCGGCGTGGGCCCGCGCGGCTTCGATGAGCTCGCTCTGGTTCTGGTTGAAGAGCGCCGCGGCCTCCGCGGGGGAGAGCTTCGATGCCGGGCGCAGCCGTGCGGCGAGGTCGGCGACCATCTGCTGCACGCGGCCGGCGAGGAGCTCGTGCTGCTGGTCCTCCCGCAGGCCGAGCTCGACCGAGCGCGCGGTGGAGCCGAAGTCGGCCACGGTCTGGCCGAGCTGGCGCAGGCCGGCGCCGTGGAAGAGCTTGCCGGCCGTCTGCCGGGCCGCGTAGCGCGCGAGGGTTGCGGCATCCTTCCCCCGGAACTGCGTGGCGTAGTCGGACAGGAGCCGCTTGCCCACCAGCTGCAGGAGCACGTTGTTGTCGCCCTCGAAGGTGACGTACACGTCGAGGTCCTGGTGCAGGCCGACGAGGCGGTTCTCGGCGAGGAAGCCCGACCCGCCGCACGCCTCGCGCGCCTCCTGGATCGTGTCGAGCGCGTTCCAGGTCGAGAGGGGCTTGAGCGCCGCAGCGAGGGTCTCGAGGTCCTCGCGCTCCTCCGGAGTGTCGCTCCGGCCCGAGAACACACCGTCGAACTTGCGCAGCAGCTCGTCGTTGGCGAAGAACTGGGCGTAGTTCTGGGCGAGGAGCGGCAGCAGGCGTCGCTGGTGCTTTCCGTAGTCGAGCAGCACGACCTCGTCGCTGCCCGCTCCGGAGTCGAACTGGCGACGCTGGTTCGCGTACGTGAGCGCGATGTGCAGCGCGAGCGCGGTGCCGGTGGTGGCAGCGCCGTCGAGCGAGACGCGGCCCTGGACGAGCGCTCCGAGCATCGTGAAGAACCGGCGACCGGGTGTGGGGATCTCGCTCGAGTACGTTCCGTCGGCCGCGACGTCGCCGTAGCGGTTGAGGAGGTTCTCCCGCGGGACGCGAACGTGATCGAAATGCAGGCGGCCGTTGTCGATGCCGTTGAGCCCGCCCTTGACGCCGTCGTCCTCGCCGCCGATGCCGGGGAGGAACGCGCCGTCTTCGTCGCGCAGCGGCACGAAGAAGCAGTGCACGCCGTAGTTCACGCCGCCGGTGATGAGCTGGGCGAACACCGTCGCCGCCGTGCCGTGCAGCGCGGCGTTGCCGAGATAGTCCTTCCACGCACCGCGGAAGGGCGTGTGGATGACGAACTCCTCCGTCTCGGGATCGTACGTGGCGGTCGTGCCTATGGCCGCGACGTCCGAGCCGTGCCCCGTCTCGGTCATCGCGAAGGCGCCGAGAAGGGTCAGATCGGCGATGCTCTGCAGCCACCGGTCGTGGTGCTTCTTCGTGCCGAGCTGGAACACGGCCGAGCCGAACAGGCCCCACTGCACGCCGCTCTTGATCTGCAGGCTGGGGTCGGCCAGCACGAGCTCCATGAAGCCCGCGAGGTTCGCGCCGTTGTCGTTGAGGCCGCCGTACTCCTCCGGCAGGTTCCGGCGCGAGCCGCCGGCATCGGCGAGCAGGTGCATCTGGCTGAGCGCGCGCTCGCGGTGCTCGGCCATGGGCATGCCCTCGACGCGCCAGAACGCCGGATCCTTGATCATCTCTCGCGCCTCGCGGCGGGTGTCGCCCCACGTGCCGAGGAGCAGGTCGGTGACGGCGGCGACATCGATGCGGGGATCGGATGCCTCGGCCGCGGTGTGCGGGGCGGTGGGTGCTCCGCCGGCAGGCGTGCGCTTGCTCGTGGCGGGCTTGTAGGAGCGGACGGCGGCGTCGGCCATGTGCGTCACCTTTCGGCGTCGGAGACAGGAAAGTCACTGTCGACGGTAGGACTCCCACAACGGCCGACCAAAGCACTTGGAGCTGTTCCACAACACTCGCGCACGCTCGGTCCCCGTCTCGTTGTGCGCACCCCACACTGCGCTGCTTTCACGCCCCTTCCACCCGCTGCGGTTGTGTCGGTGAAAGCCGGGGCGCGAGGATGAGGGGCCAGGGACCGAGAGGGGCGGATGCCGCGATGCACGTGACGCTGGTGCCGTGGGGTGTGGACGACATCGAGATGCTGCGCCGCGCGAACACCCCGGAGCTCACCCGCTATCTCGGCGGTCCGGAGGCCGAGGACGCCCTCGCCGAACGCCACGCGGAATACCTCGGCGGCGGCGCGCGCATGTTCCGCGTCGAGGTGGACGGCGCCGCTGCCGGCTACGCCGGATGGTGGGACGAGGAGCACGCCGGCGAACCGGCCTACGAGATCGGCTGCGTCGTCGAGCCCGGGTGGCAGGGACGCGGCGTCGCGTCCGCGGCGCTGGGCGAGGTCGTGCGCCTGGCCGCGGCGACCGGCGACCGGCGCCTCATCGTCGGCTACTCGAACCCCGCCAACGCGGCCTCCAGCGCCCTGTGCCGGCGGGTCGGGTTCTCGCTCGCCGGAACAGCGGCGTTCCCGGCGGAGGACGGCGGCGACCCGGTGCCGGTGAACGTCTGGCTGATCCACACGTCCGCCGGACCGATGGTCTGAACGGGACGGATGCCGCGACCGCCCGAACGTCCGGAGCCACCGGCACAATGAGAGCGACGAAACGGCGGTGCGATGGCGATCACGCTCACGCGATGGGGACAGGGCGACCTTCCGGTGCTCGAACGCGCGAACACCCCCGAGATGACCGCCCACCTCGGCGGCCCCGAGACTCCCGAGCAGGTGCTCGAGCGGCACGCACGGTACCTGCGGCTTAACGACAGCGGCGAAGCGTGCATGATGCGCATCGATGTCGACGGCGAGCCGGCCGGCGGCATCGGCTACTGGCAGACCGAGCACGACGGCACGCCGGCGTTCGAGACCGGATGGAGCGTCGAACCGAGGTGGCAGGGGCACGGAGTCGCCAAGGAGGCGCTGCGACAGCTCGTCCGGCTGGTCGCGGCCGACGGTCGCCGCGAGCTGCTCGTCGCGTATCCCGGGGTCGACAACCCGGCGTCGAACGCCCTGTGCCGCTCCGCCGGGTTCGAGCACCGCGGGTCGGCGACCATGCCGTGGCGCGGCGGCGAGCTCACCTTCAACACCTGGGTGCTCGACGTGTCGCCCCTCGATCTCGCTGCGCGCACGCCCGATGTCGACGAGCGCTTCGTCGGCCCGACGCTCGACGAGGCGAGGTGGTGGCCCTTCTACACCCCGCACTGGGCGTCGAGAGAGGCGTCGGCGGCGCGCTGGAGCGTCGGCCCGCGCGGGCTGGAACTGCGCATCGACGAGGGCACCGCCCCTTGGGCCCCCGACCTCGACGGCGACCTCCGGGTGTCGCACCTCCAGACCGGTCAGCACTCCCGACCGGTGGGCAGCAGCGTCGGCCAGCACCGGTTCCGCAGCGGCCTCGTGGTGACAGAGGAGCAGCCCGAGCACCGCGGATGGCTGGTGCATCACGGAGTGATAGAGGTGCGGATGGCCGCGATCCGCCATCCCGACGTCATGGTCGCCGTCTGGCCGATCGGGTTCGAGGACGAACCCGCCGATTGCGGCGAGCTGTGCATCGCGGAGATCTTCGGGAGCGACCTCGACGATGGCGGCGGCTGGGTGGGCGTCGGCGTGAAGCCGCAGAACGACCCTCGGCTCCGCGAGGACTTCGAGAAGGTCCGCGTCGACGGCGACCTCACCGAGATGCACGACTACGCCGTCGAGTGGACGCGGGACCGCATGCGCTTCTTCATCGACGGGCGCTGGGTGAAGACCGTCGTGCAGTCGATCGACTACCCGGTGCAGCTCATGGTCGACGTCTACGAGTTCCCTCGCCCCGACGGCACCCGAGACCTGTCGGCCCTGCCGCACGTGCTGCGCGTCGAACGCGTACGGTCGTTCCCGCCCGTCGCGACGTAGGCGGCAGCAGCTATCGGCCCGCCGCGCGACGGGCCTGTGGACAACGCGCCTTCTTCAGGCCGCGGCGACGACTCCGAGCACGGCCTCACCGTAGGCCTCGCGCTTCTTCGCGCCGATGCCGGTGACGCCATCGAGGTCGGCCAGGCTGCCGGGCCGGATCTCGGCGAGGGCTCGCAGCGTCGCGTCTCCGAACACGATGTACGCCGGCACGCCGAGTTCCTTGGCGACGCCGGCCCGCCAATCGCGCAGGGCCTCGAAGAGACCGCGATCGCGGTCGGCGAGGGTGTCGGAGGCCGAGGTCTTGCGCACCCGGGTCGTCGTGGTGCGGCCGAGCGCATCGCGGCGCAGCGGCACCGGTGCCTCGCCGCGCAGCACCGCGGCAGCGGGTTCGCCGAGCGCGAGCGTGCCGTAGTCGCCCTGAGCGATGAGGATGCCGCGCGCCAGCAGCTGGCGGATGACACTGCGCCAGTCCTGCTCGCTGAGGTCGGCGCCGAGGCCGTAGGTCGACAGCTTGTCGTGGCCCTGCTGACGCACCCGCTCGGTCGAGGCACCGCGCAGGATGTCGATGAGGTGCCCGGCGCCGAACGCCTGGCCGCGCTCGCGCTGAAGTCGGACGATCGTCGACAGCAGCTTCTGCGCGGGGACGAGTCCGTCCCAGGTCTCGGGGGACTCGATGCACGTGTCGCAGTTGCCGCACGGGGTCGAGGCCTCGCCGAAGTACGCGAGGAGGTTCTGGCGGCGGCATCCGATCGTCTCGCACAGGGCCAGCATCGCGTCGAGGTGCTGCCCCAGACGGGTCTTGAACGCGCGGTCGCCCGGGCTCTGGTCGATCATGCGGCGCTGCTGCACCACGTCGCCGAGGCCGTACGCCATCCACACCACCGAGGGGTCGCCGTCACGCCCGGCACGGCCCGTCTCCTGGTAGTAGCCCTCGACGGACTTGGGCAGGTCGATGTGGGCGACGAAGCGCACGTCGGGCTTGTCGATGCCCATGCCGAACGCGATGGTCGCCACCATCACGACGCCGTCGTCTCGCAGGAACCGCGACTGGTTCGCCGCACGGACCGAGGAGTCGAGCCCCGCGTGGTACGGCAGGGCGTCGAAGCCCTGGGTGCGCAGGAACTCCGCAGTCTGCTCGACGGACTTGCGGCTGAGCGCGTACACGATGCCGGCCGCGCCCTCGGGCATGGAGCGGATGAACGCCGCGAGCTGTCGTCGGGGATCGGTCTTGGCGTCGATGCGGTACTGGATGTTCGGCCGGTCGAAGCTCGACACGAAATGACGCGCGTCGGGCAGCCGCAGCCGCTCGCTGAGCTCCCGATGCGTCGCCGGTGTCGCCGTGGCCGTGAGCGCCAGCCGGGGTACGCCGGGGAAACGCTCGGCGAGATCGCCCAGCGCCAGGTAGTCGGGCCGGAAGTCGTGGCCCCACTGCGACACGCAGTGCGCCTCGTCGATCGCGATGATGCTGAGCCGGCCGCGGCTGAGGAACCGCAGCGTCGTCTCGGTGTTGAGCCGCTCGGGCGCCACGTAGAGCAGATCGAGGTCGCCGGCCAGGTAGGCCTGCTCGACCGCGGCGCGCTCGGGCGGCGACTGCGTCGAGTTGAGGTACGCGGCCCGCACGCCGTTGGCCACGAGCGCGTCGACCTGGTCGTGCATGAGCGCGATGAGAGGGCTCACCACCAGCCCCGTCCCCGGACGGACGAGGGCGGGCACCTGGTAGCAGACGCTCTTGCCGGCTCCGGTGGGCATGAGCACGACGGCGTCTCCGCCGGCGATCACGTGGTCGACGATCGCGGCCTGCTCGCCGCGGAAGGCGTCGTAGCCGTAGACCTCGTGCAGCACCGCGCGGGCGTCTGCACCGGCGAAGTCGCGGCGGGGCGCGGACGCGAATGCGAGCGGGGCGGCTGCGACGCCGCCTGTGCCGGTGCCGGGAGCGAAGGGCCGCGCAGCCGACGAGGAGCCCCGGGAGGGTTCGATGTAGGGCGGCTCGTCGAACTCGGGCGGCGGTGCGAGCTCGTCGGGGTCCCACACGAGGTCGGCGTACGGGTCACCCTGCGGAATGGTCATCGCCTCCAGGGTAGCCCGGGGCCCTGACGCCGATCCCCGCGCGCGAGCCCGGTGGACAGCTGCGGCCGACGACGGCGCCGGGGAGGAGCGGGGGTTTGCACCGTCCCGGGGACCCCGCGTACCCTCGGCTCCATGCAATGCCTGTGACCGCGCCTCCGTCACCCTCCACCCGCCCGCTCGGCGCGGGCACGAAAGGCATTCTCATGTTCCCCTCGACCACCCTCCCCCTGCACGGCAGGACGGCGCTCGTCACCGGCGTCTCACGCCGCCGGGGCATCGGGTTCGCCGTCGCCTCGCGGCTCGCCGCGCTGGGCGCGAGCGTCTTCATCCACCACTACCGCCCGCACGACGTCGACCTGCCGTGGGGCGGCGACGACCTCGAGGCCGTCCGCGCCGAGCTGCGGGAAGCGCTCCTGCCGGGTGCGGCGTTCGGCGACCTGAGCGCCGACCTGCGCGACGCGCAGGCGATCCCCGGCCTCATCCAGAGCGCCCGCGCCCTCACCGGGCGGCTCGACATCCTGGTGTGCAACCACGCGCAGAGCGGCGGCGACGGTTCCATCCTCGACATGACGGCCGAGCGGCTCGACGCATTCTGGACGGCCAACACGCGCTCGACCCTGCTGCTCACCCAGGCATTCGCCGCACTCCACCGCACGGCAGCACCGGATGCCCGACCCGGTGAGCGCGCGGCGCGCACCGAGCCCTTCACCGAGCCCGTGGGCCGCGTGTTCTGGATGACCTCGGGCCAGATCCACGGTCCGATGCGCGGTGAGGTCGCCTACGCGACGAGCAAGGCGGCGCTGGCCGGGATCACCAAGACCGTCGCCGCCGAGCTGCTCGATCTCGGCATCATCCTGAACACGATCGACCCGGGCCCCGTGAACACCGGCTATCTCGACCCCGAGACGACCGACCGGCCGCTCGAGGAGATCACCGAGTACATGCGCAGCACGCCGTTCGGGCGCTTCGGCGAGCCGGCCGATCCCGCGCGGCTGATCGCCTGGCTCGCGACGCCGGACGGCGCATGGGTCGTCGGACAGGTGCTCTCGAGCGACGGGGGCCTCGGGCTGGGCTGAGCGGACGCTGGCTTCGCGCTCGAAACCGCTCGAACCGTGGTCCCGGCTAGAGCCGCACGACCTCGGTGACTCGCACCACGGCCGACCCGGCCTCCTCCGATTCGGCGAGGTCGACGACCGCGCGGATCCGCCAGTCGTGGTGGCTCTCGGGGTCGTCGATCGTCTGCTCGACACGCCAGAGACCGGATGCCGCGGCCTCCGTCTCATCGATCTCCACCAGACGCGGCGACCTCGCCGGTCCGCCCGTCAGCACCTCGTCGTGCTCATCGAAGTAGGCGTCGAGCGCGGCGGGCCAGTCCACGTCGGGGTCGAGGAGGAGCAGCTCGTCGTCTCTCTGCCGCGCGGCGAGCTGCACCCGGCGGAAGAGCTCGTTGCGCACGAGCACGAGGAACGCGCGGCGATTGGTCAGCACCGAGGGAGGTGCGGGCGGCACGATGTCGGCGGCCGGGCCCTGACCCAGCGCGTCGACCGGGTTGATCAGCGCCTCCCACTCGTCGACGAGGCTCGAGTCCACCTGTCGCACCAGCTCGCCGAGCCACGCGATGAGATCGAGGAGGTCGGAGGTCTGCGCCTCGGACGGCACGGTCTGGCGGATCGCACGATAGGCGTCGCTCAGGTACCGCAGCACCAGGCCTTCGCTGCGGGCGAGCTGGTAGTGGTTGATGAGCTCGGCGAACGACAGCGCCCGCTCGAACATGTCGCGCACGACCGACTTGGGCGAAAGCTCGAAGTCCCGCACCCACGGCTGGCTCGTGGCGAAGACCTCGTACGACTGGAGGAGCAGCTCCTCCAGCGGCTTCGGGTAGCCGACCTCTTCGAGGAGCTCCATGCGCTGGTCGTACTCGATGCCGTCGCGCTTCATCGCCGCCACCGCCTCGCCCCGGGCCAGGAACTGCTGCTGGGAGAGCACCGGCCGCGGGTCGTCGAGCGTCGACTCGATCACGCTGACGACGTCGAGCGCGTAGTGGCCGGTGCCGGCGGCGCCCGGGGCGTCATCGGGGTCGAGCAGGCCGATCGCGGCGAGCGCGAACGGCGACAGCGGCTGATTGAGCGCGAAGTTCGGCTGCAGGTCGACCGTGAGCCGGATCGAACCGTCCGGGCCGACCTCGACGACATCGGCGGCCAGCAGCGTGCGGAAGATCGCGAGCGCCCGGCGGGCGAGCTCGTACTGCCGAGCGCGGGGCTCGTGGTTGTCGCGCACGAGCGAGCGCACGTTGGCGAACACGTCCCCGCCGCGCGCGATGACGTTGATGAGCATCGCGGCGGTGAGCTGCAGGTGCGGCACGAGCGGCTCGGGCTCGGCGTCGACGAGGCGCTCGAACGACGCCTCGCCCCAGTTCACGAATCCCTGCGGCGCCTTCTTGCGCACCACCTTCTTGAGCTTCTTCGGATCGTCGCCGGCCTTCGCGAGCGCGGCCGCGTTCTCGATGTCGTGCTCGGGCGCCATCACGACGACCGTGCCCGCGGTGTCGTAGCCCGCGCGGCCGGCGCGGCCGGCGATCTGGTGGAACTCGCGGGCGCTGAGCTGCCGCATCCGCTGTCCGTCGTATTTGGTGAGGGCGGTGATCAGCACCGTCCGGATGGGCACGTTGATGCCGACGCCCAGGGTGTCGGTGCCGCAGATGACCCGCAGCAGCCCGCGCTGCGCCAGCGTCTCGACCAGCCGCCGGTAGCGGGGCAGCATCCCGGCGTGGTGCACGCCGATGCCCGCCCGCACGTACCGCGACAGCGTGCGGCCGAACGCGGTGTTGAAACGGAAGCCCCCGATGGCCTCGGCGATCGCGTCACGCTGCTCGCGGCTGACGACCCGGATGCTCGAGAGCGCCTGCGCCCGCTCCATGGCCGCGGCCTGCGAGAAGTGCACGACGTACACGGGCGACTGCCCGGTCTGCAGCAGGTCCTCGACCGTCTCGTGGATCGGCGTGCGCGCATAGGAGAAGTGCAGCGGTACCGGTCGCTCCACTCCGGTGATGCGCGCCGTCGGCCGGCCGGTGCGGCGCGAGAGGTCGTCGGCGATCGCGGTGACGTCGCCCAGCGTCGCCGACATCAGCACGAACTGGGCGCGGGGAAGCAAGAGGAGCGGGACCTGCCAGGCCCACCCGCGGTCAGTGTCTCCGTAGTAGTGGAACTCGTCCATCACCACCTGGTCGGCCTCGGCATCCGCTCCTCGCCGCAGTGCGAGGTTCGCCAGGATCTCGGCGGTGCAGCAGATGATCGGCGCATCGGGGTTGACCGACGAGTCGCCGGTGACCATGCCGACGTTGGCGGCGCCGAAGATCTCGACGAGGGCGAAGAACTTCTCGCTCACGAGCGCCTTGATCGGCGCCGTGTAGTAGGTGCGTCCGCCCCGGGCGAGGGCGGCCGCGTGCGCGGCGACGGCGACCAGCGACTTGCCGGTGCCGGTCGGCGTGGACAGGATGACGTTCGAGCCCGAGACGATCTCGATGACCGCCTCGTCCTGCGCCGGATAGAGGGTCAGGCCACGGTCCGAGGCCCACTCGACGAAACCCAGGTAGGCGGTGTCGTCGTCGGCGCCGCGCGGGACGGCGTCGAGCAGGGAGACGGGCATGCCCCGAGTCTGCCAGGCCGGAAGGCGACTGCCGGCCCGGCAGAGATCGAGGAAGCGGTCGGATGCCTCGGCTCAGCTCGCGAGCGCCGCCGCGATGATCGCCGCGTACGCCTGCTGCCCGGCCACGTTGGCGTGGAAGCCGCGATCGCTCGTCGCCTTTCCCGACACGAGTCCGCTGACCCAGCGGGCGCCGGTGTCGCACAGCGCGTGCCCCTCGAATCCGGCGGTGACGTCGACGTACTCCACGGCCGGGTCGCCCGTGAGCGCCTTGTAGCCCTCGACACCGGCCATGATGGCCGCGTTGACCTGGGTGAGCGCGAAGTTGACGGCCGCCGCCTGCTGCGCGGTGAACTTGACCGGCGTGCCCTGGTAGGCGCCGACGCTGCAGCGCGAGGTGACCTCGCCGAACAGCATCGGGTAGCCGGTGACGATGATCATCGCGTTCGGCGCGAGCGTGCGCACGGTGCCGATCATCGTCCCGATGCGCGTCGGAAGCTGCCCCAGCGCCAGCGCGGCCGCCTGCAGGGCCTCCGCGCAATCCGCTGCGGTGCCGGCACTGCTGCAGTCCTGGAGCGCCTGCTGCCACGCGAGGTCGTTCACCCCGGCGGTGATCGTGACGAGCTGCGTCGCCGATCCGAGATCGCCGAGCTGGCCCGAGACGTCCTGCGTCGTCGCGCCCGCGCACGCGCTCGACGCGACTCCGCCGGTGCCGAGCATCGCGCTCAGCAGGACCGGATACGCCTTCTTCGAGCGCAGACAGCTCTGGTCCACGTAGGGGAGGTTGCCGGTCCCGGCGGCCTCCGAGTCGCCGAGCGCGACGTATACGGCGCCCGGCTCGGCGGCAGTGGCAGCGGGTGCGGCGCTGAGGACGGACAGCCCCAGCGCCAGGATGGCGGCCAGCGCGATGGCACGACGTTTCATGATTCCCCCTTGAATCGAGTGATCGGGTCGATCGATTCCCCCCAGAACCGTCCCGGGCGCGCAGGGCGGAGCGGGATGTGGCCGACGATAGACCTGCGGGCGCGCCGCCGCCAGGGGGTGGGCGACACGGCAGCCCGACTCGCATGCTCATGGCGGAACACCCGCGCGGGCGCCTACGTTGAAGACGTCGACGAAAGGATGCCGATGACCGACACCACCGATGAGATCACCGTCGTGCGAAACGACGAGGACACCCGCTACGAAGTGCACGTGGGCGACGTCCTCGCGGGGTTCACCACGTTCCGCGTGGACCGCCAGGGACGCTACCTCTACCCGCACACCGAGGTGGACCCGGCCTTCCGTGGCCGCGGACTCGCACAGCAGGTCGTGGCCGAGGCGATGGCGGACTCCGCGCGCCGCGGCGAGACGGTCGTGCCGCACTGCCCGGTGGTCGTGAAGTACCTCCAAGACCACGACGTGCCCGGACTCTCCATCGAGTGGCCCTCGCACGTCCACCCCGAGTGACGACACCGCGCAGATGACCAGGCTCGACACCGACGCCGCCGTCGCGACCGAGGCATCCGCCTCGTGCGACGGACCGCGCTCGCTGCTGCTCGAGGCGCGCGACGTGCCGCTCGGCGGCGTGCGGGCGATGGAGGTGCGACGCGCGCTGCCGCAGCGCGACCTGCCCCTCGTCGGGGCCTGGTGCTTCCTCGACCGCTTCGGTCCGCAGGTGACGCGCATGCGGGTCGAGCCCCATCCCCACATCGGGCTCCAGACGGTCACGTGGCCGTTCGTGGGAGACGTCCGCCACCGCGACTCCGTCGGCAGCGACGTGACCGTCCGGCGGGGTGCGCTCAACCTCATGACGAGCGGTGCGGGCATCGCCCACTCCGAGTACTCGATCGGGGAGGATGCCGCACCCCTCGACGCGCTGCAGCTGTGGGTCGCCCTTCCCGAGGGGCGGCGGCACGGCCCTCCGGCGTTCGAGCAGCACGCGGTCCTGCCCGAGATCGAGCTCACGGCCGTCGAGGGCTCGCCCGGGTCGGCGACCGTCGTGCTCGGCGAATTCGCCGGCACCGCCTCGCCCGCCACGACCTACACCCCGATCGTCGGCGCGGAGATCCGCGTTCCCGCCGGGTCGCGTGTGCGCCTGCCGCTCGATCCGGCCTGGGAGCACGCGCTGATCGGGGTCGAAGGCGATGTCGCCGTACACGCCGGTCCCGACCCGGACTCCGGCGTCGGTGTCGACGGCCGCCACCTGCTCTACCTGGGCATCCACCGCGAAGCGATCGAGGTCTCGAGCACCGCGGGCGCGACGCTGTTCCTCCTCGGCGGGGAGCCGTTCGAGGACGACATCGTGATGTGGTGGAACTTCGTCGGCCGCACGCACGAGGAGATCGTCGATGCCCGCGAAGCCTGGGAGGCCGGCGGCGAGCGCTTCGGCCGGGTGGTCGACCACGGCGACGAGCGGATCCCGGCCCCGCCGCTTCCCGCCGTGCGCCTCACGCAGCGGCGGCGCCGGGTCTGACGGGCGCGGTCTCTGACCGGCTGAGGCGCCGGCCCTGCCGCCGGATGCACGAAGGGCGCCCGGGCCGAAGCCCGAGCGCCCTCCCTTGCCTCAATCCCTACGGGACATCGACCGTGAGCACGGTGCGCACCTGCGAGTCGCCATAGCGGACGACGCCCAGGTAGCTTCCGGCCTCGAGTCCCGACCACGACACGGAGAACTGCGTCGGCACGCTCTCCGTCACCGGGAGCGGGTTGGGCGTCGCGGTGAGCGAGCCCTCGCCCTCCGGCATGACGACCGTGTTCGTCGCCTGCCACGTGAACGGCGCGGTGTGCGAGTACACGTGCGCCTCCACCAGGTAGGTGCCCGCCGTCGGGGCCGTCAGCTGGACCGCCTCATCGGCGGATCCGGATGCCGACGACCACGTCTCGTAGTAGCTCCAGTTCTCGGCGTCGACAACGCGGTAGACGGAGAGATCCAGGTCGGATCCGGCGTCGTCCGCCGAGTCGAGGGCGAAGCGGGCCAGTTCGGCACCCTCCTCCACCTCGACGACGTAGTAGCTGTAGCCGTCGTCCGCCGCACCGGTGGTCTCGTCGCCGTCCACGAGCACGTTCTCACGCGCCAGTCCTGCCAGGTTCAGCGGGAGCGTGCCGGTGAGGCCGGGCGTGATCTCGACGTCGACGCTGCCGTCGGCGCCGCTGCCGTCGACCGAGGCCGGGGCATCCGCCGTCACGGGGAAGACCGCGATCGGCGAGCGCACCGCCGTGGCACCGCTCGTCCAGGTGAGCGAGCCGGTCGCCCACGTCTCGACGGCGGCTGCGGCCTTGGTGAACGTGACGGAGAAGGTCTTCGTCTGACCCGCCTTGTCGAAGGTCAGCGTGCGGGGCTCGACGACCACATCGACGCCCTCGACCTGTGCGGACGCGGTGAACGTGCCCGCCTTCGTCGAGGTGACCGACCGCGTGACCGTCTGCGGACCCGCGAGCGAGCCGATGCCGATCGAGGCGAGGTTGAGGTCGCTCGCGTCGGTCGGCTCCACGCCGAAGTCGGCCAGCTTGAGACCCTGCAGGTAGCCCGCCCACTCGGCCGGACCGTTGAGGTACAGCAGGCCCGCGTCGAAGAACTTCGTCGGGTCCACGTGACCGGCGCCCTGGGCGAACGGATCCGTGCTGGTCGAGCCGTCGTCGTTGACCGTGTCGTACGCGGTGGTCATCAGCGCGGACTTGACCTCGGAGGGAGAGGCGAGCGGCCGCTCACCGAGGTAGAGCGCGCCGAGGCCGGCCACATGCGGGGACGACATCGAGGTGCCGGACTTGAAGCCGAAGGTGGGAGCCTCCTGCGGTCCGTTGTGGGTCGCCGCGAGGATCGCGACGCCGGGCGCCGAGACGTCGGGCTTGATGACGTCGCTGCCGTCCGCGAGCATCGGGCCGCGGCTCGAGAAGCCCGCGACGACCGGCGTCGGGGTCTCGACGCCCGTCACGTTCGCGCCGACCAGGGTGGCCGTCGCGCCCGCCGTGTTGCGCACGTAGTCGAGCAGCGCGGCGCGGTGCTGGGCGTTGAGGTGCACCGTCGGGACGGAGTGGAAGTCGTTGTCGAGCGAGCCCGGGTTGACGTTCACGAGGATCATCCCCGTGCCGCCGGCCTCGGCCACGGCCTGCGACTTCTCGACGCGGGCGTTCGTGCCGCGGTCGCACACCACGATCTTGCCGGCGACCTTCGCCGGGTCGAGCTTGCCGAGGAAGCACAGGGCCGCCTCCGTCGTGGGCGCGCCGCTCGCGGCGACATCGCCGGCGTAGACCACCGGACCGGTGACCGTCTCGCCGAACGGAACGCTCACCGAGGCTCCCGCCTCCTCGAAGCCGTTGGGCAGCTGGACGGTGCCCTCGTACGTCGGGATGGTGGATGCCGCGACCGTCGTGTACCAGGGCGCCGCGTGGTCTGCGGTGGAAGCCCCGGGCCCGTCGTTGCCGGCACTGACGGCGACGTAGACGCCCGCCGCGGCCGCGTTGAAGAACGCGATGTCGTCGGCCTGCAGGACGGTCGTCGCCGACCCTCCGCCGATCGAGTAGTTGATGACGTCGACGCCGTCGGCCACGGACTGGTCGATCGCCGACAGCAGGTCGCTCAGCGCGCAGATGTCGTCGGTGGTGACCAGGTCGTCCGGACCGACGTAGCACGCCTTGTACGAGGCGACCTTGGCCGCGGGCGCGACGCCCGAGACCTTGCCGAAGTCGACGCCCTCGACCGACGCCTGGACGCCGAAGTTGCCGGCGGCCGTGCTGGCAGTGTGCGAGCCGTGACCGTCGCCGTCGAGCGGGGACAGGTAGTCGTAGCTGAAGTCGAACCCGGCCGCAGCCGCGCCCTCGCTGAAGTAGCGGGCGCCGATGAGCTTCGTGGAGTAGTCGTGCTTGTTCCACCCCTCGCCGGTGACGATGGTGCCGCGGAACTGGCCGCCGTCGACCTTGTCGAAGACGACGGTGTCGCCGTTGACGGTGTACGGCTCGGCTCCGGCCCTCTTCTTGAGCGCCGTGCCCGCGAAGGACGGGTTGGTGGCCGCGATGCCGGTGTCGACGACGCCGACGACGACGCCCTTGCCGGCCTCCTTCACCCCTCCGACGGCATCCCAGACGCCGCCGGTGCCCTTGGCACCTGTGCCGAGACCGAGGAACTCGGTCGAGGGCACCGCGGTGGGGTGGCGCACCTCGTCGGCGTAGACCGCGAGGACGTCCTTGCTCCCGCGGAGCTTTGCGACGCTCTCCCCGGTGAGGTCGGCCGCGAAGCCGTTGAGGGTCACCTGGTAGGTCGCAGCGGGCTCGACGCCCGCGTCGGCGGCGATGTCCTTCTGCTGCTTCTTGAGGTGCGCGACGTACTTCTGCGACGACGCCGAGTTCGCGTCGAGCTGCTTGCCCTTGTCGGGCTTGGTGCGCGCGAGGCCGCTCTCTCCGCCCTCGTAGGTCGCCAGCGGGGCGTCCTTGAGCAGGACGATGTAGCGACCGGCGGGAGCGTCGATCGGGATGGGGGTTCTCACCTCCTCCGGCGCTGCAGCGAAACTGGCGGTAGCTGAACCGGTGAACAGGGCGGCGAGTGTGACGACCGCTGCTGCTCGCACGGAGGTTCGACCCATCGTGTGGCCTCCAACGAAGGTGGTGCAGGACTGAAAAGCCGCGCAACATCGTCGGAGCGCAACAGGCTCAAACGTAACCTCGGGCCGGGACGGCTCACATGAGGACTTGGTGAGAAACGCGGAGTCGAGGGCAAGTACTGTGGGCAGGTGGCCCACACATCGCGACTGTCGACGAGCGTTCTGCTCACCTGCGCCGCGATCGGCGTGGCGGCCGGTGTGCTTCAGGCGGGCGCCGGAGCGATCAGCGCCCCCGTTTCGGCGGCCGTGCCGATCCTCTACGGGCTCGTGCTCGGTGTGCACGTGCTGCCCGGTGTCGTCGCCCAGGAGCTGCTCCGCGCACCCTGGGTCGCGCTCATCACCCACCTTGTCGCGGCGCTCGTGGCGAGCGCGGTCGTCCCGGTCTGGATCGGCCGCTACATCGGCACGGCACTCCTCATCGGCGGCCTGCAGGAACTCATCGCCGCGGTCTCGCGCTACCGGCGCTGGGAGCCCTGGCGCTTCTACCTCTCCGCGGTGATCATCGGCGCGGTGATCGCCGCGGCGATCTGGTTCGCGGCCGACATCTCCCGCTTCCCCCTGTGGGGACAGGTGGTCTACGTCGCGCTGTTCCTCCTCGGGCCCGTGCTATGGACGGCGGTCGGCCTCGCGATCGGTCACGCCCTGCGTCGCGCGGGCGTGCCGCGCCACCGCGCCGGCTGACAGGATCGACGGCTCCGTCCACGGGTAAGGGTCGGCTAAGTTAGGAGAGACTTAGTTCCCTTCGACCAGGAATCTCCGTGACCTCACCCGAGCGCGACCCCTCCGCCATGCTGGCGGCGGTTCCTCCCGTTCCCCTGGTGAGGGTGCGGGATCTCGGGATCACCCACGACGGTGAGACCTCGCCGGCTCCCGCCTCGGTGTCGTTCGACATCGCCGCGGGCGAGGTCGTGCTTCTGCTCGGACCGAGCGGGTCGGGCAAGTCGACGCTCACGCTCGCGCTGAACGGCCTGATCCCCCACGCCGTCCCTGCCGACGTGACCGGCTCGGTCGAGGTGGCCGGGATCGACACGCTCGCGACGACCGTCGCCGAGCTCAGCACGCGCGTCGCGATGGTGTTCCAGGACCCCGATGCGCAGCTCGTCACCGGCACCCTGCTCGACGAGGTCGCCTTCGGCCCCGAGAACCTGCGGATGCCGGTGGCCCAGGTGCTCGAACGCGCCGAGACCGCGCTGCGACGCGTCGGCCTGTGGGAGCGGCGTTCCGAGAACCCCGACCGGCTCTCGGGCGGCGGGCGGCAGCGGCTCGCGATCGCCTGCGCCCTCGCCATGGGATCGCCGCTGCTCGTGCTGGACGAGCCCACCGCGAACCTCGACCCGCGGGGGATCGAGGAGGTCTACGCCGCCCTCGCCGAGCTCGTCGCGTCGGGGGACCGGGCCATCCTGCTGGTCGAGCACAACCTCGACGCCGCCGTCGGGTTCGTCGACCGCGTGATCGTGCTCGACCAGGACGGCGGGCTCACCGCCGACGGCACCGTGGACGACGTGCTGCGCGGCCGCGCCGACGAACTGCACGACATGGGGGTGTGGCTCCCGGTCTCCACGATCGCGGCGCTGCGGCTTCGTCGCGCCGGGTATGCGCTCGACCCGCTCCCCCTCACTCCCGCCGAGCTTCACGCCGCGCTCGAGGGGGCCGACGCGCCGGGCTCCTCAGTCCCGGTCGCCCCGGCCCCCGCGGACGGTTCCGGCTCGCAGACTCGGAACGACACCCCCGAATCGGATGCCCCGGCCCCCGGCATCCGAATCCATCCCCAGAATCCGATTCCGGCGCCGGAAGGGTCCGCCGCTCCGGCGCCACGAACGGCCGAGGCGTCCGCGCCGCTCATCACCGTCCGGGGCCTCACCCTGCGTCGCGGCCGCACCGAGGTGCTGCTCGACGTGCGACTCGACATCGGCGCCGGCGAGTTCGTCGCAGTCGTCGGAGCCAACGGCGCCGGCAAGACGAGCCTCATCCAGGCGCTCGCCGGGGTCGTGCCGCCCCCGCGCGGAACCGTGCACGTCGACGGGCTGGACGTCGGCCGCTCGGATGCCCGCACCCTGTCGGCGCGCATCGGGTTCGTGTTCCAGAACCCCGAGCACCAGTTCATCGCGCACACCGTGTTCGACGAGGTCGCACACGGTCTGCGCCTGCGGCAGCTGCCCGACGACGAGGTGCACGACCGCACGATGGCCCTGCTCGAGCGCTTCGGACTCGAGGCCAAAGCCCGTACCCACCCCTTCCTCTTGTCGGGCGGACAGAAGCGCCGGCTGTCGGTGGGCACCGCACTCGTGGCCGGCGCCCCGGTGCTCGTGCTCGACGAGCCCACGTTCGGGCAGGACCGCGCCCGGGCCGACGAGCTGCTGCGCCTGCTGCGCGAGCTCAATGACGAGGGCACCACGATCATCGTCGTGACGCACGACATGCAGCTGGTGACCGAGTACGCCCACCGCACCGTGGTGCTGGCGGACGGCCGGGTGCTCGCGGCCGCGCCCACGCCCGACGTCTTCGGCGACACCGCCCTGATCGAGCGCGCCGGCCTGCGGCTGCCGCCGCTCCGGCGAGCGCTGCACGGCCTGGCGCGGCATCCGCAGCTCGCCACCACGGTGCGCCTCGCCGACCTTCCCGCCCCCATCGACGCATCGTGCGACCCGGCCGGGGGTGGCGCATGACCGCGACCGGGCCCCTGACTGCCGCGCAGGCCGTTCACACGACGCTCGACCCGTACGCGCAGCGCGTCCACGCGTCGCCGGTGCGGTTCCTGTACGCGCTCAATCCGCTGGCGAAGCTCGCTGCACCGCTGCCCGCGATGGTGCTGCTGGTCTTCGTGCGGGATGCCGCGACCCCGGTCGCGTTCCTGGTGCTGAGCTACGCGATCCTCCTGGTGGGGGTGAGCTTCACCCGGCGCCTGGCCGGACTGCTGCTGCTCGCGCTGCCCGCGGGCGCCCTCCTCATCGGTCTCGGCTTCTCGCTGTGGACCGAGGCGTCGCGCGTCGACCAGTCGGTCGTCGTGCTGCAGCTGGGCTCGTGGACGCTCTACGGCGGCGCGCTCGCAATCGGACTGGCGACCGGCCTGCGCATCGCGGCGATCGTCGCCCTGACCCTGATCGCCGGGCTCTCGACGACGGGCCCCGACCTGGTCCGGGCCACCGTGCAGCAGCTGCGCGTGCCGTACCGCATCGGCTACACCGCGCTGGCGGCCTTCCGGTTCGTGCCGAGGTTCGGGCACGAGCTCGAGGTGATCCGGCAGGCGCATCGGGTGCGCGGCGCGCACGGCGGTCGCGGACCGTTCGCCGCGATCGCGCGGTGGTTCGGCTACGTCGTCCCCCTCATGGCCGGCGCCATCCGCCATGCCGAGCGCGTCGCCCTGGCGATGGACGCGCGGGCATTCGGCGCCCACCCCGACCGCACCGAGCGTCACCTCGTGCCGTTCCGTGCCCGCGACGTGGTGTTCATCGCGCTCTTCTGGGTCGCGTCCGCCGCGTTGTTCTGGATCTTCTTCCCCTGGGGCATCGCATGAGCCGCGTCCCCTTCACCCCTCGACCCCCGGAGGACCCATGGCGCTCGCCAGCAGACTCGTGAAGCCCGAGACCCAGGGCCTGGTGCACCTGACCGTGCTTCGAAGCGAACGGCTCTCGCCGCATTGGATGCGCGTCACCCTCGGCGGCGCCGAGATCGACGCCTTCCGTCCCCTCGGCTACGACCAGTGGTTCCGGCTCTTCCTTCCGCTCGGCGGCGACGAGGGGCTCGAGCGCCTCCCCGCCAAGGCCAACAAGCTGTTCGGCTACCTCCGGTACCTGCGCATCCCCGACGGCGTCCGGCCCGTCATGCGCAACTACACGGTGCGCGCCTTCCGCCCCGCGACGGACGAAGCGGATGCCGAGCTCGACGTCGACTTCGTCCTCCACGGCTCGCCGGAAGACGGCACGGCCGGTCCGGCGTCGCGCTGGGCGCAGACGTGCGAGCCCGGCGAGAGCGTCGTGCTCATCGACGAGGGTCTCGCCTTCAACCCCGAGCGCGGCACCGACCGCGTCGTGCTCGTGGCCGACGAGACCGGTCTGCCCGCGATCGCCAGGGTGTGCGCGTCGCTCCCCTCCCACGCGTCGGGACTCGCGATCGTCGAGGTCCCGTCCGCCGAGGACGCCCTCGAGTTCGAGCACCCCGCGGGCGTGACGGTTCGGTGGATCGTGCGCGACCACGACGTCAAGCCCGGAACGCCCGCCCTGCAGGCACTGCGCGAGGCTTCGCTTCCGGATGCCCCGTTCCACGCCTACATCGTCGGCGAGCAGGCGCTGCCCACCGAGGCGCGCCGGCACCTGGTGACCGACCGCGGAGTGCCGAAGGATCTTGTGAGCTTCTGCGGGTACTGGCGGGTCGGCGCGGCGTCCCCGACGCCCAAGGCGCAGGCCGCGAACGCAGAGGCCCACGCGTGAGCCGCGTCACCACCTCGTTCCTGCTGACGTGCGCCGCGATCGGCGTCGCCGGCGGGATCCTGCTCTGGGCCGCGGGCTGGGTGTCGTCCGTGCTCTTCGTGACGGTGCCGTTCGCCTCGGTCGCGGTGGCCGGGCTGTGGCTGCTGCCGGCCACGGTCGCACTGCGACTGCTCGAGCGACCGCTGGCCGGCATCCTCGTCGGAGTGCTGTCGGGCCTCGTGGTGTTCCCGTGGCTCGGCGCCGCGATCTGGTGGGCGGTGTTCGCCGAGATCCCGTTCATGCTCGGCCTGTACCGGTACTGGAAGACCTGGCAGTTCTACGCCGGCGCCCTGTTCGTCGGCATCGTGTATCCGTTCGCCGCCGCGGCGTCGTTCGACCTCGCCACCATGCCGCTCTGGGCCGTCGTGGCGTTCTTCGCGCTCACGATCGCGAGCTGCGTCGCGGGCGTGGGCCTCGGCATCCTGATCGCCGACCGGCTGAAGCGCGCAGGCGTCGCCAAGCTCGCGCGGCGTCGTGGTCTGGCGACTCGTGGCCTCGGCCGCGGCGACGGGCCCGCCGGCCAGCACTGAGCCCGGGCTGGGGGGTTGGTGTCCGCGCGTTCCGGCGCGGCTCCTGCCGGGGTGAGGGCGCCGTTTCGGCCCGGGGTCGCGGCACGGCTTCCGCCGGGGTCAGGCCGCCGGTTCTGCCCGGCGTCCCGGCGCGGCTCCTGCCCGGGTCCCCGGCGCGGTTTCTGCCGGGGTCAGGGCGCCGTTCGGCCCGGGGTCCCGGCGCGGCTCCTGCCCGGGTCAGGGCGCCGTCTCGGCCCAGGGTCCCGGCGCGGCTCCTGCCCGGGTCAGGGCGCCGTTTCGGCCCAGGGTCCCGGCGCGGCTCCTGCCCGGGTCAGGAGATCTGCCGCAGTCAGGACCGAAACGGCTCAATCCGTCCTGAACAGGGCAGATCCCCTGAGCTCGGCGACCCGACCGTGCGCCGGTTCTGCCCGGGGTCCCGGCGCGGCTCCTGCCCGGGTCAGGAGATCTGCCCCAGTCAGGACCGAAACGGCTCAATCCGTCCTGAACAGGGCAGATCCCCTGAGCTCGGCGACCCGACCGCGCGCCGGTTCTCGCGTGCAGACGTGTCGGCTCCGGTCGGGATACCAACCAAAGGTTCTTTCACCAGTGGCACGCGACCCTCGCAACTCCCGGCTCCTTCTGGAATCGTTGGGCCGTGTCGTCATCCCCCGTCGTCGAGGTCCGGTTGGCTCGCGACGCGGAGCTGGAGCACACCGTCCAGCTGCGATGGCTCTGGACCCGGGAGACCGGCGACGATCCCCCGGTCGATGAGGCGGCGTACGTGAAGGCGGCCGCGGAGTGGGCGCGCGCCCATGCCGCCACCCATCTGCCGCACATCGCCCTCGACGCCGACGGCACCATCGTCGGAATGGCGTGGCTGGCGCTGACCCCGCGCGTTGCGACGACGCGCAGCCTCGATCGGTGGTCGGGCGACCTGCAGTCCTGTTACGTGCTTCCCGAGCTGCGAGGCGCCGGGATCGGCGGCCGGCTGGTTCGCGCGGTGCTCGCGACGGCCCGCGACCGCGGCGCCGAGCACGTCACCGTGCATGCCTCGCCGGCCTCCGCGCGCCTGTACGAACGCAACGGCTTCCGGACCAGCGGTCGACTTCTCTGGGCGGATGTCGCCGTCGAAGGCGGCTAGAGAGTCCGAGCGATCACCTGCACCGGCCGGGCTTCCCGGGTCAGGAGATCCGCCCGCATCAGGCCCGGATGGGTGGATTCGATCCTGAGCACGGCAGATCCCCTGAGCCGGGGCGGTGGCAACCGAAGCGAGGAAGCGGAGAACCGTCGGCGATCCGGCGTGGTCCGAAGATCGGCCGCCGCGGCGATCGACCGAAGTCAGGAATTCCGCCCGCATCAGGACCGAATCGGCCGAATCCATCCTGAGCACGGCAGATCCCCTGAGCCCGGCCGACGCACCCGAGCCCGGCCGACGCACCCGAGCCCGGCCGACGCACCCGAGCCCGGCCCGCGCACTGTCAGCCCACCCGGCGCACGGCACCCGGCACCCGGCGCCCGGCACGCGCCACCCGGCGACCCGTCCACAGCACCCCGGGCGACCGTCCTGCCCGTGGCCTAGTGTCATCACCATGGCCACGACGGCGACGGCGTATCTCACGGGGTTCGGCCGCTACCTCCCGGGCGATCCGGTCGACAACGACGGGATCGCGGCCCGACTCGGCGGCGACGACCCGGTCACGGAACGCATCCGGCGCCGCATCCTCGAGTCCAACGGCATCCGCCGCCGCCACCACGCGCTCGACGAGCACGGCGAGCCGACCGAGCTCAACGAGGAGCTCGCCGTCAAGGCGCTCCAGGCCGCCCTCGACGACCGAGGGATACCCGCCGACGATCTGCGCATGCTGGCCTGCGCGACGACCATGGGCGATGTGCTCGTGCCGGGCTTCGCGTCGATGGTGCACGGCCGTCTGGGCGGCGGCCCGATGCAGCTGCTGTCCGCGTCGGGCGTCTGCGCGTCGAGCCTGGCCGCGCTCGATGCCGCGGTCAGCAAGATCCGCCTCGGCGACCATCCGGTGGCGGCGGTCGTCGGGTCGGAGCTGCCGAGCCGGAGCCTGCGCCAGCGTCGCTTCGACGGCATCCGGGCCGGCATGGACTCGCACTTCCTCCGCTGGATGCTGTCCGATGGCGCGGGCGCCGTCGTCGTGGAGTTCCAGCCGCATCCGACGAAGCCCTCGCTGCGCGTGGACTGGGTGCGCCAGGTCTCCCTCGCCCACGAGCACGACGTGTGCATGCGCGCCGGCATGGCCGGTGCCGAGCCGTCGCTCGGCAGCACGTGGCAGGACGTGGGAATCGACGAGGCCGAACGCCGCGGGATGTTCGTGCTGCGGCAGGACGTGAGCATGCTCGACGACCTCGCCGACGCCGGCATCCGCCAGTTCGAGGAGCTCGTCGACATCGGCCTGGTCGACGTCCATCACCTCGACCACGTGGTCTGCCACTACAGCACCAACATGTTCCGCGACGTCGCGTTCGACGCACTGCGACGCCGCATCCCGACGCTCGACACCGACCGCTGGTTCTCCAATCTCGAGACGCGCGGCAACACCGGGTCGGCGAGCATCTTCATCGCCCTCGAAGAGGCGTGGAGCGCCGGCCGCTTCGCCCCGGGCGAGACCGTGCTGCTCGCCGTGCCCGAGTCCGGACGATTCTCGTTCGCCTTCGCCCACCTCACCGTGGTCGCCCCATCCGATTTCTCAGGAGCAGTGACATGACGACAACCTCGACGACCGTTCCCGCCGATGCCGTGCCCGCAGCAGCGGCCACCGTCTCCGACCGCCTGGCCGAAGTCTGGACCGAGCTCGAAGAGCACCTGTCGCGTGTGCCCCTCCTGAACCGGCTGGCCGACGGCACGGTGACCCTGGAGGACTACAAGCGCCTGCTGTTCAACCTCCGCCAGCAGGTCGTCGACGGCTCCCCGTGGATCTCGCGGGCCGCATCCAGCTTCGACATCGAGCACTTCGAGCTGCGCGCGGCGGCGATCCGCCACGCCGAGGAGGAGCATCGCGACTACCTCATGATCGAGCGCGACTATGTGGCGATCGGCGGCTCGCTCGCCGAGCTGCGCAGCGGCCGGAAGAACGTCGGCTCCGAGGCCTTGTCCGGCTACATGTTCCACTACGCCGGGCAGCCGAATCCGGTGGGGCTGCTCGGCGCCATGTTCATCATCGAAGGTCTGGGCGCCAGGCGCGCCGCCGGCTGGGCCGCCCGCTTCCAGGAGGTGCTCGGGCTCGCCGACAATCAGGTGCACTTCATGCAGTACCACCAGCAGGCCGACAGTGCGCACACGGGCGACCTCGACGCGATCCTCACCTCGGGGATGATCGACGACGCAGCCGCCGACGACATCGTCCGCTGCGCCCAGGTCGTCGCCCGGCTGTACGCCCTTCAGCTCGAGGAACTGGACCGCTGACATGGCGGCGCCACGGCCCTCGCTGCCGGAGTTCGTCCGCTCCGACCCGAGCATGTGGGAGGCGGTCTACGCCGACCCGTCCGTCCCGCTCGATCGCGCGCTGGTGCGACAGATCATCGACGACCAGCGACGCCTGTCGCGGCGCTGGCTCTACCCGATCGCGCGGGTCTTCTCGCGCGTGCTCGTCGCGCTGATCTCGATCGTCAAGCGGGTCCTGCCGTTCCGATGGATGCCACTGGCCACGATGGACTTCCTGTGCGTGTGGTTCCTCCGGCGGTTCGTCTCACCTGACGCCGTCGAGCTGCTCATCCGGCACTTCGTCGTCGAGACGAATCTCGTCAACTTCATCATCCGCAACACTCCCGTGGACATGGCCCCGGTGACCCTGCGGCCCGAGACGCTGGCGGGACTCGGGGACTCCGCCGTCGTCGAGCACGACGTCAACGTGTACGACGTGCTCATCGCGCTCGACAAGGTGCCGCTGACCCGGCCCGAGACCCTCGACTTCGCCCAGCTCGACATCCCGCGCCTCGACGCGGAGCGCGGCCGGCGGCGGTTCATCCGCCTCGACATCCAGACCGCGCTGTGCTTCATGAACATCCCGTTCTCGATGGCGCTCACGGTCGAGGAGTATCGCCGCGCCGTGCACTCGATCCGCTTCGACGACTCGTTCCTCGAGATCCTCGCGCTGGTCTGCGACGACGAGACCTTCCGCCACTGGAAGCTCGGCGGCGTGAGCCTCTGGATGGACTCGAACGTGGACGTGCCGCGGATGGTCTACCGTCACGCGCTGGTGTGCGAGTACGCGCATGCCCGCCTGGTGAAGCTCGCCGGCGGCGCCTATCCGCGCCAGACCCCCGCCGCCTTCGACTGACGGTGCCGGCTGCCGCCGGAGGAGACGACGGATGCCGCGCCCCGAGCCCCGCGAGGGGTCTGGGACGCGGCATCCGTCACAGGTCGTCCTAGCGCTTGCCGGCGATCTGACGGCCGACGATCTCGCGCATGATCTCGTTCGTGCCGCCGTAGATGCGGTGCACCCGGGCGTCGAGGAGCGCCTTCGCGATGGGGTACTCGGTGATGTACCCGTAGCCGCCGTGCAGCTGCACGCACGTGTCGAGGATCTCCCACTCGCGCTCGGTGGTCCACAGCTTCACCTTGGCGGCCTCCTCGGCCGACAGCTTGCCGTCCTTGTAGGCCAGCAGCGCGCGGTCGAGGTACGCCCACATGACGTCGACCGTGGTGGCGACATCCGCCAGCTTGAAGCGGGTGTTCTGGAAGTCGATGATCCGCTCGCCGAAGGCCTCGCGGCTCTTGGTGTACTCCAGCGTCCACGCGAGTCCGGCCTGCGCGGCGGCTCCGGCGGCGATGCCGATCGACAGGCGCTCCAGCGGGAGGTTCATCATGAGCTGGATGAAGCCCTGGCCCTCCTTGCCGCTGATGAGGTTCTCCTCGGGCACGAACACGTCGCTGAACGACAGCTCGGCGGTGTCGTGGCCGTGCGAGCCCATCTTGTGCAGCTTCTTGCCGTGGTCGAAGCCCTCCATGCCGTTCTCGACGATGACGAGGCTGAAGGCGTCCGGGCGGTTGCCCTCGCCGGTCTTGACGAACGTCACGACGATGTCGGCGGTCTTGCCGCTCGAGATGAAGGTCTTCGCGCCGTTGACCAGGTAGCCGCCGTCGACCTTCTTGGCCGTCGTCTTGATGCCTCGCAGGTCGCTGCCGGCACCGGGCTCGGTCATCGCGAGAGCGCCGAGGATCTCACCGGTCGCCATGCGTGGGAGCCACTTCTCCTTCTGCTCCTGCGTGCCCATGTGCACGATGTAGGGCACGGCGAGGTCGTCCTGGATGCCGAAGGCACCGGCGAGGGAGCCCGCGCCCGCGGCGATGACCTCTTCGTTGACGATCGTGCGGAAGCGGAAGTCCTGGAGCATCCCGGCGCCGCCGAACTCCTCGGGGACCGACAGGCCGATGAGCCCCGACTCGCCGGCGGCGAGCATGGTCGCCCGGTCGATCTCTCCGTCGGCATCCCACTGCGCGATCTTCTCGATCGTCGCGTAGCGCTTGATGAACTCCTTGACGACGTCGCGGAACGCCTCGTGGTCCTCGTCGTAGATGTCGCGCTCCATGTGTGCGCCTTCCTCTCGTCTTCGAGCGTCTCGCCAGGCGGCCGGTCGCTGTCGACCCCGCCGGGCGGCCCCTGTCGATCATAGCGGGTGCAACACTTCCATACCGGGCGGTATGTGAGATCCGGTCCTAAGGAACCTGGAACCGGGTCCCGTGCTTTGTGGGATGCCTCAATCTGCCTGCGCGGGGCCGCCGGCGACCCCGCGCGAGGCGTCAGCCGAGGTACGCGGGAGCCGGGGCGAGCCCGAAGAACTCCTCGAGGGTGCGCCAGCCGCCGTCGTGATACGCGCGGGCGAGCTCCGGACCGATGAAGCGCAGATGCCACGGCTCGGGGAGATATCCGGTCACGCCGGTGGCGCCCTCGACGTACCGGACGATCCAGCCGTGCTCCCACGCGTGCTCCGCGACCCACGCCCCCTGGCTCGTCGCCGCGAGGTCGTCGAGCGTGCTGCAGCCGCCGGAGCACGCCACGACGTCGCCGGTCAGTCCCGACTGATGCTCGCTGAAACCGGGCCGCGCGCTCACCAGGTCGGCCTGCTGAGCGCCCTTCGAGTCGACCTGCCTGCCGTACGAGCCCTGCTGGGTCTCATACGAGCGGAAGCCGCTCTCGAGCGCGAGCTCGCCGACACCGGCTTCGCGCGCCGCGGTGACGAGCGACGTGAGAGCGGATGCCGCATCCGCGCGCAGCGAGCCGCCTTCGAGACTGCGCACCCCGTCGGGCATCATCAGGCCCGACGGCCGGTAGTCGATCGGGTCGTAGGGTCGCGCCTTGTTGATGACGGCCCAGATCCTCGTCGGGTCGTCGAGGTCGACGCACGGCGCATCACCGCCGACCACGGCGGCGCGGAACGCCTCACCGCCCCCCGCGGCGACGACGGCGCTCTCGTCCTGATGCTTCTCGACGGCGGTCATGAACTCCGGGTCGGCGCAGATGTCGGCCGACACCGGCGTCTGCGCCACCTTCGGCACCGGCAGCGCGGTCGCCGTCGGGGGTGCGACCGCCATGCGCGCCACCGCATCCGCGCTCGGGTCCTCGACGCCCGTGGCGCCGGTGACGAGTGCGGTCACCGCGGCCGTCGAGCCGAGCAGAAGCGCACCGCCGAGCGCGAGCACCACGGCGACGCCGACCCGGGTCAGACGCCGTGGCCGCACGTGGCGGGCGGGAGGGCCCTCGTTCCCGCCGGCCTCGATCGCCTGCGCGCGCGCCGCCCGGCGGGCGCTGTGCCGACGGTCGGGCCGGCGAGCGCGGCGACTGCCTCGCACCCGCTGCTGCGGCGCCGTCGACGGCCGGGCCGGAGGGGCGGCAGGAGTGGCGGCGAACCCGCTCGGGAGCGACGCCGGCCGGGCGACGTGGACCTCGGGGGGGAGCGCGAGCGCGGGGACGTCCTCGGGAAGGAGAAACGGAGGCTCGGCCGGAGCCGTCGCACCCGGCTGCACCTCCGGCGCGCGACCGTCGGCCCCCTCGCGCATCGCTCTGGCGGCGCGACGAGTCGTCGGGGTTTCAGGCGAATCGGGCGCCGTCACACCCCCATTGTCGCCCGTGCGCCGGGCGTGCGGAAATGACGGGACGCGGATCACGTCCGTGTTCGATGCTCTCGAGCGTCCGCTTGACAGGTTATCGAACATCTGTTCCCATAGTCCTATGCGTTGGCAGGGTCAGGAACTGGGAGTGGCGGATGCCGCGGCCCTGCCGGGCCTCGAGCACCTCAACGGCCTCGTGCGATCCGTGACGACCCCCGACTTCGCGGGGGTCACCTTTCACGAGGTGCTCTGCAGGACCGCCCTCAACCATGTGCCCGGGGCATCCGCCATGCCGTTCGACTGGACGGTGAACCCCTACCGCGGCTGCAGCCATGCGTGCGTGTACTGCTTCGCCCGTGGCACGCACGAGTATCTCGAACTCGATGCCGGCCGCGACTTCGACACCCAGGTCATCGTCAAGATCAACGTCGCCGAGGTGCTCGAGAAGGAGCTGCGCCGCGGCACGTGGTCGCACCAGCCGGTCATGCTCGGCACGAACACCGATCCCTATCAGCGCGCAGAGGGCCGGTACAAGCTCATGCCCGGCGTCGTCGGTGCGCTGACCGAGTCGGGCACGCCGTTCTCGATCCTCACCAAGGGCACGCTCCTACGACGGGACCTCCCGCTGCTGACCGATGCCGCGAGATCGGTGCGCGTATCGATCGCCATGTCGATCGCGGTCTTCGACGACGCCCTGCAGCATCTCATCGAGCCCGGCACGCCCACCACGACGGCCCGACTCGACACGGTCCGCGCCGCGACCGATGCCGGCTTCCCTGTCACCGTGTTCCTGATGCCGATCCTCCCCCACCTCACAGACTCGATCGCCGCGATCGACGACGCGCTGGTGCGCATCAAGGCGGCCGGCGCGACGCGCGTGGTCTACGGCGCGCTGCATCTGCGCCCCGGCGCGAAGCAGTGGTTCATGCAATGGCTCGAGCAAGAGCATCCCGAGCTGGTCTCGTCCTATCTCGGCCTGTACCCGGGGGCCTCCACCAACGCACCGAAGGCCTACCGGGCGTGGCTCGCGAAGCGCGTTCGTCCGCTCCTTCGCGTACACGGGTTGGACGGGCGAGCCGAAGACGACCACCCCCGCGGCACGCCGGTGTCGGGCCTGGCCGCCCGCGCCGAAGCGCGCGCCGCCGGCGTGGTCACGACGTCGCGAGGTCGGGCCGCAGCGGCATCGGCCGCCCAGCCGTCGCTGTTCTGACGCGCACGCGATCAGGCGGCGTCCGCGGCCTCGGCGGTGGCCACGCGCGGCACCTCACGGATGGCCGGCGGCGCGATGAACTCCAGGACCGCGTCGAGGAAGGGATCGGACTCGAGGATGCGGTTGTGACCGAAGCCGCGGGTCGTCACGGCGCGTGCCCCGCCATTGGCAGCCCGGATGCGGGATAGCTCGCCGTAGGGAACCATCCGATCGGCCTCGTCATGCACAGCGAGCAGGGCGACGCCGGCGGGCAGCGGACGCCTCACCGGCGACAGCCGGCCGAACGGATCGGCCTCGCCGGGGAAGTAGCGCCGCGCGAACCGCTCTCGCAGCGCCGCGGACGTGGGGTCGCCGTAGCCGAGCATGCCCTGGAACTGCGACAGGAGGAGGTCGGCATCGGCGGGAGCCGCCACCGTGATCACGTGGTCCGCCTGGACGCCATCGGCGCCCGCGACCAGCGCCGCCAGCCCGCCGAAGGAGTGGCCGACGACCGCGTGGAACCGCCCGTGCCGCTGCTGCAGCTCGGTGAGCGCATCGATCCAGTCGACGAGATACGTGCGGCGGCCCGAGGAGTCACCGTGCGCCGGCGCGTCGAACGCGACGACTCGGAGGCCCTCGGCGGTCAGCTCGCGCACGAGCGCAGCGAACTGGCTCGCTCGGCCGGTCCACCCGTGGGCGAGCACGACGACGTCGGTGCCGTGACCCCACTCGTAGGCGACCACGCCCGGGCCGCTGCGCTGGATTCCGGGGATGCGGAGCGTGGAGCGACGCGCCTGCCACATCGTGGCCTGCTCGCCCGCGCCGACGGGCCGCGGCCGGGAGACATGGCCGAAGAGCGGCAGAGCCACGGCGGCACCCCAGCGCGGCGAGACGGCGCCCGCGGCGCGCACCGCGACTCCTGCGGTCGAGAGTGCGAGATCCATGGCGGCTCCTGACTTCCGGCGAGAAATACGTACGATCGTGCGTATGAATACGAACGATCGTACGGTAACCTTATCCGGTGATGCAAGAGCAGCTGGACGGACGGCGCGCGCGGGGCGATGAGTCCCGGCGCGCGATCCTCGCCCACGCGATCGACATCGCGTCGGTCGATGGCTTGGACGGCCTCACGATCGGTCGATTGGCGGATGCCGCGGGCCACAGCAAGAGCGGGGTCGCAACTCTCTTCGGTTCGAAGGAGCAGCTGCAGCTCGCCACCGTCACGGCCGCGCGCGAGGTGTTCGTCGAGCGCGTCATCGCCCCCGCGCGGGTTCGCTCCGAGCGGGGGCTGTCCCGCGTCAGCGCCCTCATCTCATCGTGGCTCGAGTACTCCGATGAGCGGGTCTTCCGCGGGGGGTGCTTCTTCGCCGCCGCCTCGGTCGAGTACGACGCGAAGCCGGGTCCGGTCCGTGACGCGGTCATCAGCGCGTCGTCGGACTGGGAGGACTACCTGTCGCTGTCGATCGAGCACGCCATGACCGCCGGTGAGCTGCCGGGCCTCGACGACGCGCGCCAGCTCACGTTCGAGATCGTGTCGTTCCTCGAAGCCGCCAACACCCGCTCCCTGATGTACGGGAGCGCCGCGCCGTACGACCGCGCCGCCACGGCGCTGCGCTCGCGCCTGTCGGGCCTCGGCGCCGATCCGGCGCGCGTCGCGGAGATCGGCCGCGTGCCCACGGCCTCCTGACGCGGACGAGCGCGCCCCCGGGTGGGGACGCGCTCGTCGTGTCGGCCGCTGGTCAGCGCGTCCAGGGACCGTTCTTGGCGCCGGGCTGCTGGTCGCGAGTCCACCACTGGGCGGTGTAGGTCACGCCCTCGTGCACCACCTGGTCGCCCTTGAGATAGATCCGGTCGGCGAACCAGGCCTGGACGGTGTCCGGATCGAGGCCGCACGCCGTGAGCGTGCTCCACGGTCCGCGGGTCGAGGCGCCGGGCACGTCGCCCTTCGCGTACCACTGGGCCTCGAACACGCGTCCGTCGAGGAAGACCAGCTCGCCGCCGCGGTACGTCGTCTGCGCGTTCCACGGGGTGGCGGCGGCATCCGGAGTCTGCGCGCACAGCAGGGCGGGTGCACCGGCCACCGGGCCCGGCGCGGCGGCGCGGAGCACCTCGGCGGATGCCGTCGACAGGTCGCCCGCGACGTCGTTGCCGACCTCCCAGAAGTCGACGCCGCCGAGGCCCTTGCCGATCGCCCACGCGGTCTTCTCGGCGACCGCCAGCTCGTCGTCGAACGACCAGAACTCGCGCGTCGCCGGGTCGTAGCCCCAGGTCGCATTGAAGTCGCCGTCCGCGGTGTACTCGTGGTGGATCTCGAGGTCGCGCTCCTTGAGCTGATCCCACGTGATCTGGGTGAGTCCACCGCCCGAGAGAGTCCACGGCTGCGGCTCGGCATCGCGCCAGCCCTGCCCGTACGCGGCGAGCCCCAGGTTGAGCTGCGCCGGGTCGACGCCCGCCGAGACGTAGGAGTTCACGACCGTGTCGAGGCCCAGCCCCCAGTTGTGTGCGGGATCGCCGTAGACGTTGCCTTGGTGGCCGGTCTCGGCGGTCCACGATCCCCAGAGGTCGTAACCCTGCAGGTTCGCGTAGTCGAGGTATTCGAAGAGCTCGGGCGAGTTCCATCCCCCTGCCGCGATCTGGGTCGGACCTGCCGGCAGGAAGGCCGAGAGCTCGTAGTCGTCGCCGGTCTCGGCCTCGACGGCGTCGAGCTGCGCCCGGAACTCCTTGACGAATGCGAGGAAGTTCGCCTTGTCGTTCACGGGGTCGACGCTGTTGCCGATCTCCTGGGCCCAGTCCGGCGCGCCGGGCCACTCCCAGTCGAGGTCGAAGCCGTCGAAGATGCCCGCGGCCGCGCCGGGGCCGCCCCGTCCTCCGATGACGGGGAGGTCGCCGCGGATGTACAGGTCGATGCACGACTCCACGAGCGTCGAGCGCAGCTCGGGCGTCGCGACGGCTTTGGAGAACGACTTCGACCACGACCAGCCGCCGAGCGACACATTGACCTTCAGGTCGGGGTAGAGCCGCTTCAGCTGGCGCAGCTGGTTGAAGTTGCCGGCGAGCTTCTGCTTCTTGGTGTCGCCGATGCCCAGCACCGAGTCCGCCGCGGTGAACGCGTGCACGAAGTCGCTGTCGGCGTCTCCGGCAGTGTCGGTCTGGCCGGGTCCGGGCGCGGGGGTGTCGGAGATGAAGCACGTGTGGGGAGCGACGCCGTCGAGTCCCTTCACGCCGGCGGAGCGGCCCGCGTCGAGAGCGGCCTGGTCGCCGGCGATATTGCCGAACGAGTAGTTCAGGTGGGTGAGGTTCTCAGCGGCGGCGGTATCGACGAACAGGCGCTCGAGCGTCGCCTGAGCCTCTCCGGTCGCGCGCCACTGGCCGTAGTAGCCGACATTGCGGTAGCCGTTCACCGTGGTCGTCGGGGTGGGCTCATCGTCGGCCGCTACGGCGGGAGACGCACCGACCAGGCCGATGAGCAGCGCACCGGCGACGGCGAGAGCGGGAATGCGGGGGGTCACACGAGCTCCTTCGATTGCGCGGGGTCCGGCGGGGGAATCCGGACCGAGCCGACGCGCCAGGCGGATTAGGTAACCGTCCTAACAAATAGGCTCATCGCCAAGTCTGGCACGCGGTCGCCGTCGAACGGAAGGGTCGATTGACGAAGAAAGCCCGCGGCATCGACGAAGGCCGCCGGAATCGATGTGATCCAGGCGGCCTACGCGGAGACAGGTCAGGCGTCGACGTTCGCGAGCTGACGCCCGGTGAGCTCCTCGATCAGGTCGTCGCCGGGGCGCACCTCGTCGAACGGAGCGTCGATCTCGGCGCGCTCCAGCATCTCGGTCATGCGGCGGCGGCGCTGACGAGTGATCAGCGTGACGACGGTGCCCGAGCGACCGGCACGGCCCGTGCGGCCGGACCGGTGAAGGTACGTCTTGTACTCGTCGGGCGCGTCGGCCTGCACGACCAGATCGATGTCGTCGACATGGATGCCCCGTGCCGCGACATCCGTCGCCACGAGCACCTGCACCCGGCCCGACGTCAGCTTCTCGAGGTTGCGCGTGCGCTTGGCCTGGTTGAGGTCGCCGTGGAGGGCGAGCGCGCTGATGCCCGCATCGTCGAACTGCTCTGCGAGCATCTCGGCGTACGCGCGGGTGCGGGCGAAGACGAGCGTCTTGCCCTCGCGGCTCACGAGCGAGTCGAGGATCTCTGCCTTGTCGCGGTGCTCGATCACCAGGATGCGGTGGTCGATCGTGCCCGAGTCCTGATCTTCGCCGGCGACCTCGTAGACGGCCGGCTCGACGAGGAACTCATCGACGAGAGCGGCGACCTCGCGGTCGAGCGTCGCCGAGAAGAGCAGCTTCTGGCTGTTATCCGCGGTGAGACGGAGGATTCGCTGCACCGGCTCGAGGAATCCGAGCTCGCACATGTGGTCGGCCTCGTCGAGGACGGCGACCCGCACGTCCGACAGGTCGAGCTTGCCCTGCTTCACCAGGTCCTCGATGCGGCCAGGGGTGCCGATGATGATGTCGACGCCCTTCCGGAGAGCGCCCACCTGGCGGCCCTGGGGGACGCCGCCGTAGATCTGGGTGGTGAACAGGCCCACGCTGCGGGCGATCGGCTGGATGGTGCGATCGATCTGCAGCGCGAGCTCGCGGGTCGGGGCCAGGATCAGCGCCTGGGGTGCACGCGCGAACTCGCGGCGCTTGCCCGACTGGGCGCGCAGCACATTCTCGACGAGCGGAGCGCCGAAGGCGATCGTCTTCCCCGAGCCGGTGCGGCCGCGTGCCAGCACGTCCTTGCCGGCGCGGATCGCGGGGATCGTGGCGGCCTGGATGGGGAACGGCGTGGGGGCGCCGAGCTCCGCGAGCGTGCGGACGATCCGCTCGCCCAGCCCCAGGTCGCCGAACTTCACGTCCGCGACCTCGCCGGCCTGGACGGCCTCGGCCTGCAGGCGCTCGTGCACGACATCGACATGGGCCTCGTGCGCCGCGGTGCGAGCAGGGGCATTCCAGTCCGCACGACCCGATGCGCTGGTGCCGCGGGGGCGGTCGTCGCGACGAGGACGGTCGTCGGAGGAACGCGCCGGGCGGTCGGAGTACGAGCGGGCCGGGCGGTCATCGTACGAACGCGCCGGGCGGTCCGAGTGAGAACGCGCCGGGCGGTCCGAGTTGGAACGCGCCGGACGGTCATCGTACGAACGCGCCGGGCGGTCATCGTACGAACGCGCCGGGCGGTCATCGTACGAACGAGCGGGGCGGTCCGAGTTCGAACGAGCCGGACGGTCATCGTACGAACGAGCCGGACGGTCCGAGTTCGAACGCGCCGGACGGTCATCGTACGAACGCGCCGGGCGGTCCGAGTTCGAGCGAGCGGGCCGCTCGTCGCGGCGGTACGACGGACGCGCGTCGCCGAAGGACCGGCGGTCGTCGCGGTCGACGCGATCGAGATGCGCCGGACGAGCCGGACGGTCGCTGTTCGAACGAGCCGGACGGTCGTCATAGGAGCGGGCCGGGCGATCGCCGTACGAGCGGCCGGGACGGTCGCCGGTGGAACGAGCCGGGCGGTCGCTGTTCGAGCGCGCCGGGCGGTCGTCGTAGGAACGCGCGGGACGGTCATCGAACGACCGAGCCGGGCGGTCGTTGCGCGCGCCCTGCGAGTGCGTGCGGATCCCGCGCGACTCGTCGCGACCGGCGCGCTCCTGCGCGGTCCAGCGGCGCTTGGGCGCGGCATCCGTCGTCTCTTCCGCACGGTAGCCGCGGTGGCCGGCGCTCTTGCTGCCGGGCTTGCCGGCGGAGGCCTCGCCCGGGCGGCGCTTGCGGTCCTGGAAGCTCGTCTTCGCGGCGTAGCGGGGCTCGAAGTTCTTGGCGGGTCGACCGCCTGCTGCCTTCTTGTTCTTGGGCATGGGGGTGTCCTTCTGGGTTGTTCTGCGAGAACAGCGCTCTCAGATCGCACGCGTGCGAGGCCGCTATGGCGGCGTGGAGCAACCCGGACTGTCGTCGGCCGGGGGCCATTCAGATGATGGTCGTCGAGACGGAAGTCGTCTCCACCATCGGCCCCTTGGACTCACAAACCCATCCGCGCACAGCGCGGTGTCCAGAGCCGACTGGTCCAGGGTAGCGGAGTCGCCTGGGAGGAAGCCGGGCCGGATTCTGCACACGCGGTGTGTTCTCAGGCATCGGCCCATTACCATGGTCGCAGCGGTACGCCGCTGACCTGGGGATTCCTGTCCGCGTCGAGCGACGACCACCACGGCGCCCGCCTGGGGGCATGGCACTGTGGATGGATCGTCGCACCCACAGATCGTGAGTCCGTGAGCCTGCTCCTCGCCACCCCCGAACGACACACCGTCGGTCCGAGAGACCGGCCGGCCGTGCCTCCGATCGCGGGCCACACCGCGCATCACTTCAGCAGAACTGCGCTCCTCACGCTCGCGATCGGCGTGGCGGTCGCCGTTCTCAGCACGCGCGACCCGCTGTGGTGGCACCTGCACTTCTCCCGCCTCGGAACGTTCGACGACGTCTCGAGCCATGTGTTCAACTCGACCGCGATCGTGTCGGGTTTCCTGCTCGCCACCTACGGCGTGCTGGTGGCTGCGGTGCTCCCTGCCGGCGTCCGGCGCAGCCGATCGCGTGCCTTCCGTGGTGCGCTCGTGTCGGCCGGGCTCCATCTCTCCGCCGTGGGCCTCGTCCCGATTCCGGTGAGCCCCGAGCTGCACGACCTCATCGCCGCCGGCCTCGGGCTGTCGCTGATCATGCTCGTCGCGACGAGCCTCGGCATCCCGGGGCTGGGGCGGCGCTTCCGCCGGGTGTCGGTCCTTCTCGTGGTGGTCCTGACCATCGGGATGGCGGCGCTCGTCGCCGGTTTCATCACGCTCGCGTTCTTCGAGTTCGTCGGATTCAGCTCGGTCGGCGCCTGGCTGATCGCCCTTCCGCGAGAGCTGGCGGTCGGCTCGGCGGCAGCATCGGACGGCCGCGAACCTGCCGAGCCGCAGGATCGTGTGGAATGGGACGCATGGCCGAACCCGAAGCGCACCCCGTCACCGTCGCGATCGAGCGGCGCATCGACCCCGGTCGCACCCTCGAGGCCACGAGCTGGATGCAGGCGGGCACCGACCTCGCGACCGGCTTCCCGGGCTTCCTCGGCTCGGGCTGGGTGCGCGCCGGCGAAGGCAGCGACCTCTGGTACATGCTCTACCGGTTCAGCGACATCCCGACGCTCGAGTCGTGGGAGCAGTCGCCGCAGCGGTCCTGGTGGCTCGACTCCGGGCGGGCGTTCGCCAGTGAGGTCCGTGTCGAGCGCCGTACCGGCATCGAAGGCTGGTTCGACGCCCCGTTCGCCACGCATGTCGAGTCCCGCGACCCGGCAGGACGATCGGATGCCGCTGCCCCGACCGGTCCGATCCAGCAGCCGATCCCCGCAGCACCGCCCCGGTGGAAGCAAGCCGTCGCGATCTGGCTCGGGTTCTTCCCGACGAATCTCCTCGCGTCCTGGCTGCTGGGGTTCGTCCCCGGCTTCACGGAGTGGCCGCTCGTCCTCCGCGTGCTGATGGCGACCATCCTGCTGACGCCGATCATGACCTACCTGGTGCTGCCGTGGGTGACGCGGATGCTGCGCCCCTGGCTCACCCGCATGCGCTGACGCCGTCGGGCGCGCCGCGACGGGCCGTCACCCGCCGGTCCTACACTGACGCCATGAGCGCCCCCCTCGCTGCGTCCCTCCCCGACGGAGCCGCACCCACTGCCACCCGCCACACCGAGTCACTCGCGGTCTACCTCGCGCTCGGCGCCGGCGCCATCGGGGCGGTATACGGCCTGATCGTCTCCCTCGTGTCGTCGGCGCTCATGATCGCCGACGAGGACCCTTTCGCCGTCTGGGCGGCTGCGGGCTCGGCGGTCGTGGCACTCGCCGCGGCAACCGTGGGCTACTGGCAGGCGCGCGGTCGCCCCGGCCAGGAGTGGCGGCGCTCCCTCCCGTCCTGGAAGTTCACCGTCAACACGATCTCGGTCGTGATCGTGCACACCGCCCTCGCGTTCCTCGCGACGTATGCCCTGTACCGGGTGCTGGCGCTCGGGTTCATCGGCCTGCCCGTCATCACGTTCTGGGCGGTCGTGCTCATGGCCGTGACGCTCGGCATGACCACCTACATCGTGTATCTGTCCACTTCGAGCATGACCACTCAGCGGATGTCCTCGCTCCTCATGGCGTTCGTCGTGATCGGGACGCTCACCGCCATGGTGACGACGCCCGATCCGGAGTGGTGGACGATCCACTTCAGCCACCTCGGATCGTTCGACGAACTGTCGAGCTGGGTCTTCAACGGCACCCTCATCGCGGGGGGTCTGCTGGTGACGACGTTCGCCGTCTACATCGCCAACGACATGGAGTCGCTGGCTGCGGCGGGCGTGCTCACCAATCCGAAGGGGCCGCGCATCGTCCCGGCGCTGTTCGTGGTGATGGGCATCATGCTGGCGTGCGTGGGCATCTTCCCGGTCAACGTGAACCTCGCCCTCCACAACATCTCGGCCTCCGGCATGGCGGCGATGTTCCTGGTGCTGCTCATCAGCGGTCCGGCACTGCTGCGGGGGATGCCGCGCACCTACTTCGTGGCGTCGTGGGCGTTCCTCGCCGCGACGCTCACCTCGGTGGTGCTGTTCATCCCCGTCGTCGGCTACTTCTCGCTCACCGCGTTCGAGATCATCGTCTTCGCGCTGATCTTCGGCTGGATCGCGGTGTTCATCCGGTTCCTCGGGGTCGCCGGCCGCCGCGACTGACACGTCGCGGCGGGTCGGCGGCCATCACTCGCGGCGGTCGTCCTCGGGCGCGGAGCCTTCCGGGTTCGCGTCCTCGGGGGCCGCGTCCTCAGAGTTCGCGAGGGGGGAGGCGCTCGCGGCCGGCTCCTCGGGATTGGACTCCTCGGGGGCCGGCTCCTCGGGGGTCGGCAGATCCTGGGCCGGCTCCTCGGGCGCCGACTCGTCCTCCGCGGGCTCCTCAGGAGTCGCGTCCTCAGGGGTCGCGTCCCGCGCCGGCTCGTCCGTGGGCTCCTGGGGTTCAGCCCACTCCGCCTGGACCTCGACGGGCTCGACCTCGGCCTCGGCGTCGGCCGGGGGCGAGACGTCGGCGTCGGCGTCGGCGTCGGCGTCAGCGACGGCGTCGGCGTCGGCGTCAGCCACGGGGCCGACCTCTACCTCGGCCTCGGCCTCACCTTCGGCATCGGCATCCTGAGCGATTTCAGGCACCTCGATGTCGGGACCCTCGTCGATCACGGGAACCTCGGCCACGGCGTCGGCAGCTTCGGGCTCCTCGACCAGGACATCGCCGTCGGCCGCGGCGACACCGTCGGGAGCGGCATCCGCACCCGCCTCGGGCATCTCGATGTCGGGACCCTCGTCGATCACGGGAACCGCGACTCCGGCGAGCGCTGCCGGCGTCGCCTCCCCCGCCTCACGGGCACGGCGCGCGCGACGGGTCTCGAGTGCAGCGCCACCCACGGCGGCGCCGACGAGCTCGGACTCGGCATCCGCTCCTCCCGGCGTGAGCGGGTCACCGGGCTGCGGGGACCCGCCGTCGCCGCCGCCGTCGCCCTGGCGGCGGGCGGCCCGGCGCTCCTTGGCCCCCTCGACGAGGTTGTAGAGCGTGGGGAGCACGAGCAGCGTCAGCACGGTCGACGACACGAGTCCACCGATCACGACGATCGCGAGAGGCTGCGAGATGAAGCCGCCCTGACCGGTGATGCCGAGAGCCATCGGCGTGAGCGCGAAGATCGTGGCGAGCGCGGTCATGAGGATGGGGCGCAGACGGCGCGATCCGCCGGCGACGGTCGCGTCATGCGCGGTCAGCCCCTTCACCCGGTACTGGTTGACGAGGTCGACGAGCACGATCGCGTTGGTGACCACGATGCCGATGAGCATCAGCACGCCGATCAGCGACGCGACGCCGAGCGGGACGCCCGTGATGATCTGCAGCAGGATCGCTCCGGTCGCCGCGAACGGCACCGAGACGAGCAGCAGCAGCGGCTGGCGGAGCGACTTGAACGTCGCGACCATGACGATGTAGACGATCAGGATGGCGGCGAGAAGCGCCAGGCCGAGCTGCGAGAACGCGTCCTGCTGCTGCGTCACGACGCCGCCGAGCGTGGCGTCCGCCGAGGGCGGGAGGTCGGCGTCCTCGAGCGCGGTCGTCACCGAGGCGGTCGCGGTGGCCAGGTCGTCGGTCGACGGGGTCACCGTCACGGTGGCGGTCCGCTGACCGCCCTCGGTCGTGATCGACGTCGGGCCTTCGCTCTGCTCGACGGTCGCGACATCTTCCAGCGGAACCGGACCCGTCACCGTCGGCACGGGCAGCTCACGCAGGTCGTCGAGGGAGGCCGGAGTCTCCGCGGCGGCGAGGTAGACCGTGAGCGACGTGTCGTCGATCTCGACCGACCCGATCGACTGCGGCTGCATCGTGTTCGAGACGAGCGCACCCACGGCGACCTCGGACAGGCCGAGGGCGGCGGCCTTGTCGCGATCGACGATCACGGCGATGTACGGCAGCGACGCCGACAGGTTGCTGGAGACCTGGCCGACACCGTCTGCACCCTCGACGGCGCCGACGACCTCGTCGGTCGCCTCCTGCAGCGTGGCCGAGTCGGGAGCGGTGACGTCGATCGCGATGTCGCTCGAGCCGAATCCGCCTCCGGACGAGGCGACCGTGATCGTGCCGGCATCCTCGAGCCCGGCGACCGCTTCCTGCACCTCTTCCCGCAACGCGACCTGGTCGACGTTCGGGTCGGTCGTGATCGAGTACGTGATGCCGCTGCCGCCACCCGAGAAGGCGTCGCGGAGAGCGGAGCCGCTCGAGCCGATCGACACCTGCACGGTCACGATGCCGTCGATGCCGACGAGGGCTTCCTCCACCTGCTCGGCCGCGGCGCTCTCGGCCTCCAGGCTCGGAGCGGCGCCGATCGACTGCGTCATCGTGAACGTGTTCTGCCCGGAGTCGCCGAGGAAGTTCGTCTTCATCAGCGGTGCGAGGGCGATCGTGCCGACGAGCACGAGCGCGGCGAGCGAGAGCGTGATCCACGAGTGCTTGAGCGTCCAGCGCAGGATCGGCAGGTAGCTCTTCTGCAGTCGGCTGGGCGGAGCGTCGGGGTGCTCCGGGTCGATGGCGTCGCCGTTCGCATCGAGGAGCGGCTTGCCCGGGCGCAGGAACCAGTACGCGAGCACGGGCACGATGGTGAGGGCGACGAAGAGCGACGCGGTCATCGCGATCGTCACGGTCATCGCGAACGGCCGGAACAGCTCCCCGGTCACATCGCCGACGAAGGCGATCGGCAGGAACACGGCGACGGTGGTGATGGTCGACGCCGTGATGGCGGCGGCGACCTCGCGCACGCCGAGCAGGATCGACGACAGCTTGCTCGCGTCGCCCACGTAGTGGCGCTTGATGTTCTCGATCACGACGATCGAGTCGTCGACCACGCGCCCGATGGCGATCGTGAGGGCGCCGAGGGTCAGGATATTGAGCGAGTACCCGAAGGCCTGGATGCCGATGAAGGTGATCAGCACGCTCGTCGGGATCGAGATCGCCGTGACGAGGGTGGCCCGCACCGACATGAGGAAGATCAGGATCACGAGGACCGCGAAGAACAGGCCGAGCAGGCCCTCCTTCGCGAGCGTGTCGATCGACTCCTGGATGTAGGGCGCCTGGTCGAAGACCACCGTGAACTCGGCCCCGTCGAGGGAGTCCTCCAGCTGCGGCAGGATCGCGAGCACGCCGCGCGACACGTCGACGGTGTTCGCGGCCGGCAGCTTGGTCACGGCGATGGTGAGTGCGGGCTCACCGTTCACGCGCGAGACGGTGGTGACCGGGTCCTGCTCCTCGGCGACCGTGGAGACGTCGCCGATCGTGACGGTGCCCTCCTCGAACTGCTCCGCGTCGGACGGCACGAGCGGGAGAGCCGCGATCTCGTCGACGGACTCGATCTTGGTGCCGGTCTGAACCGTGAGGGTCTCGCCGTCCTCGGTGATTTCACCACCCGGGAACAGCACGCCGTTCTGGTCGAGCGCGTCGCGGATCGCCTGCTGCGTATACCCCGCGGCAGCCAGATCGGACTGGTCGGGAGTGATCGTGATGCGCTGGCCCACACCGCCGACGATCTGCGCGGCGTTGACGCCCTCGACATCCTCGAGGTCGGGGATGACGGATGCCTCGAGCTGCGCCTGGATGGTCGCCTCGTCGTCGTACCCCGTCACCGCGAGCTGGATGACCGGGAAGTCGTCGATGCTCGCCGAGATGACGTTGGGCTCGACCCCCTCGGGAAGCTGCGAGCTGATGCGGTTGATCGCCTGGGTGAGCTTCTGCTCCGCGGTGGCGAGGTCGGTGCCGTAGGTGAAGGAGGCCTGCACGATGGACGCGTTGGTGGTGCTGGTGGCGGTGCTCGACTCGAGCCCGGGCACCCCCTGGATCGCGTTCTCGATGGGTGTCGAGACGTCGTTGTTCACGACCTCGGGCGAAGCACCCGGGTAGGTGGAGACGACGATCAGCGCGGGGAACTCGATCGAGGGGATCAGCTCCTGCTTGAGATTCACGAGCGCGAGGCTGCCGAAGATGGCGGCCACGATCGTGATCAGGGCGATGAGCGCACGGTTCTTGAGACTCAGGACGGCGAGGTTCGACACGGATGCCTTCGCAGGAATGGGAGCGCGGGGATGCACGCCGAAGCGGCACGGATACGGGAATGTATCGGCCTAAGTATCTCATCCGGATGCCTGACCGCCGCCTGCGAGGGCTCCCGTCAGCCGGCGACCGCTCCGGCGACCTGGAGACCCACCCAGATCCCCGCACCCGCGCCGGCCAGCGCGAGCACGAGCGTGCCCAGCAGATCGGCCGCGGCATCCGCCCACCGACGACGCTCGGCGAGCAGAACGGTGTCGACGGCGACCGCGCTGAAGGTCGTGTACCCGCCGAGCAGCCCGGTGCCGAGCACGAGAGCGAGCTCGGGGGCGACGAGCGTGCCGAGGCCGGTCAGCAGTCCGAGGGCGGTGGACCCGGTGACGTTCACCACCAGCACGCCGAGCGGGAACCGTCCGGGTCCGCGCGTGCCGATCACGCGGTCGAGGGTGTGGCGCAGCCCGGCGCCGGCGCCGCCTGCCAGAGCGACGACGAGGAGCAGGAGCGGCCGGCTCATTCGGCCTCCGCCAAGGGAAGCCGTCCGGAGGTGCGACCGCCCAGCACACGCCCGACGAGAAGCCCGGCGAGCGCACCCACCACACCGGCGATGACGGATGCCGCGGCCAGCCCCGCCGCGAGCCACGGGGTCGCGAGCCACAGCACCGTCTCGACCGCGAAGGCGCTGTAGGTCGTGAAGCCGCCGAGCACGCCGGTGCCGAGGAAGGCCCGCACGTGCGGGCGCCGATCGCCGACAGCGCCCACGACGATCCCGAGGAGGAACGCCCCCACCACGTTGATGCCGAGGGTCAGCCACGGGATCAGCGCGGAGTCGTCGACCGGAAAGTGGATCAGCGCCCGGGCGAGCACCCCGAGCGCGCCGCCCACAACGACGTACCCCAGGGTGCGCTGGTCGACGGGGCGCGGCATCCCCTCACGCTACCGGGGGCGGCTCAGCGTCCCGGGCGGAGGAGCGCCAGGATCGCCGACTCCGGCGATTTCGAGAGGTCGAGCAGATGCCCGTCTCGGTAGCGCGCGAACACGCGGGGGTCGATGTACGACCCGCGCGCGACGGCGGGGGTGTTGCCCAGCGCCTCCGATGTCGCGCGCACCGCGAGCTGCTCGGCGCGCTTGCGCTGCGCAGCCGTGTCGACCTTGCCGATCCGGGCCAGCGCTTCGGCGGCCAGGATGGTGCCGCGCAGGGTCCGGAAGTCCTTCGCGGTGAACCGTCCTCCCGTGAGGGCGCGCACGTAGGCGTTCACGTCGGCCGGCGTCAGCGGCACGCGGCGACGCCCCCGCTCCCACGCGAGGAGGGGAGACCTCGGCCGGCCGGCGGCGAGCAGCTCGATCGCGGCGGCGAGGTCGTGGTCGTCGACCTCGAGCTGCTGTCGCTTCCCGCTCTTGCCGGGAAAGGAGAGGGTCACGACGGATGCCTCGACCGACGCGTCCCGGCGCTGCAAGGTCGTGAGGCCGCGGCTGCCGTGGGCCGCGAGGTAGCGCTCCGAGCCGACGCGCGGTGCGGCCTGGTCGAGGAGCCGGAACGCCACCGCCAGCACCCGCTCACGGTCGAGGGCGCTGCGGCGCAGCGAGGTCGTGACCCGGGCCCGGGCGCGCGGGAGCGATTCGGCGAGCTGCAGCGCGCGGGCGTACTTGCCCCGGTCGCGACCCGTGCTCCACTCCCGGTGATAGATGTACTGCCGACGCCCGGCGTCATCGGTGCCGACGGCTTGGATGTGCCCGTCCGGGCGCGCACTGATCCAGACGTCCTGCCAGGCCGGGGGGATGACGAGGGCTCGGATCCGGTCGGCATGGCGCTCGGGCACCGGTGCACCCTTGGCGTCGAGGAACCGGAATCCGGAGCCGGCGCGGACGCGCCGGAAGCCGGGATCGTCGTGCGGGCGCACGCGCGAGAGCTTCGGCATCCGATCCCTTCCCCCGCGGCGTGAACGCCGCCTTTCGGCCCTTGCGGGTCAGTGGTTGCGCAGCATCCCGATGAGCTCGGACTTCTTCTTGCCCGAGTACCCGGTGATGCCGATCTCCTTCGCGCGCTTGCGAAGCTCGTCGACGGTCCAGTCGTCGTACGACCCCGACTCGCCTCCGCGCTGGCCGACCTTCTTGCGGCCGTCTCGTGCGGCGGCGTTCGAGATGCGCGCTGCCTTCTCCTTCGAGGCCCCGTCGTCCCGCAGCTCTTCGTAGAGCTTCGGGTCCTTGAGGCTGTTCGAACCACGTCCGGCGGGCATCGTTCCTCCTCGAGTCGTCGTCCCGCCACGCTAAGCGAGGCGCCGGTGAGGATCGGGGGGCTTGACAAGGCCCTGGGTCTCGCCCCGGAGGCGTGAAGTGGTACCAGCGTGCGCGGTTAGCACCGCTATTGACAGGTCGTCAAGCCCCTCCCTGCGCACACTGCTCACTGCCAATCTTGTGCGGTGCCCCTGAGGCACCCGGTGCGTCACCCCGCGCATCGACGAAGGAGAAGGAGAAACTCCATGAACCTCGCCCTCATCATCATCATCGTCGTCGCTGTCGTGCTTGCGATCGTCGGCGGCCTCAACAGCGCCCTGAGCTGGCTGCTGTGGGTGGCGCTCATCGTCGGCGTCATCGCGCTGATCGCATTCCTGTTCCGCCTCATCAGCGGCAGCAAGCGCGTCTAGCTGGGATTTCCGGGCATTCCCCCGGAGACACGGATGCCGCGACCCTCACGGGTCGCGGCATCCGCTCTGTGTACGGCCTAGAGGTTCCCCTCGGCGTACACGCGGAGCGCGTCGCGGACGAACTCGGCTCCCGCCGTTCCACCCTCGCTCGTGGCGTAGTTGACGCCGAAGCGCGGATCGGCCACGTACATCTCGCCGAGGCCGATGACGTAGCGCTTCACATCTCCTCCCGGCGCTGCCGCCGGGGTGCCCGGGATGCCGGTCAGCCAGTCCACGTGGCGCTTCGCGATCGCCTGCGCCTCGGCGCTGTCGGGTGCGAGGCCGCTCTCGGCGGCCGCGATCCAGTCGCGACCGAGGTCCGAGACCCGCTGCTGCCAGGCGGCCTTGTCGTCGGCGCTCATGCCACGCCACCAGCGGTCGCTGTCGGCGTAGGCCTTCTTGCCCCATCGCTCTTCGACCTCGTCCTGGTACTGCGTGTGGTCGAATCCGTCGAACATGTTCTCTGCCATCAGTCGTTCACCTCCTTTCAGTGCGGTGATGGTGCTCTCGACCGACGCGACCTGACGCGCCAGCCGTTCCTGCTCCTGCCGGAGCCACGCGAGGTGGCTCTCGAGCGCGTGCGCCTCGGACGCCTCGCGCCCGAGCACTTCGGCGATCTGCGGCAGGCCGAGACCGAGGTCGCGCAGCAGCAGGATGCGCTGCAGCCGCACGAGCGCCGCCTGGTCGTAGTACCGATAGCCGTTGCGGCCGGTGCTCGACGCGGGCAGCAGCCCGATGTCGCCGTAGTGGCGAAGGGTGCGGCTCGTGGTGCCGGCGATCTTGGCGATCTGCTGGATGGACCACTCCGTCTGTCCCGTCTCCATGACGACTCCTTTCGTGTCTCTGCCGTTGAACCCACGGTAGAGGTTGACGTTGCGTCAAGGTCAAGCGCGATCTTCCCGGGAATCCGATGCACTCGCGATATATCGTGTTATCGTGTCTATACGCGATATATCGCGATTACCCCCAACCCTGGAGCACATCATGACCCTGGAGAAGTGGATCATCCACCCGGGCGAGACGCGCGTCATCGACATCGAGACCGTGCGCTCACTCAAGGTCGGCCTCGTCGGCGGCCAGATCGACGTCATCGCCCACGACGAGCCCGGCGTCCGCATCGAGGTGCACGGCGTCACCATCAAGGACCTCCGCATCTCCGTCAGCGGAGACGCGGTCGAGATCGACCACCCGCAGCTGCGATGGGACAACTTCCTCGAAGTGTTCCGCAACTTCGGCGCCAGCGGACCCAAGGCCGAGATCAGCGTGGCCGTCCCCCGCTCGGTCGCCCTCAACCTCGGCGTCGTCAGCGCAAGCGCCCTCGTCGCCGGTCTCCAGGACGACGCGCGCCTCAACACCGTGTCCGGCGACATCCTGGTGGACGGACTCCAGGGCGACCTGACGGTCAACGCGGTGTCGGGCGACGTGCAGGTGCGCGAACTCGTCGGCGCGCTGAGCGCCAACAGCGTCTCGGGAGACGTCGCCGCCACCGGAGCGCTGCGCAAGGCCACGGTCGACACCGTCTCCGGCTCGGTGCTCATCGACTCCGTCGGCGACCTCCACGCCGTCAGCCTCAACACGGTGAGCGGTTCGTCCACGATCCGCCTCGACGAGGGCTACCCCGCCAACTACGTCATCCGCAGCGTCAGCGGCCGGGTGCAGGTCGACGGGGCAGTCCGCTCCGGCAAGGGCACCGGGCCGACGACCAACTTCACCGGATCCGTCGGCGAGCTCAGCGGCAGCTTCGCCGACGTGCGCGCCAACTCGGTCTCGGGTGAGATCACCGTCCTGCGGCGTGCCGCCACGGCACCGGATCCGACCACGTCCGCGCCCGAGTCCGCGAACGTCGCCGACGAGGAGTGGTCATGAGCCCCGTGTTCTCCTACGGCGACCTGCGCCTGTACCTGCTCAACCTCCTCGATGAGGGTCCGCGGCACGGCTACGACATCATGCAGGCTCTGTCCGACCGCACCGGCGGCACATACACGCCAAGCGCCGGCACCATCTACCCCCGCCTCGCCAAGCTCGAGGAAGAGGGCTTGGTCAGCAAGTCCGTCGACGGCCGGAAGACCGTCTATGCGATCACCGAGGCGGGACACGCCGAGGTCGCCGCTCGGACGGGCGACCTCGAGGGCATCGAGGCCGGTCTGGCCGACTCGGTGCGGCTCATCGCCGACGAGGTGCGCGGCAGCGTGCGCGAGGCGATGCGGAGCCTCCGCGCCGACCTCGCCGCGGCGAAGGACGATGAGCGCACGGCGACCGCGCAGCGGCCCGCCGACGATGACCCCCGCGTGCTGAGCCGTGAGCAGCTGCATCGCGCGGATGCCGCGATCAGCGAGTTCCGCGCGCGCCTCCGTACCGACCTGCGCTCCCACGTGGCGCGCGGCGGTGAGCTCGCGGCGTCGTTCGTCGACGAGCTTGCCGACGATCTCGACCGCATCGCGCGCGAGGTCACCCGCCACCTGCGCGGCTGACGCGCCGGCTTGATCGCGAAGGGGCAGGTTCCGGATCCCGGACCTGCCCCTTTCGCATGCCTTCGGCGCCAGCGCGCCCGGCGGCCTCAGGCCGGCCAGATCTCTTCGTCGTCGGGCACGGGCTCGCCGAGCGGCACGACCAGGATCGACCGGTGCTGCCGGTGCGCGAGGCGCGCCGCCACCGAGCCGGTGAAGAACTCGCGGATCGATTCGCCGATGCCGCGCTTGCGTGTGCCGACGACGATGAGGCGGGCGTCGATCTGCTCGGCGAGGTGCTTGATCGCCATGGCGGGATCGCCCACGAGCTGCCGCACGCTCCACGTGAGGTCCTGCCCGCGGAGGAGCGCCTCGGCGGCGGCCTGCACTTTCGCGAGGTCGCCCTCGCCGGCGGCGATGTTCACATCGATCGGCGCCGAGTGCACGTAGCCGTCGGGGTCTTCATAGGTGACGAACCGCGTGACGTCCACGTGCACCACCACGAGCGGCGCACCGAGCAGCTTGGCGTAGCGCGCGGCCTCGCTGAGCACACGGGGCGGCAGGTCGGGCACCACGCCGGCGATCACCGCTCCACGGATGCTCTTATCGGCCGCAGCGGCCGCCAGCGCCTCGGATGCCTCGTCCGTCATGCGTCTTCGCTCCAATCGGCCCGAGGCCACAGGCAGGGAGGAGCCGCCGAGGTACGGAGGCTCCGTGTTATCCTGAATGCTACTCTTACCGGCCTCGAGCCGGCGTCGTTGCGGCGGGCATCCATCGGCCCGCGACTCACATATGAGGGGGTCTCGCATGGGGCGTGGCCGTCAGAAGGCGAAACACACCAAGATCGCCCGCGAACTGAAGTACGACGTTCACAGCGTCAACTTCGGATCGCTCGAGCGCGAGCTCGGACACCCGTCAGACGACGCGTACGTCGACAAGTGGGCCGATCAGGTGGAAGACGAAGACGAGGACGAGTCGCCCTCGTATTCCTACGAGAAGGCGTAGTCCCTACGCCGCTGCCTTCTCCGCCGCCTTGCGGGCACGGCGCGCGCGCCACCAGGACCAGAAGCGGTCCAGAAGGCGCTTGAGGGCGTCGGCGATGCGCCGCGCCCAGTGGAACTCGGTTCCGAGCACGGCCAGGCCGAGGAAGACGACGAGCCATCCCGGTCCGGGCAGCGGCACCAGCAGCAGGCCGAGGAATGCGAGCAGACCGCCGACGATTCCCACGCTCACGCGATAGGCGGACTCCAGCCGCGGATGCGTCGCGAGCCAGGCGCGGGCACGTCGCATCAGCCGGCGGATCGGCCGATCCGGCTGCTCCGCCGCCGCGATGTCGGCGCGGACACTGTTCTCAAGAGGGCCGGACTCGGTCGTCATGCCGGCGACGCTAACACGATATATCGCGAATTTCCTGAGAGTCGGCGGATCGACCCGCAGGCGAGCGGATGCCTCACCAGGCCCCGTGCCGCCGTTCCCACGCGTCTTCCACCGTCTGCGGCCGCGCCGCCACGACTCCCGCGGGAATGCCCGCCGCGACCACGAGCGCCAGGATGATGAGCGGCCAGGTCCACGAGTCCGTCCAGCCGTGGATGAGGCCGATGCCGAAGGGGAACAGCGCGACGATCGCGTAGCCGATGCTCTGGACGAAGCCACTGAGGGCGACGGCTCCCTCGTGCGTCCGTGTCCGCAGGCCGAGGAGCACCAGCGTGAGCGGAAACAGCAGCGGCGCCGTGCCGAGCAGCACCACCCACAGCCACGGGGCCGCCTGCGGGGCGAAGAGCAGCCCGGCGATCCCGGCGAGGCCGGTCACCACCGCCACGCCGAAGAGCACGCGCGTCGCGTTGTAGCGCACGACCAGCACCGGCACCAGCAGCGAGCACGGCAGCCCCATCGCGGCGAACAGCGACAGCAGGGCGCCCGCCGCCGCCGGTGTCACCCCCGCCTCGTCCACGAGCAGGGTGGGAAGCCACGCGAAGGACGTGTACGCGAGCACGCCCGAGACCGTGAAGCCGACGACCATCGCCCAGGCGAGTGGCACGCGCCACATGCGCCGGAAGACTCCCGGACTCGCCGTCTCGATGTCCTCGTCGGGCACGTCGGAGCGGCGCTGCCTGACGAGCAGGGCGATCCAGGGGATCGTGGCGACGACTGCGAAGACGGCCCAGAGTCCAAGCGAGAGCCGCCAGCTCGAGGCATCCGCCACCGGCACGGCGATGAGGGGCGGCGTCAGCGTCGCGATCGCCATGGTCGTCGAGTAGATCGTCGTGACGAGCCCGATGCGGTCGGGGAAGTACTTCTTCACGAGCGGGGGCAGGAGGACGTTGCCGACTCCGACCGCGGCGAAGATGACGGCGGTCGACATCAGGAGCGTGCTCGCGTCGACCGCCAGCCCGCGCCACGTCATGCCGACGACGGCGACCACCATCGCCGCGACGACGAGGCGCTCGAGCCCGAATCGGCGCTCCAGCTGCGGGGTCAGGATGCCGAACACCGCGTAGCAGACGGGCGGCGCCGTGCCGATGAGCCCCACGATCGCCGGCGTGACGGCGAAGTCGTCCCGGATGAACCCGAGGACGGGAGACAGCGAGGCGACCGCCGTCCGCAGCGAGAACGCGAAGAAGACGATGCCGACGAGGGCGAGGGCCCTCCCCTGCCAGAGCGGTCGGGCAGGTGCGGTGTTCACTCCCCAAGCCTAGGCGGGTGCGGATGCCGCGACCCGCGCAGGTCAGGACTCCTGCGAGCCCTCGACCCAGGCGAGGTACTCGTCCGTCACGGTCCCGGTGACGTAGCGGCCGTCGAAGCAGCTCATGTCGAGGTCGTCGACGTCGGAGCCCTCGAGGATCGCGGCCTTCAGGTCCTCGACCTCCTGGTACACCATGTAGTCGGCGCCGAGCTCCTTCGCGATCTCGGGGATCGTGCGCCCGTGGGCGACGAGCTCGTGACGCGACGGCATGTTGATGCCGTACACGTGCGGGTAGCGCACGGGCGGCGCGGCCGAGGCGAACGTGACCGACTTGGCCCCGGCATCCCGAGCCATCTGGATGATCTCCTTCGACGTCGTGCCGCGCACGATGGAGTCGTCGATGAGGAGCACGTTCTTGCCCTTGAACTCGCTCGACATCGCATTGAGCTTCTGACGCACGCTCTTCTTGCGGATGGCGTGGCCGGGCATGATGAACGTCCGGCCGACGTAGCGGTTCTTGTAGAAGCCCTCGCGGTACTCGATGCCGAGCTTGCGCGCGACCTGCATGGCCGCGGGCCGCGACGAGTCGGGGATCGGCATCACCACGTCGATCGTGCCGGTGGGGGTGTACTTGGCGATCGTGTCGGCCAGGCGCTCGCCCAGACGGAGCCGCGCCTCGTACACCGAGATGCCGTTCATGATCGAGTCGGGCCGCGCGAGGTACACGTACTCGAACGAGCACGGCACGAGCTTCGGATCCACCGCGCACTGCTGAGTGTGCAGGTGGCCCTCCAGGTCGATGAACACCGCCTCGCCGGGGTCGACGTCGCGCACGACTTCGAACTCGCCGTTCTCGAGCACGAGCGACTCGCTCGTGACGACCCACTCGTAGCTGCCGTCCTCGTTCTTGCGCGTGCCCAGGATGAGGGGACGGATGCCGTAGGGATCGCGGAAGGCGAGCAGCCCGTAGCCCGCGATCAGGGCGATGGCCGCGTACGAGCCCTCGGCGCGCTCGTGCACTCGGCTGACGGCCTGGAACACCTGCTCGGGCGCCAGCTCGACACCGGAGATCGACGCCTGCAGCTCGTTGGCCAGCACGTTGACGAGCAGCTCGGTGTCGGACGAGGTGTTCAGATGGCGGCGGTCCTTGTGGAACAGCTCATCGGTGAGCTCCCGCGTATTGGTGAGGTTGCCGTTGTGCACGAGGACGATGCCGTAGGGCGCGTTCACGTAGAACGGCTGAGCCTCCTCCTCGCTCGACGCGGTGCCCTTCGTGGCGTAGCGCACGTGGCCGAGGCCCAGGTTGCCGAGGAGGGCGCGCATGTCGCGCGTGCGGAACGCCTCGCGCACCTGACCGCGCTCCTTGTGCACGTGGAACACGCCGCTCCGCTCGGCGGTCGCGATGCCCGTCGAGTCCTGGCCGCGATGCTGCAGGAGGAGCAGCGAGTCGTAGATCTCCTGGTTGACGTTGCCGCGTCCGACCATCCCGACGATTCCGCACATGGGGGTCAGTTCGCTCCGTTGTCATCTGCGAAGGCACCGACGAGACGCACCGCGCCACCGTCGACACCCTTCGCGCCTTGCTCGAAGTCCGCCGCGGGGCGGGGGCCGCCCTGCACGACGCCGACCTGCCATGCGGCGATCCCCTCGTGCGAGAGAGCGGATGCCGCGGCCTCCGCCTTCTCGGCCGAGACGACGGCCAGGAACCCCACTCCGAGATTCCAGGTGCCTTCGGTGGCCTGCAGGTCGAGCCGGCCGAGGTCCGCGAGGACGCGGAACACCGGCGGCGGCGACCAGGTCGACCGGTCGACCTCGACCCACGAGTCCTGGGGAAGCACACGTGCGAGGTTGGCGGCGATGCCGCCGCCGGTCACATGGCTGAGCGCGTGGACGGCGCCGTTCGTCTCGGCGATGAGACGCAGCAGGGGCTGTGTGTACAGGCGCGTGGGCTCGAGGAGCGCCTCGCCCCACGTGGTGCCGTGGGAGCCCAGATCGGGGGCTCGGTCGCCGTACAGGATGCCGGCGTTGGTGACGATGTGCCGCACGAGCGAGTAGCCGTTGGAGTGCAGGCCGCTCGACGCGAGGGCCAGCACGACGTCGCCGTCTCGCACGCGGTCGGCGCCGAGCAGCCGGTCGGCCTCGACCACGCCGGTCGCGGCGCCCGCCACGTCGTAGTCGTTGATCCCGAGCAGGCCGGGGTGCTCGGCGGTCTCGCCGCCGACCAGCGCCGTGCCGGTCTCGTGGCAGCCGGCCGCGATGCCGCGCACGATGTCGGCGATGCGCTCGGGGAAGACCTTGCCGCACGCGATGTAGTCGGTCATGAACAGCGGCTTCGCACCCACCACCACGATGTCGTCCACGACCATGCCGACGAGGTCGAGGCCGATGGTGTCGTGCTTGTCGATGGCCTGCGCGATCGCGACCTTCGTGCCGACGCCGTCCGTGCTGGTGGCCAGCAGCGGCCGGGAGTAGGCGCGCAGCGCGCTGGCGTCGAACAGTCCGGCGAAGCCGCCGACGCCGCCGAGCACCTCTGGGCCGTGCGTGCGCCGGACGGCCGACTTCATCAGTTCCACGGCGAGGTCACCGGCCGCGGTATCGACTCCGGCAGCGGTGTAGGGGTTCACCGGCGTGTCGCCGGCGGAAGGGGCGTCGGGTGAGGATGAGGCCACGCTTCCAGCCTACCGGCGGCAGGGCGAACCGGATGCCGCGCGAGGATGGCGCAGTCGGGTACCGGCCGTGCCGCCCGCTCTAGAATGGAGGCATGGGCGGCACCGGAGCTCCGGAGTGGCTGATCCGCGAAGACGCCGGTCAGCCGGTTCTTCTCGCCCTCTATCTGCGGCAGGTGCTCGGCATCCGCTCTCCCGATGAGCTTCCGCACCTGCGCGGCATCGCCCCCCGCGCCAACGACCGTGCCACCGACGCGCAGGCGCTGCTCGAACGGCAGTGGCGCGAGTTCTGGGCGATGACCGTGGAGCCGCAGGCGCATCCGTCCCCCGTGCCGCTCGATCTCGTGGACGGCTTCGAGACGCTGCTGGCCCTGCCGTCCGAGGGCGCCGCCGAACTGCGGGCCGCCATCGTTCCGCACGCCGCGGAGGCGCTCGCCTTCACGCAGTCGGCGCACGCGAGGTACCGTCGCGACGCCAATCCCGGCACCGGCACGGCCTATCGCGCCTATGCCAGCGCGATCGCCGAGCACGAGCGGCACGTCGGGCGGCGGGCACACTCGTTCGAGCTCAACGTGCAGGTGCTGCCGCTGAATCAGCGGGGCGTCTGGTGGATCGGATCCCTCACGATCGCCGTCACCGACGGACTGCGGGGGGATGTCGCGGCCTTCGACGCCGCGATCCATCCGATCATCGCCGAACTGGCCTAGCCGCGGCTCGGCTCGTCGTCGGGGTCCTCGAACTGCTCGACCTGCACCGACTCGTGGTCGACGATGATCTCGCGCGTGTGGCTGCGAGAGCGACGGTCGAGCAGGAGCGCCACGACGGCGGCGAGCGCCAGCCCGACCGGGACGCAGACCAGGGTGAGGAAGCCGAAGACCTGACCCTGCGAGTAGACCAGGCCGGTGTTGGGGCTGACGTCCGACGAGCCGTCGAACGCGAACGTGAGGATCATCGCGGCGAGCACCCCGAGGGCGGCGCCGAGCAGCAGGAAGACGGACATCTTCGGTGCACGGCGGACGCGCACGGTCTCGAGGTGGTCGCTCACATGCTCCGGCATGCCTCCATTGTCCCACTCCCGGGCCGGCTGCGGGGTGGGGAGGTCTGTCGCGTCAGGGGCGCAGGGGCAGCAGGTCGGAGATGTCGGCGCGCGTGCCGGAGGCGACGATGCGGCCCTGGGCCGCGGCATCCGTCCACTGCTCGGCCCCGGTCGCGAGCGCGATCCAGGTCGCGGCGTCGGTCTCGACCACGTTCGGCGGGGTTCCGCGGGTGTGCCGCGGTCCCTCGATCACCTGCACGGCGCCGAACGGCGGCACCCGCACCTCGACGGAGTTGCCCGGGGCCTTCTCGGCCAGCAGCTGCAGCAGATAGCGCACGGCCGTGGCGAGATCGGTGCGGGAGGGGAGGGATGCCTCGCCCGCCGCGCGCACGCCGTCGAGGGCAGAGCGCCCTTCGTCGGTCGTGATCCTGCGGGGCATGTGTCAACGCTACGCCGGGATCCGGGCACGGGGCCGGAACACGGGCTGCGTGGCGGCAGGGGCTTCGTCGGGCAGGGCCGGAGCCTGGGTCGGCCGTACCGGATTCAGGAGACACGCCGCGCCACGGCCGCCAGCACGCTCCTCGGAACGGCGTGTCTCCTGAATTCCGTCCACCGAAACCCGACCCCAAGCCCTCGGTAGGCTGGAACCGTGAAGATCCTGGTCCTCGGCTCGGGCGCGCGCGAGCACGCCATCATCCTCGCGCTGCGCTCTGAGGCCGCCGGGCACGAGGTCCTCGCGGCCCCGGGCAACGCCGGGATCGGCCAGGACGCGACGCTCGTCGACCTCGACCCGAACGACCCCGCTGCGGTCACCGTGTTCGCGAACCAGAACGCGATCGACCTCGTCGTGATCGGACCCGAGGCTCCGCTCGTCGCCGGCGTCGCCGACAGCCTGCGCGAGCGCGGCATCCCGGTGTTCGGCCCCGGCCGGGCCGCCGCCCAGCTCGAGGGCTCCAAGGCGTTCGCCAAGCGCATCATGGATGCCGCGGGCGTGCCGACCGGACGCGCGCACCGAGCCGCCACCCGCGCCGAGGTCGAGGCGGCGCTCGACGAGCTCGGAGCGCCCTACGTCGTGAAGGCCGACGGCCTCGCGGCCGGCAAGGGCGTCATCGTCACCGAGGACCGCGGCGAAGCCCTCGCCCACGCCGACGCCTACCTCCCCTCCGGCCCCGTGCTCGTCGAGGAGTTCCTCGCCGGGCCCGAGGTGTCGCTCTTCTTCCTCAGCGACGGCGACCACGTGCTGCCCCTCAGCCCGGCGCAGGACTACAAGCGCCTGCTCGACGGCGACGCCGGCCCCAACACGGGCGGCATGGGCGCCTACTCGCCGCTCCCGTGGCTGAGCGAGCGCTTCGGCGGCGAGGACGAGTTCGTCGACCTCGTGACGCGCGAGGTGGCGGAGCCCGTCATCCGGGAGCTCGACGCCGAGGGCACGCCGTTCATCGGCCTCCTGTACGCCGGTCTCATCCTCACCGACGCGGGCGTCAAGGTGATCGAGTTCAATGCGCGGTTCGGCGATCCCGAAACGCAGGTCGTGCTCCCCCGGCTCGTCGATCCGCTGTCGGAGCTGCTGCTGGCCGCGGCCTCCGGCAATCTCGAGGACCGCCCGCGCCCGCAGTTCGCCGACGCCGTCGCGGTCACCGTGGTGCTCGCGAGCGAGGGCTACCCGCAGGCGCCGCTCACCGGGCGCCCGCTGACGGGAGTGGATGCCGCCGCCTCGGTCGAGGGCGTGCATCTCGCCCACGCCGCCACGGCGCAGTCCGACGCCGGCCTCGTCGCCACGGGCGGTCGCGTGCTCAGCGTCGTCGCGCTCGGCACGACGTTCACCGAGGCGCGGGACCGCGTCTCCCGCGCCGTCGCCGCGATCGGCCTCCAGGGCGGACAGCACCGCACCGACATCGCCGCGCGCGTCGTCGAGCACTGACCGAGCTGATCCGGCTCAGTCGACGCTGAGCTCGGCGGCGACCTGCGCGAGCACGCGGCGGAACACCGCGACCGCCGGGAACTCGCTGCCCGACCGGCGGGCCGACGTGAACACGGTGCGGCGCGGGTTGCCGGAGAGCTCGAGCAGCCGGCATCCCTGCGAGGGGGCACCCGACCAGATGAGGTCGGGGAGCAGAGCCACGGCGTTGCCGGTCTCGACGAGCCGCACGTGCGCCTGCAGATCGGCGGTCTCGTAGCGGATATCGGGCTCGAACCCGGCGGTGCGGCATTGCTGCTCCGCGTAGTGGCGCGACGCGGCGCCGCGCGGCTCCATCACCCACGGCACGTCGCGCGCCCCGGCCACCGACGCGATGCCGGAGTGCTCGCGGGCGGAGACGGCCAGGCGGATGCTGTCGGTCGTCAGCGGCTGCCGGTCGAGGCCGGGATGGTGGGGCGCGGCGTGTGAGGGATAGTGCTCGGCCACGACGAGGTCGAAGTCGCGCATCCACGTCTCGTGCAGCGCCGTCTCGGGCTCGCGCTGAACGAGCTCGACGCGCACCTCGGGAGCGATCGCACGCATGGCCTCGAGCGCGGCCGGCATGAGGGCGAGCATCGCGGACTGGAACACCGCGGCCCGCACGGTGCCGACGGCATCCTCCCCCGACGTGCGCAGCTCGGCCTCCGCGAGCTCCATCACATCGAGCAGGTCGGCCGTCCGGGCCACGAGTCGCTCCGCCGCCGGCGTCAGACGCAGTCCCCGGCCCGACTTGCGCAGCAGCTCGACCCCCGCTTCCCGCTCGAGCTGCGCGAGGTGCTGCGAGACCGCGGACGGGCTGTACGCCGCCGCCTCGGCCACCGCCGCGATCGTGCCGCGCAGATGAAGTTCGCGCAGCAGCCGGAGCTTCTTCAGATCGAGCATCCGCGGCATCCCATCATGAAGTGATACTGAACAGAATACGGAAGAAAGCGTTGCTTTTCTTTCACGGATGCCGCGCGCACACTGGTCGGAACAGCATCTTCCCCTGGAGCCTCCGTGACCATGCCCGTTCTTCCCCACACCGTGCCCGCCCCGGATCTCGCCGACGAGACCATCGCCCTCGTGCGCCGGTGGCTCGCCGAGGCCTCCGGCATCCCCGCCAGCGTCGCCGCCCGCCGCCTCGCCGGCGTGCTCAGCGATCCGAAGGGCCTCGCCTTCACCACCGGCTTCGTCGACGGCGTCGTGCGGCCGGAGGACACCCGCGTCGCGGCCCGCGAGCTCGCCCGCGTCGCCCCGCTCGTGCCTCGGTTCCTGCCGGCGCCGCTGCGCGGCACCGTGCGCCTGGGAGGTCTGGTCGCCCCGATCGCTCCGGGCGTGGTCGTGCCGATCGCCCGCACCGTGCTGCGGCGCATGGTGGGGCACCTCATCGCCGACGCGCGCGACGAGAAGCTCGGCACCGCCATCCGCTCCCTCAAGCGCGACGGCGTGCGGCTCAACATCAACCTCCTCGGCGAGGCCGTGCTCGGCGTCGCCGAGGCGCAGCGCCGCCTCGACGGCACGATGCGCCTGCTCGCCCGCGACGACGTCGACTACGTGTCGGTCAAGGTCTCGGCCATGGTCGGACCGCACTCGGCCTGGGGCTTCGACGAGGCGGTCGAGACGATCGTCGAGCGCCTGCAGCCGCTGTTCCGCCTCGCCGCCGCCGCGCCCACTCCGAAGTTCATCAACCTCGACATGGAGGAGTACCGCGACCTCGACCTCACGATGGCCGTCTTCATGCGGCTGCTCGACCAGCCCGCGTTCGAGCAGCTCGAGGCCGGCATCGTGCTGCAGGCCTACCTGCCCGACGCGTTCGCGGCCATGATCCGTCTGCAGGAGTGGTCCGCTGCCCGTCGTGCCCGCGGGGGTGCGGGGATCAAGGTGCGCCTCGTGAAGGGCGCGAACCTCTCGATGGAGCGGGTGGATGCCGAGATCCACGGCTGGCCGCTCGCCACGTGGTCGACCAAGCAGGACAGCGACACCCACTACAAGCGCATCCTCGACTACGCCCTCGACCCGGAGCGCATCCAGAACGTGCGGCTCGGCATCGCCGGGCACAACCTGTTCGACATCGCCCACTCCTGGCTGCTCGCCCAGCGCCGCGGAGTCACCGCGGGCGTCGAGTACGAGATGCTCCTGGGCATGGCCGAGAGCCTGGCCGAGGTCGTCCGCCGCGAGGTCGGCGGGCTGCTGCTCTACACGCCGGTCGTGCACCCGAGCGAGTTCGACGTCGCGATCGCGTACCTGATCCGCCGCCTCGAGGAAGGGGCCTCGAGCGACAACTTCATGTCGGCGCTGTTCGAGCTCGACTCGAACCCGGCGATGCTGCGCCGCGAGACCGACCGATTCCTGGCGTCGCTCGAGGGCATCGACGACGTGGTGCCGGCACCGCGTCGGGTGCAGGACCGCACTGCGCCCGTCGCCGCGCAGTCCGGTCGCGGATTCGCCAACACCGCCGACACCGACCCGGCCATCGCCGTCAATCGCGCGTGGGGTCTCGGCATCCTGGATCGCGTTCCCGATTCCGTGCTCGGGGTCGCCACGGCCGACGCCGCAGTGCTGACGGATGCCGCGGCCGTCGCCGGGATGCTGCAGCGAGGTCGCTCCGCCGCCGCCGGATGGCAGCAGCTGGGTGCCGAGGGCCGGGCCGCGATCCTCCACCGCGCCGGCGACGTGCTCGAGCGCCGCCGCGGCGAGCTGCTCGAGGTCATGGCCGCCGAGGCCGGCAAGATGCTCGATCAGGGCGACCCCGAGGTGTCGGAGGCGATCGACTTCGCGCACTACTACGCCGAGCGCGCGCTCGATCTCGACCACGTCGAGGGCGCCTGGTTCACCCCGGCCGACCTCACGCTCGTGACGCCGCCGTGGAACTTCCCGGTCGCGATCCCGGCCGGCTCGACTCTCGCCGCACTCGCCTCGGGGTCGGCGGTCGTCATCAAGCCGGCGCGCCAGGCCCGCCGCTGCGGCGCCGTGATGGTGGAGGCGCTCTGGGAGGCCGGCGTGCCGCGCGAGGTCCTGCAGCTGGTGCAGCTGTCCGACCCGGCCCTCGGCGAGGGGCTCGTCGCGTCGCCCGACGTCGACCAGGTCATCCTCACCGGCGGGTACGAGACGGCGCAGCTGTTCCGCGGCTTCCGCGACGACCTGCGGCTGCTCGGCGAGACCAGCGGCAAGAACGCGATCATCGTCACCCCGAGCGCCGACCTCGACCTCGCCGTCAAGGACGTCGTCTCGAGCGCGTTCGGCCACGCCGGGCAGAAGTGCTCCGCTGCGTCGCTCGTGATCCTGGTCGGATCGGTCGCCCGCTCACGGCGCTTCCGGATGCAGCTCGTCGACGCGGTCCGGTCCCTCCATGTCGCGCTGCCCACCGATCCGACCGCGCAGGTCGGCCCCGTGATCGCGACGCCGAGCGGCAAGCTGCGCGAGGCTCTCACGTCGCTCGGCGCGGGCGAGTCGTGGCTCGTCCAGCCCCAGCCGCTCGCCGAGGACCCGCGGCTGTGGACGCCGGGGGTGCGCGACGGCGTGCGGCCCGGCTCGGAGTACCACCTCATCGAGTACTTCGGCCCGATCCTCGGGATCATGACGGCTGCGAGCCTCGACGAGGCGCTGGCGCTCCAGAACCAGATCGATTACGGCCTGACGGCCGGCCTCCACTCGCTCGACGAGGCCGAGATCCGCACGTGGCTCGCCGGCGTGCAGGCGGGCAACCTGTACGTCAACCGCGGGATCACCGGGGCCATCGTGCAGCGCCAGCCGTTCGGCGGATGGAAGAAGTCCGTCGTCGGAGCGGGCTTCAAGGCCGGCGGACCGAACTACCTCGCCGGACTGGGTCGCTGGTCCGACGCCGAGGGCGCACCGGCCACCTCGGGCGTGCCGCGCCCGGCGTCCGTCGCGGCGCTGGTCTCGGCATCCGCTGTCGTGCTCACGTCCGACGAGCAGGCGTGGCTGCGTCAGGCGGTCTCCGGCGACGGCGCCGCGTGGGCGGACGAGTTCGGGCGCCTCACCGACCGGTCCGGCCTCGAGTGCGAGCGCAACGTCTTCCGGTACCTGCCGACGCCGACCGACATCCGCGCCGAGCACGGAGCCCGGCTGGTCGAGGTCGTGCGCGTCGCGGCCGCCGCCCTCCGTGCCGGCGCCCCCGTCCACCTCTCGACGGCCGACCCGCTTCCGGCGCCGGTGGTCGCGGCGCTCGGTGACCACGGTATCGACGTCACGGTCGAGGACGCCGAGCGCGCGTACGCCCGTCTGGCCGGGCAGGCGCGTCCGCGTGTGCGGCTGATCGGGACGGATGCCGCGGCCCTCATCCGCGCCGCCGGCGGCCGGCCCGACCTCACGGTGTTCGACGGCGAGGTCACCCGCGCCGGGCGCATCGAGCTGCTGCCGTTCTTGCACGAGCAGGCCGTGAGCATCACGGCGCACCGTTTCGGCAACCCGCACACTCTCGCAGCCGCCGTGCTCTGACCTCTGCCCACGCCGCCGAAGGCGCATCGTTCGCACGGTGCGCGCTATGCGCGCTGTGCGCACTGTTTGCCGAAAGCGCGCCGTTCGCACGAAGGCGCACCGTTTCCCCGGGGAAACGGTGCGCCTTCGTGGCAGGTATGCGCCCTCGGCGACGAGACGAGGCCCCCTCGGCGAGGGGACGGGCTCAGTCGGCGAGCTCGGCGGCGCGCCACTCCTCGGTCGAGGTCGTCACGGGGCGACGCAGGAAGAGCACGGCGACGACGCCCACGAGCATGACCGCCGCCGGCAGCAGGATCGCCTGCGACATCGCGGTCGAGAACGGCTCGGCGATCGCCGGGGGGAGCGCTCCGCTGCTGAAGCTGCCTGCGGCGTCGGACGCCCCGGGGATGTTCGCCTCGAGGCGGGACTGCATGAACACCGCGATCGCGGCCGAGCCCAGCACCGAGCCGATCGTGCGGGTGGTGTTGTAGATGCCGGCGCCGGCACCGGCCTGTCGCGGCGACAGGTTGCGGGTGGCCGTGGTGGCCAGCGGCCCCCACATTCCCGCGTTGCCGACACCCATGATGAAGGACGGGATCAGGAACATCCAGATCGGCGTGTCCAGGTTCATCAGCACCGAATAGAGCACGAGTGAGCCCGCGACCAGCAGCAGACCGGGCACGAGCAGGAAGCGCGGATCGGTGTGGTCGAGCCAGCGGCCGGCGAGGGGTGAGAGCACTCCCGCGGCAACCGCCATCGGCACCAGCAGCAGCGCCGCCTCGGTGGGGCTGAGCCCGCGCCCGAGCTGGATGAAGAACATCAGCGGCAGCGACATGCTCGTGACCGTGAATCCAACCGTCGCGATGCCGATGTTGGCCACCGAGAAGTTGCGGTCGCGGAACAGCTCCATCGGCACGAGTGCCTCGCTCTTGGTCGTGAACTGCTGCCAGATGAACACTCCGAGCACGATCACGCCCGCGATGATGACGCCCCAGACGGTGATCGGTCCCCAGATCACGCCCCAGTCGTAGGTCTCGCCCTCCTGCAGCCCGAAGACGATGAGGAACAGCGCGACCGCGCTCAGAAGCATGCCGACCACATCGAACCGGTGCGGGTGCGTCTCGAGCTTGGGCACGAGGATCCACGCGAGCACGAAGCCGACCACTCCCACCGGCAGGTTGATGAAGAAGATCCACTCCCACCCGAACCCGTCGACGAGCAGTCCGCCCAGCAGCGGGCCGACGAGCATCGCGACACCGGAGGTCGCGCCCCACAGCCCCATCGCGGCACCGCGCTTGTTCGGCGGGAAGGTGCGAGTGATGACCGCCATCGTCTGCGGGGTCATGAGCGCGGCGCCGAAGCCCTGCACCGCGCGGAAGGCGATGAGCGCTCCGAGCGTGGGCGAGAGCCCGCAGGCCAGCGAGGCGAGCGTGAACACCGCGAGGCCGATGAGGTAGATGTTCTTCGGCCCGAAGCGATCGCCGAGGCGCCCGGTGATCAGCAGCGGCACGGCGTAGGCGAGCAGGTAGGCCGAGGTGACCCACACGACGTTGTCGAGGTTGTTGGTGTCGGGATCGAGCGCCGCCTTGATCGCCGGGTTCGCCACCGAGACGATCGTTGTGTCGACCAGGATCATGAAGAACCCGATGACGAGGGCCCAGAGGGCGGGCCATGGGCTGCGCGGTGTGGTGCCCGGACGAGCGGATGCCGCGGCCGCGGCGCCGATCGTCTCGGAGCCGGTGGAGGGGTTGGTCATTGCCGTGCGGCCTTTCGTTGGGCGAGATAGCGTTCCGTGGGCTCGTGGTCGGGCCCCCAGAGAAAGTCGGGGTGGGCGATGCGGGCGAGGAGGTCGTCGAGCCAGGCGAGCTCGGCGCCGAGCATCGCCTCGTCGCGATCGACTTCCAGCAGGTACTGCGCAGGAACGCCCTTGTGCTGCGCCAGGCGGTGTCCGTCGGCCAGAGCGCGGTGCGCGTCGGCCAGTGCGCCCCGGCGGATGCGCAGCAGGTCGATCGCCTCGCCGCGCTCGAGATTGTGCGCCTCGGCCAGTGCGACGCGGAACTCGGTCGGCCGGTCGACGCGGGCCAGCTCCCGCCTGACCCATTCCCCGACGGCGGCGGTTCCGGCATCCGTCACCGAATAGGTCGTGCGCTCGGGCCGGTTGCCGTCGCGATCGACGCCGACCTCGGCGACCAGGCCGGCCCTCTCGAGCCGGGCGACGGTGTGGTACATCGTGCCGTTGGTGACCGGCACGATCCGGTCGTCTCGTCGGAGGCGCAGCAGGCGGATCATCTCGTACGGGTGCATGTCGCCCTCGGCCAGCAGCGCCAGCACCATCAGCCCGAGGGGCGTGAGGCGGTCGACCGCGTCCTTCATGATTGCTCCGAGTCGATTAGTCCACATGGACTATACACCTGCGCTCGGCTGCTGGGGGCGTCGGGCGCCCGGCGTCGGAGACCGGGGCTACCGTGTCGGTCATGGTCGATCCCGCAGCTCAGGAAAGGGCGCACGCGATCTTCGATCCGATCGCAGCCGACTACCTCCGGCGTCCCGATGTGGACATCGGCCCGATGTTCGGCAGCGAAGGCCTGCGGGTGCGCGGGAAGGTGTTCGCATTCGTCGGCTTCCGCGGCGGGCTCGTGGTCAAGGTGCCGGAGGCGCGCGCGAACGAGGTGATCGAGACGAGGATGGCGGAGCGCATGGTGATGCGCGACCGGCCGATGCGGGAGTGGCTGATCGTCGGGCCCGACCGCGCCGATCTCTGGCCGCCGCTCGTGGCCGAGGCGTTCGCGTACCTCGACGAGATCACGCCGTGAGCGCGGGGCCGGGATAATGGGCTGGTGACGACCCCCCTCGAACTTTCCGGCTGGCGCCATGTCTACTCCGGCAAGGTGCGCGACCTGTACGCCCCCGACGCCCCGACGAGCACGGCGATGGGCGGCGGGCCCGAGCGCATGCTCGTGGTGGCGAGCGACCGGGTCAGCGCCTTCGACCATGTGCTCTCGCCGGGCATCCCCGACAAGGGCGTGCTGCTCACGACGCTGAGCCTGTGGTGGTTCGACCGGCTCGCGGGCGGTGACGGCGGGCGCGGCATCCCGAATCATCTCGTCGCCTCGCACGTGCTGACCCTGGGCGCCGACGGCGAGGCGAACACCGCCGACGACGTGCTGTCGTTGATTCCGGATGCTGTCACCGGGCGTTCGATGGTGGTCAAGAGCCTCGACATGCAGCCGATCGAGTGCGTCGTGCGCGGGTATCTCACCGGTTCGGGGTGGGCGGAGTACCGGGAGAGCGGCACGGTGTGCGGGATCGCCCTCGCACCCGGCCTGCACAACGGCGACCGGCTGCCCGAGCCGATCTACACCCCGGCGTTCAAGGCGCCGATGGGCGCACACGACGAGAACATCACGTACGAGCGCAGCGTCGAGCTGGTCGGGGCGGAGCGCGCCGCCGAGCTGCGCGACCTGTCGCTCGAGATCTACGCGCGGGCGGCACGCACGGCCGAGGAGCACGGGCTCATCCTCGCCGACACGAAGTTCGAGTTCGGCATCGACGGTGACGGCGTGCTGACCCTCGCCGACGAGGTGCTCACGAGCGACTCATCGCGATACTGGGATGCCGCGGCCTGGGCCTCTGGCACCACCCCCGAGGAGCGCATGGCGAGCTTCGACAAGCAGATCGTGCGCGACTGGCTGGCCGCGAACTGGGACAAGCAGGGCACGCCGCCGGAGCTGCCGGCCGACGTCGTCGAGCGCACCGCCGACCGCTACCGGGAGCTGCTCGGGCGCCTCACCTCGGCCTGACCCGGTCGGTCGAGCGGGTTCGCGCGGGAATGCCCCGCACCGCCTTCCCGTTCCTATTCGTGTGAATACAGCAGAGCTCGCGGCCACGGACCGCCTCGCCCCTGACACGGCGATGGGCGCCGTGACGCTGCTCGTCGGAGACCTGGACGCGATGACCGCGTACTACCGCGACGTCGTAACGCTCGAAGTGCTCGCCGCCGACGGCGGCGCGGTGACGCTCGGCCGGGTCGGACGCCCGATCGTGGTGCTGCGCCACGAGCCCGCGCTGCGCCACGCGACGCGCGGCTCGGCGGGCCTGTTCCATACCGCGATCCTCTTCGAGACGCAGACGGCGCTGGCCGCGGCGCTCTACTCCGTCGCGCGCAGCGCCCCGGGCACCTTCACGGGCTCGGCCGACCACCTGGTCAGTCAGGCCTTCTACTTCACCGACCCCGAGGGCAACGGCATCGAGCTCTACTGGGACCGAGCACGCACCGACTGGTCCTGGGTGCACGGACAGATCGAGATGGCCACGCTCGCGCTCGACCCGAACGCCTTCCTCGGCGAGCACCTGACCGAGGAGGCCGCGCTCGGCGGCACACGCCAGGAGGCCGCATCCGTCGGTCACGTGCATCTGTCGGTCGGAGACGTCGCGACCGCCCGCGCCTTCTACGTCGACGCCCTGGGCTTCGACGAGACGGCCCGGCTCGGTGACCAGGCCGTGTTCGTCAGCGCCGGCGGCTATCACCACCACATGGCGATGAACGTGTGGAACTCGCGCGGCGCAGGACCGCGGATGCCGGCGCTCGGCCTCGGCCGCGTCGACCTCGCCCTGCCCGACGACGACGCGCTCGGCGCGCTGTCGGAGCGCCTGCGGCACCACGGCTTCGAGGTGCGCGACGACGGCCGGACACTGCGGTTCGACGACCCCTGGTCGAACCTGCTCGAGGCCACGGCGCCCGGTCGGGGCTAGGCGCCGCGCCTCCCTTTGCGAACGCACACCATGTGCGCGAACGCACATGATGGGTACGGCCAAACCCTGTGCGCTCGCGCAAAGCACGTGCGCTCGCGACGGCCGCGAGGCGCTAGACCGATTCGCGGACCACGAGCTCCGTCTCGAGGATCGTGACGTGACGCGGATGCCGCCCGGCAAGCAGGTCGATCAGCACAGAGGCCATCCGCTCCCCCTGTGCGAACGACGGCTGGCGCATCGTCGTGAGCTGCGGCGTGACGGATGTCGCGACCGGGGAGTCGTCGAAGCCGATGATCGCGATGTCGTCGGGCACGCGGAGTCCTGCGCCGGCGAGCGCGGCCAGCGCGCCCCGTGCCATCAGGTCGCTCGCGATGAAGAGGGCGTCGGGCCGCTCGCCGGACTCGAGGATGCGGCGCACGGCGTCGGCGCCGCCGTCGGCCGTGAAGTTGCCGTCGACGATGGGCCCCTCGGGGAGGTCCCACGCCCGCAGGGCATCGCGGTACCCCTGGAGCCGGTCGACGCCCGCGGGCATGGTGAGCGGACCGGTGATCGAGCCGATCCGGCGGTGGCCGCGCTCGATCAAGTAGGTCGTCGCGTCGTGCCCACCGCGCACGTTGTCGACGTCGACGTAGTAATCGCGCTCGCGCTCGCGCACCGGGCGGCCGCCGTAGACGACGGGCACGGCGTTGGCGATGCGGTCGATGAAGAGGTCGCTGGTGTGGTGCGAGACGATGATCGCGCCGTCCACGGCCCCGCTGCGCACGTAGCTCGTCGTCTTGTCGCCCGGGTCGTCGTTGGCGATGAAGAGGTTGAGCACGTAGTCCGACCGCGACAGGCGCGCATTGATCCCCGACACGATCGCCGCGAAGAACGGGTCGCCGAAGAACCGTGTGGTGTCTTCCGGCACGATCAAGGCGATCGCATGCGTCTGTCGGCTGGCGAGGGAGCGGGCGGCGCGATTGGGCACGTAACTGAGGTCGGCGATCGCACGCGTGACCGCCTCGAGCGCCTCCGGGCTGACGGCGGTCGAGCCGTTGACGACGCGCGAGACCGTGGATCGGGAGACGCCCGCCGCAGCGGCGACCTCCTCGATCGTGACCGATCCGCGCATCGCGTCCGTCGTCATCTCCCTCACCCTCTCACTGAGACGTTACGACGCGACGGTCGCCGTGTCGCGGTCGAGTGCCCGCGCGGCGATGATCCGGGCGTACTCGCGACCGCTGTCCTTGACGGTGCGAAGCTGCGTGTCGTAGTCCACCCGCACGATGCCGAACCTCTTCTCGTAGCCCCACGCCCATTCGAAGTTGTCGAGCAGGGACCAGTAGAAGTATCCCCGCACATCCACCCCGGACTCCACCGCATCGAGGATCGCGCCCAGGTGCGAACGGACGAATTCGACGCGATCGACGTCGTGGACGCGCACCTCGCCGTCCTCCTCGACCCGCTCGTCGTCGTACGCCGCACCGTTCTCCGTGACGTAGAGCACGGTGCCGGCGGGCTGGGCGAACTCCTCCCACACGTGCTCGAGCAGACGCGTGAGGCCTTCGGGCTGCACCTCCCACTGCATCGGCGTGCGCGGCAGCCCCCGCTCGTGCCAGTGGATGCCCTCGTGCGAGGGGAAGGGAGAGTTGCCCGGACGGTCGGTCGGAGCGTCGCCGCCGATCGGCGGAACGGCCGGCGCGCGACCCCCGACGTAGTCGCCGTGGTAGTAGTTCACCCCGAGGCTGTCGAGGTGGACCGAGATCGCGTCGAGATCGCCGGGCTGCGTCGCCGCCTCCAGCGCGTCGATGGCGCCCGGCTCGACGGCGCGGATGTCCTCGATGACGTCGGCGGGGTACTCGCCACGGAAGATCGGGTCGAGGAACCAGCGGTTGAACTGCCCGTCGATGCGCCGGGCGGCGTCGAGGTCGGCCGGGTCGTTCTCGTCGACCGGGTCGGCGACGGTGAGGTTCAGCGTGATGCCGAGCGTCAGCGACTCGTCGCGGGCGCGCAGTTCGCGCACCGCCTGGCCGTGGCCGAGCAGCAGGTGGTGCGCGGCCAGCACCCCCTCCGTGACGCTGTAGTGGCCGGGGGCGTGCATGCCCGCGGTGTAGCTGAGGAACGATGAGCACCACGGCTCATTGAGGGTCGTCCAGACGTTCACCCGGTCGCCGAGCGCGTCGTGCATGTCGAGCGCGTACTCGGTGAAGAGGTCGGCGGTGTCGCGGTTGGTCCAGCCGCCCTTGTCCTGCAGCGCCTGCGGCAGATCCCAGTGGTACAGCGTGAGCCAGGGCAGGATGCCGGCATCCAGCAGCTCGTCGGCCAGCCGCTTGTAGAAGTCCACGCCCTTCGCGTTGAGCGCGCCGCCGTCGGGCCGCACCCGCGACCAGGAGGTCGAGAAGCGGTAGGTCTGGAGTCCCATCGACTTCATGAGAGCCACGTCATCGGCGTACCGGTGGTAGTGGTCGCAGGCGACGTCTCCGTTGTCGGCGTTGATGACGGCGCCCGGAACGCGCGAGAAGGCGTCCCAGATCGAGTCGCGGCGGCCGTCCTCGTGGGCGGCCCCCTCGATCTGATAGGCCGCGGTGGCAGCGCCGAAGAGGAAGTTGGACGGGAAGTCTCGCGCTGTGGCAGCAGTCATGCGGACAGAGTCCTCTCTGAAGTCAATGGAGGTGGGAGTGTCGGATGGCGCGTCGATGGTGTCAGCGGCTGCGCGGGCGTCAGCCCTTGACAGCGCCGGCCATGATGCCGCTCACGAGCTGCTTGCCGGCGAACGCGAACAGGATCAGGAGCGGGATGGTCGACAGCAGCACGCCGGCGAGCACGATCGAGTAGTCGACGAAGTAGTTGGACTGAAGGAGCGACAGCGCCACCGGCAGTGTCGGGTCACGGCGGTCGAGCACGATGAACGGCCAGAAGAAGTTGTTCCACGCACCCACGAAGGTGAAGAGGAACAGCATCGCCGCCGCCGGGCGGGCGGCGGTCACGCCGATCACCCAGAAGGTGCGGATCATCGAGGCGCCGTCCACGCGGGCGGCTTCGATGAGCTCGTCGGGCACCGTCTGCTGGAGGTACTGCGTCATCCAGAAGACGCCGAAGGCGCTGGTGAGCGCCGGGATGATGACCGCGCCGATCGAGCCCGTCCACCCCAGGTCGGAGAACAGGATGTACAGCGGCACCACGCCGAGCTGCATCGGGACGGCCATCGTCGCGACGACGAAGATCAGCAGAGCCTTGCTGCCGCGGAAGCGGAGCTTGGCGAACGCCCAGCCGGCGAGGGTGGACGTGACGACGACGGATGCGGCGATCACCGTCGAGCTGAAGATCGAGTTCCACAGCGCCGGCCAGAAGCCGACGGCCGGGTCGTTCACGACGGAGATGGCGTTGGCGATGAAGTTGCCGCCCGGGATCCACGACATGTTCGGGTCGCTGATGGTCGACGCGTCGCCGGAGCCGATGAGGAACGACCAGTAATAGGGGAAGACGGCGGAGAGGACGACGACGGCGAGGCCCGCGTAGACCCAGAACCCTGCCCGGTAGCCCTTGATGCGGGTGGTCTTGCGACTGCCGCGGTCGCCGGCGACGCCGGCGGTCGCGATGGTCTGCTCGACCATGGCGATGGGAGGCGTGGTGCTCATCGGCGGAAGCCCTTCCTGCGCGGTACGGTGACGCCGCGGCCACCCTCGTCACGGACGAGGCGACGCGTGATCATCAGATTGATGAGGCCTATGACGATGATGATGAGGAACAGGATCCAGGCGAGCGCGGCCGCCCGTCCGAAGTTCCATTCCCGCCAGCCGATGTTGTAGAGGAACAGGGTGATCGTCAGCCACTGCTGCGCGGCACCGCCCTGCCCGGTGTTGTCGTACTGGCTGGGCTCGTCGAAGATCTGCAGGCCACCGATGGTCGAGGTGATGATGACGAAGATCAGGGTCGGGCGCAGTGAGGGGAGCGTGATGCTCCAGAACTGCCGGAATGCTCCGGCGCCGTCCACCGTCGCCGCCTCGTAGTAGTCACGGGGCACCGCCTGCATCGCGGCGAGGAGGATCAGGGCGTTGTAGCCCGTCCACCGGAAATTGACCATGGTGGCGATCGCGACGTGGCTGGCGAAGGGGTCCTTGTGCCACTGGACCGCCGGCAGGCCGATGTCGGTGAGGATGCTGTTGACCAGGCCGTAGTTGTCGCCGAACATGTTGCTGAAGATCAGCGCGACGGCGACGGGTGCCATCACATAGGGCAGCAGGACGCTCGTCCGCCAGAACGTCTTGGCGCGGATGTTCCGGTCGAGCATCGCGGCGATGAAGATGGCGAGGATGATCTGCGGGACAGCGGAGAGCAGGAAGATGCTGAAGGTGTTGCGCAGAGCCGTCCAGAACTGGGGGTTTTGCAGGATCCAGACGTACTGGCCCCAGCCGATGAACTCGCCGGTGTTGCGGACGAGATCCCACTCCATGAACGAGATCACGGCCGTGTAGGCGATGGGGAAGAGACCCACGATCGCGAACAGGATGAAGAACGGCGAGATGTAGAGGAACGGCGAGAACTTGACGTCCCAGCGGTTCACCTTCTGGCTGAAGGACAGCACGCGGACGCGCTTCTCCTTCTGGGGATTCGGCGGCATCGCCGAGGGCGCCTCAGGGCGCGTGTCTGTCGCGGTCACGAGCTGCTCCTGGTCGATCAGGTAGGTGGACGAGAGCGTGCGGGCTGCGGGCGCAGCCCGCACGCTCTCGTTCTAGCGGAGAGGCGGTCGGCCTAGAAGGCCTCGACCTCGGCGACCCACGTGTTCCACGAGGTCTCCTGGTCCTCGACTCCGTCGAAGACGCGGGTGACGGCGTTCTGGAGGGCGTCGTGGTACTTGAAGTAGTTCGCGTCCTTGTACGGCGCGACCGTGACGGCCTCGGCGCGTGTGGTCAGGATCTGACCCACCGGTGCGTCCTGGAAGTACTCGTTCGTGGCGTCGGCGAGCTCCTGGCTCTCAAGCGCGTCGACCTGGCTCGGGAAGGTGCCCGCGTTCGCGAAGGCCTTCATCTGCTGCTCGGGAGCGGTCAGCCAATCGGCCAGCTGCAGCGCCGCCTCGACGTTCTCACCGTCTGCGGGGACGGTCAGGTACGACCCGCCCCAGTTGCCGCCGCCGTTGGGGAAGACATCGGCGATGTTCCAGTCGGTGGTGTCGGGCGCGTTGCCCTCGATGATGCCCAGCATCCAGCCCGGGCACAGCATCGCGGCGAACTCGCCGTTGGCCATCGACGCGAACCAGTCGTCGGACCACTGGCCGGCGTAGGCCGAGTTGGGAACGGCGCGCTCGGCGACGAGGTTGTAGGCGTCCGAGATCTCGGGGTTCTCGGTCGCGATGACCGCGCCGTCGGGCTCGGTGTACGTGAACTCGATCTGGTTCACGATGCCCTGGAGCACCGAGTTGGCCGAGTCGATCATCGGCTTGCCGCTCGCGGCCTTGTACTCGTCGGCGACGTCGAGGAAGTGCTCCCAGTCGCCGTTGAACAGCTCTGCGACACCCTCAGGGTCGGAGGCGAGCCCAGCGGCCTCGAACAGGTCGGCGCGGTAGCAGATGCCCTGCGGTCCGATGTCGGTGCCGAAGCCCACGAGACGACCGTCGGCGTCGGTGGCAGCGGCTTCCTTCCAGTCGAGCCAACGGCCCTTGACGCTGTCGGGCGCCTCGGCGAGCAGGTCGGAGTACTGCATCGCCTCGGCGAACCAGTCGATCTCGACACCCTCGATGTCGGCGAGGCCGCCCTTGCCGAGCTTGGCGAAGTAGTTCGCGCGGGCGTCGCCCGACTCTGCGGCACGCGTGTGCTCGACCGTGACGTTCGGGTGCTCGTCCATGTACTCCTGAAGGAGTTCATCGGTGTAGCCGAAGTCGTTGAACGTGGCGACCGTGAGCGTGACGGGCTCGTCGGAATCGGTGGTCGGGGTCTCGCCAGCACCGCCGGCGCAGCCGGCGAGGACGATTGCGGAAGCCGAGAAGGCGGCGACTGCCACGGCGCCCCTACGGAAGGTGCGTGTGTTCACTGTCACTCCTTTGTGTTTTCAGGATGGGTTGGTGTGTTGCAAGGGTGCGGCCGTGGACGGGTGCCTGGCTGCGTTGCCGTGGGAGCGTTCCCACCGGACGATGAGTCACGCTATGGGATCGCTCCCACGGATGTCAAGGGAGCGCTCCCATGATGTGGTCACGGTTGTGTCACGACACATCTCGCCGCCCCGAACGCGAGCGGATGCCCCGGCCCGTAGACTGGGGTGAACCCCTTCCCGCGACATCCGGAGCTCTCGAATGCCCACCATCGTCGTCGACGTCATGCCCAAGGCCGAGCTGCTCGACCCGCAGGGGAAGGCCGTGTCCGGCGCCCTCGCGCGTCTGGGACAGGACGCGTTCACGTCCGTCCGCATCGGGAAGCGCTTCGAGCTCACCGTGGAGGGAGAGGTCGACGAGGAGCTCCTCGCGACCGCCCGCAAGGTGGCCGACGAGATCCTGTCGAACTCCGTGATCGAGGATGTGGTCGGCGTCGAGGTGGTCGAGTGACCGCCCGCGTCGGGGTCATCACCTTCCCCGGGTCGCTCGACGATCGCGACGCGCAGCGCGCCATCTCCGTCGCCGGCGGCGAGCCCGTCGCCCTGTGGCACGGCTCGCACGACCTCGAGGGCGTCGACGCCCTGGTGCTTCCCGGCGGCTTCAGCTACGGCGACTACCTGCGTGCGGGCGCCATCGCCGCCCTCGCGCCGATCATGGCGGAGGTGAAGGATGCCGCGGCCCAGGGCATGCCCATCCTCGGCATCTGCAACGGCTTCCAGATGCTCGTCGAGGCGCACCTGCTTCCCGGCGGCCTGATCCGCAACGCCCACCAGCAGTTCATCCGGCGCGACCAGCGGCTGCGCGTCGAGAACGCCGACACGGCGTGGACCTCGGGCTTCGCCGACGGCCAGGAGATCGTCATCCCGCTGAAGAACGCGGACGGCGGCTACATCGCCTCCGAGACCGAGCTCGACCGCCTGGAGGGCGAGGGCCTGGTGGCCTTCCGCTACCTCGGCGTGAACCCGAACGGGTCGCTCCGCGACATCGCCGGCATCGCCAATGAGCGCGGCAACGTCGTGGGGCTCATGCCGCACCCCGAGCACGCGGTCGAGGCCGGGTTCGGACCCGACACCCCCGACGCGATGCGCTCCGGCATCGACGGGCTGCCGTTCTTCACCTCGGCGATCGCCGCGGTGGTCGCCTCAGCGGCCTGAGGCGCGGCTGGGCCCACGCGCCCGAGTCTCCGCGCAGCGCGTCAGCGATGTGTGGAGGGGGTGTGGGGACCGCTCGGGAATTCCGCTCTGATCAGACGGTTCCCGCGGGCGGCCACACCCCGATGATCACGGCCATGATCAGGATGGTCACGAGTTCATGGGCGATGTTCATGACCGTGAGCGAGGTCGGGCGGCCCTCGAAGGCGTCATGGGTGATGAACCTGGCGGCGGTGAATCCGGCCCAGAGGATCACGGCGGTGCCGAGCGCCGCCAGCAGATAGCCGCCCCCGTAGAAGTGCCAGGCGATGTTGGAGGCTCCGGCGAGCACCCACGCGGTGATGAAGCTCACGATGAGGGTCGTCACGAGGGGCAGCACGGCGCTCCCGCCCGGCCGGTCCATGTCGACCTTGGCGAGTCGCGCCCAGCGCGCGCCGAAGACGTTCCGTGCGTACCAGATCGCCCCGACGGCCATGCTCGAGGCCGTCGCGAGCAGCACTGCCCAGTAGTTGATCTCGGGGACCATCGTCGCCTCCTCATCGGGGCGGCCCGGATGCCGAGCCGTCGCTCGTCGCGAGCGTAGCGCTGCCCGCCGACGCCGACCTGCCACCGCGCCGATAGCGTAGAAGGGTGAGTCGCGGCATCCGGAATCTGATCGTGAGCGTTCCCACCGAGAGGCTGGCGGCCGATCTCGGCCCGCTGCCGGAGGGCGTCGAGCTGGTGGTGTGGTCCATGGACGGGCCCGCTCCGCGAGACAGGTTCGACATCGTCGTGCCGCCGTACATGAAGATGGCACGCGTGCTCGCGCGACTCGAGGGCGTGCCGACCCGGCTCGTGCAGAGCCAGTCGATCGGCTACGAGGGCGTCGAGGAGCTGCTGCCCGACGGGCTCGCGTTCGCGAACGCGTCGAGCGTGCACGAGACGTCGACCGCCGAGCTCGCCGTCGGCCTCGCCATCGCGGCGCAGCGGCGCATCGACGCGTTCGCGCTCGACACGGGGGCGGGGCGGTGGGCGCCCGCCTACAGCGAGAGCCTGGCCGACCGACGCGTGCTGCTCCTCGGCTATGGCGGAGTGGGCAAGGCGGTGGCCGCTCGGCTGGTCCCGTTCGAGGTGCGGCTCACGGCGGTGGCCAGCCGGGCGCGAATGGAGGACGGGATGCCGGTCCACGGCGTCGACGAGCTGCCGGAGCTCCTTCCCGACGCCGAGATCGTCATCCTCACCCTGCCCGGGGGCGAGAGCACCCGGCGGATGGTCGACGATGCCTTCCTCGCGGCGCTTCCCGACGGTGCGCTCGTGGTCAATGTCGGCCGCGGAACGCTCGTCGACACCGACGCCCTCGTGGACCACGTGCGGCGCGGGCGCGTGCGCGCGGCCCTCGATGTGACCGACCCCGAGCCGCTGCCCGAGGGGCACCCACTGTGGTCGCTGCCCGGCGTGCTGATCACCCCGCACGTCGGCGGCGACTCCAGCGCCATGGCCCCGCGGATCGCGCGCCTCGTGCGCGCGCAGATCGAACGGATGTCGGCGGGCGACGAGCCGCTCAACGTCGTGATCGGCGGCTGAGGCGCGTGTGCCAGGGCCCCTTTGGGCCGGTGTTCGACGCGCAGCGCACGGACACGCTCAAGGGGGCTTTTGTCGACAGTTGATGAAAGTTGCGTGAGAAGCGATTCGCTTTTGCTTGACGGCGCGTTAAGAACTGCTCTAGTGTCCGAGAAAGTCAGTGATGATCAGAAGTGCACATCGACGTGTCGTGGACTCCGCGGAACGCTCGAATCGGGGGAGCGACGGGTGCTCTCCGTGCATGGGCGATGTCGCCGACGCCCACTGGAACGATCCGTGCAAGGGAGCATCATGGACGACCTCACTCACCAGGACGAAGAGGACGCTCGCGTCCTCGGGCGCAAGCTCGGCCTCAGCCGGCGGCAGCTGCTCGCCGCCACCACCGGGATGGCGGCCGCCGCGATGTTCGGCCTCGGCACCGGACACGCCCACGCCCACTCCGGCGGAGCGGCAGCAGGTCTCGCGGCGGCGAAGGGCGGAAGCAACGGCGTGCTCTTCCCGCCGGCCAAGCGAGGCATCATCCTCTACACCGTCCGCGATGCCGTCGGCCGCAACCCGCTGACGAGCGATCTGCCCTCCGGCTTCAAGGAGGTCCTGGCCGAGCTGTCGCGCATCGGCTACAAGCAGATCGAGTTCGCGGGGTACACCCAGAACGCGAACTCGGCCGGCGGGGCGAACATGGGCACGGTGGCCGGGGCGCAGCAGCTGCGCGCCTGGCTGGACGGCAACGGGCTCGAGGCCGAGGGCAACCACGGCAGCATCCCGGCGACGGTGAACGCGACGACGATCGCCGACTTCGACGCGCAGTGCCAGATCGCGAACATCCTGGGGTTCGACCACATCGGGACCGGCATGGACCCCGTCGCACCGGGCTGGGTGCCCGGAGTGGGCGTCTACAAGTCGGAGTGGGACGCCACCCTCGACGCGTGGAACTTCTGGGGCGCGCGCGCACGCAGTCACGGCCTCAAGCTCTACACGCACAACCACCAGCACGGGTACGACTTCCTCATCGACAGCGGCCCCCTCGACGACGCGGGCCGGCCCACGCGGTCCAGTGGCATCCGTCGCCTCGAGTACTTCCTCGAGAACACGGATCCGTCGGGTGTGTACTTCGAGCTCGACATCTACTGGGCGCACGTCGCGCAGCACATGTTCGACACGTACACGGCGCCCGACGGCTCGTCGGTCTCGAGCGTGTTCGATCCGGCCGGCCTCGTCGCCGCGAACTCCAAGCGCTTCCCGCTGTTCCACGCGAAGGACGGACGCCTCAACGCCGCCAACCCGCTCGGGTACGACATCGTGCCGTTCGGTCAGGGAGACATCGACTTCACGACGTTCTTCCAGCGCATCGGCAACAAGGGCTACCGCAACCCGATGTGGGAGCAGGACAACGCGCCCAGTGGCGCCGTACCCGCGCAGTCACTGCAGAACGCAGCCTCGTCCTACCAGGCCCTGGCCGCCCTGCGCGGCTAGCGAACGACCCGGAGGGGGGCGCCGAACAATCGGGTCCACACGCCCCCCTCCGACACCACGTGCGTCTGGGTGTGATGCCGTCAGGCCGTGAAGACCGCGTGCACGTCGCCGACCAGGGCGCGACCGCCGAGGGCCTCGAGCTCCATCAGCACGGCCGTGCCGACGACCGTCCCACCGAGCGAGGCCACCAGCTCGTGCGCCGCCACGAGTGTTCCGCCGGTCGCGAGCACGTCGTCGACCAGGAGCACGCGCATGTCCTGGCGGATGTCGTCGTGCGCCTCGATCGTGGCGGAGCCGTACTCCAGTGCGTAGGAGACGGATGCCGCGGGCCGAGGCAGCTTGCCCGCCTTGCGGATCGGCACGAGCCCGGCGCCGGCCTCCATGGCCGCGGCGCCGGCGAGCAGGAACCCGCGCGCCTCCACACCGGCGACGACGTCGAACTCCCCCTCGAAGGGGGCGATCATGGCGTCGATCACGGCACGGAGGGCCGAGGCATCCGCCAGCAGCGGCGTGATGTCGCGGAACAGCACACCCGGCTCGGGGTAGTCCGGGATCGTGCGGATGAGCGACTCGGCACGGAGGAGGGCTTCGGTCACCGCCTCACGATACCTCCCGGGGTGATGCGCACCGGCTGCCCAGGACTCATTGGGCACTCTCGGATAAGAAATGTAAGCGCTTGCACTATCCTGGTCCGATGACCTCGTCCCAGACCGCAGAACGCACCGACGCGCCCGTCTCCCGCGCAGGAGCGGAGTGGTGGCGCACCGCCGTCATCTACCAGATCTACCCGCGCTCGTTCTCCGACAGCTCGGGCGACGGCATCGGAGACCTCCCCGGCATCACGTCGCGGCTCGACGACCTCCGCGACCTCGGCATCGACGCCATCTGGCTCAGCCCGTTCCAGCGGTCGCCGCAGAAGGACGCCGGCTACGACGTCGCCGACTACTGCGACGTCGACCCGCTGTTCGGAACGCTGGGCGACTTCGACACGATGCTCGAGGCGGCGCACGACCGCGACATCCGGGTGATCGTCGACCTGGTCCCGAACCACTCCTCCGACCAGCACGTCTGGTTCCAGGAGGCCCTCGCGGCCGCTCCCGGCAGCGCCGAGCGCGCGCGCTACATGTTCCGCGACGGCAAGGGCGTCGAGGGCGAGCTGCCCCCGAACAACTGGGAGTCCGTCTTCGGTGGTCCCGCGTGGACGCGCATCGTCGAGGCCGACGGCACCCCGGGCCAGTGGTACCTGCACCTGTTCGACTCGTCGCAGCCCGACTTCGACTGGTCGAACGAGGCGGTGCGCGAGGAGTTCCGCCGCATCCTCCGCTTCTGGCTCGACCGAGGAGTCGACGGCTTCCGCGTCGATGTGGCGCACGGGCTGGTCAAGGCCGACGGCCTTCCCGACTACACGCCGGACCCCGAGGCCGGCTCGATGGGCGGCGAAGAGGCGAACGTCCCCTACTGGGGTCAGGACGGCGTGCACGAGGTGTACCGCGACTGGCACACGCTGCTCGCCGAGTACGGCGGCGACCGGGCGCTGTGCGCCGAGGCGTGGCTGCCCACCCCCGAGAAGACCGCGCTGTGGGTCCGCCCCGACGAGATGCACCAGGCCTTCAACTTCGCCTACCTCGAGACTCCCTGGCAGGCCCCTGCCCTCCGCTCGGTGATCGCGGAGTCCATTGCCGCCTATGCCGCCGTCGGCGCTCCCAGCACGTGGGTGCTCTCGAACCACGACGTGGTGCGCCACGCCTCGCGCCTGGCCCTGACCGCGGAGAACCCCCAGGGTCACGGCATCGGCCCGGACTCCCCCGGCAAGCCCATCGCCGAGGTGGGCCTCCGCCGCGCCCGCGCCGCGACCACGCTGATGCTGGCGCTGCCCGGCTCGTCGTACCTCTACCAGGGCGAGGAGCTCGGCCTGCCGGAGGTCATCGACATCCCCGGCGACGCCCGCCAGGACCCGACCTGGTTCCGCACGAACGGCGAGCGGTACGGGCGCGACGGGTGTCGCGTGCCGATCCCGTGGACCGCGGATGCCCCGGCCTACGGCTTCAGCCCGAACGGAGCGGCCTGGCTGCCCCAGCCCGCCGAGTTCGCGCCCCTCGCACGTGACGCACAGTCCGCGGACCCCGACTCGACGCTCTCGCTGTACCGCTCGCTGATCGCGGCCCGGCGCGCACGCGACCTCGGCGCCGGCTCGCTGCAGTGGCTCGAGGGGTTCGGGACGGACGTCGTGGCATTCCGCAACGGGAATGTCACTGTCGTGGGGAACACCGGCGACACTCCGATCGCGCTGCCGGACGGTATCGTGATCGCGTCGAGCGGTCCGATCCCGGGCGACGAGCTGCCGGCCGACACCACGGTCTGGCTCGCGAACGACTGAGGTCCTTCCGGCCGTGACGCCGGAACGGGAAGTGGGGACGACGTGGTCAGCATCGACGAGGTGGCACGCCACGCCGGCGTCTCCACGGCGACCGTCTCCCGTGCCTTGAGCGGCCGCGGACACGTCTCGGACTCCACGAAGGCCCGCGTCGAGGCCGCGGCGAAGACCCTCGGGTACGTCGTCTCGGCGTCGGCGTCGAGCCTGGCCTCCGGGCGCACGCGCAACATCGGCGTGCTGGTGCCCTTCCTCGACCGCTGGTTCTTCTCGACGGTGCTGAGCGGCATCGCGTCGGCGCTCATGCGGCGCGGCTACGACATCACGCTGTACAGCCTCACCGCCAACCGGGACGAGCGGCTCGCGATGTTCGAGACGTTCCTCCGGCGCCAGCGAGTGGACGGCGTCATCGCGATCTCGCTCGAGCTCGGGCCGGAGGAGACCGAGCGACTGCGCGAGCTCGACCTGCCCGTCATCGCCATCGGCGGGCCCAATCCGAGGCTCACCACCCTCACCGTCGACGACGTCGCCGTCGCACGCCTGGCGACCGAGCACCTGCTGGCCCTCGGCCACCGCGCGATCGCCCACATCGGCGCGAGCCCCGAGTTCGACATCGACTTCCACATCCCCACGCATCGTCGGCAGGGATTCGAGCAGGCGCTGGCGGATGCCGGCATCGACGTCAAGCCGTCCCTCTACGAACCCGCCGACTTCACGATCGAGGGCGGCTTCCGCGCCGCCAAGCAGCTGCTGGGCAAGCCCGGCGGCCGCCCGACCGCGATCTTCGCCGCCTCGGACGAGATGGCGATCGGCGCGCTGCTGGCCGCCCGCGAGCTCGGCTACCGCGTGCCCGAGGACCTCTCGGTCGTCGGCATCGACGGCCACGAGCTCGGCGAGTTCTTCCGCCTGACGACCGTCGACCAGTTCCCGCTCGGGCAGGGCGAGCGGGCCGCCGACGCCATCCTCGCCGCCCTCGAGGCGAAGGATGCCGCGCCCCCGCAGCATCAGCCGGGCGAGCTGCCGTACGAGCTCATCGTGCGCGGCTCGACGGCACGCCTCCCGTCCTGACGGCGTTCCGTCTCGCGTCGCACCCGCGGATAGGCTCGGCGCATGACGATCGACCTCGAAGCGCTCTACATCGACCTGCACCGGCATCCCGAACTGTCGTTCCAGGAGACGAGGACCGCAGGGGTCGTCACCACGCAACTCGCCGAGCTCGGCATCGAGTTCGAGGAGGGCATCGGCAAGACGGGCGTGGCCGGCGTGATCCGCAACGGCGAAGGCCCGGTCGTGTGGCTGCGGGCCGACATGGACGCGCTCCCCGTCCCCGAGCAGACCGGCCTCGCGTACGCGAGCACCGCCCGCGGCACCGATCCGTCCGGGCTCGACGTGCCGGTGATGCACGCCTGCGGACACGACATGCACGTCTCGGCGCTGCTGGGGGCCCTGGAGCGCCTGCTCGCCACGCAGGACGAGTGGAGCGGCACCATCGTCGCCGTCTTCCAGCCGGCCGAGGAGTACGGTGCGGGCTCGCAGGCCATGATCGCCGACGGCGTTCTCGACCGCTTCCCGAAGCCCGACATCGTGCTGGGGCAGCACGTGACCCCCCTGCCCGCGGGCACCATCGGCGTTCGCAGCGGCACTCAGATGGCCGCATCCGACGGACTCACCGTCACGCTGCTGGGCCGCGGCGGACACGGCTCGCGCCCGCACTCCACCATCGATCCGGTCGTCATGGCCGCCGCCACCGTCATGCGCCTGCAGACGATCGTGTCGCGGGAGGTCGATCCTCGCGACGTCGCCGTCGTCACGGTCGGCTCGATCCACGCGGGGCTCAAGAACAACATCATCCCCGCCGAGGCGAAGCTCGAGCTGAGCCTGCGCTATCCCGACGACGAGGCGCGGGCCCGCGTGCTGGAGAAGGTCGAGCGGGTGGTCCGCGCTGAGGCGCAGGCCTCGGGCGCCGAGGAGCAGCCGGTCATCGAGATCGACCATTCGCTCCCGCCGACGATCAACGACGTCGACGCCACCGCACGACTGCGCCTTGCCTTCGACACCGCATTCGGCGAGGGCACCGTCATCGACCCCGGCATGTTCACGGGCAGCGAGGACGTGTCGTGGTTCGCCCGCGACGCCGGAGTGCCGCTGGTGTTCTGGTTCTGGGGCGGGGTCGACCCGGCGACGTTCGCCGCGGCCACCGCCGCGGGGACGGTCGAGCGCGACATCCCGACCAACCACTCGCCGTTCTTCGCCCCCGTGCTGCAGCCGACGCTCGACAACGGCGTGGCGAACCTCGTCGTGGCGGCGCGCGAGTTCCTGGCGCGGCGGTAGGCGCGAGCTAGCGCCACCGCACCTCGACGTGCGGCGGTGGATCGTCGGGATCGAGCGGCTCCCGTGCGTCGACGAGCCGCTGCTGGGACAGCAGGCCCGGAAGACCGCGGCCGTCGGGCGTGACGAACACGAAGATCACCGACACGAGCGCGAACAGCCATCCGACGAAGTCCCATGCCCCCGGCAGGGCGAAGAGCACCAGGTACGCGCCGATGCCGCCGGCGAAGCGGAGGAACCGGGCCAGCGCGACCGGAAGCTCCCCGCCCTCGAAGCGCAGCTGCACGGCGAGGTCGCCGACGGTCCGCCCGGTGACGAGCACCACGATCAGCCACACCGCGATGGGCGTGACGCCCGCGACGACGCCCGCCGCGCCGCCGTCGCGCATCTCGGCGACGGCACCGAGCATCAGGAGCGCCGACTGGAAGAGCACGCCGGCGAAGAGGGAGACCAGCGCGGCGCCGACGACGTCGCACAGCATGGCCAGCAGGCGGCGAGCGCGGGTGACGGGACGCGGGAGGTCGGCATCCGCTCTCCGCGCCATCCCCCGATGCCGCCGCGGAACGAGCAGCGACAGGAGCGATCCCAGCACCGCCCCGAGGGTGTTCGTCATCAGGTCGTCGACGTCGAACACGCGGTAGGCGCACGGGTAGAGCCCCCACACGCCGGTGAGCTGCGTCAGCTCGATCAGACCCGAGACGCCGAACCCCACGAACAGCGCGACGACGACCCCTCGGCCGCCGAGCACCCGCACGAAGACGCCGAGAGGCACGAACAGCAGCACGTTGAGCAGCAGCTGCCGGATCGCAGGATCCCGGAGATCGCCGCCCGACCTGTCGAGTGCCACACCGACCTCGTCCGCGAACGCGAGGAGGTCGGTGTTGGTTGCCGCGCACACCAGGGACGCCGGGTCGGGCAGGGGCAGCAGCGTATACGTCCACAGCGCCATGAAGTAGACGAGCAGCGCGGTCCACAGCAGGAAGCGGCCGAAGGTCAGCCCGCCACGTCGGCGGTAGCTGATCGCGACCAGCGGCACGAACAGGACGAAGCCGGCCAGCAGGCCCAGCGCCACGGCCGACAGTCCGCGCAGCACCCCTTCGTCCACCGTCCGATCTTCGCAGAACGGGCCCTCGCATGGATTTCGTGAGGATGCCCGTCCTGGCCCCGGTGCGCCGCCGGCATCGGCGTAACATCGCCCGCCGTGACCACTGAAAGCCGCGAGCCCGGCGACGAGACGCCGCGCGCCAAGCGCCTCATCCTCGGCGACCCGCTGACCTCCGAGAAGCTCGACGACCAGCTCCTCCCGAAGAAGCGCGCTCTGCCGATCTTCGCCTCCGATGCGCTGAGCTCCGTGGCCTATGCGCCGCAGGAGCTGCTCATGATCCTGCTGATCGGCGGCACCGCGTTCCTCGCGTTCGCCCCCTGGGTCGCTGCCGGCGTCGTGGTGCTGCTCATCGTCGTCGTGGCCAGCTACCGTCAGCTCATCAAGGCCTACCCGTCGGGCGGCGGCGACTACGAGGTGGCGCGAACCAACCTGGGCGAAGTGCCCGGGGTGGTCGTGGCATCCGCTCTCCTCGTCGACTACGTGCTGACCGTCGCCGTGTCGGTCGCCTCCGGGGTCGACAACATCATCTCGGCGATCCCCGAGCTCGACCCCGGGCGCATCGAGCTCGCGGTCGGGTTCGTGGTCCTCATCATCATCGTGAACCTCCGCGGCGTTCGCGAGGCGTCGTTCGCCTTCGCGATCCCGACCTACGTGTTCATCGGCTCGGTGGGGGTGATGGTCGTCGTCGGGCTCACCCGCACGTTGATGGGTGACCCGCCCGTGGCCTCCAGCGCGGAGTACGGCGTGCAGGCCGAGTCGCTCGCTCAGGCCGCGGTCATCCTCCTCGTGCTGCGGGCCTTCTCGAGCGGCTGCTCGGCGCTGACCGGAGTCGAGGCGGTGTCCAACGGCGTGCCGGCGTTCCGCAAGCCCAAGGTGCGCAACGCCCAGGCGACCTTGACGCTCATGGGCGGCATCGCGATCCTCCTGTTCACGGGCCTCACCGCGCTCGCTCTCGTCTCCGGCGTGCACTACGCCGAGAACCCCTGCCACCTGATCGGCTTCGACTGCGCCGCCGGACCCCAGCCGAGTCTCATGGCCCAGGTCGCCGCCGCCACGTTCGGGGCCGGGTCGATCCCCTTCTACGTCATCCAGGCCGCGACCGCCTGCGTGCTGCTGCTCGCCGCCAACACGGCCTTCAACGGCTTCCCGCTGCTGGGCGCCGTGCTCGCCCGTGACGGGTTCGCCCCCAAGGCGCTGAACACCCGTGGTGATCGGCTGGTGTACTCGAACGGCATGATCATGCTCGGCGTCGCTGCGATCCTCGTGCTGATCGTCTACCGGGCGAACCTGACGACGCTCATCCAGCTGTACATCATCGGCGTGTTCGTGTCATTCTCGATCGGCCAGATCGGCATGGTGCGACATTGGCGCCGGGCGCTGCGCAACCTCACGTCTCCTGCTCCGGATGCCGCAGCCCAGCAGTCCGCCGCGTCCGAGCGCCGCTCTGCCCGCATCGGCCTCGCGATCAACGCCGTCGGTGCGGCCATGACGATGTCCGTGCTCCTGATCGTCACGGTCACCAAGTTCACGCACGGCGCGTGGCTGGTGTTCATCGCGATCCCGATCCTCGCGCTGCTCATGGTGGGCGTGAGCCGGTACTACCGCGACGTCGAGCACGAGATCCGCGTCGACGACGTCACGCACTTCGGGGCGGAGGGCGACCTCGCGATCATTCTCGTGAACCGCCTCCAGAAGCCGGTCATCAAGGCCATCCACTACGCACTGGCCGCCAAGCACGACAAGACGATCGCGCTGCACGTGGCGGTCAGCGAAGAGGAGTCGAGCGCGCTGCAGCGCCAGTGGGAGGAGCATCGCATCCCCGTCAAGCTCGTGATCATCGACTCGCCCTACCGGTCGTATGCAGCCCCCGTGGCCCGGTTCATCAAGCAGTACCGCGAGAAGTTCGGCTCGTCGGTCGTCACGGCATATCTGCCGCAGTACATCGTCGGCCACTGGTGGGAGTCGCTGCTGCACAACCGGCGTTCGCGTCGCATCGCACAGCAGCTCATGCTCGTGCACGGCGTGAGCATCACCCTCGTGCCCTGGCTGCTCGACTCGTCGGAGGTCATCTACGGCCGACGCTCGCGGACGCTGCCCGGCGACGATCGAGCGGGCCGCCCGGTGCAGCCCGAGGTGCACACGAACGCGCGTCGGGCGTCGCGCGCGGGCGGTCCGCCGGAGGTTTCCGCCGCGGGCTCGGCAGGTGGTTCGGCCGGCGGCTCGGCGGGTGGTTCGGCGGGTGGTTCGGCGGGTGGTTCGGCCGGCGTCGAGAGGGTGCCGACGACGTCGGGGCGCTGACGGGGGGCGCGTCGGGAAGCCACCGCACCGGCTGCCGTGCCTGTGCGTCCACCCGCCGTGCACCGGCACCGAGCCGGAGCGGGTCAACCCGCGTAGCCTGGAAGGGTGACATCTTCCGCGCCCGTGCTCGACCTCGCGGCCATCCGCGCCGACTTCCCGCTCCTCGGCGAGCGCATCGGCGACGCCCCCCTCATCTATCTCGACTCCGCCGCGACGAGCCAGAAGCCCCAGGCCGTCATCGACGCCGAGGTGGCATTCCTCACGCGGTCGAACGCCGCGGTGCACCGCGGTGCGCACACCCTCGCCGCAGAGGCGACCGAGCTGTTCGAAGACGCTCGTGCCACGGTCGCGTCGTTCGTCGGCGCTCGCCCGGAGCAGCTCGTCTGGACCAGCGGCGCCACGGCCGGCCTGAACCTCATCGCCTACGCGATCGGCAACGCCTCTCTCGGACGCGGCGCCCCCGAGAGCACGCGGTTCGCCCTGAGCCCCGGCGACGAGCTCGTGGTGACCGAGACGGAGCACCACGCGAACCTCATCCCCTGGCAGGAGCTGGCCGCCCGCACCGGCGCCGTGCTGCGGCACATCCCCGTCCGTGAAGACGGCACGATCGACACGGATGCCGCGGCATCCGTCATCACCGACCGCACCAGGGTCGTCGCCTTCCCTCACGTCTCGAACGTGCTGGGCATCGTCAACCCGGTCGCCGAGCTCGTCGCCCTCGCGCGCGCGGTCGGCGCCCTCACCGTGCTGGACGCCTGCCAGTCCGCGCCGCACCTGCCGCTCGACCTTCCGGCGCTGGAGGTCGACCTGGCCGTCTTCTCCGGTCACAAGATGCTCGGGCCCTACGCGGTCGGCGGGCTGTACGGCCGGTCGGAGGTGCTCGCGGCGCTCCCGCCCTTCCTGACCGGCGGCTCGATGATCACCACCGTCACGCTCGACGAGGCGAAGTACCTCCCGCCGCCGCAGCGGTTCGAAGCCGGCACCCAGCCGGTGTCGCAGGCCATCGGCCTCGCCGCCGCCGTGCGCTACCTCGACGGCGTCGGCATGGACGCGATCCACGCACACGAGCGGGCGCTCGAGGCCCGCATGGGGGAAGGGCTGAGGACGATCCCCGGCATCCGTCTCCTCGGCGACGCCGCTGGGGTCGAGCGCGTGGGCCTGTGGGCCTTCGACGTCGACGGGGTGCACGCGCACGATGTGGGACAGTTCCTCGACGCCCGCGGGATCGCCGTGCGCGTCGGCCACCACTGCGCCCAGCCCCTGCACCGTCGGTTCGGCCTGACCGCATCCGTGCGGGCGTCGGCCGCGCTCTACAACACCGAGGACGAGGTCGACGCCTTCCTCGACGCCGTCGCCGGCGTGCGGACGTTCTTCGGAGCGGGCGCATGAGCGGGCTCGAATCCCTGTACCAGGAGCTCATCCTCGACCACTCGAAGCGCCGAGTGGGCTTCGGTCTCGCCGACGAGGAGGGACGCTCGGCCACCTCGCACCAGCACAACCCCCTGTGCGGCGACGAGATCACCGTGCGGATGCGGCTCGCCGAGGACGGCGATGTGATCCGCGACGTGACGTGGGAGGGCAACGGCTGCTCGATCTCGCAGGCCTCGGCGTCGATGCTCGCGGAGCTCGTGGACGGTCTGGCGCCGGCCGAGGCATCCGCTCTCATCGACGGCTTCCGAGAGGCGCTGCGCTCCCGCGGCACCATCGCGCTCGATGAGGACGTCTACCTGGATGCCGCGGCCCTGTCGGGCGTCTCCAAGTACGTCGCACGGGTCAAGTGCGCGATGCTCGCCTGGGTCGCGCTCGAAGACGACCTCGCCCGGGCCTGAGCCGGGGCTCGGGGCTCGGTCCGGGCGGCCGGCCTTCTGGCTCGGCTCGTGTTGCCGCGGCTCGGCCGTTCCTCCGCCGAGCGCGCATAGTTTGCACGAACGCGCATGGTTTCCCCGTGCAAACAGTGTGCGCTCGTGCGAAGAGTGTGCGATCGGCGCCCCGGCGCCGGGCACCGGCCGCTCGACGCTGCCGGCACCTTGCCCGGATTTGCTCAAGCCCAGGCCCGGCCCCTCGCCGGGAACCACACAGCCCTGGTCCGCCCCCCTTGGCCCGGCCCTACCTCGAGAGCGCATAGTTTGCACGAGAGCACATGGTTTGCCCGGGCAAAGAGTGTGCGTTCGTGCAAACCATGTGCTCTCGGCATCGACGCGCGACGCCGGGCACCGCAGACCGGGGCGGCCACCAGGACCGTATGGAAACCGTGAGGACGCTCCCCCCACGCGGCCCGTCCGGACGGGCGAAGCCTAGGATCGGGCACGGGCTCAGTCTCGCCGGAGCGACAGGCTCAGTCCTGCCGGAGCGACGGGCTCCGGACCGCCCGGGCGGCGCATGCTCCGCCCAGGAACCAGCACGACAACAGGAGGCGCGATGGACACCGGCACGCCACGCGTCGTCGTCGCCCTGACCGGCGGACCGGAGGGCGAGACACTCCTGCGTCGGGCCGGGCGGATCGCCGGCGCTTCAAACCCCGGCACATCGAACCCCGGCACATCGAACCCCAGCTCTTCGAACCCCGGCACCGCGGCCCGCGGCGAACTGCTCGCCGTCCACGTGTCCAGTGGAGAGGATCCCGGCACGGCCGCGCCCGGCGCCCTCGCGGCGCAGCGCGCCCTCGTCGAGGAGCTCGGCGGCAGCTTCCACCAGATCGTCGGCGACGACATTCCCCGTGCGCTGCTCGAGTTCGTCCGCTCCGTCGACGCGACCGACATCGTCATGGGGGTGAGCCGGCGCGGCCGGGTCGCCGCCGCACTGACGGGCCGCGGCATCGGCCGGACCGTGATCCACAGCTCGCCCGACGTCGACGTGCACATCGTCGACCATGCCGCCGCCGGTGGCACCGGACTCCCCCGTGTGCGCGGCGGCGCGCTCAGCCGAGAACGCGTCGTCCTCGGCTTCGTCGTCGCGCTCGTCGGCGGGCCCCTCCTCACCTGGCTGCTCTACTCCACGCGCACCCCCGAGTCGATCACCTCGGAGGTGCTGGCCTTCCAGCTGCTCGTGGTCATCGTCGCCCTCGTGGGCGGCATCTGGCCGGCGCTGTTCGCGGCGGTGCTGTCCGGCCTCACTCTGGACTACCTGTTCGTGGCGCCGCAGTTCGCCGTCACGGTCGCCGACCCGCTGCACCTGTGGGCGCTGTTCCTCTACGTCGTCATCGCGGTGCTCGTGAGCTACATCGTGGATCAGGCCGCCCGGCGAGCGCGCACCGCCCGGCGGGCGACGGCCGAGGCCGGCCTGTTGGCGGCGGTCGCCGGCAACGTCCTGCGCGGCGAGAGCGCCGTGCCGGCTCTGGTCACGCGCGCTCGTGAGGCGTTCGGAATGACCGGGGTGCGGGTGGTCTCTCCCGACGGAACGGTCGTCGCGACGGACGGCGAGCCGGTGCCGGACGGCCGCGTCGTGCGCGTGCCGATCCCGCCGGGCGACCGCGGCACCCTGGAGCTGCACGGCGGCGAGCTGGACGACTCGGAGCGGCGCCTGCTCGACGCCGTCGTCGCGCAGCTCGGCGCCGCGCTCGAGCGAGCCGAGCTGGAGGAGACCGCCCGGGAGGCCGCCGTTCTGGCCGAGACCGACCGGGTGCGCACAGCGCTATTGTCGGCGGTGAGCCATGACCTTCGCCGCCCTCTCGCCGCCGCCGTCGCGGCCGTCGGCGGTCTGCGCGCCCCCGGATCCCACCTGTCATCCGAGGACCGCGCGGAGCTGGTCGCCACCGCCGACGAGTCGCTCTCGACGCTGTCGGCGCTCGTGACCGACCTCCTCGACGTGAGCCGGGTGCAGGCGGGAGTGCTGGCCGTATCGCTCGCGCCCGTCGACGCGGCCGACGTCGTGCTGGCCGCGCTCGACGAGCTCGGCGCCGGGCCGGACGAGATCGAGCTCTCCCTCGACGAGGAGCTCCCGCCGTTGCGGGCCGACCCCGTGCTGCTGCAGCGGGTGCTCGTCAACGTCCTCGCCAACGCCGTTCGCCATTCCCCCGAAGGACGCCGGGTGCGTGTCACCTCGACCGCGCGCGGGCCGCTCGCCCAGGTGCGCGTCATCGACCACGGCCCCGGCATCGCGCCCGAGCGGCGCGACGAGATGTTCGCCCCCTTCCAACGGCTCGGCGACACCGACAACGCGACGGGGCTCGGACTGGGCCTCGCGCTCTCGAAGGGCTTCACCGAGGGAATGGGCGGCACGCTCACGCCCGAGGACACCCCGGGCGGAGGGCTCACGATGGTGATCTCCCTGCCCGTGACTGCGGAGGCGCCGTGAAGATCCTGGTCGCCGACGACGATCCGCAGCTGGTCCGGGCCCTTCGGATCACCCTCGCGGCGCACGGCTACGAGGTCGTCGCCGCGCCCGACGGAGCTGCGGCCATCGCCCTCGCGGCGAAGGAGCATCCCGACGTCGTGATGGTGGATCTCGGGATGCCGCGCCTCGGCGGCATGCAGGTCATCGAGGCGCTGCGCGGATGGACCACCGCGCCGATCATCGTGGTGTCGGGCCGGACCGGATCGGCGGACAAGGTCGAGGCCCTCGACGCCGGAGCCGACGACTACGTCACCAAGCCGTTCCAGATCGACGAGCTGCTCGCGCGCCTGCGCGCGCTGTCGCGCCGGGTCACGGCATCCTCCGGCGAACCGGTCGTGTCGTTCGGCGAGGTCCGCGTCGACCTCGCCGCGAAGGCGGTCACCCGCGCCGGCGCACTCGTCCACCTCACGCCCACCGAGTGGCGGATCCTCGAGTACCTGGCGCGCAATCCGGGTGCGCTCGTCACCCGGCAATCCCTGCTGAATGAGATCTGGGGCACCGACCAGGTGACCGACACCGGCTACCTGCGGCTGTACCTGTCGCAGCTGCGCAAGAAGCTGGAGGCCGACCCGGCGCGTCCTGTGCACCTGCTCACGGAGTCGGGCATGGGCTACCGGCTCGTGCTCGACGGCGCTCCCCGCTCGGAGCCGATCGACACGAACCGATGAAGGCGGGCGGATGCCGCAGCATCCGCCCGCCCGTCCACCCGTGGATCAGCCGACGGTCGCGACCGCCACACCCGGCTGGTCGCTGAACAGGCCGTCCATGCCGGCGTTCAGGAACACGCGGATCTCTCCCGGCAGGTCGCCCGGGGCGTTCGGGTCGGTGCTCGATCGGAACTCGGCCGGCAGGAACTGGTTCTCGAGCCGGAAGGTCCAGCCGTGGACCGTGAGCCCCGCCGCGTGCGCGTCGGCGATCACCGCGGTCGGGGTGCCGAGGTTTCCGGCGGCGGTGCGCGGGATCATCACCGACTTCTCAAGACCGACGCCGTCCGCGTACGTCGCCACTTCGGCAAGACCCGCGGGAGTCACCAGGTGGGCATAGGTGCGCGGGTCGCCCGCCGCGGTGAAGTCGAACGGCCGGCCGGCTCCGCTCACCAGCTGGGCGATGGTGACGTTCGTCATCGTGTTCAGCTCCTTGAGGTTCGCGACCTCGAAGCTCTGGAGGATCACCGGCGCGTCCGCGCGATCGACGCCGTTCGCCTGCAGCGCGGCGACGAGCGGCTCTTCGAGCGACAGGCCGATCGAGTCGAAGTACGTCGGATGCTTCGTCTCGGGGTAGACACCCACCGGGCGGCCGTCGCAGCTGACGGAGTGGCGGGCGAGGTCGATGACCTCGTCCAGTGTCGGCACGAGGTAGAGGCCGTCGAACGCCGTGTTGGCCGGGCGGGTCTGCGGGAGCCGCTCCTTGGCGCGGAGGATGCGGAGTTCGGCGAGCGTGAAGTCCTCCGTGAACCAGCCGGTGATGCGCGCCCCGTCGATGGTCTTCGTGGTGCGCCGGTCGGCGAACTCGGGGCGGGCCGAGACATCCGTGGTTCCGCCGATCTCGTTCTCGTGCCGTGCGACGAGCACGCCGTCCTTCGTCGAGACGACGTCAGGCTCGATGTAGTCGGCGCACTGCACGATCGCGGTCTCGTACGCGGCGAGGGTGTGCTCGGGGCGGAACCCGCTCGCGCCGCGGTGACCGACGACGGTGATCGCCGACGGCGTGATGCGGGCGCGCTGCAGGTCGATGATGTCGAACTCGGTGTCGTCGGGCGAGCCCGGGACGCGCGCGTCGTTGCCGGGGTAGTTGTTGTCGTTGCCGATCAGGAGGCGACCGTCCTTCAGCTGCACCACGGTCTCGAACGACTGCACCGGAAGGGAGAACACCTCGCCGGTGCCGTAGCCGTCACCGGCGCCGATGCCACCGGGGTTCTGGATGCGCAGCGCATCGAGGACGAGCGTCTTCTCGAGGTAGCCCTGGGCGTCGGTGCGCTTCAGGTCGACCTCGTAGATGCGCTTGGTGACGGCCTGGTCGCCCTCGAAGTCGTCGCGCTCCACGATGAGGAGGCGGTCGTTCTTGGTCAGGAAGGCGTCGCCGATCACGTTCGCCTCCTGGTCGGTCTGGTAGCTCCAGGTGCGCCCGGTGTACGCGCCGCGCTTCGTGTCGAACTCGAGGACCTCGCGTCGGCGCAGGTCCGGATCGTCGACGTAGGCGCCCTCGACGATCGGGTAGAGGTACCGGCCGTTCGCGGATCCGGCGAGTGCCTCGAAGCCGCGGCTCGCACGCACCCTCGGCGTCTCACCCGGCTGCAGGTAGGGGTTCTGCGGCGACTTCGCACCGGTGAGCGAGAACGGCTTCTCGAGCAGCGTGCCCTTCGCGTCGAAGTGGAGCAGGAACGGCCCGAACTCCTCGCCGACCCAGAAGGTGCCGTCCTTCGCCCGCACGACCGACTCGATGTCGAAGTCCGCTCCCGTGAGCAGTCGCTCACGCGTGCCGTCGCCGACGATGGGGAAGTCGAGCACACGGTTGCGGTCGTTGTACGAGATGAACCGCTCGATCCCGATCGAGCCCTCGCCGCCCTCGGCGGTCTGCCAGGCGGGACGGACGAGGTAGTTGCGCAGCAGGAAGTCGGCCGAGTTGGCCTTCGTGCCGAACCCGTTGTCGGGCTGTGCCCAGAACGTCCCGTCTCCGTTGTCGATCGCGGCCGAGAAGCCGGGGATCACCTGCCCGTCCCACGGCCCGGTGCGGCCGTTCCCGGGAGTGGCCAGCGCACCGGAGTCCGGCCCGCTCTCGAGGTGGTCGGCCGAGAGGGTCGCGCGGGCGACGAGCGTCGGGGCCACGGTCTTCACCGTGCCGGCTGCGCCTCGTTCGTCGTCGGCGGCGGCGATCGCCGGGGTGGGGATGAGGACGGCGGCGGCCGTGACGGCCGCGATCGTGAGGGCGAGGACGCGCGGCAGCGCGCGTGGCGTGGGGAATCGGCTCATACGGCGAGCCAAGCGACTGCGGTCAGCCCTGCCGTGTCACCCGCGCGAAGCCTCGGGGTCGGAACGGTGAACGGATGCCCATCCGGGCATGTTCCGACCGCTGCGGGGCGAGCACATCCGGCGCCCGCGGGCGCCGGATGCGGTTCGGCGTGTCCGCCTCAGCCGAGACCGGCGCGCTCGTCCTCGCCGGGAGCGGCATCCCCCGCCACGGGCTTGTTCGACAGACCGACCGAGCCACCGCTCGCGCCACCGCTCAGCGCCGCGGCGACGGCCACCGACTCGTCGATGTCGGGGTACGTCGGGCGGAGCTGGACGGCGTGCTGGCGCGTGTGCTCGCGCTTCGCCTTGCGCGCCGCCGACCACAGGTTGAGACCCTCGACGAGGATCGCGAATGCCATCGGCATGTAGATGAGCGCCTTGTCGACGTGGACGCCGAAGCCCTCGGCGATGAGGAACACGCCGATGAGGAGCAGGAACGACAGCGCCAGCATCTTCACGGTGGGGTGCTTGTTGACGAACGTGAAGATGAAGCGCGACGCGAAGAGCATGATGCCGAACGAGAGCACGACGACCGTGATGATCACGATCATGTTCTCGGTCATGCCGACGGCGGTGATGACCGAGTCGAGCGAGAAGACGATGTCGAGCAGGAGGATCTGCGCGATCACTGACGCGAACGTGACCTGCGCGACCTTCTTGCCCGAGCCGTGCTCCTCTTCGGCACCTTCGAGTTTGTGATGGATCTCGCTCACGGCCTTGTAGACGAGGAACAGACCACCCGCGATGAGGATGACGTCCTTCCACGAGAAGCCGAGTTCGCCGATGAAGAAGACGTCCTCCTTCAGCGTGATGATCCAGCCCGCGAAGAAGACCAGCACCACGCGGATCAGCATGGCCAGGGTGAGCCCGAGATTGCGGGCCCTGGCCTGCTGCTCCTTGGGGAGCTTCGAGGCGAGGATCGAGATGAAGATGACGTTGTCGACGCCGAGAACGATCTCGAGGACGAAGAGTGTGACGAACACCGCGATGAGATCCGGCGTGAAAGCGAAGGAGAAGTCCACGGGGCAATCGTAGGCGGCGGGCCGGCGAGCCATGTCAAGGGGCTTCTCCTGGGGACTGTCTACGAACAGACTGGCAATCGCCGCCTATACCGGTGCAGCCATATGCACCTGCGTAGTGTGGGCCACAACGAGCGGCATTCGCCGTGGCTTCGCGTCGACCACCAGGTCGGCACTCGACCCAGAAGTAGGTGCGACCATCGCCACCACCGCCATCCAGGCAACACTCGGCCCGGTTCGGCAGACCTATGCCGACGCGAAGACGTTCCCTCCCATCGCCAAGGCGTACACCGAGGTCTCGAACGTCGTGAAGGAGACCGGCCTCCTGCGCCGGGCTCCGCTCTTCTATGCCGGCGTCGGGGCGGCCCTGCTCCTCGCGTTCGGCGGGATCGTCACCGGGTTCATCCTGCTGGGCGACACCTGGTACCAGCTCTTCATGGCCGCGGCGCTCGGCATCCTGCTCACCCAGGTGGCGTTCCTCGCCCATGAGGCCGCGCACCGCCAGATCCTGAGCTCCGGCCCGGCCAACGACCGGCTCGGCCGCATCCTGGCCGCCGGCATCGTCGGGATCAGCCTCTCCTGGTGGACCACCAAGCACAATCGGCACCACGGCAGCCCCAACCAGGTCGGTCGCGACCCCGACATCGAGATCGACACGATCTCGTTCACCGAGGAGGATGCGGCATCCGCCCGCGGGCTCCGCCGGCTCATCACCCGCAAGCAGGGGTGGCTGTTCTTCCCGCTCCTCACGCTCGAGGGCCTGAACCTTCACGCGCTGGGGCTCAAGCACCTGTTCTCGCGCGGCGAGGTCAAGGGCCGCTGGACCGAGATCACCCTCGTGTTCATCCGCTTCGCGCTGTACCTGACCCCCCTCTTCCTGTTCCTGCCCGTGGGAATGGCGTTCGCCTTCCTCGGCGTGCAGCTCGCCGTCTTCGGCGTCTACATGGGCGCCTCCTTCGCGCCGAACCACAAGGGGATGCCGATCATCGCTCCGGGCGCTCGGCTGGACTTCTTCTCGAAGCAGGTCCGCACGTCGCGCAACATCCGCGGCGGATGGTGGGCGACCGCCCTCATGGGCGGCCTGAACTACCAGGTCGAGCACCACCTGTTCCCGAGCATGGCGCGGCCGTACCTGTCGAAGGCGCGCGAGATCGTCCGCGATCACTGCAAGGCCCTGGGCGTGCCCTACACCGAGACCAGCCTCATCGAGTCGTACGCCATCGTCATCGCGTACCTCAATCGCGTCGGACTCGCTGCCCGCGACCCGTTCGACTGCCACATGATCAGTCAGTACCGCGCCGTCTGACATCAGACTCACAGAGAAGGCGAGCGGATGCCGAGGCATCCGCTCGCCTTCTCTCTTTCGTGGAGCAGCTCAGGCCGCGACGAGCGTCCGCTCGAGACGCGCGTAGCTGGCCTCCATGCCGTCGGTCATCCCCGTGGCGAGCACCATGTCGCGCGTCTCCTTGTCGGGGTACTCGATGAGGAGGGTGATCAGCGTCGCGCCGTCCTCCTCCTCGAGGTTGAGGTCGTTGAGCGTGGACGGGAAGTCGGTGCCCGTCATGTGCTCGGTCGTGACCGCGCGCCGCGGGGCCTCGGACAGCAGCGTCTCGCCGTCGAAGCCGAAGCGCTCTCCCTCGGCACCGTCGACCGGCGCCCACTCGTAGCGGTAGCGGCCGCCGACGGAGGGGTCGACCTCGCACACCTCGAGGCGCCAGCCGTCGGGTCCGAGCATCCACTGGGTGAGAAGCTCGGGCTCCTGGTGAGCGCGCCAGACGAGGTCGATCGGCCCATCGATGAGACGCGTGATGCGCACGTGCGTGTCGTCCAGGAGCTCGGTCTGCGTGCCCTTGCCGGCGGCGTAGTCGCGCAGGCTCAGGAGCACGCGATCGAGCTGGTCGAGCGCCATCTTCGAGCCCTCGACCATGCCCATCGCGACGACCTGCTCGAGCGCCTCGGCGGAGGTGAAGCGCGTGACGCTCTCCAGCCGCGACCCGGTCTCGGTGGGCTCGAACGTGAGGGTCATGCGCGAGGTCGGCATGTCTTCGCGCACGGCGCCGTTCTCGTCGGCGAACGAGTCGAGCACCGACAGTGAACGTGGGCCGTCGAGCTCGAGGAACTCCCACGTCGCGTGGAACTTCTCGCCCCGCGGGCTGGTCATGTGGTACCGAGCGTGGCCGCCCACGACCGGGTCGAACGCCGTGAAGGTGGCGGGGTATCCGGGCGGGCCCCAGAAGCGCTCGAGCTGGCGCGGGTCGGTGAACGCCTCCCACACCCGCTCCCGCGGAGCGTCGAACTCCGCCCTGAGCGTCATGGTGAGGGCTTCGGGATCGGTGGTGACCTCGGTGACGGGCATGTCATCTTCCTTCTGTGTCGGTGTCGGTGTCGGTGTCGGTTCCGGTGGTGGGTGTGGCGTGCGGTGCGGCAGGTGGCGCCGCTCCCGCGGGGGGTTCAGCGAGGATCGTGTCGAGACGGTCGATGCGGGAGCGCCAGAGCTCCTCGTACCGGGCGAGCAGGGCCCGGGCGCGGGCGATCATGGCCGGATCCGCACGGACGAGGCGCTCGCGGCCCTCGGCGCGCTTGATGATGAGCCCGGCCGCCTCGAGGACGGCGACGTGCTTCTGCACCGCGGCGAACGACATGTCGTAGGCACTCGCGAGTGCCGAGACGGAGTACTCGTTCTCGATCGTGCGGCGCAGGATGTCGCGCCGGGTCGCGGTGGACAGGGCGTGGAACACGCGGTCGATGTGATCATCGCTCAACTCAATTCGTACAACCATTTGGTTGTACGTTACGACTCTGCGGTCCGTTCGTCAACCCCCGCGTCGGACGACGGCGGTCAGGTGGGACGAATGCGGGCGCAGCCGAGTGCGACCGCGTGCGTGCGCGGATCCTCTCCGCGCCTGTTCGGCTCAGCTGTGTTCGGGCGACGGGTCGTCGTCGACGGACAGGGTGTGCCAGGTCGTGAAGGTGAGATCCGATGCCCCTTCGACGTCCCCACCGGCCAGCAGCGCGATGAGCTGCTCGTGACGTTCGAGGGATGACTGGCCGTCCGCGGCGAAGCGCACGCGCTCCGCACGGCGTACGACAGGCCCGAACTGGTCCAGCACCGACACGATCGCATCGTTGCCGAGTGCCGTCACCGGCACCCGATGGAAATCCTCGTCGGCGTCCATCGCCGCGGCGATATCGCCCGCGCTCAACGCCTCCGCGAAGCGACGGTTCGCCTCCCTCATAGGGTCGAGTTCCGCCTCGGTGGCGTTCCCTGCCATTTCACGGACGGCCAGCACGTGCATCGCAGCGACGACGTCTCGGGCGTCGCGGACGGCCTTGGGATCGATGGCGCTCACCGTGGTGGACCGGCCCGGTTTGGTGACCACGAGCCCGCTCGCCGCCAGCCGCAGCAGCGCTTCACGCACGGGCGTCCGGCTGACGCCGAGCCATTCGGCGAGATCCGTGTCCTTCAACTGCTCGCCGGGCAGGAACGTGCAATCGACGATCGCATCGCGCAACCGGCGGAAGACGTCGTCACGCAGGAGCATGCGGTCGACGCCGGCGGCTTGCTGAGGAATCGGCATGCAATATATTGCGCACGCTTTCGGTCCGGAATGCAAGTCGACCAGGCGGCATTGCTTCTCGGCGCCGATGTGCAATATATTGCGTATCGCTGGTGTTACACCGTCACAACAACCCACCCCGGCTCTGCGGAGCCGAATCTGGAAGGAAGACTCATGACAACCACCGAAGAGATCAAGAACGTCGTCCTCGTGCACGGGGCGTTCGCGGACGGGTCGGGCTGGCGCCGCGTCTACGACCTCCTCACCGCGCGCGGCTACCGCGTGTCGATCGTGCAGAACCCGCTCACCTCGTTCGCCGACGACGTCGCCTCGACCAACCGTGTCCTGGACGCCCAGGACGGCCCGGCCATCCTCGTCGGCCACTCGTGGGGCGGCACTGTCATCACGCAGGCGGGTGTGCACCCGAAGGTCGCCGGGCTGATCTATGTGTCCGCCCTCATTCCGGATGTCGGCGAGACCAGCGGGCAGCAGTACGAAGGCTTCGCCGCCACGCCCGAGTTCGTCATCGACGTGACCGGCGACGGCTTCGGCTACCTCAACCGCGACGCCTTCCATTCAGGATTCGCCGCCGACGTGAGCGAGACCGACGCAGCGTTCATGGCCGACAGTCAGGTGCCGGTCAACATGGCCGTCTTCGCCGAAGCGGTCACGGTGGCCGCATGGCGCGACAAGCCGAGCTGGGCGGTCATCGCCACCGAGGACAAGGCGTTCGACCAGGCGATGCTGCAGCACATGGCCAGCCGCATCGGCGCCGACATCACGAACGTCCCGGGCAGCCACGCCCTGTTCATCACGCAGGCCGAGACTGTCGCCGACGTCATCGCCACGGCCGCGAACTCTGCGGCCAAGATGGCGGCCGCAGCCGGCGCTCGCTGAACGAGCCCGCGTCATTCACGCGGGCGCCGAGACGAACACGATTCGGCCGATCGGCCGATGCGGTCCGACCGGGCGGCCGATGCCGCACGGCGGCGAGCGCGCGAGCATCGGAGCATGACCGATCCCTCGCGCGCACGCCGCGCCTGCCGCCCCGAATGGCTCGCACCGGCGGGGCTCATCGCGCTCAGCCTCGTGCCCATGGCGGCGGGCGCTTCCCGACTCACGCAGCTGAGCACCGGCGGGACGGTGACCGCCGAGAACGCCCGCTTCTTCGACTCGCCGGTCCCCGTGATCGCCCACATCGTCGGGTCGACGGTGTTCCTCCTGCTCGGCGCCCTGCAGTTCGCCCCCTCGCTGCGTCGCCGGCGCTGGCACCGGTACTCCGGTCGCGTCATCGCCCCGGCGGGACTCGTGTCGGCGGCATCCGGTCTGTGGATGGCCGTCGCGTACGACCTGCCGGCGAACAGCGGGCCGGGCCTCCTGGCGATCCGCGTCGTACTGGCCTCTGTGATGGCGGGAGGGATCGCGTACGCGGTCGCCTGCATCCGGCGTGGAGATGTGCGCACCCACAGCGCCTGGATGACCCGTGCCTATGCCATCGGTCTCGGCGCCGGCACGCAGGTGCTGACGATCCTGCCGTGGGTCTTCCTCGTCGGCGAGCCCGGCCAGGCCGCGTACACGATGCTCATGGCGGCCGGGTGGGCGATCAACCTGGTGGTGGCCGAGATCGTGATCCGGCGGCGCGCGCGTAGCTCGACGGGACCGGTCCGCGTCGCGAACGGGTCGGCGGGCGCCGCGGCCGCCCGCCTATCATGAGGGCATGACGAGCCCCGTGCGGGCCTGGTGGGACGCCCCGGCCGCGATCCCGCCCCCGCCCCGACGGGTGTGGCGCGACTGGGTGCTGGTGGGTGTGCTCGCGCCGCTCACCTTCGTCGAGGCGGCGCTGCGGCCGGAGGTGCCGTTCCGGTGGCTCTGGGCGGGCGTTCTGCTCGCGCTCGTGCCCCTGCTGCTCTGGCGGCGCACGCATCCCCTCACCACCCTGACGGTCGCATTCGCCGCCGGCTCGATCATCAGCCTCCAGGGCGGCGGCGAACCGGAGCTGTTCACGACGGCGTACTTCCTGATCCTGCTGTATGCCGTGATGCGCTGGGGATCCGGCCGCGCCATGCTCCTGGGCGGCCTGCTCGTCCTCGTGGGATGGCTCACCTCGTTCCTCTCCCGCACACCCACGGCCGCCGACGCGATCGGCGGCATCGCGGTGGTCGTCGCGGTCTGCACGCTGGGCGTCGCATTCCGGTGGCGCTCCCGCGCACGGGCGCGCGAGCTCGATCGAATGCGTCTTCTCGAGCGCGAGCAGCTCGCGCGCGACCTGCACGACACCGTCGCCCACCACGTCTCGGCGATCGCGATCCAGGCGCAGGCGGGAACAGCGGTGGCGGAGACGGACCCGGATGCCGCGGCCCGCGTCCTGCGGGTCATCGAGGGCGAGGCATCCCGCACCCTCGACGAGATGCGCGCGATGGTGCGGGTGCTGCGACGCGAGGATGCCGCCGACCTCTCTCCGCTCCCGGGCATCGGAGAGCTCTCGCGCCTGGCCGAGTCGGTCCCCGGACGCCCGCAGGTGCGCGTGGCGGTGACCGGCGGTGACGAGGCGCTGCCGCCCGCCGTGGCGGCGGCGACCTTCCGGATCGCGCAGGAGGCCGTGACCAACGCGCGCCGGCACGCCCGGCACGCCGCCCGCATCGACGTGGCGGCGACCCACGACGCCGACGGTGTGAGACTCGAGGTGCACGACGACGGGGAGGCCGCGGCATCCGCTCCCCCCGGCTACGGCATCACGGGCATGGTGGAGCGCGCGACCCTCCTCGGCGGCACGTGCGCCGCCGGACCCGACCCCGACGGCGGGTGGACGGTCACGGCCGTGCTGCCCCGGACGGGATGGACCCTGTGAGCGTGCGCGTGCTGATCGCCGACGACCAGGAGCTGGTGCGCACCGGCCTGCGCATGATCCTCGACGCGCAGCCCGACATCGAGGTGATCGGCCAGGCCGCCGACGGCCGCGAGGCGGTGGCCCTCGCGCGCAGCCTGCGGCCCGACGTGTGCCTCTTCGACATCCGGATGCCGGTGACCGACGGCCTCGAGGCGACCGAGGCCCTTGCGGGGCCCGGTGTGGCCGACCCGATCCCGGTCGTCGTGATCACGACGTTCGACCTCGACGAATACGTGTACCGGGCGCTGCGGGCCGGCGCGCGCGGGTTCCTGCTCAAGAACGCCGGCCCCACTCTGCTGCGGGAGGCGGTCCACGCGGCCGCGAGGGGCGACGCGCTCATCGACCCCACCGTGACGGTGCGCCTGATCGAGGCCTTCGCAGGGGCCGCCCCCGCGCCGCGCACCGCCCCGTCCGCACCCCTCACCGACCGCGAGGAGCAGGTGCTGGCCGGCGTCGCGCGCGGCCTCGGCAACGCCGAGATCGGCCGCGAGCTGCACATCTCCCTCAGCACCGTGAAGACGCACATCGCCAGCGTCATGGCCAAGATCGGGGCGCGCAACCGGGTCGAGCTCGCGATGTGGGCGGCCGAAGCGCGACGCGCGAGCGACGGCGCGGCCCGCAACTAGACTTGAGGCGTCCGGCATCCCCCGATTCCTGGAGTTGAGCCGCGTGACCACCCCCTCTCAGACGACCGCTGCCGCCCGCCCGGCGGCCGATACCGTCGAAAACGCCGCCATCACGCCGGAGAAGGAGCAGCCGTACGCGGCGCTCGGACTCAAGGCCGACGAGTACGCGAAGATCCGCGAAATCCTCGGCCGCCGCCCCACCTCGGGCGAGCTGGCGATGTACTCCGTCATGTGGAGCGAGCACTGCTCGTACAAGTCCAGCAAGATCTACCTCCGCAAGTTCGGCGAGAAGGTCTCGGACGAGATGAAGACCCGCCTCATGGTGGGCATGGGGCAGAACGCCGGCGTCGTCGACATCGGCGAGGGCTGGGCGGTCACCTTCAAGGTCGAGTCGCACAACCACCCGAGCTACATCGAGCCGTTCCAGGGCGCGGCGACGGGCGTGGGCGGCATCGTCCGCGACATCATCTCGATGGGCGCGCGCCCGGTCGCCATCATGGACCAGCTGCGCTTCGGCGCCATCGACCACCCCGACACGGCGCGCGTCGTGCACGGCGTGACGAGTGGCATCTCGTTCTACGGCAACTGCCTCGGCCTGCCGAACATCGGCGGCGAGACCGTCTTCGACGCGGTGTACCAGGGCAACCCGCTCGTCAACGCGCTCGCGGTCGGCGTGCTCCGCCACGAAGACCTGAAGCTCGCGAATGCCACGGGCACCGGCAACAAGGTCGTGCTGTTCGGCGCCCGGACCGGCGGCGACGGCATCGGCGGGGCATCCATCCTCGCCTCCGACACCTTCGCCGACGGCGGCCCGACCAAGCGCCCCGCGGTGCAGGTGGGCGACCCGTTCGCCGAGAAGGTGCTCATCGAGTGCTGCCTCGAGCTGTACAAGGGCGAGCTCGTCGAGGCCATCCAGGATCTCGGCGCGGCCGGCATCTCGTGCGCCACCAGCGAGCTGGCCGCCAACGGCGGTTCGGGCATGCGCGTCGACCTCGAGAACGTCCTGCTGCGCGACCCCACGCTCACGCCCGAGGAGATCCTCATGAGCGAGAGCCAGGAGCGCATGATGGCGATCGTCGCTCCCGAGAAGCTCGAGGCCTTCCTCGCGGTCGTGGAGAAGTGGGATGTCGAGACCAGCGTGCTGGGCGAGGTCACCGGTGACGGCCGCCTGCAGATCTTCTGGCACGGCGAGGAGATCGTGAACGTCGATCCCTCCACGGTGGCGGTCGACGGCCCGGTCTACGAACGTCCGGTCGCGTACCCCACCTGGATCGACGCCCTCCGCGACGACTCGGCCTCGGCCCTCACGCGCGACGTCGACGCCGACACGCTGCGGAGCCAGTTCACGCAGCTCGTCGCCAGCCCCAACCTCGCCGACACGTCGTGGGTCACCAACCAGTACGACTACTACGTCATGGGCAACACGGCGCTGTCGTTCCCCGACGACGCCGGCATGATCCGCGTCGACGAGCACTCCGGCCTCGGCTTCGCCATCGCCACCGACTGCAACAGCCGCTTCTGCCAGCTCGACCCCTACGAGGGCGCGAAGCTCGCCCTCGCCGAGGCGTACCGCAACGTCGCCGTCACGGGCGCCGTCCCAACAGCCGTCACCGACTGCCTCAACTTCGGCTCGCCCGAGAACCCCGAGGTCATGTGGCAGTTCTCGCAGGCCGTCGACGGTCTGTCGGACGGATGCCTCGAACTCGGCGTCCCGGTCACCGGCGGCAACGTCTCGTTCTACAACCAGACGGGCGACCAGCCCATCTTCCCGACCCCGGTGGTCGGCGTGCTCGGGATCATCGACGACGTCGCCCGCCGCATCCCGTCGGGCTGGCAGGACGCCGGCGAGAACATCTACCTCCTCGGCGTCACCGCCACCGAGCTCTCGGGCTCGCAGTGGGCGGGCACCATCCACGGTCACCTCGGCGGTCGCCCGCCGGCCGTCGATCTCGGCCAGGAGAAGAAGCTCGCCGAGCTGCTGCACGCCGCGGGCCAGCAGTCGCTCGTGTCCTCGGCGCACGACCTGTCGTCGGGCGGCCTCGCCCAGTCCCTCGCCGAGTCCGTCATGCGCTTCGGCGTCGGCGCGCGGGTGTGGCTCAACGAGATCATCGAGCGCGATGGAGTGGATGCCGCCACCGCCCTCTTCTCGGAGTCCACGGGTCGGGTCATCGTGAGCGTGCCCCGCGAGGACGACGTGAAATTCCGCGGGCTGTGCGAGGGTCGCGGCTACCCGGTGCTGCGCATCGGAGTGACCGACGCGGCCGCGGACGGCGACGCCCCCGCGCTCGAGGTGCAGGGCCTGTTCACGGTGCCCCTCGCCGAGCTGCGCGACCTGTCCACCTCGACGCTGCCCGCCGCCTTCGGAGCGACGGTCGCCGAGCCCGTCGCCTGACCGGCATCCAACTAGGCTGGATCCCATGGCGGCGGACGAGGACGAGTACAGCGGTTTCGACGATGGGCGGCAGAAGCGCATCAAGATCGTCGCGTGGGTGACGATCGTGGCGCTGATCCTCGTCGGCGGCGGCGCGACCGTCTTCGCACTCCTCTTCGGCTGAGCAGGCGCTCAGCAGACTCCCTGCCCGCCGCCGGGGCGACGCGGCTACCATGACAGTGTGGAGACCATCCTCCTGTTCGTGTCGAGCTGGTGGTGGATCGCCCCGGCAGCCGCAGGCGCCGGTGCGGCGACCTACGCCGGCATGACGACGCGCCCGCGACGGGCCCGCAGGCTCGAGCTCGACGCCGCTCGCCACGAGGAGAAGCAGGCCTACCGGAGCCTCGTCGAGGCCAGGGCGGTCCTGCGCGTCGCTCAAGCCGATCTGCTCACCGCGAAGTCGCGGGGCGCCTTCTCGCCCGACGCCCTCGAGGCGAAGCGCGATCTCCAGTCGGCGAAGCAGCGGGAGCGCACGGCATCGCTCGCGCTGCGCGCCAGTCGCTCCCGGGTGAAGGCCGGCTATACGCAGTACCGCACGGCCTCGGCCGGCGAACCTCTCCCGATCGACCGGCTGGCCGCCGTGCACGACGCTGTGAACGCCCGGTGGCTCACATACGAGACCGATGTCGATCTGGCGCTCGCCTTCCCTCAGCTCACCGATGCGCGGAATCCGGCGACGCTCGTGTTCCTCCGCGCCCAGCGCGAGGCACTGGCCAAGCGTCCGATGCTGCGAGAGCGCGCGACACCCCGGCAGTACGCCGAGTACCGGGTGGCGGTCCGCGCGCTCGAAGTCGCGCTGATCGATGCGGAGCGTCAGGCAGGGGTGCACGGAACAACGGCGTCGGCCACCGCGGCGACGGCCGCATCGGTGTCGGCGGCGGCAGTCGCCCTCGCCGATCTCGCCGGCCGGCTCCCGTCACTGATCTCGCGCGCGTACCCGGCACGAGACGCAGCGCCGCCGACCAAGAGCGCACCCTGACCGCTCGCGGCGCGATGCCGCTCTCCGCGGACGCTGTGCGATTGCTGTCGGACCGGTCGCGGCGTTCGCATCGGCCGATACGATGACACCATGCAGCCGATCTTCGACTTCATCGGCAGTTACTGGTGGCTCGCCTTCCCGCTCATGGGCGTCGTAGGCGCGTTCGGCGGCGCCTGGGAGCGCGGGGCCCGTCGTCGCCACAAGCGCCGTCTCGAAGTGCTGCACGCGAAGGCCGAGCTGAAGGCCGCCGCCCGGGGGCAGGCGGTGCCCGCGGCATCCCTCCCTCCCGTCACAGGGGCGACCGCCACGACCGTCGGCGCACCCGGCTCCTCGCGCGAGACGCAGGGGACCCAGCTCGAGCGGCTGTTCGCCACCCACGACGGCGTGACGTCGCGGTGGCTCGACTACGAGCTCGATGTCGCGAAGATCATCGCCTTCCCCGCCATGAGCGACGGGCGCCAGCCCCTCACCGCCGCCTTCCTGCGGGCCAAGCGCATCGCCGACGGTCTGCGTCCGGCATCGACCAAGGCCCGGCTCACGAAGGAGCAGCTCGCCGAGTACCGCAACGCCGTCGCAGACTTCGAGGTCGCCTTCGACATCGCCGAGCGCGACGCCCGCCGGCTCAAGGACTCCAGCTTCAGCGAGGTCGAGCGCAAGCGCCTCGATACCGCGAAGCAGCTGTTGAGCGTCGCGATCGACCAGGCCGCGACACCGGCCGAGCGTCAGCTCGCCTACCGCCGCGTGCGCCAGGAGCTCGACGGGCTCATCTCGCTGTCGGACGAGGCGATCGAGGTGCTCGAGTCGAAGGTGTCGCTCGAGCTCGCCCCGGGAGCCCAGGCCGCGCAGCCAGCGGACGCTCCGAAGGCGACGGATGCCCCGGCCCCCCGCGTCTCGACCACCCCGCCTCCGGCCGCTCCCGCCGGAGCCGGCCGCGCCGCCCCCCAGCCCGCGCCCGAGCCGTTGCCCGCACCCTGGCCGGTGCCCGCCCGCGGTTCCGGCGATACGGCGCCGGGCCGCGTCATCCACCCCAAGTCACACCCCTGACGTCTCGGGCGCCCGGTCGTCGGCATCGTCCCCGGGTTCCGCCCTCCGCGCGCCGATCCAGGCGTCGATCTGCGCGAACCAGTCGAAGAGCCATGCGGTCTGTGCATCGCGATCCTCCGGGATCTCGGAACGGGGAACGCGCCAGGCCCTCATCGTGATGCTCTTGTCCATCGGCAGGCCGAGCCACATGTCGCGCAGGGTCACGAACTGCTCGAGACCCGTGTGCGCCACGAAGACGACATCCGCGTCCGGGGCGGATGAGAGAGCCGCGTGCACGCCGCCGGGCTGCGGCGCCATCACGTTGCGGAGGTCCTCGGCGCGTTCGGCCATCGCCTCCCGCCCGGCATCGCGCAGCCGCGCGATCCGGCTCAGCCTGCGCGTGCGGGTGAAGTTGCCGCCCTCGGGGAAGATCACGAAGGCGTCATCGGCACCGAGACCGGTCGCGAGGTCGGCCAGCGTCTCTTCGACCCGGGCACCTCCACCCGTCGCCGCGCGACCGAACCCCGACGGCACGATGAACCGGGTCGGGATGCGGTGCAGCAGCACATCGACAGCGGGATCCCACTGCATCGTGTACTTCAGGACGATGCGTGGGCGACGGGCGACATCGTTCAGCAGGGTGTGGACCAGGATGAACGAGTCTCCGGGCCCCGCGTGGCGGCTCGCCACCACCACGGGCGCGCCGGGTGCGAAGAGGCGCTCGAAGTCTCGCCGTGCGACCGCTTCATCGCGGCCATCCGAGCCGGCGGTGACGATGGTGAGCCGCAGCAGCCCGTTGAAGACCCAGAACAGCACGCGGAGCGCCCAGCCGCCGAGTCGGTAGTGGGCTCGCTCGAAGGCGGGCGAACGCAGCTTCCAGCCGAGGCCGGAGGCGACCCACACGACGAAGAGCGCGAGGACGAGCAGCGCGTCCCAGACCAGGTAGACGGTGACGAGCAGGACCACGCGGGGCAGCCGGAAGCGCCCCGGCACGAGCGACGTCAGCGCGAGCGCGAGGATCAGCCATGCCGGGGTCAGTACCACCATGAACGCGGCAGCCACGATCACCAGCGGCGCGAGGACGACTCGTCGCACCCAGGTCGGCGGAAGACGCATCACCCCTCCGTCCGAGCGCCACTGCCGAGCTCGCGCTCCGCCAGGAATCCCTCGCTCGCCTGATGGGCCTGATCGATCCGGCGGCGGACGGTCTGCATCCGCCGGTACGACATGAGCGAGTCGTCGCCTTCGAGCCCTCCGCCGCTCGGCATGACGTGCAGCGAGACCCCCGGCGGAAGGGTCGCGATGTCGCGCGCGTACCGGTGGCGTCGGGCGATCTCGAACGCGACCCGGGCGGTCTCGACGGCGGAGCGGGGAACCTGCAGCGCCTGCTCGATCCGACCGACCTGGAGTACGAAGATCGTGTCGGCGCCCGCGGACACAGCCTGCTCGATCGGGATGGAGTTCACGATGCCTCCATCGATGTAGTGCTCCTCACCGATCCGCGTGGGCGGCAGGAGGCCGGGCACAGAGGCGGAGGCCAGAATCGCCTCGACGAGCGGTCCCGACTCGAAGACGTGCTCAGCCGCGCGCTCGATGCTCGCCGCGACCACCTGCAGCCTGACGGGAAGGTCCTCGAACCGCGCATCTGCGCCGAGCGCGCGTTCGAGCAGGTGGCGAAGAGGAGCGGGTGAGTTCAGGTGGGTCTTCGTCTTCACCAGTCGGGTGAACTGCGACAGCAGCGAGTCGCCGTACACCGCATTCGCCTCGGGCGACATCCACGCGTCGAGGAGCGCGTCGATGACGGCGGGTGTGGGGTCGCTCGCGACCAGGGCACCGTTGATCGCGCCGATCGAGGTGCCGACGATGAGATCAGGGCGGATGCCTCGCTCGAGGAGCGCGCGGAGCATGCCGATCTCGACGGCGCCACGCACACCACCGCCGCCGAGGACGAATGCGGTAGACATGTCGAACCTCCCTTCCGTTGCGACGATAGTCCGCCTGCCTCCGGCGGCGATGACCGCGATGCACGGACGGGGTTGACAGGGAGATGCCCCGCGTTGCGCGGTTAGTTACTCAACTAAGTAACCAATGAAGCGGAGTTCATGTGGTCGAAGAAGGCAAAGCGCTGTTCCTCCAGATCGCCGAGAGCGTCGAGGACTCCATCATCGACGGCTCGCTCGCCGAGGAGACCCAGGCGCCGTCGACGAACGAGCTCGCCGCCTTCTACCGCATCAACCCCGCGACGGCAGCGAAGGGAGTCGCCTTGCTCGTCGACAAGAACGTCCTCTACAAGCGGCGCGGCATCGGCATGTTCGTCGCCCCCGGCGCCCGGGAGAGGCTCCTCGCCGAGCGGCGCGGCCTCTTCGCCGACCGCTTTCTCGATCCGCTGCTGGCCGAGGCGCGCAAGCTCGGGCTCGGCCCCGACGATCTGGCTCAGCTCATCCGCGACCGCGCCGCCACGCCGATCGCGCCCAACACGGAAGGAACCGAAGGATGACGAACGTGATCGAGGTGACCGGCCTCACCAAGCGCTACCGCGAGACGCTCGCGGTGGACGACGTGAGCTTCACCATCGAGCAGGACACGATCTACGGCCTGCTCGGCCGCAACGGCGCCGGCAAGACGACCGTGATGTCGATCCTGACCGCGCAGAACTTCGCCACGAGCGGCAGCGTCCGCGTGTTCGGCGCGAACCCGTACGAGAACGCCAAGGTGCTCTCCCGCATGTGCTTCGTGCGCGAGAGCCAGCGGTATCCGGACGACGCCATGCCCCGCCACGCCTTCGCCTCGGCGCGCCTGTTCTTCCCGAACTGGGACCAGGAGTTCGCAGACCGGCTGATCGAGGACTTCCAGCTCCCCGTCAAGCGGCGGATCAAGAAGCTCTCGCGCGGCCAGCTGTCGGCGGTCGGCGTCATCATCGGCCTCGCGTCGCGCGCCGAGATCACCTTCTTCGACGAGCCCTACCTCGGCCTCGACGCGGTCGCCCGCCAGATCTTCTACGACCGTCTGCTCGAGGACTACACCGAGCATCCCCGCACGATCATCCTGTCGAGCCATCTGATCGACGAGGTCTCGAACCTGATCGAGCGGGTGCTCGTCATCGACCGCGGTCGCATCCTGATGGACGAGTCGACGGATGCCGTCCGCGACCGCGCCGCCAACATCGTGGGCGACGCCGCCGCCGTCGACGCGTTCGTCGCGGGGCGCGAGGTCATCCACCGCGAGACCCTCGGCCGCGTGGCGTCCGTGACGGTGCTCGGGGCGCTCACCGACGACGACCGGAGCCGCCTCGCCACCGCCGGCCTCGACGTCGCCCCGGTGTCTCTGCAGCAGCTGATCGTGCGCACCACCCAGCACGCCGCCGGCGCGGCGGTCGAAGCATCCGCCCTCGACGAAGGAGCACTCCGATGAGCCGCACGCTCAATGTCGTCCGTATGCAGTTCGTCAACAAGCTGACCTACATCTGGGTGCCGCTGCTCGTCCTCGCGGGGTCCTTCGTGCTCAGCATCCTGATCTTCGCGATGATCCCCGGCGACTTCGCCAAGTACGGCGGCGGCTCGCAGGCGCCGCTCTGGTACTTCATGGTGGTCGGCATTCAATCCCTCACTCTGACGTTCCCGTTCTCGCAGGAGATGAGCGTCACCCGGCGGGAGTTCTACCTCGGCACGCTGCTCGCCGCCACCGGAACGTCGGCGATGCTGTCGGCGATCTTCGTGGTCGGCGGCCTGCTCGAGCAGGCGACGGCCGGCTGGGGCGTCAACGGGTACTTCTTCTACCTGAACTGGATCTGGGCCTCGGGGCCGCTGGGCGCGTTCGCGGTGTACTTCATCGTCGCGATGCTCTTCTTCGTCGTCGGGTTCTGGGCCGCCACGATCTACAAGCGCTTCGGTTCGCTCTGGCTGACCGCGGTGCTGGTGGCCATCGGATTCGCCTTCGTCGGACTCCTGTGGTTCATCGGACAGTACGACGCCTGGGAGGAGGTCTTCACCTGGTTCGGCTCGCAGACCGCCATCGGACTGTCGCTCTGGGGTGTCCTGGGCGGTGCCGTCCTCGCGGCGATCTCGTACCTCACACTGCGCCGCACAATTCCCTGATCGGAATGACGAAGAGCGGATGCCCCGGCCCGGCGGGTCGGGGCATCCGGCGTTCCGGGCGCCGTCAGCGGCTGTCGGCCGCCTCGGTGTGGTGGCGGATCACCTCGGCCACGACGAAGTTGAACCACTTCTCGGCGAAGGCGGGGTCGAGGTCGGCCTCGGCGGCGAGGGTGCGCAGGCGCGCGACCTGCTGCTCCTCACGGGCGGGGTCGGAGGCCGGCATCCCGTGCTCGGCCTTCAGGTGCCCCACTTGCTTCGTCGCCTTGAACCGCTCGGCGAGCATGTACATGAGCGCAGCGTCGATGTTGTCGATGCTGCTGCGCAGCCGTGTCAGCGTCGTCGTGGGGTCCTCGGTCATGGCGTCCTCCTACGCCTCGACGATACCCGAGCGGAAAGCGGCGGCCGGGCGGCCGATGCCGGTGGTGGGTACCGTGGGCCCAGGCGGCCCCGCCGCCGCGGGCCTGTCCCCCGATCGGGGTGAAATCGCTCCCTGCCGTCGTCGGCATGGACAGCCCGCCCCTAGAGTGTGTCCATGACCGACGCCTCGTCAGCTTCCGGTGCCGGCGGCGCCGAGAACCCCTCGCCCCTGGCCGCCGATCCCGCCTTCGGAACGGACGCCGGTGCGACCAGCGTGGTGGTGGCCGATGGCGGCCCCGCCGTCGCGGTCGTCGAGCTCGATGACAACGGGCCCGGGCGCCCGTTCTGGGCGCGACTCGACAACCCCTTCACCGTGGGGCTGCTGCTGACCCTGGGCGGACTCGTCGCCGTGCTCCTGGGCATCGCGCTGACCAATATCGCGACGATCCTCGTCTACATCGGGCTGGCGGCATTCGCCGCTCTGGGCCTCGACCCGGTGATCAAGTGGCTGGGCAAGCACGGTGTCAAGCGAGGATGGGCGATCGCCATCATCTTCCTGACCGGCGCCATCATCGCCGTCGGGCTCCTGCTGCTCGTGGTTCCGACCCTGGTCCAGCAGATCGGGGCGTTCGTCACCGGCATCCCCGACCTGATCTCGAACTTCGAGAAGTCCGACTTCTACACGTGGCTCGAGGGCATCTTCGGCACCGGGCTCACGCAGCTCGTCGACGAGGTGGAGAAGTTCATCACCGACCCGAAGAACATCGCGGCGATCTCCGGGGGTCTGCTGAAGGTGGGGGCGGGCATCGCCACTGCCGTGTCGGGCGCGCTGATCGTCGTCGTCCTCACGCTGTACTTCACCGCGTCGCTCCCTGCGATCAAGGACTCGCTGATGCAGTTCGCGCCGGCACGCCGGCGCGTCGGCGTGCGGGCCATGACCGACCAGATCACCGACTCGGTGGGCGGCTACCTCATGGGCATGGTCGTCCTGGCGTTCTTCAACTCCGTGGTCGCGACCCTGCTGCACGTGGTGCTGCAGCTGCCGTATCCGCTGCTCATGGGCGTGCTCGCCTTCTCCATCACGATCATCCCCTTGATCGGCCCGGTGCTCTACTGGATCGTCGCCACCGTCATCGCACTGTTCACGAGCCCGATCGCCGCGCTGATCTTCGCCATCTGCTACCTCATCTACATCCAGATCGAGGCCTACGTGCTCACACCCAAGGTCATGAACAGGGCGATCGAGATCCCGGGCTCGCTCGTGGTGATCGGAGCGCTCATCGGCGGCACCCTGCTCGGGTTCATCGGAGCGCTCGTCGCCATCCCGGTGACGGCATCGATCCTGCTCATCATCAAGCAGGTCTTCTTCAAGAAGCAGAACGCGAAGATCTAGCGCGACTGCCGGCCGATCAGTCGAACGGCAGCAGGCTCGTCGGAGAGGGCGCTGCGGCACGGTGGCGCACGCGCCCCGGAACGCCGGTGCGCAGGTCGAGGGTGAGCGATGCCACCTCGTCCGAGAGCTGGCCCGCGACGAGCAGAGTGTCGCGCGCCACGACGTGATGCCGCGGCCAGTCGACACCCGAGTCGACGAGCGCGACGGGCGCGAGCGTCTCGCCGGCACCGCGCACCCGGAGGGTCGCGATCGTGTTGCTGCCCCGCACGCCGGCGTAGAGGAACTCGCCGTCGCGCGACGAGGTCAGCTCCGCCGCGGTGTCGCCGGGGAAGGTGCCGCCGGCGCCCAGGGGCGTGCCGCCGACGATCCGCCAGGTGCCGTCCGCCGAGGCCGCGAGTGCGAACACCTCGCACGACAGCTCGGTCACCACGTACAGGTGCCCGCTCGGGTGGAACACCATGTGCCGCGGACCGCTCCCCTCGGGCAGTGCGACCTGCTGACCGGGGCGCAGGCCACGCGGGCCGGGCGTCCAGAACCGCACGAGGTCGAGCCCGAGGTCGGTGGTGGCGACGATCCCTCCGGGCAGGAAGGCGGTCTGGTGCGCACGGGAAGGGCGAGCGGATGCCGCGGCCTCCGCCTCCGGCTCGGCATCGTGATCCGGCAGCAGGTGGGCGTACTCGGCGCCGGCGGCCTCGCGCAGCGCCCGCGTGGCGGCCGCGAGATCGACGTCACCCGGCGCAGGCGCGGCCGCGGGTCCGTACGGGTCGACGGCGGCCGGCGCGATGTTCGGCGAGGACACCCGGCCCTCGGCATCCAGCGTCATCCGCACCACGCGCCCGTCGCCCCAGCAGGCCGCGACGAGTGAGCCGCCGTCGGGCGCGACGGCGACGTGGCAGGTGGCCTCGCCGGCCGGAACGGGCTCGCCCAGCGGGACGAACGACGCATCGCCGGTGCGACGGAACGCCTGCACGGCACCGCGCGCCTCGAGCGCCGCGTAGACGACATCGAGAGTGGGGTGCGGGGCGAGCCAGGAGGGCGAGTCCGCGGCGACGACATCGCCCGCGAAGGTGAGCGAGCCGCCGGCCGAGGCATCGCCCGAGGCGCCCGAGAGCAGCAGGCCGATCCCGCTCGCCGAGCCGTCCATGTCGGCGGTGTACCCGCCCAGCAGGAACCTCATCGGCGCGTTCCGTCGCGTCGATGAGGTTCCCGGTCGTTGAGCGAGCGCAGCGAGTCGAAACGCAGCATGTCAGTCGATGAGGTCGTGTCGGACGATCACGGCGTCACGGGAGGGCCCGACGCCGATGACCGAGATGCGCGTGCCGCTCATCGCCTCCAGCGCGAGCACGTACTCCTGCGCCTCACGCGGGAGGTCGTCGAAGCTGCGCGCGGTCGAGATGTCCTGCTTCCAGCCCGGGAAGAACTCGAGGATCGGCTTCGCGTGGTGGAAGTCGGACTGGTTCACGGGCACTTCGTCGAACCGTTCGCCGTCGACGTCGTACGCGACGCACACCGGGATCTCGTCGAGGCCGGTGAGGATGTCGAGCTTGGTGAGCACCAGGTCGGTGATGCCGTTGATCCGGGTCGCGTAGCGGGTGATGGGAGCGTCGTACCAGCCGACGCGACGCGGGCGGCCCGTCGTGGTGCCGAACTCGAAGCCGCGCGAGCGGAGGAAGTCGCCGTTCTCGTCGAACAGCTCAGTGGGGAAGGGTCCGGAGCCGACGCGCGTCGTGTACGCCTTGACGATGCCGACGATCCGGTCGAGGCGGTTCGGGCCGACGCCCGCGCCGGTCGCGGCGCCACCGGCTGTCGCCGACGACGAGGTCACGAACGGGTAGGTGCCGTGGTCGACGTCGAGCATCGTCGCCTGGCCCCCCTCGAACACCACGACGTCGCCCGCGTCGAGCGCTCCGTTGAGCACCAGACCGGTGTCGGCGACCATGGGGCGCAGCCGCTCGGCGTACGACAGCAGGTCGTCGACGATCTCATCGACGGTGATGGCACGGCGGTTGAAGATCTTCACCAGGAGGTGGTTCTTCTGGTCGAGCGCACCCTCGACCTTCTGACGGAGGATGTTCTCGTCGAAGAGGTCCTGCACGCGGATGCCGACTCGGTTGATCTTGTCGGCGTATGCGGGACCGATGCCGCGACCCGTCGTGCCGATCTGCCGCTTGCCCAGGAAGCGCTCGGTGACCTTGTCGAGCGTGCGGTGGTACTGCGTGATGATGTGCGCGTTCGCGCTGACCCGCAGACGGGAGGCGTCGACGCCCCGAGCGTGCAGCGCGTCGAGCTCGGCGAAGAGGACCTCGAGATCGATCACCACGCCGTTGCCGATGACGGCGTTGACACCCGGCGAGAGGATGCCGCTCGGCAGCAGGTGCAGCGCGTACTTCTCGTCGCCGATGACGACCGTGTGACCGGCGTTGTTGCCGCCGTTGAACTTGACGACCCAATCGGTGCGGTCACCCAGCAGATCGGTGGCCTTGCCCTTGCCCTCGTCTCCCCACTGGACTCCGACGATCACGATGCCTGGCATGGGCTACTCCCCCGTTTATCGGACGGTTACACCCCATCCTATCGGCGCGTCGCCTCGTCCCGCCGATATCGTGAGGCCCATGCGAACGAAGGCATGGGCTCGTACCTGGTCGGTCATGCGTCTGGCGATGGCGGCGCTCATCGTGGCGGCGATCGTCACGCAACTGGTCAAATCGGTGAGCACCACGATCGAACTCGGCCGCGACGTCGCGACCGTGGTGGCGAACTTCTTCAGCTTCTTCACGATCCTCTCCAACGCCGCGGCGGCCGTCGTGCTGGCCTCGGCGGCGGTCTGGTACTTCACCCGCGGCCGTCGTGCCGCCGTCGAGACGCCGCTCCTCGCCCGCGCCCTGGCATCGGTGACGACGTACATGATCATCACGGGATTGGTCTACAACCTGCTCCTGCGCCTCATCGAGCTGCCGCTGGGCAGCCGGCCCGTGCCGTGGTCCAACGAGGTGCTGCACCTCATCGCGCCGCTGTTCCTGCTCGCCGACCTCTTCGTCGGTCCGCTGCGCCGGGCGCTGCCTTGGCGGGCGATCTGGAGCGTCATCGCCTTCCCGATCATCTGGGTGATCTACACGCTCGTGCGCGGGCCGCTCGTCGTCAACCCGGGAACCGGGGATCCGTTCTGGTACCCGTACCCGTTCCTCAACCCGAACGGTCCTGGCGGCTGGCCCTCGGTGATCCTGTACGTCCTCGGCATCGCGGCCGCGGTGCTCGTCGTCGCCGCGCTCGTCATCGGGTGGGGACGCCGCGTCGGCCGGGAGCGCGAGCTCGACCACGACACCGGCGATCACGTCGAAGAGGAGTGGGAAGACGCGCGCGAAGCGCTGAACTGACGATTTCCGTCGGCCGTCGGATCAGTCGGTGCGCTGCTCGCCCTCTGGTGCCGGCGGCCACTCGTCGGAACTTTCGGAGGGAGCCTCCGACGTCGCCTCGGCCGGTTCCCCAGGCTGGGACCCAGCCTCTGAGCCGACCTGCTCGTCGGGCGCCTGACCCTGGTCCGGCGCTCCCGCCTCACCCTCCGGCCCGGCAGCGGGCTCGGCATCCGTCTCCGCCTCCGGCGTCGGCTCCGGCACAGCCGGCGCGTGCTCCGCGTCACGGTCGCGACGGCGCACCAGGTCGGGCACGTGCCAGTTGCCCTCGGCGAACTCGGAGCGCGGACGGTACAGGCGGATCAGGTAGTTCCAGCCTTCCGGAAGCGGGATGCTGTTGGGCTCGGTGGCTCCGCCCGGGGGCGTGAAGTGCACCGTGATGGAGCCGTCCTCGTCGCGCACGCCGGTGACGCTGTTGACCGAGTAGCGGTTCTCTGCGTTCGGCTCGAAGTAGCCCGACGCGTTGTACACCGAGACCGACCAGAAGGCGTCGACGGGCACGTCGTTCATGGTGAGGTCGTAGAAGGCGACCGGGAGCTGAGGGTCCACCCCGACGTAGGAAGCCTCCGTGACCGGCAGGCCGCCCCAGCCCGCAGCGGTGCCGATGAGGTGGCGGACGGGGTCGACCTCCTCCGGCGTGCCGAAAGTCCGATCGAAGGACCGGAGTCCCGCGGCGAGCGCGAGCAGCGCTGTGCGGGTCGCGTCCAGCGAGGCCGTGTCGTACTCGGGGCTCTCGAACTCCACGGCGGAGCCGACCTCGAGGAGCAGTCCGTCCTGGATCGCCGCGACCACCGCGAGGTCGTCGGGCTCGTCGGGGTCCACCAGGGTGCGGGCGGCCACGAGCACGTAGTCGGCACCGGGGGCGTGCTCCGCCAGGTCGTAGGTTCCGGCGTCGTGGATGACAGCGCGGACGTAGTGGTCGTGGTCCACGATCATGACCGAGAGATAGCGGTCGCCGGCGTCGGGGACGACGATGCTGCCACCCTCGGAGAGGTCGACGATCGCGAAGCTGTAGAGGGTGTCGCGGTTGAGCCGGATCACGGTCTGCGCGTCGATCGACGCGGGCTCGCGGCTGTGACGGAAGGTGTTCACCCCGCCGGCGTCGCGCTGGATGTCGCCGAACATGCGGTCGGTTTCCGCGCGCACGAAATTGTCGGCGTTCACGTGGATCGTCATATGTCCACCTTGGACCACGAGGGGCCCATCCGCCATTCCACCCCGTCACACCGGAAGAGCGTGCGCGGGCCGCTCGATAGACTGGCCTCCATGTCGAAAGTCCTCCAGTCACTGCCCATCGGCGAGCGCGTCGGCATCGCTTTCTCCGGGGGGCTCGACACGTCCGTCGCCGTCGCGTGGATGCGCGACAAGGGCGCGGTCCCCTGCACCTACACCGGCGACCTCGGGCAGCCCGACGAGGACGACATCGCGGCGATCCCCGACCGCGCGCTGCAGTACGGCGCCGAGCTGGCGCGGATCGTGGACTGCAAGCCCGCGCTCGTCGAGGAGGGCTTCGGCGCCCTGGCGTGCGGCGCCTTCCACATCCGCACGGGCGGACGCACGTACTTCAACACGACACCGCTCGGCCGGGCCGTCACCGGCACCCTGCTGGTGCGCGCCATGAAGGACGACGGCGTCGACATCTGGGGAGACGGCTCGACCTACAAGGGCAACGACATCGAGCGGTTCTACCGCTACGGCCTGCTCGCGAACCCCGCCCTGCGCATCTACAAGCCGTGGCTCGACGCCGACTTCGTCACCGAGCTCGGCGGCCGCAAGGAGATGAGCGAGTGGCTCGTCGAGCACGGCTTCCCCTACCGCGACTCGGCCGAGAAGGCCTACTCGACCGACGCCAACATCTGGGGCGCCACCCACGAGGCCAAGACCCTCGAGCACCTCGACGTCTCGCTCGAGATCGTCGAGCCGATCATGGGCGTCCGCTTCTGGGACCCGTCGGTCGAGATCGCGGCCGAGGACGTCACGGTCACGTTCGAGGCCGGCCGCCCCGTCGCACTGAACGGCGTGGAGTACCCCGACCCGGTCGAGCTGGTCTTCGAGGCGAACCGCATCGGCGGTCGCCACGGACTGGGCATGAGCGACCAGATCGAGAACCGCATCATCGAGGCGAAGTCCCGCGGCATCTACGAGGCGCCGGGCATGGCGCTCCTGTTCACCGCGTACGAGCGCCTGCTCAACGGCATCCTGAACGAGGACACCCTCGCCACCTACCACGAGCAGGGCCGCCGGCTCGGCCGGCTCATGTACGAGGGCCGCTGGCTCGAGCCGCAGTCGCTCATGCTGCGCGAGTCGATCCAGAAGTGGGTCGGCTCCACGATCACCGGCACGGTCACGCTGCGCCTGCGCCGCGGTGAGGACTATACGATCCTCGACACGAGCGGCCCCGGCCTGTCGTACCACCCCGAGAAGCTGTCGATGGAGCGGGTCGGCGACGCCGCGTTCGGTCCGACCGACCGCATCGGCCAGCTCACCATGCGCAACCTCGACATCGCCGACTCCCGCGCACGGCTCGAGCACTACGCGGCGCAGGGCATCATCGGCGGCGCGGCGGCCGACCTGGTCGGACGCGTGACCGCGGGCGAGGCCGACGAGATCACCCAGCAGGCGGAGGTCTACGACGCGGCGCGCGAAGAACTCGCCGACGCGGTGGACGAGGCATCCGAGGGTGCCGCGTTCGACTTCGGCTCCGACTGAGGCCCGTTCGCCCGGAGCCTGACCGGCAGGACGCGAGCGGCGAATCCCCAGGTGATTCGTCGCGGACCCGAGCGCGGGTTACCATTCGACACGGTGCCCGCGACCCGAAAGCGCGACACCGAGGATCGCGATGCCCGGCACCGCGTTCCGTTCTCGCCGAACTGAAAGACCTTCAATGTCGAAGACCTCCACCGCGCCCATCGACACCGTCGACGCTCCCGGCGCGCCCGGCGAACCCCGCCGCCGCTCGGCCGGTCGCAAGCTGGGCATCGCGCTGTACAGCATCGTCGCGGGCGTCGTCGTCATCGCGCTTCTCGCCACGGGCTTCGTGGCCTACACGGTCCAGCGCTCGTTCCCGCAGGTCGACGGCGAGGTCGCGGTCGCGGGGCTCGGCGAGGAGGTCAGGGTGCAGCGCGACGACCTGGGCGTCCCGACCATCACCGCCGGCACCACCGACGACCTCTTCTTCGCGCAGGGGTATGTGCACGCCCAGGACCGGTTCTGGGAGATGGACTTCCGCCGCCACGTGACCAGTGGGCGGCTGTCGGAGCTCTTCGGCGAATCGCAGCTGCCGACCGACATGTTCCTGCGGACGCTCGGGTGGCGCGCGATCGCCGAGCAGGAGGTCGAGGCGCTCGACGACACGACGCGCGCCTACTACGACGCGTACGCCGAGGGCGTCAACGCGTACCTCGCCGATCACGATGGAGCCGACGCTTCGTTCGAGTACGCGGTGCTCGGGCTGCAGAACGACGACTACAAGATCGAGCCCTGGAGTCCGGCCGACTCGGTCGCGTGGCTCAAGGCCATGGCCTGGGACCTCCGCTCGAACATCGAGGAGGAGACCGAGCGCGCGATCGTCGCCTCCGACTTCACCGGCGACCAGATGCGACAGCTGTACCCGACGTACCCGTTCGACCGCAATCCGGTGATCGTGCCGTCGATCTCGACCGTGCCCGCCGTGGGAACGGTCGCCGACACGGTCGACGACGGCGAAGCGGATGCCGCGACCGCGTCGATCGAGTGGTCCGAGGTCGACGGCGTCATCGAGGCCGTCAGCGCGCTCGTCGGCCCGGTGGGCGAGGGCATCGGCTCCAACTCGTGGGTCGTGTCGGGCGATCTGACCGAGAGCGGGATGCCGCTCCTCGCCAATGACCCGCATCTCGGAGCATCGCTGCCGAGTGTGTGGCACCAGTCCGGTCTCAAGTGCCGCGTCGTGTCCGAGACCTGCCCCTTCGACGTCGCCGGCTTCGACTTCTCGGGCGTGCCGGGCATCATCATCGGGCACAACGCGCGCATCGCCTGGGGCTTCACGAATCTCACCACCGACGTCACCGACCTCTACCTCGAGAAGATCGAGGGCGACAGCTACTGGCGCGACGACGAGCTCGTCCCGCTCGACGTGCGCACCGAAACCCTTGAGGTGGCGGGCGGCGAGGATGTGGAGCTCGAGATCCGCTCGACCGGGAACGGCCCGATCATCTCCGGCCTGACCGACGACTACACCGCCATCGCCGAAGCCCCGTACGTGGGCAGCGGCGGCGCCGTCAAGGAGCCCCGGCACGCACCCGACGGCGACTACGCCGTGAGCCTGAAGTGGACGGCGCTCGAGCCCACCAGCACGCCGGGCGCCATCTTCGCCCTCAACGCGGCGCAGGACTTCGACGACTTCCGGGGCGCGGCCGAGCTCTTCGCGGTGCCCGCCCAGAACCTCGTCTACGCGGACGTCGACGGCAACATCGGCTACCAGACGCCGGGACGCCTCCCCATCCGGGGCGCCGGCGACGGGTCGATGCCGCAGCCCGGCTGGGACTCCGCCTCCGACTGGCGCGGCTACATCCCGTTCGAGAAGCTGCCCGTCGTGTACAACCCCGACGAGGGCTACATCGTCACGGCGAACAACGCCGTCGTCGCCGACGACTACCCGTTCTTCCTCACCCGGGACTGGGACCACGGCTGGCGCGCCGCCCGCATCGTCGACCTCATCCAGCGGAAGTCCGCGAACGGCGCCCTCACCGCCGGCGACATGCGCGACATCCAGGCCGACAACGGGTTCTTCCTCGGCATGCGGCTGTCGGGCGCGTACCACGAGATCGCGACCGGCGATGGGGGGACGGATGCCGCGCTCGACCTGCTGCGCGCCTGGGACGCCCAGAACGGGGCCGACTCGGCCGCAGCCGCCTACGCCAACGTGCTCTGGAGCGAACTCGCCGAGAACGTGTTCGTCGAGGGCCGCGAGCACCCCGCGCCGCTCACCGACCAGGCCCGCCTGTTCCTGGTGATGGACGAGATGCTCGACGACCCCGCGTCGGAGTGGTGGACGAACGAGGCGCTCGGCGTGACGGGACAGCAGGAGATGCTGAAGCGGTCGGCCATCAACGCCCACGCGCGACTCGTCGAACTGCAGGGCTCGAACCCGTCCAAGTGGAACTGGGGAGAACTGCACGCGCTGCCCCTGGTGAGCGACACCTTCGGCGCATCGGGCATCGCGCCGATCGAGTGGCTGTTCAACCGGGGCCCCTTCCCGGTCGGCGGCGGCTCGTCGGTCGTCAACGCGACGGGCTGGGTCATGGACGAGGGCTTCGCCACCGTCACCGTCCCCTCGATGCGCATGGTGATCGATCTCGCGGACTTCGACGACTCCGGCTGGAACCAGCTCACCGGCACGAGCGGCCACGCCTTCCACCCGAACTACATCGACCAGACCGCCGCGTGGCAGGAGGCCCGCCTGACCCCGTGGGCGTTCTCGCCGGATGCCGTGGCGGATGCGACCGAGAACACCCTCACCCTCGTCCCGGCGGGCTGACCCGGATCTCTCCGGCTCAGCCGCCGGCGGCGGGCGGCGTGCGGCGGGAGTCGGCGAGTTCGTCGACGAACAGACCGGTCTCGTCGATCGTGCCGTTGCGGTAGGCCTGGCGGCCCACCATGTGCGCCGACAGCGGCGCCGTCGCGAGCTGGATGAGCACGATCGGCACGAGGAAGGCGACCACGGGCCAGGACCGCAGCGACAGCGCGATCGCGAGGCAGATGAGGATCAGGCCGAGCACCTGCGGCTTGGTGGCCGCGTGCAGCCGGGTGGGCACGTCGCGGAATCGCAGCAGCCCGATCGCGGCCGTGAGGCAGAGGAGTGCGCCGATCAGGATGAGGATCAGCGCGGAGACGTCCAGCCAGTCGTCGAGAGTCATCGTGGCGCGTTGTCCCTTCGTGCGACGAAGCGGGCGATCGAGATCGACCCGAACACCCCGACCGCGGCGATGATGAGCAGCACCGGCAGCGTGCGGGTGTGGTGGTTGATGGCCATCTCCGCGCCCAGGATGCACATCACCTCGGTGAGGAGGACATCGGATGCCACGGCCCTGTCGAGGATGGACGGTCCGATGACGATGCGCCACAGGGTGAGCAGCGCGGCCACGCCGAACACCACGTAGATCGCGACGAGCAGGACGTTCACGCGACACCTCCACGGGTCGGGCCGACCGCGCGCACGGCGGCCACCTGGGCACGCGAGCCGACGGCCATCACGATGCGCCGCTCCCATCGCTGCACGCTCTCGCGCTGCCGGTCGACGTCGCGCGCCGAGCGGACGCCGATGACGTGGAGATACAGGATGCGCCGATCGCGGTCGGTCTCGATGATGAGCGAACCGGGGATGAGTGATGCCGTGACCGCCGTGTGCGTCATGATCAGGTCGTCGTCGGTCACCAGCGGCACCGCGATGATCGCGGTCCCCGGCTGCCTCCGGAAGTCGAGCACCTGCGCCGCGACCGTGAGCGAGCCCGCCACCAGGGCGAGGACGAACTCCCCGACGAAGATGACACCGTGCCAGAGATCCACGCGGCCCGACAGCTCGACAGGGGGCAGGCGGAACACCCGCGTGACGAAGATGGCGGCGATGAGGCCCGTGAAGAACGCCACCCACGTGAACTGTCCCCACAGCAGCATCCAGAGGGCGACCAGCCACACGAAGAACGGCAGCTGACGCCACAGCTGGGTCAGCAGCATCCGCTTCTCGGCGCGGTCGCCGCGCACGGCCGTCACGGCTGACCGCCCTGTTCGAGGCCGCCGGTGCTCACGTCGTGCTGCTCTTCGAGCTGCACGAGGGTGACCGGCTCGAGGAGCGAGGCGCCGATGCGGGCGCAGATGTCGTAGAGCGGGCCCGCGAAGATCGTCAGGGCCACGGTGATCGCGACCATGCCCGCCGTCGATGCCGTCATGATCTTGGGGATGACGCGGCGCTGGGTGTCGACGCCGCCGGGGGAGGCGCCGAGGTACGAGATGCGCGCCTCGGTCTCGGCCGAGTCGTCCTCTTCGCGCCAGAACGCGAGGTTCCACGCGCGCATCAGGGCGTAGAGCGTGAGCAGGCTGGTCAGGATGCCGCCCACGATGACGACCATCATGATCGGGGTGCCCACCTCGGCGGCCGCGTCGAAGAGCGCGAACTTGCCGATGAAGCCCGAGAAGGGCGGCAGCCCTCCGAGGTTGATGGCCGGGATGAAGTAGAGCACCGCGATCACCGGCGCCACGCGCATGAGCCCTTTGACGCGCAGGATGGAGGTGCTGCCGGCGCGGCGCTCGACGAGGCCGACGGCCAGGAAGAGCGTCGTCTGCACCACGATGTGGTGGACCATGTAGTAGATCGTCGCCCCGATGGCCGCCGGCGTGGCGATCGCGAGCCCGAAGATCATGTAGCCGACGTGGCTGACCAGCGTGAACGACAGGATTCGCTTGAGCTCGGCCTGTGCCACGGCGCCGAGCACTCCGACGATCATCGTGGCCAGCGCCACGACGAGGAGCAGGAAGTTCACGTCGTTGTCGAGGAACAGCTCGGTCTCGGTGCGGATGATCGCGTAGACGCCGACCTTGGTCAGCAGGCCCGCGAACACGGCGGTGACCGGAGCGGGCGCGGTCGGGTACGAGTCGGGCAGCCAGAACGACAGCGGGAAGACGGCCGCCTTGATGCTGAAGGCGAGGAGCAGCATGAGGTGCAGGACGAGCTGCGTCTCCTGCGGCAGCTCGCCCATCCGCTCCGAGATCTGGACCATGTTGACGGTGCCCAGAGCGCCGTAGATCATCGCGATCGCGGCGAGGAAGAGGATCGACGACACCAGCGAGACGACGATGTAGACGACGCCCGTGCGGATGCGCGACTCCGTCGAGCCGAGGGTGATCAGCACGTACGACGCGACGAGGAGGATCTCGAAGCCGACGTAGAGGTTGAAGAGGTCGCCCGCGATGAAGGCGGTGAAGATGCCGGCCGCCAGGATCAGGTACGACGGGTGGAAGATCGAGACCGGCGTCTCGTCGTCGCCGTCGGCGGCTCCCTGGCCGACGGAGAACAGCAGGACCGCGAGCAGCACGATGCTCGAGACGACCACGAGGAGGGCGGCGAGACGGTCGACGAAGAGGACGATGCCGAACGGGATCGGCCAGCCGCCCACCGACACCGCGATCGCCTGATCGCTCGTGTCGACGACGAAGAGGAGGATCGCGGCGATGACGCAGACGACCGAGAGCGTGGCGACCGACACGATCACCTGGGTGCGGCGGTGACGACCGGCGATCAGAGTGAGGGCCGCTCCGAGCAACGGCAGCGTCACGAGGAGGGGAACGAGGGCGGGGGCGATGCCGGTCATGTCTCGTCGCCTCCCTTGCCGGGCTCGGCCGGCCGGTCGACGGGGGCGTCGTCGCGCAACCGGGTGAAGTCGCGGCTGCTCACGATGGTGATCGGGGCGGTGGCGAGTCCGACGAAGTCCGTGGTGGCGTCGTCGTCCTCGTCCTCGATCTCCATCTCGTCGTCCATCGTGTCGTCGACGTCGGCGGTGCGCTCGCGGATGGCGCGGTCGGCCTCGTCATCCTCCACGGTGTCGGCCTGACCGAGCTGCCACGACCGGTAGATCAGCGCCAGGAGGAACGCCGAGACGGCGAACGTGATGACGATGGCCGTGAGGGTCAGCGCCTGCGGCAGCGGGTCGGACATCTCGTCGGGCGACGCCGCGGCGCCGAAGAACGGCGCGACGCCCGGCTCGCCCATCACGATGAGCAGCAGCAGATTGGTGGCGTTGCCGAGCAGGAGGAACCCGATCAGGACTCTCGTGAGGCTCCGCTCGAGCATGGCGTACACGCCGCAGGCGAACAGCACGGCCATCACGACGATGAGGACGAGGGAGACGCTCACGAGACGTCCACCCCCGCGGCCTGCCCGTCGTGCGCTTCCTGCGCCTGCCGGTCGACCTCTGCGCCGAGGCTGCGGAGGACATCGAGCACGAGACCGATCACGACCAGGTACACGCCGACGTCGAACAGGGTCGACGTCACGAACTCCACGTGCCCGAGCACGGGCAGGTCGGCCTCGAAGTAGGTGCTCGTCAGCGGTGCGGCGCCGAAGAAAAGGGGCACGATGGCACATGCCACGGCGATCGTCATGCCCACGCCCAGCAGCCGTCCGGCGTCGGTGGGCGCCGCGGCGCCGAGCTCGTAGCGACCGCCGGCGATGTACCGCATCACGAGCGCCATACCGGCGACCAGGCCGCCCGCGAACCCGCCGCCGGGCAGGTTGTGCCCCGCGAACAGCAGGTAGAGCGACACGATGATGATGGTGTGGAACAGGATCCGCACGATCACCTCGAGCATGATCGAGCGATTCTCCGGATTCACCTTCTGTCCGCCGACGAGCCACGCCATGCGTCCGCTGCCCTCGCCGCGGGGCTTGACGCCGTCGGCGGTCTCGACGAGCGGCCGGCGCGTGCGTGCGACGGCGGCGGGCAGCGGGGCGATGAAGCGTGACAGCGTGTCGGAGCGGTGGGTGACGAAGACGAGGGATGCCACGCCCGTCGCGGCCAGGATGAGCACGGAGAGCTCGCCCATGGTGTCCCAACCGCGAAGGTCGACCAGGGCCACGTTGACCACGTTCTTGCCGTGGCCGAGGGTGTACGCGAGGTCGGGGAACCGCTCGGAGATCGGATCGGCCGTGCGCGCGGCGGTCGCGACCAGCGCCACCATGGCCATCGTCATGCCGACCGCGGCGCCGAGGACGGCGCGGGCGATCGGCCACACCGAGGCGTTGTGCTGGCCGAGGCGCGAGGGGATGCGCCGCAGCACGAGCGCGAACGCCACGAGGGTGACGGTCTCGACGAGGATCTGGGTCAGCGCGAGATCGGGGGCACCGCTCGTCGCGAACAGCATGACCATGCCGAGGCCCGTCGCCGAGACGAGCACGACGCCGGTGTAGCGCTTGTTGGCGCGGACGGCCACGAGCCCGGCCGCGATCATGACCGGCGCGACCACGAGCTGGATGGGCGTGTGGAACGCGTCGAGCTCGACCCGCCAGTCGGGGCTCGCGAGCAGGGCGGTGCCCTCGGCCGCGACGAACACCACGAAGATCGTCCCGACGTACACGGGGAGCGAGCCGCGCTGCGTGAAGCTCGTGGTCATGACCGAGAGGCGCGCGATGCCGCGGAGCGCGGCGTTGTAGACGTCGGCGGCGGTGAACGGGAGCACGCGCTGGGTCCAGTGCAGCGGCGCGGTGAGCCAGAAGACCAGCGCGCCGGCCGCGATGGTGCCGAGCGAGATCCACAGCGCGGGCTCCAGCCCGTGCCAGAGGGCCAGGTGCGCCGGATGCTCCGCGGCACCCAGGGGCGCGAGGTCGGCGTAGCCGGCGAACGCGGTGTCGAGGAGCGGGGCGGCAAGGCCGGCGACAACCGTGAGGCCGGAGAGGATGACGGGGGCGCCCAGGAAGCCGATCGGCGGATCCGGCCACTCGGTCGCCGGCAGCGGCTGGCGACGGCGGTCGCGCTTCGTCCAGAACGCGCCCCAGATGAAGCGGATGCCGTACCCCGCCGTGAGGATCGATCCCAGGATCATCCCGATCAGCGCCACGATGCCCCAGGGCGCTCCGGCGGCGGCCTCGTCGAAGAGGGCGGTGAGCGCCCCTTCCTTGGCCACGAACCCGATGGTGGGGAAGAACCCGACCATGGACGCGACCGCGATGATCGAGAACGTCGCCATGACCGGCGCCTGGCGGCCGACGCCGCTGAGCTCCGAGATGTCGCGCGTCGAGAGCTGGCGGTCGATGACGCCGACCACGAGGAAGAGCGCAGACTTGAAGAGCGCGTGGCTGAGCAGGAGGGCGAGCCCGGCGAGCGCGGTGTCGCGCGTGCCGTAGCCCAGCACGACCGCCAGGAGTCCGAGCTGGCTCACCGTGCCGAACGCCAGGATCCGCTTGAGGTCGGTCTCGCGCAGCGCCTGGAAGCCGCCGAGCAGCATGGTGAAGACGCCCAGCGAGATGACGATCGGGCGCCAGGTGGGAGCGCCCGCGAACACCGGGGCCAGCAGCGCGATGAGGTAGATGCCCGCCTTGACCATCGCGGCGGCGTGGAGGTAGGCGCTGACCGGGGTCGGCGCCGCCATCGCACCGGGAAGCCAGAAGTGGAAGGGGAAGATCGCGGACTTGCTGAGCGCTCCGACCAGCAGCAGCACGAGCGCGGCGTCGACGACCGGGCCGGTCGGGGCGTCGGCGAGGATGGTCGAGATGCTCGAGGTGCCCGCATCGACGACGAGCAGCACCACGCCGATCAGCATGACGAGTCCGCCGAGCGTGGTGACCAGCAGCGCCTGGAGCGCGGCTCGGCGGCTCGCCGCGCGGCGGTTGTAGTACCCGATGAGGAGATAGGACAGCACGCTCGTGATCTCCCAGAACATCACGAGCACGACGAGGTCGTCGGTGAGCACCAGCCCGTACATGGCCCCGGCGAAGGCCAGGAGCACCGCGGAGAACTGGCCGAGGCCCTCGGTCTTGCCCCGGAAGTACCAGCGGCAGTAGATCATCACGAGCGCGCCCACGCCGGTGACGATGAGCGTCATGAGCCACGCGAGGGTGTCCATCCGCATCGAGAGCTGGATCCCGAGCGCCGGGATCCAGTCGTACGTCTCGAAGGGCGTGTCGCCGGCCAGCACGGCCGGGGTCAGCACCGCCGCGTAGGCGAACGCACCCAGAGACAGGAGCGCCGCGACGTAGAAGGCGCGCGGGCCGATTCGGGTGACGAGCCAGGGGAGGAGGATCGGGACGACTGCGAACGCGCCGAGGAGAAGCAGCATCCGCGGCCTCCTCGTGGTCGTCGGCCGGGGGCTCACGCGCGCGGCTCGGGCGATCAGGGTGTCCGGTCCAGTCTACGGGGGTCGTCGCCTCGCCCGGCCGCGAGCCGCGTCTTCCCCGCCCGGTCCGCGGCCGCCGTGCCAGAGTGGGAGCGTGGACGCCGACGACGCGAGGACGCGCGCGCCGTGGTGGATGCGCGAGGCGATCGGGCTGGCATCCGCCCTCGCCGTCGCCCTCACGACGGTCGCGATCGTCGCCTCGTCGCCTCGCTCCGAGCTGCTCTTCCGCGACTCCGACTCGCTCGTGACGACACTGCTCGTGCACTCGCTCAGGGCGGGGCATCCGCAGGACTGGGCGATGTCGTCGGTGCTGTTCCTTCCCGAGACCGCCGCCCTCGCCATGCTCTCCGTCCTCGGACTCGGCGTCGCCGGCACCCTCGCCGTGGCCGCGGTGGTCAACCTCGTCGCGCTCTACGGCGCGCTGCGCGTCGCCGCGGGGTCCGCCGCACGCTCGTCCGCTCCGATCGCCGGGTCGCTCCTGGCGCTCGCGGTGTTCGCGGCCTTCGCCGCCACCGAGCTGTCCGCCGACCGAGATGCCCTCGAGCCCGCCTCCCTGCTGCTCACCACGACCTACTACAGCGCCACCGTGCTCGGGGTGGTCGTGGCGGTCGGGCTCGCCCGCCGGGCGCTCGATCGTCCGCGCAGCCCTGCGCTGCTCTGGACGCTCGCGGGGGTGGCCGCGGCATCCGTTCTCACCAATCCGATGTTCGCGGCGTGGGCGACCGTCCCTCTCGGCCTCGTGCTCGGGGTCGTCTGGGCTCTGCGACGGCGTCGCGATGCCGCGTGGATCCTCGCGGCGCTGGGCGCCGGCACCCTCATCGGATTCCTCGCACGGATGCCGCTCGCCGGCCTCATCGCGAACTCCGGCGCCGGCTACGCCGACCCGTCGCGCTGGCTCGAGTCCCTGGGCTACTACGCCGGCCTCCTCGCCGACAGATGGAGCACGCCGCTCGGCCCCGTCGCGGTCGTGCTGGGGGTCGCGCTGTGGGGCTGGTGCATCGGCGCGACGGTGCTCCTCGCGCGCCGCGGCGAGGGCGGAGCGCTCGTCGTGGCTGCCTGCGGCTGGGTGATGCCGCTGATCGTCGTGGTCGGGGCCGTCGCGCTCGGAACCCAGGCGGCCCGCTACCTCCAGCCGATCGCCTTCGCGCCGCTGCTCGGCCTCGTGGTGCTGCCGGGACTGCTCCGCGGCGACGCGCGTGTCCGGATCCGACCTGCCGTCGCGGCGGTGGTCGCGGTCGCGGCGCTCGTCGTCGCCGCGGCGGCCGGCCTCCCGCGCATCGCGGCCGCGACGACCGCGGCCGACCCCGACCTCGACTGCGTGGTCTCGTGGACCGAGGCCTCGGGTCGCACCGGTGCCGGGCAGTTCTGGACCGTGCGCCTGCCCAAGGCCCACCTCGCCGATCCGCGACGGCTCGTGCAGGTCGACCACGAGCTGCGGGGCTATGCGTGGCTGGTCAACCGCGACGACTTCACCGTGGGCGAGGTGTCCTTCCTCGTGCTCGACGACGAGACCGTGCCCTTCGCGCTTCCGGGCGGAGCGGCACTCGCCAGTGCGGAACTCGTCACCTGCGGCCGGTACACGATCGCCGACTTCGGCGAGCGCCTGCTGCCACTCGGGCCGCAGCGCTCCTAGCGGTCCGTCGCGGGCGCCGGACCCGAGGTGTTGCCCTCGCGGAACTCGCACGTGAAGCGGATCGACGCCGCCTCGCCGCCGTCGAGCATCGCGGTCACGGCCTCGCCGGCAGCGCGGCCCTTGTCGGTGGCCGGCTGCACGAGCGTGGTGAGCTCATACGGTGCCAGCCCGTCCACGACGATGCCGTCGAACCCGGTCACGCTGACATCCTCCGGCACGCGGTACCCGGCCTCCTCGGCGGCGCGGATCACACCGGCGGCCAGCAGGTCGCTCTGCGCGATGACGGCGGTCGGGCGGTCGGCGCGATCGGCGAACAGCACCCGGCCGGCCGCGAGACCCTGGTCGATGAAGCTGCCCGCCGCCGCGTAGGTCGGGGCATCCGGATAGACGTCCAGGGCACCGGCGAGCCGCTCGCGGGTGACATCGACGGTGACCGCGGTGCCGTCGAGGATCCAGCCCGCCTCCCACCCGGCGCGGGCGGGCAGCGCCACGATGGCGACGCGACGGTGGCCGAGCGCGCGAAGGTGGCTCGCGGCCTGTCGCTGGGCCTCGCGGTTGTCGAGCCCGATGCGCGGCACCTCGCCGCCCGCATCGCCCTCGATGACGACCACCGGGATGCCGCGGGCCCGCACCGCATCGAGCGATTCGCGCAGGTGACCGCTGCAGCCCACGAGCACGGCGGCGTCGATCGGAGCGGTGGTGAGCGAGGAGCCGGTGCCGGAGGGGTCGTGGTCGCGCAGCAGCAGGAGCCCGGCGCCCAGCGGCGCGACTCCGTCGGCGAGACCGTCCATCATGAGGGTCTTCACCGGATCGAGGAACGCCGTGCCGAGGTGCTCCTCGAACACGACGCCGACGATTCCCGAGCGGCCGCGGCGCAGCGAGGCGGCCCGCGGATCAGGGCCGGTGTAGCCGAGGGCCGAGGCCGCGTCGATCACGCGGCGGCGGGTGGCGTCCGAGACCGGCGTCTTGCCGCTGAACACCACGGATGCCGTCGACGGCGAGACTCCGGCCTCGCGCGCGACGTCGGAGATGGTCGCTCGGCGCGTGCTCATGGTGGATCGATCGTACCGTCGTCGCGCCGCATCCGTCGAATCGATTCGACAGCCTCCGAATCGATTCGTTACAGTGTTCGGATGGAACTTGCCCTCTCCCGCGCGCAACTGGTGCGCTGGCGCACCGCCATCTTCGCGATCTTCCTCGCGAGCGGCCTCTCGATCGCGACATGGGCGTCGCGGGTGCCGACCATCAAGCTGACCCTCGACGTCGACAACATCCAGATCGGCCTCATGCTGCTGGGCGCCGGCATCGCGTCCATCGTGGGTCTGTCCCTGGCTCCCGTCGTGCTCGCCCGGCTGGGCGCCCGCAAGGGCATGCTCGGCGCGATGATCGTCTTCGCCCTCGGGGTGGTGCTCATCGGCGTCGGCACCGACGTGACGCAGAGCTTCGAGGTCGTCGTCGCCGGACTCGCGCTCTTCGGCCTGGGCAACGGCGCGGTGGACGTCATGATGAACGTCGAGGGCGCCGCGATCGAGAAGCAGAGCGGCCGTACGATCCTGCCGCTGTTCCACGCCTTCTTCAGCTTCGGCACCGTCATCGGCGCGGGCATCGGCGCGGCTGCGGCGGCCCTGCACCTCAACGTGCTGGTCCACACCGCGGTGATGTCGGTCGTGATCCTCGTGATCGCCTTCGCCGCCTACGCGAACGTCCCGGCGCGGGAGATGACGATGGATGCCGCCGCCGAGGAGGACCGCCCCCACTGGCGCGATCGCCTGCACACGTCTCTCGAGGCGTGGCGCGAGCCGCGCACCTACGCGCTCGGCGTGATCATGCTCGGCATGGCCTTCGCCGAGGGCGGCGCCAATGACTGGCTCGCACTCGGGATGGTCGAGGGCCACGGCGCCACCGTCGCCGTGGGCGCGCTCGGCCTCACGGTGTTCTCGGTGAGCATGACGGTCGTCCGGGTCTTCGGCGGGCCGCTCGTCGACCGGTTCGGGCGTGTGAACACGCTCCGGGTGCTCTCGGTGCTCGCCGCGGGCGGGCTGCTGCTGTTCATCCTGGCTCCGAACATCCCGCTCGTCTTCGTCGGGGCGGCGCTGTGGGGCGCCGGTGTCTCGCTCGGCTTCCCGCTCGGCATGTCCGCCGCCGCCGACGACCCGGTGAAGGCCGCCGCCCGGGTGAGCGCGGCCGCGACGATCGGCTACATCTCCTTCCTGTGCGGGCCTCCGATCCTGGGGTTCATCAGCGAGCAGATCGGTCTGCTCAACACGCTGTACATCCTCGTGGCGCTGGCCGTGGCATCCGGAATCGCCTCCCCGGCCGCGAAGCCGATCGCCGGCTCGACCGTCGGCGCCGGGCACCCCCACCACTGAGACTCGCGGTCGAGGGCGGGGTTCGGGGCGCGTTTCGGGGTTCGGGGCGCGGTCTCATCCGCCCCGATCGGCCCATCGCGCCCCGAGCCGCACGCGCACCGCGGTGATGGCCCGGGGCTAGGCTCGTCGGGTGCGTCTCGTCATCGCCCGCTGCTCCGTCGACTACACCGGTCGGCTCACCGCGCATCTCCCCCTCGCGACGCGGCTGCTGGTCCACAAGGGGGACGGCAGTCTGCTCGTGCACTCGGACGGCGGCTCGTACAAGCCGCTGAACTGGATGAGCCCGCCCTGCCGGCTGGACGTGGAGGCGCCGGATGCCGAGTCCGCCTCCGCCGGGGTGCTCGAGTACTGGCGGGTCACGCACGCGAAGACCGGTGATGCACTGCTCGTGCGCATCTACGAGGTTCTCCACGACTCGGCGCACGAGCTCGGGCTCGACCCGGGACTGCAGAAGGACGGCGTCGAGGCCGACCTGCAGCGACTGCTGGCCGAGCAGGTCGAGGTGATCGGCGACGACCTCACGCTCGTCCGGCGCGAGTTCCCGACCGCGATCGGACCGGTCGACCTGCTGCTGCGCAACCCGGCCGGCGGCACGATCGCGGTCGAGGTGAAGCGCCGCGGCGACATCGACGGCGTCGAGCAGCTCACCCGCTACCTCGAGCTCCTCGGCCGCGACCCGCACCTCGCCCCCGTGACCGGCGTCTTCGCCGCACAGGAGATCAAGCCCCAGGCGAAGGTGCTGGCGGCGGACCGCGGCATCCGGTGCGTCACCCTCGACTACGAGGGGATGAAGGGCATCGAGTCCGGCGCTCCGCGGCTGTTCTGACCCCGCGCCGATCGGCCACCCAGGACCCGAATAGGCTGGGGTCCATGCCTCACCGATCGCCGTGGACCTGCGTGCTATGGGACGTCGACGGCACGATCGTGGATGCGTCCGACGGCATCCTGCGTCGCCTCACGATCGCGCTCGATCACTTCGGCAAGCGCCCGCCCACGCGGGCGGAGCTCGTGCACTGGATCGGACCGCCGATGTACGAGTCGTTCCAGGCCAACGTGGGCATGACCCCCGCGGAGGCGACCGACGCGGTGGCGTTCTACCGCGTGCTCGGGAAGAAGGACGGCTACACGACGGGGGCGAAGCTCTTCGACGGAGTCGGAGAGCTGGTCCGGGATGTCGCGTCCGCCGGGATCCCGCAGGCGACGGCGAGCTCCAAGCCCGAGATCCAGGTCGTCGCGCTCATGGACCACTTCGACCTCTCGACGTCGCTGACCGCGATCGTCGGCGCGACCCCCGATGAGAAGACACTGAGCGCGAAGGCCGACATCGTGGCCGAGGCGCTCCGCCGTCTGGAGGCCACGGGCGTCGACACCAGCCGGCCCGTGCTCATCGGCGACCGGCACCACGACGTCGAGGGCGGAGCGCAGCACGGCGTTCCCGTGATCTTCGTGCGCTGGGGATTCAGCTGGCCGCACGAGGCGGACGGCGCGCAGGCCGCGGTCGACGACGTGGCTCAGCTGCGCCGGCTCCTGCTCTTCGAAGACGTCGATGCCTGAGATCGTCGGCTCGATCCTCGCGTGGCTCATCCCCGCGCTGGTCGTGTTCGGCGTCGCCGCCCTCGCCCTCGCCATCACCGTGTGGGCGGTCCGACGCGCCCGCCGGTCTCCCCGTGCCCGCGCCGCCGCCGAGCGGGTGCGCGTGCGCGCCGGCACCGCCCTGGTGCGACTCGACGACGAGGTCGCCGAGCTCGATCTCGAGGTCGGTCTGTCGGGAGCCCTGTACGGCGGCAGTGCACCGGTCTCGCTGCGGCGGGCGCGGCTCAACGCCCAGCACGTGCGCGACGCCTCGTTCGACGCGTACCGGGGTCTGAGCGGAGCGGATGTCGCGCCCGCCGAGGTGCGCCGCGGGTCGGCCGACATCGAGCGGCGTGCCACCGAGGCCCTCAAGACGATCGCGGCCGCCCGGGCAGAGCATTCCTCCTGGGTGGAGGCGAACGTCTCGGCGGCGAGCCAGATCGCCGCGGCCCGTGAACGCCTCGGCCAGCTCCGCGCCGCGATGGGGGATCCCGCGGCACTGGTGGCCGAGCTGTCGGCTCGCTTCGCCGAGGACGAGTGGCGGGACGCGTCTCAGGCTGCGCACGCCGCGCTGGCCGCCGCCGGCGAGTCCGGGCGCCTGCTCGACGCCGCTGCCGCGCACGGCGGCGACCCGTCGCGGAGCGCACTCGCCGAGCTCGGAGCCGCCGAGCGGTCGCTGCGCCGAGCCGAGGTCGATGCGCGCATCCTGGAGGAGAGCCATCGACTGGTGCTGCAGGCGGCGCAGGCGGTGCCCGGCGAGATCGACGCCGCGCGCACCGCGCTCCGCCAGGCCGCGGTCACGCGCGAGCACCTCGATGCCCCCGACGCCGAACGGCTCGGCGCCGAGCTTCGCGCGATCGAGGCGGAGCTGACCGCGATCGAGGCGGATGCCGCGCGCCGCCCGTCCCGCACGGTGGACCGCATCGCACGCCTGCGCGACCGCCTCGACCTCGCACTCGGCGACGCCCGGACGTCGCAGCAGCGCATCCGCGGCGCGCGCACCGCCCTCCCGGGCACGCTCGCCGCCGCCCGCGGCGCCGTGGCTCAGGCCGAGGCATCCGTCGCCCACGCTCGTGCCGGGGCCGACGCCCGCGCGCGGCTCATCTCGTCCCAGCGAGAGCTCGCTCAGGCTCGGCAGGCGCAGGACCCGGTCGCCGCCCTCGACGCCGCACGGCGGGCGATGCGGGATGCCGAAGACGCCAAGGCCCTCGCGGACTACTCGCGGATCGACCGCCCCTGATCCACGCGCGTCGGTAACGTGAACCCATGACCGACGCCGAGAAGCGATCGCGCCGCCCCGTCCTCGCCATGATCTCCCGGCTGCCCGCCACGCTGTCGCTGGTCGCGCTCCTGCTCGTCGTGGGGGTCGTGTGGGGCGGCCTCTGGAGTCCGTTCGCGGCGAACCCGCTCTTCGACTCCGTCGCCTACGGCCTGCCCGCGCTGCTCGAGGGTCGCTGGTGGACGCCGATCACCGGCACCTTCTTCGTCGATCATCCGATCGTGTATCTCTTCGTGATCCCCAGCTTCGCCGGGCTCGCGTATCTCGAGCTCCGGCGCGGCTCACTCGCGGCGCTGGGCTACTTCGGCATCGGACAGCTGTTCGCGATCTTCGCGAGCGCGCTCTTCCTGGCGATCACGTCGCAGTTGCCCTGGCCATGGGCACAGGTCGAGGCGACGATGCTCGACGTGGGTCCATCGGGCGGCACCATGGCGGGCATCGCGGCGGCGGCGGGACTGCTCGCGTCACCCTGGCGCGTGCGCGCCTGGCTCGTCATCCTCGGCTTCTCGTTCGTGACCCTGTTCTTCTGGGGCTCGCTGGCCGACCTCGAACACGCGTTCGCCGTGCTTCTCGTGCTGTTCGTGGACCGCTCGCTGCGAGTTCAGCGAACGACGGTGCGGGAGCAGCGGCTCATCGCCTTCATCGCGGTCCTCGTGATCCTCGCGGTCGAGATCCTCACCTTCCTGGTGCCCACCGACGGTCCGTTCGGACACACCGAGGCCACCGGCGGCTCGCTGCTCGACATCGCGCTCGACGTGGTGGTCATCGCCCTGCTGGCCACCGGCCTCCGGCGGGGCCGGCGCTGGGCGTGGATCTGGACCGTCGTGCTGGCATCGGTCAACATCCTCACCGGGCTCCTGCTCGTCGTGGCGCTGGTGACGCTCGGTCCCGACGTCGTCGCGGAGCAGTACGGCGACGCGAGCGTCGCGCTCGCGCAATCGGCGATGTGGCTCCTCCTGCTCGTGTACCTGCTCTGGGTCCGGCGCGCGTTCCGTGCACGCCGGTCGTCCGAGATCGGCATCCCGCCCGCCCCCTCTCGGGACGACGTCAGGGCGGCGCTGCGCGCCCACGGCGGCGGCACCCTGTCGTGGATGACCACGTGGGACGGGAACGACTACGCCCGCACCGCCGAAGGAGGCGTCGTGGCCTACCAGCGGCGCGCGGGGGTGGCGATCGCGCTGGCCGATCCCCTCGGCCCCGAAGAGTCCCGGCCCGGCTCGGTCATCGAGTTCATCGACGCCGCGGAGCGGGCCGGCCTCGTGCCGTGCTTCTTCAGCGCGAGCGAGGCCACCCGAGCGGCGGTGCCCGCGGGGTGGCGGAGCCTGGTGGTGGCCGACGACACCATCGTCGATCTGCCCGGACTCCAGTTCAGCGGCAAGAGCTGGAACGCCGTGCGCACCTCGCTCAACCGTGCGGGGCGCGAGGAGATGACATTCCGGATGACACGACTCGGCGACGAGCCCTGGGGCGTGCGGCAGCAGCTGCGGGCGATCTCGGAGATGTGGGTGGGCGACAAGGGCCTCCCCGAGATGCGGTTCACCCTCGGCACGCTCGACGAGGGGGAGGACCCGGAAGTCCGGCTCGCCCTCGCCGTGTCACCGGCGGGCGACATCGACGGATTCCTGTCGTGGCTGCCCGTCTACGGCGCGGCCGGGTCCGTCCGCGGGTGGACGCTCGATCTGATGCGCCGCCGCGAGGGCGGCTTCGGACCGGTGATGGAGTACCTCATCGGGTCCTCTGCGCGCCTGTTCTCCGACGAGGGCGCCGAGATCATGTCGCTCTCGGGCGCGCCGCTGGCGCACGAGTATCCGCCGGATGCCGGAGCCATTGCCGCGCTCTCCGAGAAGCTCGCGGGCATGCTCGAGCCGGTCTACGGCTTCCAGTCGCTCCACCGCTTCAAGGGCAAGTTCCACCCTCGGTACGAGACGATGTACCTGCTCTTCCGCGATGAAAGCGACCTCACCCGCATCGGCGCCGGACTCACGCGCGCGTTCCTGCCGGACGCGACCGTGCGTCAGTTCGCCGGCGCGGGGCTGGAGCTCGTGCGCGGCGACCGCGACTGAGTCGCGGCCCAGACGATCAGATGGGGCGGATGTCCTCGGCCTGCAGGCCCTTGGGGCCCTGGGCGATCTCGAACTCGACCCGCTGGTTCTCCTCGAGGGAGCGGTAGCCGCTCGCCGAGATGGCGGAGTAGTGCGCGAAGACGTCTGCACCGCCCTCATCGGGGGTGATGAAGCCGAAGCCCTTCTCGGAGTTGAACCACTTGACGGTGCCCTGCGTGCTCATTACTTGCCATTCTTCCGGGATGCCCCGCGCTCATGCCACGGGTCCAGACAAACGCTAATGAACTCTGCGGGCGACCGCGAGATGCGTGTCGGAAGGTGACGAAAATGTTGCACAGCCGCAGGATCGGTCCAATCCCCGGGCCCATCGGACGCCCGGGCTGAGCAGTGCTCGAAGCCCGGGCGTCGACGGATCCCCCCGGATAGGCCACGCCGAAGCGTGACCCGTTCATGGTACCGATATATCGGCGTGACGGCGAGGGCGAACGGGGGGTTGACAAGTGCCCCTCGAGGACTCAATCCGGACACGATCGTCCTGCGTGCGCGAGAAAGTTCCATGCGCCTGAATCGGCAGTTGTACTCTGGTCGCACCCATGACCATCCCCTTCGCTCCGCTCGCCCCGCGCGGCACCGTCCTCGGCGACGAGGTCTACGCGCGACTGGGCGAGGCGATCCTCTCCGGCAGCCTGGCGCCGGGCGAGCGATTGCGCGACCACGATCTCGCCGAGTGGCTGGGGGTGTCGCGCACCCCGGTGCGCGAAGCGCTCCAGCGTCTGGAACGCGTCGGGCTCGTGGAGGTCTCGCCCCACCGCTATACGCGCGTGTCGACGCCCAACGACAAGGCCCAGTCCGACACCCTCGAGTTCGTCGCCTATCTCATGGGCAATGCCGCGCGGATGGCGGTCCTGCACGCCTCGGATGATGTGCTCGACGATGCCCTCGCGGAGCTCGACGCCGTGATCGCTGCGTCGCGCACCGACGACTACCCCGCGCTGCTCGAGACGAGCCATGCCTTCTTCGCCAAGCTGACGCGGGCGACGGGGAACGTCGCGATCATCCGGTTCATGCGGGAGGCGGAGCTGGCCATCCGCCGGAACGTCGCGACGTGGCGCCCGCTGATCGAGTGCCCCGTCGGGCGCACGTCGACGTACGAGCGCTTCCGCGAGGCGATGATCCAGCGCGACGGCCCGAAGGCGGAGGCTCTGCTGCGGGAGCTGCACGGCCTCTCCTGAGTCGGACTCCGTCGCTACGGTGGACGTGTGAACCACATCGAGCTGCGTGAACTCGACGACGACGATCTCGACGCGATCTTCGAGATGATGCGCGACCCCGAAGCGGTGGCGATGGCGGCATTCACGACCGCCGACCCCGACGACCGCGCCACGTTCGACGCCTGGATCGATCGTCAACGGCACGCGGATGCCGTCCTCTGCCTGGTCGTGACGGAGAACGGCGGCTTCGCGGGCACTGCGGCGGCCTTCACGGTCGACGGCGATCGCGAGGTGAGCTTCTGGATCGCCCGGCACGCGTGGGGCCGGGGCGTCGCCACCGCCGCCCTGCGCCTGCTGATCTCCCGTGAGCCCGAGCGTCCTCTGTTCGCGCGGGCCGCCGCGCACAATGCCGGATCGATCGCGGTGCTGACGAAGGTGGGCTTCACCGAGGTCTCGCGCAACGTGGATTTCGCGCCCGGCGTCGGCCGAGAGGTCGAGGAGATCGTCTTCACGCTCGTGCCGGCGCTCGACGGAATCTGAGTCGCGCGACAGCTGACAACGAAGAAGGGCCCCCGATCCGGGGGCCCTTCTTCTGCGCTCTGTGCGCGAGGGGGGAGTTGAACCCCCACGCCCTTTCGGGCACTGGCACCTGAAGCCAGCGCGTCTGCCTATTCCGCCACTCGCGCGAGCCACGGCATCCGAGGACACCGCAGGACTCAACCTAGCGAGGATATCACGCAGCGCAGATGCTCCCGAACCGAGGTGATCTCCGTCGAGGGTCCACGGCCCTGCCAGAGAGTGCAACTAGCATGTACCAACCGGCCACCCCCCGTCCGAGGAGCCCCGTGGGACTACTTGACAGCTTCGAGAAAGGTCTCGAGCGCGCTGTGAACAGCGCGTTCGCCAAGACCTTCCGCAGTGGCATCCAGCCCGTCGAGATCGCATCCGCCCTGCGGAGCGAGCTCGACAAGAAGGCGGCGGTCGTCAGCCGCGACCGCATCCTGGCGCCCAACACGTTCGTCGTGAAGCTGTCGCCGGCCGACGACGAGAAGATGAGCTCCCTCGGCGACGCCCTCGGCCACGAGCTCGACACCCTCGTGCACAATCACGCCAAGGCGCAGGGCTACAGCTTCGCCGGGCCGGTCTCGATCACCGTCGAGCGCGACGATCAGCTGTCCACCGGCACGCTGCGCGTCGAGTCGACGACCGCCCAGGGCGGCCGGGTCTCGTGGCGCGGGGTCGTCGACATCGCCGGGAAGCGGCATCCGCTCGTCAAGGGCCGCACGGTGATCGGCCGGGGCAGCGACGCCGACATCACGATCGCCGACGCCGGCACGAGCCGCAAGCACGTCGAGATCCTCTGGGACGGCGAGCGCGCCATGGTCCGCGACATGAATTCGACGAACGGCACGCTGCTCAACGGTCGCAAGGTGGTCGAGGCGGCGCTGACGCCGGACTCCACCGTGACGATCGGCCGCACCGACATCGTGTTCCAGGTCGTCGCTCAGGCGGCGACGCCGCCGAAGCCGCCCATGTCCGCCGACGACGCGACCCGCGCGTACAACCTGCGCGACGGAGGTCCGCTGTCATGAGCGACATCAGTGAACTGACCCTGCTGCTGCTGCAGATCGGGTTCCTCGTGCTGCTGTGGGCGTTCGTCTTCGCGATCGTCTACTCCCTGCGCGCCGATCTGTTCGGCGTGAAGGTGAGGCGGATGCCGGAGGCCGCACCCGCCGGCGCCGCGCCGGCGGCGGCATCCCGGGCCGCGGGTGCCACGGCGCCCGTCACCCCCGCGCCGGCGGGACCCAAGCCAAGCCCCAAGGGGGGACCGGCGACCGCGTCGGCCGTCTCGCGCATCGTCATCACGAGCGGGCCCAAGGCCGGCATCGAACTCCCGCTCGGCGACGAGCCGCTCACGATCGGCCGCTCGAGCGAGTCCGCCCTGGTGATCCGCGACGACTACACCTCCAGCCACCACGCGCGCCTCGTCCTCTGGGGCGATCAGTGGATGATCCAGGACCTCGACTCGACGAACGGCACCTGGCACGACGGCGTCCGCGTCAGCGCTCCCGCTCCGGTCACGATCGGCGCTCCGATCAAGGTCGGCGCGACGACGTTCGAGCTGCGGAAGTAGCGGGCGGACTCCTCAGACATGGTTTTCCAAGGCTCCAGCGTCGCCATTTCGCACACCGGCAAGGTGCGATCGAACAATCAGGACTCCGGCTATGCCGGGTCGAACCTGTTCGTGGTGGCCGACGGCATGGGCGGCCATGCCGGCGGCGACGTGGCGTCGAGCCTGGCGATCGCCCGGCTGGAAGGCCTCGACCGCCCGTTCGAGACGACGGGGGCGGCCGAGAAGGAGCTCCGTGACGCAATCGGGGATGCGGCGGCACAGCTGATCGACACGGTGAGCGACCGCCCCGAGCTCGCGGGCATGGGCACGACCGTCAGCGCCCTGGTCATGGTCGACGACTACGCGGTCATCGCGCACATCGGCGACTCGCGGATCTACCTCTTCCGCGACGGCGCGCTCACGCAGATCACGACGGATCACACGTTCGTGCAGCGACTCGTGGACTCTGGGCGGATCACCCCCGAGGAGGCGCGCTACCACCCGCGCCGGTCGGTGCTCATGCGCGTGCTCGGCGACATGGATCCCGACCCCGAGCTCGACACCTTCATCATGCCGACGCAGCCGGGCGACCGCTGGCTGCTCTGCTCGGACGGTCTCTCCGGCGTCGTCGACGACGCGCACACGGCGAAGGCGCTCGGCCTGGGCCTGGCGCCCGGTCGCACCGCCGACAACCTTCTCAAGCAGGCCCTCGACGGCGGCGCCCCCGACAACGTCACCATCGTGCTCGTCGACGTCGGGGGGCAGCATCCGCTCTTCTCCGGCACCCCGACGGTCGTCGGCGCCGCCTCCAACCCGCTCGGCGTCGCCGTACCGGCCTCGCGTCCCGGCCGCACCAGCTGGCTCCACCCCAACCGTCAAGCGGCGAACGAGCCGACCCACTTCGAGCCCGCCGCGGAGTTCCTCGAGGAGCTCATCGAGGAGGACCGCCGCCGCGTGCGCCGCCGCCGCATCGGGTGGATCACCGGCCTCGTGCTCGTGCTCGTGATCTTCGCCGGGGCGCTGTGGCTCGGCTACCAATGGACGCAGACGCGCTACTACGTCGGCGCCGACGAGGACACCGTCGTCATCTACCGCGGCGTGCAGCAGGGCATCGGCCCGATCGCCCTGTCGACGCCGTACGAGGACACCGAGATCCCGCTGGACTCGCTGTCGGAGTTCGCGCGCGTGACCGTCGAGCAGACGATCTCGGCGAGCTCCCTCTCAGACGCGCGGCGTATCGTCGCGACCATCAGCGACACCGCGGAGGGAGGCGGATGAGCAGCGCCCGAACGAGCACGGCGACCGAAGCGGTCTCCACCGACACGGCGGTCGTACGCGCCCTGCGCCGCATCCGCGTCCCGCAGACCCAGCGCAACCGCGAGCTGGCCCTGCTGGTCTTCGCCTTCGCGATGAACGGCTCGGCGGTCGCCCTCGTCCAGCTCGGCGCTCTCGGCGCCATCGACTGGACCTTCCTCGTGTACTGCGGGGGACTCACGGCACTCGTCGTCGCCCTGCACATCGTCCTGCGCCTGCGCGCCCGCGATGCCGACCCCTTCGTCGTTCCCATCGCGACCCTGCTCACCGGCCTCGGCCTCGCGATGATCTACCGTCTGGACATCGCGGCGGAGCGGCACGGCTGGGACGCGTACTCGACGCGCCAGCTGGCATGGGCCGCGATCGCGCTCATCGGAGCGGTCGTCGTCGTGCTCCTGCTGCGCAACTACCGGGTGCTGTTCCGCTACACCTACATCTTCGGATTCGTCGGCATCGCTCTCCTGATCCTCCCGATCGTGCCGGGGCTCGGGACCAACGCGAACGCCGATGTCTGGGTGTCGCTCGGCTTCTTCTCGTTCCAGCCGGGCGAGCTGGCGAAGATCGCCCTGGCCATCTTCTTCGCGGGCTACCTCGTGCGCACGCGCGAGAGCCTGACGTCGGTGGGCACGCGCTTGCTGGGACTGACCTGGCCGCGCGCCCGCGAGCTCGGACCCCTCCTGGTCATCTGGCTGATCTCACTCGGCATCATCGTGCTGCAGCGCGACCTCGGCACCGGCCTGCTGATCTTCGGCATGTTCGTCGCGATGCTCTACGTCGCCACCGGCAAGACCAGCTGGGTGCTCATGGGCGTCGCGCTGGCCGCCGTCGGCGCCGTCATCGCCTCGCAGGTCCTCAGCTACGTCAACGGCCGCTTCACGAACTGGCTCGACGCCTTCAACCCCAACGTGATCGAGGCGGACGGCGGCAGCTATCAGCTCGTCCAGGGCCTCTTCGGGCTCGCGCAGGGCGGGCTCATCGGCACCGGACTGGGGCAGGGACGGCCGTACCTCACGCCGGTGGCCGAGAGCGACTACATCCTCCCGGCGCTCGGCGAAGAGCTCGGACTGATCGGGGTGTTCGCGATCCTCGCGCTGTACATGGTCTTCACCAGCCGCGGCATCCGCATCGGCCTCGCGGGCCAGGATGACTTCGGCAAGCTCCTCGCGACCGGCCTGTCGTTCACGATCGCGCTGCAGGTGTTCATCATGGTCGGCGGCGTCACGCGGATCATCCCGCTCACCGGTCTCACCACCCCGTTCCTCGCAGCCGGGGGCTCGTCGCTCGTGGCCAACTGGATCATCGTCGCGCTGCTGCTGCGCATCTCGGACGCCGTGCGCAGCCGGCCCCGGGTGGTGATCGGCTGAGATGACCAAGGAACTCAGGCGCCTCAGCATCCTGATGCTGATCATGTTCCTCGCCCTGTTCGGCTCGACGAGCTGGATCCAGGTGCTCAACGCCGAGCAGCTGGCGCAGAACCCCCGCAACACGCGGGCGCTGTACGACTCGTACGAGGTGCAGCGCGGCTCGATCATCGCGAGCGGAGCGGCCATCGCCTCGTCGGTGCGGTCGGACGACGTCTACAGCTGGCAGCGGGTGTACACGGATGCCGACATGTGGGCGCCCGTGACCGGCTACATCAATCCCGCCCTGGGGTCGGCGACCGGCATCGAGCAGGCCATGAACTCGGTGCTCAGCGGCACGGCCGGATCGCAGTTCCTGACGCGCATCGAGCGGATCTTCACCGGCCAGCCCCCGCGCGGCTCGAACGTGGTGCTGAGCCTGGACTCCGCGGTGCAGCGCGCCGCGTACGAGGCCCTCGGCGATCTGGAGGGCGGCGTCATCGCCATCGAGCCGGCCACCGGGCGCGTGCTCGCCATGGTGACCAGCCCGAGCTACGACACGAACCTGCTGGCGGCCCATGTCCCATCCGAGGTCAACGCCACGTACGACGCCCTCGAGGCAGATCCGGGCCAGCCGCTGTCCAATCGGGCCATCAACGGCGACCTCAATCCTCCGGGCTCGACGTTCAAGCTCGTCGTGGCCTCGGCGGCCCTCGCCTCGGGCGACTACACGCCGGAGTCGACTCTCCCGAACCCGGCGTCCTACCAGCTGCCGCAGTCGAACAGCGTCGTGCACAACGCCAGCGGCGGCACGTGCGGGCCGGGTGCGACCGTGACGATCGCCGACGCCCTGCGCCTCAGCTGCAACATCCCCTTCGCCGAGCTCGCCGTGGAGCTGGGCGACACCGCCATCCGCGAGGAGGCCGACAAGTACGGGTTCAACCTGTCGTTCGAGCTCCCGCTCGTCTCGACGCCCTCGAGCTATCCCCGGGCCCTCGACGACGCGCAGACCGCTCTCACCGGCTTCGGCCAGGGGCAGGTGACCGCGACGCCGCTGCAGATGGCGATGGTCTCGGCCGGTATCGCGAACGGCGGTGTGGTGATGAGCCCTCGCATGGTGGACCGCGTGATCGCCCCCGACCTGTCGGTGCAGGAGACTTTCGACGACGTCGAGTTCGGGCGTGCGCTGGACGCGGACATCGCCGCGGAACTGGTGGCCATGATGGTCGCCAATGTCAGTGACGGTGCGGCATCGGGTGCAAGAATAGACGGGGCCGACGTGGCCGGGAAGACCGGTACCGCGGAGAACACGGCCGGCGAACCGTACACGCTGTGGTTCACCGGGTTCGCTCCGGCGGATAACCCGCAGATCGCCGTGGCCGTCGTCGTCGAAGAAGGCGGCGGGCAAGGGCAGTCGGGCAGCGGCAACACCATTGCCGCGCCTATCGCGAAGAAGGTCATGGAGGCGGTGCTGGGCAGATGAGACCGACGCAAGGGGTGACCTTCGGCGGCCGCTACGAGCTTGATTCGCGGATCGCGATCGGCGGCATGGGCGAGGTCTGGGAGGCGACCGACCACGTCATCGGACGTACGGTCGCCATCAAGATCCTCAAAGACGAGTACATGGGGGATCCCGGCTTCCTCGAGCGCTTCCGCGCCGAGGCCCGGCACGCCGCCCTGGTGAACCATGAGGGCATCGCCAGCGTGTTCGACTACGGCGAGGAGGCGGGCAGCGCCTTCCTCGTGATGGAACTCGTCCCCGGCGAGGCACTGTCGACGATCCTCGAGCGCGACGGGTCTCTCTCGACCGACAAGACGCTCGACATCGTGGCGCAGACGTCTGCCGCACTGCAGGCCGCGCACGCCGCCGGCCTCGTGCACCGCGACATCAAGCCCGGAAACCTGCTCATCACGCCCGATGGCCGCGTGAAGATCACCGACTTCGGCATCGCCCGCATCGCGGATCAGGTGCCGCTCACCGCCACCGGCCAGGTCATGGGGACGGTGCAGTACCTGTCGCCGGAGCAGGCGTCGGGCCACCCCGCCTCACCCGCCACCGACACCTACTCGCTCGGCATCGTGGCGTACGAGTCCCTCGCCGGCAAGCGCCCCTTCACGGGCGAGTCGCAGGTCGCGATCGCCATGGCGCAGATCAACGAGCAGCCGCCGCCGCTCCCGCCCACCGTGGCAGCTCCGGTGCAGAACCTCGTCATGGCGATGATCGCCAAGAAGCCCGAGGAGCGCCCTGCCTCCTCCGCCGCGGTGGCGCGCGCGGCCACCGCGCTGCGCCGAGGCGATGTCCCTGCAGCCGTGGCGGCCGTCCCGGCCATCGCCGGCGGCGCGGTCGCGGGCGACGACGCGACGCAGCTGCTCACCGCCGGCGGCACTGCCACGGCCACGATGCTGCTGCCCGAAGCCGACGCCGACGCCGTCGAAGAGGGCGAGAAGAAGAAGCGCAGCCCGTGGACCTGGCCCCTGATCGCTCTCATCGTCCTCCTGCTCCTGGTCCTCGGCGGCACCATCTGGGCGCTGGTCGCGAACCAGGGCGACAGGCCGGAGCCCGGCCCGTCGACCCCGTCGAGCACGGCCAGCAGGACCCCGTCGCAGACGCCGTCGCAGACGCCGACCGAACCGGTGGAGGAGCGTGTCGACGTCAGCGCTCTCGGTCTGGTCGACAAGACCTGCGACGAGGCGCGCGCCATCCTCGAGGGGGTCGATCTGGTGCCCAGCTGCGCCGAGGGCAACGCCGCACCGACCGAGGCTCAGCAGGGTCTCGTCTACGCGGTCGATCCCACGGGCCGCGTGCCGCTCGGCACCACCATCAACCTCACCGTCTATGGGGCGCAGGTAGCGATGCCGGCTCCGCTTCCTCCGACGCTCACGGCCGCGACAGTGGCACCCGGCGGCACGGTCGACGCGAGCTGGCCGGGGTACACCTGCCCCTCCGGCGAAGGCTCGGTGAGCGCCTACAACCTCTCGGCGACGAACGGCACGTTCTCGAACGGGCAGTCGACCGCTGCGTTCGGCCAGTCCGACCGGAACGCGCAGATCAGCGTGCCCAACAACGCGACCGGCACCCTCATCGTCACCTACACGGTCACCTGCACCGGCGGCCCCTCGGGCGAGCGGACGTCCGGAGGCTCACCGGAGGCGACGGCGACCATCGAGGCGCCGCAGCCGCAGCCGTCCCCCACGCCGTGATCGAGCGGGACGGGGCTCGCGTGAACGCGGGCCTCGCTCCCTCTCGACTAGTCTGGCTGATGTTCCACGCAGGGAGTGACCGTGACAGCTGAGCCGCGCGTGCTTTCGGGGCGCTATCGCATCGACGAGCCCATCGGACGCGGCGGCATGGCCAGCGTCTACCGCGGGTACGACCTGACCCTCGGCCGTTCGGTGGCGATCAAGATCCTCGATCGCGAGCTGGCCGGCGACAATGCGTTCCGCACGCGCTTCCGCCTCGAGGCCCAAGCCGCGTCGCGTATGGCGCACTCCACGATCGTGCGTGTCTACGACGCCGGCGAAGACACCGACACCGCGCCGGACGGCACCGTTCGGCCTGTGCCGTACATCATCATGGAGCTCGTCAAGGGCTCCCTGCTGAAGGACATCATCGCCGCCGGCCCGGTTCCCGTGGCCGATGCCGTCCGCTACGTCGACGGAATCCTCGAGGCCCTCGAGTACTCGCACCGGGCCGGCGTCGTGCATCGCGACATCAAGCCGGGCAACGTCATGCTGACCGAGGCCGGGCAGGTGAAGGTCATGGACTTCGGCATCGCCCGCGCGGTGTCCGACAGCTCCTCGACCGTGGCCGAGACCACCGCCATCCTCGGCACCGCGGCGTACTTCTCGCCCGAGCAGGCCAAGGGCGAGCCCGTCGACGCCCGCGCCGACGTCTACTCCGCCGGGGTCGTCCTGTACGAGCTGCTGGCCGGCCGCACGCCGTTCCGGGGCGAGTCGCCCGTCGCGGTGGCCTACCAGCACGTCAGCGAGGCACCCGTCCCTCCGTCCGAGATACGCGAGTCGGTCCCCCGCTCGCTCGACGCCGTGACGCTCCGGGCGCTCGCGAAGGACCCCTTCCAGCGCTATCAGGACGCGGCGACCTTCCGCCAGGCCCTCGATGCCACGATCGACGGCCGCTCGCCGAGCAAGCGCCAGGTCGGCGCGCTGACGAGCGAGCTCTACGGCCCGAACCCCAAGCAGGCGGCCGAGACGGCGCGCTCGCTCCGGCAGCTCAGTACCGACACGACCATGAAGCGCACGCAGGCGGGCCCTCCCGTCGCCTGGATCTGGGCCGGGTTCGGCGTGCTGGCCGTACTGCTCGTCTCCGTCTTGATCTGGGTGCTCACGATCGATCCTGAAGAGACCGTTCCGACCAACTCCCGCATCGTGCCGAACGTCTCGGGCATGACGTACGAGAGGGCGAACGAAGAGCTCCTCGATGCCGACCTCGGCGCCTTCCGCGTCGACGAGGAGAACGCCGAGGTCGCAGAAGGGATCGTGATCCGGACGGACCCCGAGGACGGGACATCCGTGAGCCCCGGCCAGACCGTCAAGGTGTACGTCTCGATGGGCCAGGAGATGGCCACGGTTCCCGCGCTCGAGGGCCTGGGACAGGATGCCGCTGCCGCCGCTCTCGACCAGGCCGGGCTCGCTCTGGGATCGGTGACCCAGCAGAACGATCCGGCGCTGTCGGCGGGCACCGTGATGGCCGCCGACCAGGCGGAGGGCGCGAGCGTCGCGCTCGGCACGGTGGTGAACCTCACCGTGGCGTCGGGCAAGGTGACGATCGTCAACGTCGAGGGCTACACGATCGAGGCCGCTCAGCGCGACCTCGAGGAGCTCGAGCTCACGGTGTCGACACAGGAGGACACGTCGTGTCCCGCGGTCGCCCCGCCGGTCGTGCTCACGCAGTCCCTCCCACCGGGTGACGTGCCGATCCACTCCGCCATCGTCCTGGTGTTCTGCTCCGGCGCGTAGGCGTCAGCGACGCGGGCTGAGCGCGGCGCCGCGGACGGCGGCATCCGGGAATCCCGCCGTCGCCAGCCAATTGCCCAGGAGACGGTGCCCTCCCTCGGTGAGCACGCTCTCGGGGTGGAACTGCACGCCGACGATCGGCGCCGAGCGGTGGGCGATCCCCATGATGACGCCGCCTGCGGTGCGGCTCGTGACGACGAGCTCGTCGGGCAGTGTTCCGGGCACGACGGCCAGTGAGTGGTAGCGCGTCGCGGTGAAGGGATCCGGCAGCCCGGCGTAGAGGGCGCTGTCGTCGTGCTGCACGAGTGAGGTCATGCCGTGCATGAGCTCGGGGGCGTGGGCGACGGTGGCGCCGAACGCCTCCGCGATGGCCTGGTGACCGAGGCAGACTCCGAGCAGGGGGGTTCCGGTGGCCGCCGCCGCGCGGACCACGTCGATCGAGGCGCCGGCGTCGGCGGGAGTTCCCGGACCGGGCGACACCAGGACGGCGCGGTAGGGGGCGATCAGCACGGTCGCGTCCTCCACGGCGTCGGCTTCGACGAGGTCGGTCGCGCACCCGAGCTCGTGCAGATAGCCCTCGAGGGTGTGGACGAAGCTGTCGTGGTTGTCGACCACGAGGATCGGCGCCGCGCTCATGGGCGCGACGTCACTGGACAGTGACTTCCTGCGGGTTCACGAACTGGCTCACCCAGGGAAAGGCGTAGAAGATCAGCCCGTACAGGGCGGCGGCCAGGAGCACCAGCAGGATCAGCACCCGAACCCACCAGGGTCCGGGCAGCACGTGCCACAGCGCGGCGTACATCAGGCGGCCGCCTCGGTCAGGGAAGCCGGGGCGCCGGCCGATCGCGGAGTGAAGGAGTCGAATACGCCGTAGGCCACGATGCGCTCGGCCAGAGAGTACATCGGGCTGCAGCTGGTCATGGTCATGTAGGGCGTGCCGGCCGGGACGTCGAGCGCCTGCGGGACGGGGAGCAGCACCTCGACCTCGTCGGGGGTCACGTACTCGAGTGTGCGGAAGCGATAGGTATACCAGCCCTCTTGCGTCTCGACCACGATCGCATCGCCCACGTGGAGATCCGCGATCCGATTGAACGGCTTCCCCCAGGTGGTGCGGTGCGCGGCGACAGCGAAGTTGCCGGGTTCGCCCGGCATACTCGTGCCGGGGTAGTGACCGATGCCGATGGGGTCCAGCGTGTTCGCGCGGGTGACCCCGCCCGCCATGGGCACGGCGTAGTCCGAGCCGAAGCGAGGGACGTGCAGGACGCCGAACTCCTCGCCGTCGCCGGGCTCGGCCAGGATGACCGGCTCGGCCGTGACCGGAGCGTCGGGGTCCTCGGGCTCAGCGGTCGCGGTCGGCGGCGGGACGAACTCCTGCGCCCACACCTCGGACAGCTCGTGTCCGGTCGCGTTCCGCTCGGCGCCGTAGATCATGTCGCCGACCCAGAGCTGCCAGACCACGTAGAGGAGGGTGATGACGCCGGCGGTGATGAGCAGTTCGCCGATGACACCCAGGACGGACGCCCGGCGCCGCGGGCGCGCGCGATCGCCACGGGTTCCGGCGTCCCCCGCGTGGCCGGCCAGTGCTTCCTCCACAGGGCGATTCTACTCAGCGCACGCTGTGGACCGACTGCCGGTTAGACTGCTGGCATGGCACGACCCGGCAAAGAAGACGATTCGCTCATCGAGCGCGCAGAAGGCGAAGCCGCACCCAACCCGGTGTGGTTCAAGCCGATCATGATCGGCCTCATGCTCGTGGGCCTCGTATGGGTGCTCGTGTTCTATCTGAGCGGCATGCAGTACCCGATCCCCGGCATTGCGGGGTGGAACCTCGTCATCGGCTTCGGAATCGCCTTCCTCGGGTTCCTGATGACGACGCGCTGGCGCTAGCCTCCCGACCACGAAAGCCCCGGTCCGACCGGGGCTTTCTTCTGCTCGCGACTTGTTAACAGGGTTGTTAACACCTGTGAATTACACGCGTGTGATTCATCCCCAGATGTGGATGAGCCTGTGGATAACTCGGCGCAGCCGGCCCCGTCGCCATCAGGCGAAGAGGAACGGCGGTACGAAGAGCAAGCCGATCAGCCCCGCCGTGACCGCGGCGAGCAGCCAGATCTGAACCCTCTGCTGCTGCACTGAACGCGTGCGGGTGAAGATGAACGCGACGAGGATTCCGACAAGAAGCCCGCCCACGTGCGCCTGCCACGACACCCTAACCCCGCCGCCGAAGAGCAGCGGCATGAACGTGATGACGAGGTTGATGCCCAGGATCACGATGATGCCCGTGATGTTCGCCCCGATGTGGCGTCCGATGATCAGCAGCGCGCCGAAGAGACCGTAGATGGCCCCGGATGCCCCGACCACGGGCGTGCTGAAGCCCAGCAGTGCCACTGCCACCGAGCCGCCGAGGCCGCTCAGGAGGTAGAGGGTCAGGAAGCGCCATCGACCCAGCAGCGGCTCGAGGCTGCGCCCGATCATCCAGAGCGCCAGCATGTTCAGCGCGACGTGCCAGATGCCGCTCGGATCGTGCACGAGCAGGACGGACAGCAGCCGCCAGGGCTCGAACGTGCCGGTGATTCCGGGGTAGAGATAGGGCGCCCAGAACAGGAGCGCCTCGGTGACCACCGATCCGAATCCGGGAATGAGCTGGAGCAGATAGAAGAAGAGCGTCACGCCGATGATCGCGTACGTGACGATCGGGCGTGAGTCGCTGACGCTCACAGCGCGCGGTCGTGACCACCGACGCTCTGCCTTCCGCTGCGCCGGGGACGCAGCCTTCTGCTGATCGCGCAGGCACTCCGGGCACACGACGCCGACGGCGGCCGGCGTCTGGCATTCGGGGCAGATCGTGCGGAGGCACCGCTGGCAGAGCACGAAGCTCTGCCTGTCGGTGTGCCGATAGCAGAAGTTGTCGCGGTTGCGACGGAAGTCGTCGGTGGTCACGAAGGGGCGGAGCGCCTAGGCCGCGACGATGTCGACCGACTGCAGCACGACCGGCTCGATCGGACGATCGCCGGCGGCCGTGGGAACGTCGCAGATCGCGTCGACGACGGCCTTGGACGCGTCGTCGGCCACCTCGCCGAAGATCGTGTGCTTGCCCTGCAGCCACTCGGGGCCGCGCCCGCCTTGGCCGGGGACCGTGATGAAGAACTGCGAGCCGTTCGTGCCCTCGGCCTGTCCGGTGATCGCGTTGCGGCGGAGTCCGGCGTTGGCCATGGCGAGCTTGTAGGGCTCGGTGAAGGTGAGCTCGGGGCTGATCTCGTCGTTGAACGTGTAGCCCGGGCCGCCCACGCCCTGGCCGAGCGGGTCGCCGCCCTGGATCATGAAGCCCGAGATGATGCGGTGGAAGACGACGTCCTTGTAGAGCGGACCCTCGCCCGGCTTGCCGGTGGCGGGGTCGGTCCACGACCCCGAACCGTCGGCCAGGCCGATGAAGTTCTGGACCGTGCGAGGAGCGTGGTCACCGAACAGGTTGACGACGATGTCGCCGTGGTTGGTGTGGAATGTGGCGACAGCGGTGTGGATCGGCATTCCTACATTCTTCCAGAGTTCTGTGCAACCCCTCCCGCCCGCGGCCAGGTCTGGCAAGATGGGTCGAACCACATCCCCGGTTCGATCAGGAGGGCATCGTGAGCCTCAGCCGCAAGCGCAAGAAGGAACTCCGCAAGCTCCAGTCCCAGGCGACCAACCTGTGGGAGGCCCAGCAGGTCCTCGTGGGCGAAGCTGCGAGCGTCGCACGGGCGGCGAGCAAGCAGCTCGGCGCACTCGGCCGTGAGCAGGTCAAGCCCCAGGTGCAGGCGAGCTACGAACGCTTCGCCGCCCCTTACGTGGACAAGGGCGTGAAGGTCTCGAGGAACGTGCTCGAGAAGAGTGTGGTCCCCGCGGCGGGCGCCGTCGTCGGCTCCGCGATGTCGGTGTGGGATGCCGCGAACGACACGCGCTCGCGCCTCGCCGCCGGTCAGGGCTTCTCGATCCCCGACGGAACGAAGTACTCGAAGAACATGGAAAAGTACGCCAAGCAGGCGACCAAGGCCATGTCGGCGAAGCTCGGCGTCCAGCCTCCGAAGAGGGGCATCAGCGCCGGTGGCGTCATCGCGATCATCCTCGGCGTCGCCGCGGCGCTCGGAGTGCTCTATGCCGCGTGGCAGACACTCCGCGCCGACGACGAGCTCTGGGTGGCCGACGACCCCCTCCGCGCCCCCGATGCCTGATGCCGGCTGAGTCCGGCGACGGACTCGACCGCGTCAGGGCTGCGGCATCCGCTCGCGATCTCACGATAGAGATCCGCGAGCGGCCGGTGGCGAACAGCCTCCCGGAGGCCGCGCAGCTGCTCGGCATCGCGCCCGCGGGCATCGTGAAGACCCTCGTGGTCAAGCGGAGCGATGACACGTTCCTGTTCGCTCTGGTGCCCGGGGACCGCTCGATCTCCTGGCCCAAGCTGCGCGCGGTGGTCGGAGTGAACAAGCTTCAGCTGCCCGACCCACAGCGTGCGCTCGATGCCACCGGCTACGAGCGGGGCACCATCGTCCCCATCGGCAGCTCCCACGACTGGCCGATCTACGCCGACGACCGGATCGTCGGCCAGCGCATCGCCATGGGAGCGGGCGCCCACGGGTACAGCCTGTTCGTCCACGCCGACGACCTCATCGCCGCGTACGGTGCGACGGTCGCCGACATCTCACAGGAGGCCGGGTAGCGGCATCCGCTCTACGGAGCCCCGGCCATCTCGAGAGCGATGTCGACGAGCTTCACCCGCTGCAGGCTGCGCACCTCGGCCAGGGGGAACCACTGCGCGCGGTCCGTCGTCCCGTCCACCTCGTTGCGGAGCCTGCCGCCGGTCACGTGCGCCCGGTAGATGATGCGCAGGGTGTGCAGGGGCTCGGTCACTCCGGCGGTGAGGCGTCGTCCGGGCGGGATGACGCGCGAATGGATGCCTAGCAGCTCGTCGATCGAGACCTTGTAGCCGGTCTCCTCGCGCACTTCCCGCCGCGCCGCGCTTTCCGGCTCTTCCCCCGGTTCGAGTCCGCCGCCGGGCATCGTCCACGCCGCACGCCGGCCCTCGTTCCAGTGGGCGAGCAGGATCCGCTCATCCTCGTCGATGACGACGGCATAGGCCGCCACGCGCAGATCCATGCTTCACCCTACCGACCGGCCGCTCGCGTGACGAGGCGCGCGTCCGGATGCCGCGATCAGACGTGGTGCACGGGAACGAGCGGGGCGATCGCCTCGTGCCGCGCCGCACGGCGCTCGCGGAAGCGCCCGATCGCGATGATCCCTGCGCCGATTCCGACGAATGCGGCGAAGATCGCGCCGATGTACATGCCGGCAGACGTCCACCCGCCCGCCCCGTGAGGATCGAGGAAGGGGTAGGGATACCACCACACGGTCGCGCCCGAGGGATCGGCGACCAGTTCGCCCCGGACCATCGTGTACACCAGCCACAGGAGCGGATAGCCGGCCAGGACGGGGAGCGTCCACCACGGCAGGCCGCGGCGCCGGGTCGCGAAGAAGAGGTCGGCGAGGAAGTACAGCGGCAGGACGACATGGAGCACCTCGATCGCATAGGCGTCGAGCGTCGCGATGCCGGCGGAGTCGCCGAGTGCGACCTCGGACGGCACGTCGCGCAGCAGGGCGTTGTAGACGAGCCCGAGCAGCAGCACGGGGCCGGTCACCAGCGCCATCGGAAGCGCGATGCCGAGCGGCTCGCGCGTCGTGCCGGGGTGCAGGCGCGACCACGCCGCTGCCGCCGTCAGCGCCCCGATGCTCAAGGTCGTCGAGACGATCGTGAAGAGACTGAAGTAGTTTGCGAGGACGATCGCCAGATCCTGCCCCTGTCTCGTCGCACGATCGACGTTGACGATGTAGCCCGCCGCGATTCCCGACAGCCCGATGGCCGCAGCCCCGAGCCTCAACCATGACCAATACATGATGACCCCTCTCCCGCGAACAACGCTGTTCGCTATTGGTGAGGCAGGTTTAGACCTCCACGTACACCAGGCGCCGAACTCTTGGCAGCAGTGGCTCGGATCAGCTGCACGTGCGGAATGTTTCTTTGTAGCCTGTCTACAGGGTGTCCACCGATTGGGGGACGAACCCCACAAAGGCCGGGAAAACGTGCGTCCGGAGGAGCATCATCAGCGCACCGAACCAGGGAGAATGCGAAAGGCCGGCCCGATGGGCCGGCCTTTTCACGCTGTGGAGCCTAGGAGATTCGAACTCCTGACATCCTGCTTGCAAAGCAGGCGCTCTACCAACTGAGCTAAGGCCCCGGGGCTGTTATGTGGGGGTACCAGGACTTGAACCTGGGACCTCTTCATTATCAGTGAAGCGCTCTAACCGCCTGAGCTATACCCCCGCCTGCTGCGGCGCTCGCGCGCCTTCAACCTCCAAGACTTTACCCGACGCTCGCGGTTTTCACGAATCGGGAGCCTGCGTCAGGACAGCGGAAACGAAATCGCCGGCCTCACGGATTTCTCCGCGAAGCCGGCGATCACCACGGCGGGCGTCAGTTGGAGGTGAAGCCCACCAGGAGCCCGCCGGTCACCTTGACCGCGAGGTTGTAGATGCCGGCGAGGACGGCGCCGAGCACCGTGACGACGACGAGGTTGAGGATGGCGACGATCGCGGAGAACGCCAGCACCTGCGGCAGGCTGACGAAGCTCGAGAGCAGGATGGTGCCGTCGGTGAAGTTGCCGAGGAACCCGTCGGCCTTCGTGATGAGACCGGTCGTCTGGACGACGAGGAACACCAGCACGAACGCCACGACGGTGACCACGGCGATCGCGATGGCAGCCAGGAACGACAGCTTCACCGCCGACCAGAAGTCGATGTACACCAACCGCAGACGGACCTGCTTGGCGCTCGTCTTGTGGCTGGACTTCTTGGCGAGCTTGTCGGCTACGGTGCTCATGCGTCAGTACTCTCTTCGGGGGTCTCGGGGGAGGCCTCAGGCCCTTCGGCAGGCTCAGGGACCGATCCGTCGGGGTCGGCGGCCTCTGCGTTCTCGGCCAGGCCCCGCTCTCCGTTCCGCGCGATGGCGATGATGCGGTCTTCGTCTGCGGCACGGGCGAATACGACGCCCATGGTGTCGCGTCCCTTGGCTGGGACCTCGGCCACGGCAGAGCGTACCACCTTGCCGCTGGCAAGAACCACCAAGACCTCGTCGTCGTCGGAGACGATCAGACCGCCCGCGAGGACTCCCCGATTGTCGGACAGACGGGCCACCTTGATGCCCAGTCCGCCGCGGGTCTGGCTGCGGTACTGGTCGACCGCAGTGCGCTTCGCGTAGCCGCCCTCGGTGACCACGAACACGTAGCCGTCGTCCCTCACGACCGAGGCGGAGAGGAGGCTGTCGTCCCCTCGGAACGACATGCCCTTGACGCCCTCGGTCGAGCGGCCCATCGGACGGAGCGCGTCGTCGCCCGCGGTGAAGCGCAGCGACATCCCGTGACGGCTGATGAGGAGGATGTCGTCGCCCGACTCGACGAGCATCGCGCTGACGACCTCATCGCCTTCGCGCAGCTTGATCGCGATGACGCCGCCCTGCCGGTTGGTGTCGTAGTCGGTGAGCTTCGACTTCTTGACGAGCCCGCTCTGCGTGGCGAGCACGAGGTGCGTCGCGACGGTGTAGTCGCGGATGTCGAGGATCTGAGCGATCTCCTCGTCGGGCTGCAGCGCGAGCAGGTTGGCGACGTGCTGGCCCTTGGCGTCGCGCCCCGCCTCCGGGACCTCGTACGCCTTGGACCGGTAGACGCGGCCCTTGGTCGTGAAGAAGAGGAGCCAATGGTGCGTCGTCGTCACGAAGAAGTGCTCGACGACGTCATCGGCCCGCAGCTGAGCGCCCTTGACGCCCTTGCCGCCGCGGTGCTGCGAGCGGTAGTTGTCGCTGCGCGTGCGCTTGATGTAGCCGTCGCGCGTAACGGTGAGCACCATCTCCTCTTCGGGGATGAGGTCCTCGATCGACATGTCTCCGTCGAACCCGTGCAGGATCTGCGTGCGACGGTCGTCGCCGAAGCGGTCGACGATCGCGACGAGCTCGTCGCGGATGATCGTGCGCTGGCGCATCTCGTCCGCGAGGATCGCCTTGAAGTCGGCGATCTGCAGCTCGAGGTCTGTCGCCTCGTCGATGATCTTCTGGCGCTCGAGCGCGGCCAGGCGGCGCAGCTGCATCGTCAGGATCGCGTCGGCCTGGAGGTCGTCGATGTCGAGCAGGGACTTCAGCCCCTCCCGCGCCTCGTCGACGGTGGGCGAGCGCCGGATGAGCGCGATGACCTCGTCCAGGGCATCGAGCGCCTTGAGGTAGGCGCGCAGGATGTGCATCCGCTCCTCGGCCTTGCGCAGCCGATAGGTGGTGCGGCGGACGATGACCTCGATCTGGTGGTCGATCCAGTGCGTGATGAAGCCGTCGAGCGGCAGCGTGCGCGGCACGCCGTCGACGATCGCGAGCATGTTCGCGCCGAAGTTCTCCTGCAGCTGCGTGTGCTTGTACAGGTTGTTCAGCACGACCTTGGCGACGGCATCCCGCTTGAGCACGATGACCAGACGCTGGCCGGTGCGGCCCGACGTCTCGTCGCGGATGTCGGCGATGCCGGTGATCTTGCCCTCGCGCGCCAGGTCGCTGATCTTCACGGCGACGTTGTCGGGGTTGACCTGGTACGGCAGCTCGGTGATCACGAGGCAAGTGCGGCCCTGGATCTCCTCGACGTTGACCACAGCGCGCATCGTGATGGAGCCGCGACCGGTGCGGTACGCGTCCTTGATGCCGCGCGTCCCGAGGATCTGCGCGTGGGTGGGGAAGTCGGGGCCGGGGATGCGCTCCATGAGCGCTTCGAGCAGCTCCTCGCGCGAGGCATCCGGATTCTCGAGAGCCCACAGGGCGCCGGCCGACACCTCGCGGAGGTTGTGCGGCGGGATGTTCGTCGCCATGCCGACGGCGATGCCGACCGAGCCGTTGACGAGGAGATTCGGGAACCGCGCCGGCAGGACCGTCGGCTCCTGCGTCTGGCCGTCGTAGTTGTCCTGGAAGTCGACCGTCTCTTCCTCGATGTCGCGCACCATCTCGAGCGCGAGCGGAGACATCTTGGTCTCGGTGTAGCGAGGGGCGGCAGCGCCCTGGTTGCCGGGGGAGCCGAAGTTGCCCTGGCCGAGAGCGAGAGGGTAGCGAAGCGACCACGGCTGCACCAGGCGGACAAGGGCGTCGTAGATCGGGGCGTCACCGTGCGGGTGATAGTGCCCCATGACCTCGCCGACGACACGGGCGCACTTCGAGAACGACTTGTCGGGACGGAAGCCGCCGTCGTACATGCCGTAGATCACGCGGCGGTGCACGGGCTTGAGGCCATCGCGCACGTCGGGCAGCGCACGCCCGACGATGACGCTCATCGCGTAGTCGAGGTAGCTGCGCTGCATCTCCAGCTGCAGGTCGACCTGGTCGATCTTGCCGTGGTCGTGCTCGGGCTCGGGACGTTCTTCGTCAGCCATGTGTTCTCAGTTCCTTCTGGCGCTTCGTCTGGGATCTCTCGCGGGGCGAGCGATCAGATGTCGAGGAAGCGCACATCCTTGGCGTTTCGCTGGATGAACCCTCGGCGGGACTCGACGTCCTCGCCCATCAGGATCGTGAAGATCTCGTCGGCGGCGGCGGCATCGTCGATGGTGACCTGCTTGAGCGTGCGGGTCTGGGGATCCATGGTCGTCTCCCACAGCTCGTGGTCGTTCATCTCACCGAGACCCTTGTAGCGCTGGATGCCGTTGTCCTTGGGGACGCGACGGCCGTTCGCGGCGCCGTCGACCAGGAGGGCGTCGCGCTCACGGTCGCTGTACGCGTACTCGTGCGGGGCGTTGGACCACTTGATCCGGTAGAGCGGAGGCTGAGCGAGGTACACGAACCCGGCGTCGATGAGCCCTCGCATGTAGCGGAACAGCAGCGTCAGCAGCAGCGTGGTGATGTGCTGGCCGTCGACATCGGCATCCGCCATCAGCACGATCTTGTGGTACCGGGCCTTCTCGATGTCGAAGTCCTCGCCGATGCCCGTGCCGAAGGCCGAGATCATCGCCTGGACCTCCTTGTTGCCGAGAGCACGATCGAGGCGCGCGCGTTCGACGTTGAGGATCTTGCCGCGCAGCGCGAGGATCGCCTGCGTGTGCGGGTCGCGACCCTGCACCGCCGAACCGCCGGCCGAGTCTCCCTCGACGAGGAAGATCTCGCTGATCGACGGGTCCTTGCTGGTGCAGTCCTTGAGCTTGTCGGGCATCGCGGCCGACTCGAAGACGCTTTTGCGGCGGGCGGTCTCACGCGCCTTGCGGGCGGCCAGACGTGCGGTCGCGGCGTCGATCGCCTTGCGGATGACGTTCTGGGCCTGCGCGGGGTTGCGGTCGAACCAGTCGCCCAGCTGGTCGCCGACGACCTTCTGCACGAACGCCTTCGCCTCGGTGTTGCCGAGCTTGGTCTTGGTCTGGCCCTCGAACTGCGGCTCGGAGAGCTTGACCGAGATGACGGCGGTGAGCCCTTCGCGCACGTCTTCGCCCGAGAGGTTGTCGTCCTTCTCCTTGAGGAGGTTCTTGGCGCGCGCGTACTTGTTCACCAGCGTGGTGAGCGCCGCGCGGAAGCCCTCTTCGTGGGTGCCGCCCTCGTGCGTGTTGATCGTGTTCGCGTAGGTGAACACGTTCTCGGTGTAGCTCGTCGTCCACTGCATGGCCAGCTCGAGCGCGATCTTGCGGTCGGTGTCCTCCGACTCGAAGTCGATGATCTCGTCGTTGACGACGTCCGCATGACGGACCTTGTTGAGGTGCTCGACGTAGTCGACGAGGCCCCGCTCGTAGAGGAAGCTGTCGTGGCGCGGCTGCAGCTCGTCGCTGTCGCCCGACTCGGACAGCTCGACGAGGCCTTCGGCGCGCTCGTCGCGCAGGCTGATGCGGAGGCCCTTGTTGAGGAAGGCCATCTGCTGGAACCGGGTGCGGAGGGTGTCGTAGTCGAAGTCGACGTTCTCGAAGATCGAGTCGTCCGGCCAGAACGTGATCGTCGTGCCGGTCTCACTGCTCTCCTCGCCCTGGGCGAGGGGCCCCTGCGGCTGACCGCCGTCACGGTAGGACTGCCGCCAGATGTGACCCTGACGCTTGACCTCGACCTCGAGGCGCGTCGAGAGGGCGTTCACCACAGACGAGCCGACGCCGTGGAGTCCGCCCGACACCGCGTATCCGCCGCCGCCGAACTTTCCGCCGGCGTGCAGCACGGTGAGCACGACTTCGACGGTGGACTTGCCTTCTCGGTGCATGTCCACCGGGATGCCGCGGCCGTTGTCGATGACGCGCACGCCGCCATCGCTGAGGATGGTGACGTCGATGAGGTCGCAGTACCCGGCGAGTGCCTCATCGACGGAGTTGTCGACGATCTCCTGCACGAGGTGGTGGAGGCCACGGGCGCCGGTCGAGCCGATGTACATGCCGGGGCGCTTGCGCACCGCCTCCAGACCTTCGAGCACCTGGATGTCGTCGGCCCCGTACTCGTTCTGAACCGTCTCAGCGGGTCGTGCTTCGGGTTCCTCTGGAGCGTTGTCGGGGTTCACGGACGTCATAAGTCAGGGCACTCCAGATCGTTCGGCAAGGGCACTGACAGTCTACCAAGTTCAGCCCCCGGTTCAGGGCTTATACGCCTCTCTGGCGCGAGGAAATCGTTCGAGACGATATCTGACGTGCCTCAGCCGTAGGTATCGCGCGGGCCACGCCCTGGAATCGTTCTGGGACCCCATTTCCAGGAGGGGACGTCGGGGCCGATGAAGCGGATCGCGTCGACCCCGGCGTCGGGGAATCGGAGGACGATCTCCGAGAGGATGTGCGCACGCATCAGCTGGAGTTGCTTCGCCCATGCTGTGGAATCCGCCTGCACTGTGAGCGTGCCTTCGGAGAAGGCGACCGGGCGAGTGTGCCGCGCGGTGTCCTCGCCGGCCACATCGGACCACGCGTGAACGACGTCCTCGCGGGCCAGCTGCTTGTCCCATCCGGCCTCCCGGGTGAGGTCGGAGAGCACGGCTCCGACGCCCCGCGGGTCGCGGCCGGCGGTGAACGGCGCGTTCTCGTCGTCGTCGGTGCGGCGTCGCTTCTTGCGGAAGGACCGAGCCGAGGGCTCGAGCCCGCGCAGGCGCAGATAGGTCGCCACGGTCTCCGGAACCGTCTCGACCGGGGTCTGTGACACCGGGCCTGCGCCCTCGGGCCGCGCGCCGGGCTCAGACATCCGCTGCCTCCACGATCGTGCCCGCCTCGACCCGCACGATGCGTGCGCGCAGGGCGGCGGGGACATCCTCCTCCACCGCGGCGGTCACGACCACCTGCTCGTAGCCGCCCGCCAGCTGGGCGAGCCGGGCGCGGCGGTCGGTGTCGAGCTCGGCGAAGACGTCGTCGAGGATCAGCACCGGGTCGCCGAGCCGTGATTCGGCACGCAGCAGCTCGGCCGAGGCCAGCCGCAGCGCGAGCGCCACCGACCAGGACTCGCCGTGCGAGGCGTAGCCCTTCACCGGGAGCCCGCGCACCCTCAGCACGAGGTCGTCACGGTGGGGTCCGACGAGGGTGATACCCCGGTCGAGCTCGGCGGAGCGACGGGAGGCCAGAGCGTGGCGGAACAGCTCCGAGATGCGGGTGGCGGATGCCGCGGCCGCCGGTGCGTCGGTGCCCTCCTCGGGATCGGCACCCGATACCGAGAGCACCCATTCCGCTTCGGGACGATGATCGGCGCCCGCGATGGACGTGTACGCCGCGGCGAGCGGCCCGGCGAGGTCGGCGGCCAGACCCAGGCGCGCCTCGATGACCTCTGTTCCCAGTGAGATCAGCTTGTCGTCCCAGACATCGAGCGTCGCCAGCGCATCGCCCCGGATGCCGCGGGCCTTCGCGGACTTCAGCAGAGCCGTGCGCTGCTTGAGCACGCGCTCATAGTCGGCCAGCACGCCGGCGAGACGCGGTGTGCGCTGGACGAGCAGCTGATCGGCGAATCGGCGGCGCCCGGACGGGTCGCCGCGCACGATCTGGAGGTCTTCCGGAGCGAAGAGCACGACCTGCGCGTAGCGCGGAAGCTCCGACGGCTTCACCGCGGCGCCGTTGACCCGCGCCTTGTTGGATCCCTGCCGGTTGAGCTGCGCCTCGAGCAGGACGTGACGCTCGCCGTGGACCAGCCGCGCGCGGATGATCGCGGCATCCGCTCCGTCGCGGACCATCGGGGCGTCGTTCGACACGCGGTGCGAGCCCAGGGTGGCGAAGAACCCGATCGCCTCGGCCAGGTTGGTCTTGCCCTGGCCGTTGCGGCCGACGAAGACGTTGGGACCGGGTGCGAGCGTGACATCGGCGACCGCGTAGTTGCGGAAGTCGACGAGACTCAGCTGCTCCACGATCACCGGTCAAGCCTAATGAGCGGCGCCGACGCGCGGTTTCTGTGCGACGGCCGCTGCGCGGGAACATGCTCCGGCGTGCTTACCCTGCGACGTCGACTTCGTCGTCGGCGCCACGCCAGTCCCGATGCCCGCACGCTCTCCGCATGATCCCGCTCCGCGCGTTGCTCGGATTTCCGGTGCCGGAGGTGAGACCCGGAAGGGATAGGAGGGATGAGAAGGTCAGCGGAGGAGGAGATTGGGCTGCAGCAGGTAGCGGAACGAATCCGCGCCGGCCTTGTCGACCGAGGTCTGCGGAGTGATCAGCACGGGGCTCAGCTTGTTCGCGTTCTCGCTCGAGGTGAACGTGATGCGCACGAACTCGCTCTTCACCGCGCTGAGCGACTCGAGCAGATACTGGGGGTTGAGGCCGAGGGTGACGTCCTCGCCGACCAGGTTGGCGTCGACGGACTCGGTGGCCCGCGCCTGCTCGGTGCCCGAGGCATCCATCGACACGCTGTCGGTCGTGAACGTGAACCGCAGCGGGGCCGACCGGTCGAGCACCAGCGACACACGGCGCACGGCTTCGGCGAGCTCGGCCGTGTTCACCACGGCGTGGTGCTCCGTCGCCTCGGGGAAGAGCCGGCGGACGGGAGGGAAGTTGCCCTTGATCAGCAGCGACGTCACGGTCTTGTTGCCCGCCGTGAACGCGATGATCTCGCGGTCGCCGGATCCGGAGAACGTGATCGAGATGTCGCCGCCGTGGGCGAAGGTCTTGCCGACCTCGGTGAGCGTGCGCGCCGGAACGAGGGCCGCGGTGGGCTCGTCGGAAGCGGAGTCGCCGCCGTCCCACGGGATCTCTCGCAGTGCGACGCGGTAGCGGTCGGTCGCGACGAGGCTGAGGCCGGTGCCCGAGACTTCGAGCTGGACGCCGGTGAGGACCGGAGTGACGTCATCGCGGGATGCCGCGAACGCCACCTGTGCGATGGCGGTTCCGAAGTCCTCGGCCGGGACGAGTCCGGAGTCGCCACTCACCTCAGGGATGGCGGGGTACTCCTGCACCGGCATCGAGGCGAGGGTGAACCGCGCGGAGCCGCAGGTCAGCAGGATGCCGCCGTCTTCGTCCACCTCGACCTGGATCGGCGCGTTGGGCAGCCGGCTCGCGATCTCGGAGAGCAGACGGCCGTGCACGAGGATCGTGCCGGGATCGTCGACGGTCGCCTCGATGGTCGTGCGGGCGGATGCCTCGTAGTCGAACGCCGCGAGCGACAGGCCGGCCTCGGAGGCCTCGATCAGCACACCGGCCAGGATCGGCTGCGGATTGCGCTGAGGCAGGAGCTTGACGACGAACGACACGGCTTCGCTGAACACATCGCGATTGACGTGGAACTTCACGAATGCTCCCTCGGCTCCGGGTTGGGCCTTCTCATGCTAGTGGCAGGCCGGTCCGATGCTAGTCCCGAAGAGAGACGGCTTCCGTCCACCGCACTTTCCACCGTCAAGGTGATCGGACTCCTTCTTCATCAATCTCTTTTTGTCATGGTGTTAACCGCTGTGGAAACTGTGGACAACTCGGCGCATCCCTGTGAGGACAGGGAAACCACACCGTTGTGAGTTGTGGAGTGGCTGCGGAACGAGGTCCGGAAGGTTCGGTGCCGAGGCGCGGCTGTTCCGGATTCATCCACAGGTTCGCCCCCGCCGTTCACAATGTTTCCGCAGGGCCGCAGAGTTATCCACAGGTTTTCCACACTGTGAAGAACGGAAATAATGGCCCTGCTCCGGGCGCGTGTCAAGCACTTCTTGCGGCATATGTCCGCAGGTGCCGTCAGCGGCCGGTACGGCCCAGCTGAGTGGTGATCTCGGACACCTGGTTGTAGATGGAGCGACGCTCTTTCATGAGCTCGCTGATCTTCTTGTACGCGTACATCACCGTGGTGTGATCGCGATTTCCGAACAGCTGCCCGATCTTCGGCAGGGACAGGCTGGTCCGCTCACGGCAGAGGTACATCGCGATCTGACGGGCCTGCGCGACGGACTGCGACCGGCTGGAGCCGTACAGGTCGTCGACGGTCAGCTTGAAGTACGCGGCCGTCGCCGTGATGATGTCGGTCGGCGAGATGACGTTGGCGTCGTCCTGATCGACGATGTCGCGCAGCACGGTCTGTGCGAGCGACATGTCGAGCGTCGAGCGATTGAGGCTCGCGAACGCCGACACGCGGATCAGCGCGCCCTCGAGCTCGCGGATGTTCGACGACACGACGGTGGCGATGTACTCGAGCACCTCGTCGGGAATGTGCAGCCGCTCGCTCTGCGCCTTCTTACGCAGGATCGCGATGCGGGTCTCGAGGTCGGGCGCCTGCACATCGGTGATCAGGCCCCACTCGAACCGGCTGCGCATGCGGTCCTCGAAGCCGGTGAGGTGCTTCGGCGGGACGTCGCTCGTGATGACGACCTGCTTGTCGTGATCATGGAGCGTATTGAAGGTGTGGAAGAACGCCTCCTGCGTCTCGGCGCGACCCTGGAGGAACTGGATGTCGTCGATCAGGAGGATGTCGACGTCCCGGTAGCGGGCTTGGAACGCCGAACCGCGGTTGTTCGCGATCGAGTTGATGAAGTCGTTCGTGAATTCCTCGCTCGACACATAGCGCACGCGGATGCCGGCATAGAGGCTGAGCGCGTAGTCGCCGATCGCGTGCAGGAGGTGCGTCTTGCCGAGTCCGGAGTCCCCATAGATGAAGAGCGGGTTGTAGGCCTTGGCCGGCGCCTCCGCGACCGCGACGGCGGCCGCGTGGGCGAAGCGGTTGGACTGGCCGATGACGAAGTTGTCGAACGTGTACTTCGGGTTCAGTCGCGTATCGCTGCGCGAGACGGAGGATGCCGCATCCGGCGTCTCTTCACGCGTCTGCCGGGTGACGGCGACCGGCGCAGGCGCTGATTGACTCTGAACAGGGATGGGCGAGGTCAGGTGCGCGTCGACCAGGTCGGGATTCACCACGACGCGGAAGGTCGTCGGCGCACCGGGATCCTGCTCCCCCACCCGGGCGATGGCCTCCATGATCGGCGTGCGCATGCGCTTGGTGAACTGCGCCGCGGTCAGATCGTTGGGAACATCGAGGTACAGAGTCCCGCCCATGACGCCCTGCGGGACGGCGAGGCTCAGGAACCCCTGGAGCTGCGGCGTGATGCGGTCGTCGCCGACGAGCTCGTCCAGCACCGCCGACCAGACAGGAACATCTGGAACTTCGTGCGGTGACATGGCCCCCCCGGGTTGTTGATGAGTCCACGGGAGGCCGCGGAAAGATCACGCCGGGCCTGTGGATAACTGCCGGAGCCACGCTAGTCAGCAGGCGCCCCCGGAGCAAACTCCACTGTAGATCGGTCCGGTGTGTCGTTGCCAGGAGGGAAGATGGTTCCGCGGCATAATGCCCGGCGCAGGCGCTCAGTTTGAGTTCTCAGGCGGCTCGGCGTACCCTAAATCGGTTGACTTATGCCTACGCGGCAGTCCCTTTGTACGAAGCGTCTCCGGTCTCAGAGCCCCGGCGACACACGATCCGGAAGCGATCCTCATGAGCAAGCGCACATTCCAGCCGAACAACCGCCGTCGGGCCAAGAAGCACGGCTTCCGCGCCCGCATGCACACCCGTGCCGGCCGCAGCATCCTCGCCGCTCGTCGCGCCAAGGGGCGCACCGAGCTCTCGGCCTGACCCGAGCGGTGCTCGCGAGGCCGAACCGACTCACCAGCGGAGCGGAATACAAGGCCGTCGTCCGTCGGGGCCGTCGGTGTTCCGGCGCGCATACCGTGACCTATGTGAAACCCGCCGAGGCCGATGGCCCGGCGCGTTTCGGTTTCATCGTCAGCCGGCAGGTGGGCGGTGCCGTCGTCCGCAACACTGTTCGTCGACGCCTCAAGGCGCTCTGCGCCGAGTCGCTGCCCACCATCCGACCGGGGAACGACATCGTGATCCGCGCCCTTCCGAGTGCAGCGACCGTGTCCTTCGGCGAGCTCCGTGACGAGGTCGCCCGATGCCTCGCGAGGAGAGCCGCATGAGCGTCCTTCCGGCATACGCGCTCGGTGATGCGCACCTCCAGGCCTCGGATCTGGGTCGGACTGTCCCGCTCCTCCCCCGCAACGCCCTGCTCGCTCTGCTGCACGGCTACCGCGCCACGATCTCGCATACCTACGGGGACGTCTGCAAGTACTACCCGTCCTGCTCGGCGTACGCCGTCGGCGCCGTCCAGCAGCACGGTGCGATCAAAGGAACGGCCCTCACGGCCGCTCGTCTCGCCCGCTGTCACCCCTGGGCTGCCGGCGGCGTCGACGACGTCCCGGCACACTCGCACTTCCGGCACGCGCTGACCCCCCGGGGCTTCGTCGTGCCTGCATCCATTGGAAAGGACTGATCCTCCGCATGGATCTCTTGCTGCTCGCCTCGACGACGCCTGCTCCCGAGCCGGCCGCCGGTTTCGACCTCATCGGAACCATCCTCTGGCCGCTGAAGTGGGCGGTCGAGGCGGTGCTCGTCGCGTGGCACTGGTTCTTCACCGCGATCGGCCTTCCGCCGGCCGATGGCATCACGTGGGTGCTCTCGATCGTGGGCCTCGTCATCGTGGTCCGCTCGGCCCTGATCCCGCTGTTCGTCAAGCAGATCAAGAGCCAGCGGAAGATGATGGAAATCGCCCCTGAACTGCGAAAAGTTCAGGAGAAGTACAAGGGCAAGCGCGATCAGCTCTCTCGCGAGGCGATGAGCCGCGAGACGATGGCCCTGTACAAGAAGCACGGCACCACGCCCGTGTCGAGCTGCCTTCCGCTGCTCGTGCAGATGCCGATCTTCTTCGCCCTCTTCAGTGTGCTGAACGATGTCACCAAGCACTACAACGACGGTGTCGGCGGTGTGGGACTGCTGAACGCGGAGCTCACCGCGGAGTTCTACAACGCGAAGCTGTTCGGCGTCGCTTCGCTCCACGAGACGCTGATCGACGCCGTCAACACCGGCAACACCGCGGCGATCGCGATCCTCGCAACCCTCGTCGTCCTGATGATCGCGTCGCAGTTCTTCACGCAGCTGCAGATCATCTCGAAGAACCTCTCCCCCGAGGCCAAGACCGGCCAGGCGTACCAGATGCAGAAGGTCATGCTCTACGTTCTGCCCTTCGCCTTCGTCTTCTCCGGCGTGTTCTTCCCCCTCGGCGTCGTCATCTACTGGTTCGTCTCCAACCTCTGGACGATGGGACAGCAGTTCCTCGTCATCCGTGAGATGCCGACGCCCGGGTCCGAGGCGGCCAAGGAACGCGAAGAGCGCCTGGCTCGCAAGGGCAAGGCCATCGACGCGTCCGGCAAGGTCGTGCCGATGGAGAAGTACCTCGCGGAGCAGCAGCGCCTGTACGAAGAGGCCGAGAAGGCTCGCGCCACGACCCCCAAGCGCCAGCAGCCCGTTAGCAAGCAGCGGGCGAAGAAGCAGGGGCAGCAGAAGCCGGCACCGAAGCCCGACGCCGGCGATTCCGCCGGAAACGCCGCGGGCACGACGACCTGATCCCGTCCTGTCGATCTCCTTCCACGCCGAGCCATCCCGAGGACACCATGACCACGCCTGACACCGCCCCTACCGACGGGGCTGCCGCCCGCACCGCGGCGAGCGACTCGGCTCCCGCCGAGCGCGAGCCCGCCACCGTCGAGCAGCTCGAGCAGGAAGGCGACATCGCCGCCGACTTCCTCGAGGGCCTGCTCGACATCGCCGACATCGACGGCGACCTCGACCTCGACGTGCGCGCCGGCCGCGCGTACGTGTCGGTCGAAGCTCCCGAACGCGGCTCGGTCTCGCTCATCGCCGAGCCCGACACGGTGCAGGCGCTCCAGGAGCTCACGCGTATCGCGGTCCAGACGCGCACCGGCCGCTTCTCGCGCCTGATCCTCGACGTCGGCGGCTCCCGAGACGCTCGTCAGCGCCAGCTCGCCATCCTCGTGGATCGAGCGATCGACAAGCTCGAAGAGGGTGCGTCGCAGGCCTCGCTGCCCGCGATGTCGAGCTACGAGCGCAAGCTCGTCCACGACGTGGTCTCGGACAGGGGCTTCATCTCCGAGTCGTACGGCGAAGGTGCCGACCGCCACACGGTGATCCGACGCGGCTGACGCTGCGTTTCACGTGAAACATCGATGATCGAGATCGAGCCTGAACCCGCCGTCGCCGAGCGGCTGTTCGGCGATCGCATCGAGGTGGCCCGCCGGTTCACCGCCGCTCTGGGCGAGCACGGCGAAGAGCGTGGGCTCATCGGACCCCTGGAGCCACCGCGGCTCTGGAGCCGGCACATCCTGAACAGCGCGGTGATCGCTCCGCTGTTCTCGCCGGGTCGCGTGGGCGACATCGGGTCCGGCGCCGGACTTCCAGGGCTCGTGCTTGCGATTGCGCGTCCCGATGTCGAGTGGGTGCTCATCGAGCCCATGGAACGACGCGTCGCCTGGCTCACTGAGCAGGTCGAAGCGCTGGGCCTCGACAACGTCGAGGTCGTGCGCGCGCGGGCCGAGGACTGGAAGTCAGGGCCCGTGCTGGATGCGGTCACCGCCCGGGCTGTCAGCGCGCTGCGGACCCTCGTGCCGATCACTGCTCCCCTGGTTCGCAATGGCGGTGAGCTGATCCTGCTCAAGGGTGCCAGCGCGGGCAACGAGATCGAGGCCGCTCAGAAGCAGCTTCGGAAGTTCCGGGTCACGGATGCCCGCGTGGAGATCGTCGGCGAGGGCATCCTCGAGGAACCGTCCCGAGTGGTGCGCGGGACCGTTCGCTGAGATCGGATGCCGCGCCTCGCTGGTGTGTCGTCGCTCGCTTCGCTGCTGGATCTGTGACGCGTCAGGTCGCCCTGCGCGGCGGGTGGCTCGGATCGCCGACTCGGCCGGCTGTTGCGTGGCCTGGTGAGGTTGGGGAGAAACCACTGTCGGCGGGGGCGGTAGTTGACTGTCCGATTCGTAAGTGGCTCCCACGCCCTACTAGCGGCGGTAGAGAACGCTCACGATGTTTCACGTGAAACATCGTGTCCGCGGACGTGGACTGTGGACGAGAGCCCGGTCCATTTGGTCAATACGTCGATGACGGCGTTGCGGGGAGTGGTGGAGTCCTCCGGCGCCGGCGTGTGCGAGATGTTTCACGTGAAACACTGGGCGTGGTGGTGTGTGAGCTTGCATCGATGTTTCACGTGAAACATCTCCCCGGTGCCACAAAGCCGCGTGACGAAACGCGCTCAGCGTGGCGCGTCGTCGTCCCCCGCGGGACGCGACCGCCAGATGCGGATTGATCTGCCTCGCGTCCGGGGCGACTGCTCGGCCAACCGAATTCGTACTGGTTCAGGTTGCCGTTATCTTCAGGTCTCCTGCGGCCTCTTCCTCCGCAGGTCTCCGGTCCCGCCCGCGCTGGCTCTGTGAACGCGTATCCCCCCGCCCTGCCGCCTCGTTGGCCTCGTCCACGGGACCTCAGTTGGCGGGCGAGAAATCCGGCCGGGACGCGGGATTGGAAAGTTCGGGAACGAGTATCCACGGGCGGGCGACCGGACGGATCACGGTCGGGTCATCGCCCCGAGCTGACCCGTGTCTCGACGTGGTACACAGGCACTCGGCCGGCTCGGAGGTCATCGCACATCTTCGGGCGCCACCAACGTCCACCGTTCGCGACTCCGGAGGGGCAGTGAATCTCCGTGTCGCTAGCCGGCTTGCGCACCGAGAGGGCTCGACCAGGCGCGCAGTTCGTGGGCACAGCCGCGGGTGCGGACGTACGGGAGAGCCATCTGATGGGTCCTGCGTGGCAGAGGAGCGACGCGTCATCGATCCCATTCGGATCAATTGCCTGACTGTCAGAGGGATCACGGCCGAGAGACCGGGAAGCGGAGGAGGCGAGGTGTGGATGACCAGACGTGAACTGCTGACGTGCCGGGGGGATGTCCCAAACAGGGGGATGCCCCAAACGCGGGCTACGCAACGGGGCGGCGGCGGGCTACGGGCAACGGAGGTGACCTGATGACGAGCCCGGCATCGCCTACGCGGGCAACTGGAACAGGGGGCCGACAGGACGACGCGCCGGGCCGACAGGACCGTCGGCCGACTGGGCCTACAGGACGACGCACGCCAGGGCCGCGACAGGACAGCCGGCCGACTGGGCCTCCGGAACCACGCGACGAGGCTGACCACGCCAAGGATGAGCGGCGGGAGCAACGCGACACGGCGGACGCGCATGGAGGGCAGCCGACGGACGTCAACGGCACAGCCGGCCACGCAGACCTGACGAGCGCCCTCCACTCTGGCTTGGCGCGCTCAATGCGGACTCTGCTCGGTCGAGGCGAGCCCTCCGGCGGCGACACCGGATCGGCGTCATGTCCTGGAGCGAGATTGGTGAACAGTGGAGACTCCTCTCCCGTGCGGACGCTTCCAGGCTGGATCGACCGCTCGAGTCCGAGGAGACCTCGGTCCGATTTGAAGAATGAGCCGGCACTCGAGCGCTGCTAGCCCTCACTTTCACTGGCCGCAGCCCGAGCCCTACTTACCGGGCCGGCACCGCGACCGGCAATGAAACAGCCCCGAGCATTTCGGACCATCTTTGCTGCTGGAACGTGGCCAGGCATCCGTCCGTACTGAGCTGAGTGGACTCTAGGCCTCACATGTTTCACGTGAAACATCTTGTGCAGCAACCCATGTGGGACGAGCTGACACCTCCGAAGGGGCGCAACGGCTGAGGGGGAGTGTTTCACGTGAAACATCCCCCTCGACGTCGTCACAGTCGAGCAACCGAATCCTCGGAACCGGGATAGCCGCCGCGGCAGTGACATCCCCGCCGCCATTGCCGCGCCCGCACGCGGCGCGCGGCACGCAGCGCCGGTTCGGGGTGATGTTTCACGTGAAACGGCCATTTCCGCGGCGATCCGGAACGTGGCTGGGGACTGTCGCACTGGGAATCGGAGGCGGGTGCCGAATGCGAGACCCCGTACAGGTCAGTGGCGCGACTCCAGCGCCAGTCCACACCAGGACACACTGCGAGTCTCGGTGCAACCCGTGAGCCACGCTCGGCCAGGCCGACGGCCGCGCCGGCCATGCGAGCAAAGCGAGCAGGCACGTGTGTTGGGGCCTAGCGCCATCGCCAGACCAGGGTGGGAAGCTGGTCGACCGTCTGGACGTCGACCACTACGTCACCGCGAACACCGCCGCCACTCGCAGGCAACCAGCCGCGAAATCCAGCGAATGCGCCCCCGAAGACCGTCCCACCGGAGGGATCGTCGGTGGGGTCGGGATAGAGTGGAAGACGTTGTTCAACCGCTCGCGAAAGGGAGAGTGTTTCACGTGAAACAGCCCGACGAGGCGGCGGCCGAAGCACCCTTCTCGTTCGACGACACTCCTCTCGCCCGCGAAATCGCCGACCTTTCCGCGCGCCGACGCGTGCTCGAGAGCGCTGACGTACAGCTGACGGGCCGAACCCGTGTGCTGACGGTGTCGAATCAGAAGGGCGGCGTCGGCAAGACGACGACCGCCGTCAACATCGCTGCCGCGATGGTGTCTGTGGGCGCCCGGGTTCTGGTCATCGACCTCGATCCGCAGGGCAACGCCTCGACAGCGCTCGGCGTCCCGCACACCGCCGACATCCCGAGCGTCTATGACGTGCTGATCGACGAGTTCCCGCTGGCGGACATCGTCCAGGTCAGCCCGGAGTCGCCGAATCTGCTGTGCGCGCCGAGCACGATCCACCTGGCCGGCGCCGAGATCGAGCTGGTCTCCCAGGTCGCTCGCGAGCACCGGCTCCGCACCGCGCTCGATGAATACCTCGCGACGCTCGAGGAGCACATCGACTTCGTGTTGATCGACTGCCCACCGTCGCTGGGACTCCTCACGATCAACGCCTTCACCGCCGCGGGGGAGCTGCTCATCCCCATCCAGTGCGAGTACTACGCACTCGAGGGCCTGAGCCAGCTCCTCGGAACGGTGCGCATGATCCAGAAGCACTTGAACCCGCGCCTGACACTGTCGACCATCCTCCTCACGATGTACGACGGCCGCACGCGCCTCGCGCAGCAGGTCGCCGAGGAGGTGCGCGAGCACTTCCCGAAGGAAGTCCTGCAGAGCGTGATCCCACGGTCCGTGCGCGTCTCGGAGGCTCCGAGCTTCGGGCAGACCGTCATCGCCTACGATGGGCAGTCGGCCGGGGCGATCGCCTACCGCGAGGCCGCGGTCGAGATCATCAACCGCGACTCCGAGCTCGCGGCCGCACCGAACGCCGAATCGAAGATCGAAGGGGGTGCCTGATGGCCAAACGCACAGGGCTCGGACGGGGGATCGGCGCGCTGATCCCGACGACGGAGCAGGCGGAGGACCGTCCGTCCGACGTCTTCTTCCCCCGCGCTGTCACGGCCGACGACGTCGCCGAACTGGAGGCCTCCGCCGCCGAGCTGGTGCAGGTGCCGGGCGCGCACCTCGCGCACATCGATCCGCACTCCATCGTGCCGAATCCGCGTCAGCCTCGCACCCACTTCGACTCCGAGGATCTGGCCGAACTGGTGCACAGCGTGCGCGAGTTCGGGGTTCTGCAGCCGGTCGTCGTCCGGGCCAACGGGAACGGCGAGTACGAGCTCATCATGGGCGAGCGCCGCACCCGCGCCGCCCGTGAGGCCGGACTCACCTCGATCCCGGCCGTCGTCCGCGACACGGCGGACGAGCATCTTCTCCGCGATGCGCTGCTCGAGAACCTCCACCGCTCCGAGCTCAACCCGCTCGAGGAGGCGTCGGCGTACCAGCAGCTCCTCGAGGACTTCGGCATCACGCAGGAAGAGCTGGCGTCCCGAATCGGACGCTCCCGCCCTCAGATCAGCAACACCATCCGGCTCCTCAAGCTCCCGGTCCCGGTGCAGCAGCGCGTCGCCGCGGGTGTGCTCACTGCCGGCCACGCCCGCGCCATCCTGTCCCTCGACACCCCCGAGGCCATGCAGCGCCTCGCCGACAAGATCGTGAACGAAGACCTGTCGGTCCGCGCGGCCGAGGCGGCCGCGAAGCTTCCGGATGCCGCCGGCAGCCGTGCCCCGAAGCCACAGCCCGGCGCGCGCCGGGCTCACCTGGATGAGGTGGCCGAACGACTCGGCGACCGGCTGAACACGCGTGTGCGAATCTCACTGACGGCACGAAAAGGCCAGGTCAGTATTGATTTCGCGAGCATTCAGGACCTCAATCGCATTCTCGAGGAGATCGGCGAGAGCGGCTACGGATCAGCCTGAGTCAGTCCACCAGGTATCCCTCACGTCGGCGCGTCGACCTGGAGCGCCGCGGCCCGGCGGAGGAGCACGGCGGCCTCCGCCTCGTTTCCGGGAAGCTCAGCGGCAACGCGGAAGCTCGCGGCCGCGGCATCCGCTTCCCCCAGGCGTTCCAGCAGCTCAGCCCGGACAGCGTGCCACGGCCGGAAGTCGCCCAGCTCCGGCTCGAGCTCCGCGACGACCGACAGAGCAGCCGCCGGACCTTCGGCCATCGACACGGCGACGGCGCGGTTGAGTCGCACCACCGCTGACGGTGCGAGCGCCTCCAGCGCGTCGTAGAGGCTCAGGATGCGATCCCAGTCGGTTTCCTCGAAGGATGGCGCGACCGCGTGGCACTCGGCGATGGCGGCCTGCAGTCCGTAGTAGCCCAGGCCGCGGCCCGCGGCATCCGCTCGTGCCATTGCCTCTCGGCCGCGAGCGATGGAGGAGCGGTCCCACCGTTGGCGGTCCTGCTCGGCGAGGGTCAGCGGCAGCCCGTCGGGATCGATCCGACTTGCGAAGCGGGATGACTGGAACTCCATGAGAGCGATCAGCGAGTCGATCTCGGGCTCACCCGGCATCAGGGCCGACAGCTGCCGCGCCAGCCGCACCGCCTCGCGCGCGACGTCCGGCCGCACAGGCCGATCCCCGACCGCGGCGGCGTAGCCCTCGGTGAAGAGGAGGTAGATGACCTGGAGCACACTGGCGAGCCGGGCCGGGCGCGAGGCGCGGTCCGGAACCTCGAACGGCACGCCGGCCTCGGACAGCGTCCGCTTCGCGCGCACGATGCGCTGCTGCACGGTCGGCACGGTCATGAGCAGCACGCGAGCGATCTGCTCGGTCGTGAGGCCGGCCACCGTGCGCAGGGTGAGCGCGAGTCGAGCCTGTGCGGGAAGCACGGGGTGGCACGCGATGAAGACCAGGCGAAGGACATCGTCCTCGATGTGGTCGGGATCGGCGAGGTCCGGCACGGAGTCATGCTGCTCGGCTTCGCGCACCTCGACCGCGAACAAGGGCTCACGAAGGGCGAGGCGCTCCCGCCGCCGCCACCCGTCGATCGCGCGACGCTTTGCCACCGAGAGGAGCCAGGCGCCCGGGTTGTCGGGGATGCCGCTCTCAGGCCACTTCGCGATCGCTTCGAGGAGGGCATCCTGAGCGAGATCCTCGGCCCAGGCGAAGTCGCCGGTGTGCCGGATGAGGGCGGCGACGATGCGCGCTGACTCCGCCCGCCAGACGGCCTCGACCGCGCGACGAGCGTGGGAATCCTCGATCATCCTGCCAGCGTAGGCGCGTAACGGGCCGACGCGTCCGAAGGGCGTCGTACCCTGGAATGGTGCCGCCAGAACAACAGACTCCGCGCCGCCGCGCCAGTCTCGAGCTCCTGCGTGCCGAGGCGTCCGACGAGCTGGCGGTCGTGATCGCCGAACGCCTGCGGGCGGGCGAAGACCCCTGGGACTTCATGGAGGACCTGCCGACGGTCGACGAGCTCGTGGTCTTCACCCTCCGCGCGGAGAACATCGAGGCGAACGGCGGCTCCCGTCCGAACGCCGCCCGCCACTACCGGGTGCTGCGCCAGATCGCCCTCGAGTACCCGCCGCTCACCGAAGCGGTGTGGCGACTGCTGGGCGACGCGAACACGCACCGTCGCTGGGATGCGACGGTGCGTGCCGATGCGTCCTGAGCTCACGCGCTCGGACTCATGAGTTGGTGGCGCGCCACTCCTGCTCCTTCGAGATCCACTCGTTGTCAGGCATGTCGAAGTCGCTCAACTCGTTCACTCGACGCACCTCGAGCCCGACACCGGGCCCGAGCGGGCACTTCTTCGCCCAGTGCTCCGCCTCTTCGCGGCTGGCGACCTCGAGGATCCAGAAGCCGGTGAAGACTTCGCGCGCCTCGGCGTACGGCCCATCGGTCACCACCGGAGGAACCGAGGTGAAGTCGACGCGGAACCCCTCGCTCGCGTCGGAGAGCCCTTCGGCCGACAGGAAGACGCCGGCCTTCTGCAGTTCCTCGTTGTAGGCGCCCATCGCCGCGACGACCTGTTCCATGTCGAGATCCTCCGCCGCGCGTGCAGCAGCTTCGGGCTCCACCTGCATGATCAGCATGTAACGCATGTCCCGCTCCTTCGTCGTTGTGAGCCGACCGGCTCGCAGGGCCGCTCCGGCCCCTTCACTCCGTGCGTCGAACGACGGACGCCCGGATCGACATCCTTCCTGAAATCGATCTCAGAATCGATGGATGCCGTAGGCGGCATGTATGCGAAAACCCCGGTGACCAGGGATTCTTCGAGGAAACGAAGAAACGGTCACCGGGGCGCACGGCAGGAGCCGTGAAGGTTACGCGATGTACGCGGCGAGGTCCTGCTCGAGGGCGAACTTCGGCTTCGCGCCGATGATCGTCGTCTCGACCTGTCCCTTGTTGAAGACCTTCATCGCCGGGATCGAGGTGATCTGGTACTTCATGGCCAGGTCGGGGTTCTCGTCCACATTGAGCTTCAGGACCGTGATCTTGTCCGGGTGCTCGGACTGGATCTGGTCGAGCACAGGCGCGACCATGCGGCACGGTCCGCACCACGCGGCCCAGAAGTCCACGAGCACGGGGCCTTCAGCCTGAAGCACGTCCTGCTCCCACGTGGCCGATGTCGTCGCCTTGGCGGTCATGATCTCTCCTTCGATGGCAAAGTATGTCGTTTGTTCGAACACGCGACGCGGTGGGATTGTTCCACGCGCGAATGCGGGTGGAAGTCAGGCGGCGTCGGCCTCGGGGAGGCCCTCGATCTGATCGGCATCCACGGCCGGAGCGCCCGCCTCGCCGACGGAAGCCAGGTAGTGCTCGACGTCGAGAGCGGCGACGGTTCCGCTGCCGGCCGCGGTGACGGCTTGACGATAGGTGGGATCGATGACGTCGCCGGCCGCGAAGACGCCAGTGACCGAAGTCCGCGAGGAACGCCCGTCGACCCAGATGGTGCCCTCGGGGGTCAGTTCGAGCTTCTCGTGCACGAGGTGCGTGCGGGGGTCGTTGCCGATCGCGACGAACAGGCCGTCCAGCGCGAGGTCGCTGCGGGTGCCGTCCACCAGGTTCTCCAACACGACGCCTGTCACCGCGTCGTCACCCAGCACGTCGACGACCTCGCTGTTCCAGACGAACTCGATCTTCTCGTTGGCGAACGCGCGCTCCTGCATGATCTTCGAGGCGCGAAGCTCGCCACGGCGGTGGATCACGTAGACCTTCGAGGCGAACTTCGTGAGGAACGTCGCCTCCTCCATCGCCGAATCGCCGCCTCCGACGACCGCGATGACGCGCTCACGGAAGAAGAAGCCGTCGCAGGTCGCGCAGTACGACACTCCGCGGCCCGACAGGCGCTCTTCACCCTCGATGCCGATCTTGCGATGGGCCGATCCGGTGGCGTAGACGATCGACCGGGCTTCGTACTCGGCACCGCTGCCGAGCTTGACCTTCTTGACGGGGCCGTCCAGCTCGAGCGACACGACGTCGTCGAACAGCACCTCGGCGCCGAATCGCTCGGCCTGCTCCTGCATCTTCGTCATGAGGTCGGGGCCCTGGATGCCCTCGGGGAAGCCGGGGAAGTTCTCCACGTCGGTGGTGGTCATCAGGTCTCCGCCGGCCTCGACGGAGCTCGCGACCACAAGAGGCTCGAGATTGGCGCGCGCCGCGTAGATGGCCGCCGTGTAGCCCGCAGGCCCCGAACCGATGATGATGACGTGACGCACCAGCGCCCCCTTCTGTTTCGGGACGGAAAGCCCCAGATGACTAAACACATGGTAGCCGTGCGGCATTCCACCGCTGCGGTCGGCGCCGGCCCGCCGCGACCCCTGTGGTCAGCGCCCGCCCGGCAGGAGGCGGCGCACCAGTCCGGTGGCCGTGGCGAGCTCCGGCGCGCGGAGAAGTGCGAGGAAACCCGCGTAGACGACGAGCACCACCGAGCCGATGACGGCGGCGCCGAGAGCGCCGAGCAGCTTGTCGGACACCGTCCAGCCCTCCGCGCCCCCGAGCAGCTGGAACGTGAGCCAGCCGGCGCCGGCGGCCGGGACGGCGGCGAGGGCGAAGCGGCCGAGTGACAGCATCCATGATCCGATGCGCAGCCCGCCCAGTCGGCGCTGGAGCAGCGAAGTCGCCACGATCACCTGCACGACGGTCGCGAACGACTGGCCGAGCGCGACGGCAGCGGCGAGCCGCCAGAGCTCGAGACTCGCCGAGCCCACCGCCCACGACGCCAGCAGAGCCGTCGCGACGACGAGCCCGCACTGCAGCAGCGTGAAGAAGAAGGGAGTGCGGGTGTCGTCGTAGGCGTAGAAGGTCCGCTGCACGACGAACAGCACCGCGAGCGGCACGAGGCTCACGAGGTAGCAGAGCAGCACGGCGCCCGCGAGGACGGCCTCGCTGCGGGAATCGGTGAAGATCCGCGACGCCGGCACGGCGGCGACGCCGAGGGCGGCGGTCGCGCCGACGACGAACAGACCGAGCGTGCGGATGCCGCGGCCGACGTCGGAGCGGACCTCGTCGTCCCGGCCGGCCGAGGCGTGCTCGCTCAGCTGCGTGAAGTAGGGCGTCCCGATCGACAGCACGATGATCGAGTACGGGAGCATGAAGAGGAGCCACGCGTTCTGCGACACGAAGAAGCCGGGATCGCCTTTCGGGATCTGCGAGAGCACTTGCGACTGCACCAGGCCGGCGAGCTGGCCGGCGAGCACCATGAGGAAGGTCCAGCCCGCCAGGCGCCCGATCTGCCCGAGTCCCACACCGCGCCAGACGAAATCCGGCCGAACGTGGAGCCCCGTCTTGCGCCAGAACAGGAACAGGATCCCGGTCTGAACGACGATGCCGAGCGTCGCCGTGCCTGCCAGCACGGCCACCATCTCCGGCGTCCAGGCCGTGTCGGCACCGCCGGCCCCGAACAGCCGGATGAAGACGAGGAACCCCGCGATCGACACGACGTTGTTGACGATCGGCGCCCAGGTGTACGGCCCGTAGACCCGCCGGGCATTCAGCGACTCTCCCACCAGCGCGAACAGACCGTAGAACAGGATCTGCGGCAGACACCAGTAGGCGAAGCCCGTTGCCAGCGCCTTCTGCGCCTCGTCGTAGCCCGGGGCGTAGAGCGCGACCAGCCAGGGAGCGGCGATCGTGGCGACGACGGCGGTGCCCAGGAGCACGACAGTGCCGAGAGTGAAGAGCTTGGAGACGAAGGCGCTCCCGCCGTCGTCGTGCGCGGCCGCCTTCACGATCTGCGGCACGACGACGGCGGTCAGCAGACCGGTCGAGATGATCGCGTAGATGTTGTTGGGCAGCTGGTTCGCCACCGCGAACGCGTTGCCGCCGTCGGTCGTCGCACCGACCGCCCCCACCAGCACGACGGTGCGCAGGAATCCGCTGAGCCGCGACACGATCGTTCCCGCGCCGATCAGGGCGCTCGCACGGCCGATGCTCACTCGGTGTCCTTCGGCTCGGGTTCGCGCCTCGGCTCGGGTTCCGCCTCGGGCTCCGGCGCCTCGTCGGCCGCGGCATCCGTCCCCCGGCGGCGCGCCCGCAGGCGCAATGCCGTGCGCACGATGCCGAGCAGCAGGAGTCCGCCGACCACGACGGCGAGGGCGGCGATGCCGAACGTCTCCCACTCGGCGCGCACGTTGACGTCGACCGATTCCGAGCCGCCGATCGCGACGCTGGCGCGGCTTCGCAGCTGGAGGTCGAGCGTGACTTCGCCGTTGCCGACTCGCGCCTGCACCGGCACCTCGACGCGGCTGTTGCTCGACGGCTGGGCGACCATCGGGTTGGCGCGCTGCACGTCGAGCCGCAGGTCGTCCGGCGTGACGTAGAGGACGAGGTTCACCGGATACGGCAGGTCGTTGCGCACGAAGAACCGCAGGCCCGCGTTCGAGCCGTACAGGTCGATCTCACTCGTCGGCACGAGCCCCACCGAGTCCAGCGTGGTCCGGGTTCCTGTCCGGTGCTCGACGATCCCCGCCGTCCACGCGACGTCGTCGGCGCGCCACGCGATGCCGAGCAGCTGGAGGATCTCGGCTCGCTCCGGACCGGTGATGAGCCGCGTGTCGTCGAGGATCGTGGCGAAGCGCGACAACTCGGCCTCCTCCTCGAAGAGAGCGGATGCCGCGGCCGCCCGCGCCTCCTCCGGCGGAGAGTCGTCGACCGTGAGCTCGCTCACCGCCGAGTTCGCCAGCCCGCCGAGGGTCAGCGGAACGACGTTCGGAGCGCCGAGCGCCGTACCGATGGTGGCGCCCAGTGCGACGCGTGACCGCTCGACCTCGCGCCCGAGCGTCACGAGAAGGGGCGCACCGCCGGTCTCGCCGGTGGCGAAGGCCAGGTAGGCGGTGGCCTCGGTCAACGCGGCCCCGCGGAGCGACGTCTCCTCCAGCCCGGCGGCTTCGGTGAGAGCCCGCGAGACGTCGGCGTCGTACACCAGCACGTCGGCGTCACCGGCCCGGCCGTGCGCAGGCACGGTGGCGTGGTCTGCGCCCGCCGACGTCGTGTCCGACGGGATGAGGGTCAGCGACGACCTGCCGTCGATGCGGATTTCCCCGAGCTCGGCGACGCTCGCCGAGCCGGCGCTTCCGGCCGCCGGCCAGTACACGCCCGTGCGAGTGCCCGGCCCGACGTCGAGGAGGGTCGCGAGGTCGGGGAAGACCGGGGCATCGGGGTCGACGCCCTCGGTCGGCGTCGGCGCCGGGGTCGGCTCGGTCTCGGGGACGAAGTCGGCCGGGTTCATATAGGCCGTGAGGGAGGACGGTCCGACCGGGCGGGGCAGGCCCGCCTCGAGCTGCGCCACGACGTCGGCGTCGCCGAACTGCAGCGCGAAGCGGGAGTTGGGAAGCGCCTCGAGACGCTCCAGCCAAGCCAGAGCGCTCGCGGGGGCGGCGGTGCCGAGCACCCGGATCGCGGCCGGGATCGCCGGGTCCACCGCGAGGATGGTGGAGGTGTCGTCGATGCCGTCGAGCTGCGCGGTGAGGTCGCCGTCCGGGGCGGTGAGCGCGGCGAGCTGGTCGGCGCCGAGCAGTCCCCCCGTGAGGGGGCCTACCGTGATGGGCACGAGCACGCCGATGCCGATCTCGCGGTCGGAAGAGGGCGGCACGATCATGGCGCTCGTCGCGACGACCTTCTCGGCGCCTGCCTCGTACGACGCCTGGAGCGGATACACCCCGGGCGGCAGACCGGCGAGGGCCGGGTCGTCCGCCGCCACGCGGGCGGGCGTGACCTCCTGCCCCCGGGGCGCCACGGCGCCGATCGAGGCGGTCGCGACAGCCTGCGTCTGCACGCCCGAGGTGTCGCCGTCGAGCCAGGCGGCGAGGGCCGCGCGATCGGGCAAGGGGGTGCGGCCCAGGGAGACGGTCGCCGAAGCGGGGGCGGTCGCGGCATCCGTCTCGTTCTGCAGGGTGAGGGAGACGGTGAGGGGCTCCCCGGACACCACGAGCCCGTTCGAGATCGGGGCGAGCGTGAAGGCGGTGGTGCCGACGGGGATCGGGGGGGTGGGGGTGGGAGTGGGGCTGGGTGACGGCGTATCGGCGAATGCGGGAGCGGGGAGGACGACGGCCGTCAGCGCGAAGAGGAGCGCCGCGAGGACCGCGGCGGCGCGCGGGGCGCGGCGACGGGCGGGCCTACGGGGGGTCACGGTCATCCTGTGGTTTCGCTCCTGTGCGATGTCCGGACCGCACGATCGTCTCAGATTCTACGGTCCGAGCCTCCGAGCACCCGGCGCACCCGCGGGCGTCGGCGTCGCAGGGTTGAATGGACCCGTGCTTCCCGAACCGGATCCCGCCCTGTGCCGCTCCCTCGCCGACGACCTCCGCGACGCGGGGTACACGGCCGAAGCGCTGCGCGAGGCCTGGGGTTCCGCCGCCGACGATGCGATCGCGCGCGGGCTTCGTCGTCCGGCCGATCGCGCCCTCGCCGCCCGCGACGACGCTCTGGCGGTGCTGGGAAGGCTTCTCATGCTCGGGATGCCGCAGGCCGAGGCATCCGTCGCCCTCGCACTTCCCCGCACCGGCGCGGAGGGCCTCGCGCGCCTGGGGCTCGCCGCCCGGGCCGGCGAAGGGGTGCGCCCGCTCGCCGTGGTGCGTCCGCAGCCGTACGCGGATTCCTCCGACCCCGACGGCGACGGATCGGGCACCTGGTGGATCGCGAGCGATCTCGACGAGGCCGCGCTGGGCGGGCCGCTGCCCGAGGATCACGTGCTCGGCGTGGGCGGCGCCTCGCTGACGCTCGCCGCCCTGCAGCTCCCGACGCCCGCCGACCGGGGGCTCGACGTCGGTGCGGGATGCGGCATCCAGGCCCTCCGTGCCCGGCGCGAGGTCGCGCATGTGGTCGCCACCGACATCTCGGCGCGGGCGCTCGCCTTCACCCGGCTCAACGCGCTGCTCAACGGCGTCGACGGCGTCGAGACGCGGCTCGGCAGCCTGTTCGGCCCCGTCGCAGGCGAGCGCTTCGACCGCATCGTGTCGAATCCGCCCTTCGTCATCACGCCGCGCGTCGCCGACGTGCCGGCGTACGAGTATCGCGACGGAGGGATGGTGGGCGATGACATCGTGGCCGCCTTCGTCCGCGGGGTCGGCGAGCACCTCGAGCCGGGCGGGATCGCACAGCTTCTGGGCAACTGGGAGACTCGGGGCGGCGTCGCCGGCCTCGACCGGGTGCGCACCTGGGTGGAGTCGTCGCCGGTTCCGCTGGACGCATGGGTCGTCGAACGCGAGAGCCTGGACCCGCTCTCGTACGCCGAGCTCTGGGTGAGGGACGGCGGCACCCTGCCCGGCACCCCCGGATTCTCGCGTCTCCTCGACGCCTGGCTCGACGACTTCATCGCGCGCGAGGTGACGGAGGTGGGCTTCGGCTACCTGCTGCTGCGCCGTCCCGTCTCGGCGGAGCCGACGCTGCGCCGGTACGAGGTGCTGCATCAGGCGATCGGCGGCGACGACCTCGGCGGGCACCTCGCGGCGGCGCTCGCCGCGCACGACCGGCTGGCGTCGCTCGACGACGAGGAGGTCGCGGCATCCGTGTTCGTCGTCTCGCCCGATGTCACGGAAGCCCGCCATCACGTGCCGGGGCAAGAGGACCCGACGATCATCGAACTCCGTCAGGGCGGTGGCTTCGGCCGCGCGCTGGGGGTCGATCCCGGCCTCGCCGCCCTCGTCGGCGCGTGCGACGGCGACCTCTCCGCGGGGGTGCTGATCGACGCGATCGCCGAGCTTCTGGGGGTGGATGCCGCGGCCCTCCGCGCCGACCTCATCCCGCGGGTGCGCGAGCTGGCGTTCACCGGCTTCCTCGGCTTCCTTCCCGGTCGCTGAGCGCCGGGGCACCGGCGACCGAGACGAAACGGCTCGGGCTCGCGGGGTGCCTGGGGGCGTTTCGTCTCGCTTCGCTCGCTCAACGACCGGGCTCTAGGCTGGAGCCCATGCTCAACATGGCCGAGGGCATCGCCCGCCTCGGCGCGCTCGCCGAGTCTCCCGTCGTCTCCACGCTCGCCGACGCGTTCGCCGACGCCGGCCACGACCTGGCAATCGTCGGCGGACCCGTGCGGGATGCGCTGCTGGGGCGTGCCGTGAACGACCTCGACTTCACCACCGACACGCTGCCCGACCAGATCCTGCGGATCGTCAAGCCGATCAGCACCGCGCAGTGGGACATCGGCCGGGCCTTCGGCACGATCGGCGCCAAGGTCGCCGGCGAGCAGGTCGAGATCACGACCTACCGCGCCGACAGCTACGACGGGGTCACCCGCAAGCCCACGGTCGAATTCGGCGACACGCTCGAGGGCGACCTGGTGCGCCGCGACTTCACCGTGAACTCGATGGCGCTCCGGGTGCCGGCGCGCACCCTCGTCGACCCGACGGGTGGCGTCGAGGATCTGCTCGCGAAGCGACTGCGGACCCCGGCCGATCCCTCGGTGAGCTTCGGCGACGATCCGCTCCGCATGCTCCGGGCCGCGCGGTTCGCCTCGCAGCTCGGCTTCGAGGTCGAGCCCGCGACGGTCGACGCGATGGCCGCGCTCCGCGAGACCCTGTCGATCGTCAGCCCCGAGCGCATCCAGGGCGAGCTCGTCCGGCTGCTCGCGACCGGCGACCCGGTGCGCGGCATCCGCCTGCTCGTCGAGACCGGGCTGATCGACCAGTTCCTGCCCGAGGTGCCCGCGCTGAAGCTCGAGGTCGACGAGCACCACCACCACAAGGACGTCTACGAGCATTCGCTGACCGTGCTCCGGCAGGCGATCGCGCTCGAGGCGTCGAGGCTTCCGGATGCCGCGCCCGACGTCCCGCTGCGCATCGCGGCGCTCCTGCACGACATCGGCAAGCCGGCCACGCGCAAGCTCGAGCCCGGTGGCGGCGTGACGTTCTACCACCACGACATCAAGGGTGCGCGACTGGCCCGCAAACGGCTGCTCGCTCTGCGCTTCGACTCCGACACCATCTCGGTCGTGACGCGGCTCATCGAGCTGCATCTGCGGTTCTTCGGCTATGCCGAGGGCGCCTGGACCGATGCCGCGGTGCGCCGCTACGTGCGGGACGCCGGCGACGAGCTCGAACGCCTGCACATCCTCACGCGGGCCGACGTGACGACCCGCAACACGAAGAAGGCCGGGCGTCTCGCGCGGGCCTACGACGACATCGAACGGCGGATCGCCGAGCTGTCCGAGCAGGAGGAGCTCGACGCGATGCGTCCCGAGCTCGACGGCAATCGCATCCAGGCCGTGCTGGGCATCGGACCGGGTCGCGAGGTCGGCGAGGCGTACCGGTTCCTCCTCGACCTGCGGCTGGACGAAGGCATTCTCGGCGAGGATGTCGCCGAGCGGCGCCTGCGGGAGTGGTGGGCCGCGCGGGACTGACGATCGCCGTGCGCGGCAGCGGCCTCAGCGGCCGAGGAGCTGGACGACGAGATCGACGATCAGCACGACACCGAGCAGGCACAGGCCCGACACGTACAGGATCGGTGCGAGGCGCACGCGACGGCGCAGATGCGGCGGCCGCGACGCCCCGGGTATCGCGTCCACGGCCGGGTGTGAAGACGGCAGCGGCGGGGCGTCGTCGTCGGTCCACCGCTCCCACTGACCGAGCTTGCGCTCTACCGCCGCGGTGACGGCGACGAGCCACTCCCACACCGCAGGGTCGAAGGACACGAGCTCGTTCCGCGAGTAGAAGAAGACCCAGTCGTCGATGATCTCCACGTCGAGCTCGGCGAAGCGGTCGATCATCATCGCCATGATGTCGGGGGTGAAGAGGTACAGCGCGGCGCGCTCGTACCCGGCCGGGCAGTACAGGGTGAACCATCGGTCGAAGTCGCCCTCGAGGCTCAGTCGCTGGCTGCGCAGCGCGGTGTCCGGGAGGCGGGTGCGGCCCAGCAGGCTGTTGTTGCCCCGCGCGTCGAGCATGATGTGCGGCAGTGGCCGGTCCAGCTGCACGGCGGTGTAGCCCCACCGTGGTCCGCGTCGGGTGCTGCGGCCGAAGGGCACCCGCGTGGTGACCCCGCCGACCTCCCACGAGCGCTCGCCGTCGCGGGTCACCGCCTCACCGTCGCTGTGCGCTCGGAAGATCATGCCCGGCCGAGGACCGGGCACGTGAGCGCGATACGCCATCCCGTTCGCCCGAGCGAAGCGGCTCATCCGCGCGGCGCGGAGCCGGTCGCGCCGGCGGATGAGGCGTGCGGCGATCAGGGCGGCGACGACACCGGCAGCCGTGACCGCGAGCGGCACGAGGACGGCGGCCGCCGGCAGCGGGTCGAGCGAGTCCTGCGAGAGGAGATACGGGATGCCGAGGCCGACGCCGACGAAGACCACCGCGAGGAAGCCGACCAGCAGGATCGCCGTCACATGACCGGCGAACCGCGAGACGCCTCTCGGACCCTCCGAGCGCCGCAGCACTTCGAGCTCCGCCTCGACGTCGGCCGGGGTGAGCGGTTCGACGAGAGGACGCGTGTCGAGCGTGTCGGCGACGGGGGAGGTCATCCCTCGAGGATGCCCCATGGGAGAGCAGGAGAGCGAGGCGCGATCGCGGACGTGATATGTCCGCGTTCCGGGTGAGACTGGACCCGAGCGCGGGGCATCCCGTCCCGCCGAAGCGAAGGGCACATCATGCTGCGAGGATTCGCGACCATCAGCTATTACGCCTCCGACCTCGATGCGGCCGCACGCTGGTACGCCGAGGTGCTCGGCAGCGAGCCGTACTTCGTGACGCCCGCGTACATCGAGTTCCGCGTCGGCGACTACGAGCACGAGCTCGGGATCATCGATGCCCAGTACCGGCCGCCCATGCCCGACGGTGCGGCCGGAGCGGTCATGCAGTGGGCCGTCGATGACGTGCATGCGGCCCTCGCCCGCCTTCTCGAGCTCGGCGCGACTCCCTATCAGCCCGTCATCGAGCGAGGCGAGGGCTTCAACACCGCCGCCGTGGTGGATCCGTTCGGCAACATCCTCGGGATCATGGAGAACCCGCACTACCGCGAGATCCTCGTGCGCGACGGTCTCGCCTGAGCGGGTCCCGACAGATCGCGCAGCCCCCGCCTCCTGTGTTGAGCGAGAGTTTCAGTCTGGTTACGAATCGTTCACTGGATTGTCGTTTTCCGGGAATCGGGGGAAAGATGGCCGAGGGCCGCGCCATCGGACGCGGCCGACCCTTGACAGCAGAGGTAGCACTATGTCACTGCACCACAGCAAGCGCGGCCGTCTCGGCCTCGCCGTCGGAGCCTTCGGTGCCTCGGCACTTCTTCTCGCAGGCTGCGCCGGTGGCGGCGGCGGCGGAACCGACGACGACGGCGACGCATCGGGCGAGCCCATCATCGTCGGCACCACCGACAAGGTCACGACGCTCGACCCGGCCGGTTCCTACGACAACGGCTCGCTCGCCGTTCAGACGCAGGTCTTCCCGTACCTCGTCAACACCGACTACAACAGCAACGAGGTCGTTCCCGACCTCGCCGAGTCGGCCGAGTTCACCTCGCCGACCGAGTACACGGTCACCCTGCCCGAGGGTCTCACGTGGGCCAACGGCAACGAACTGACTTCTTCCGACGTCAAGTTCTCGTTCGACCGCAACATCGCGATCGCCGACCCGAACGGCGCCTCGAGCCTGCTGTACAACCTCGACAGCGTCGAGACCCCCGACGAGACCACGGTCGTCTTCAACCTGAAGACCGAGAACGACCAGGTCTTCCCCTTCATCCTCACGAGCTTCCCCGGCGCGATCGTCGACGACGAGGTCTTCGCCGCCGACGCGCTCACGCCGGATGACGAGATCGTCGACGCGAACGCCTTCGGTGGACCGTACGCGGTCACGTCGTGGGACTTCAACAAGACCGTCGAGTTCACCCCGAACGAGGCGTACCAGGGTCTGCTCGATGCACCGGTCAACGCCGGCGTCATCCTGACGTACTTCGCCGAGTCGTCGAACCTGAAGCTCGCCGTGCAGGAAGGCGACGTCGACGTGGCGTACCGCAGCCTGTCGGCCACCGACGTGGAGGACCTGAGCGGCAACGACAACGTGCAGGTCATCGACGGTCCCGGTGGAGAGATCCGCTACATCGTGTTCAACTTCAACACCCAGCCGTACGGCATCGAGACGCCGGAGGCCGACGAGGCCAAGGCGCTCGCCGTCCGTCAGGCCGTGGCCGACCTCGTCGACCGCGACGCGATCTCGCAGCAGGTCTACAAGGGCACCTACACCCCGCTCTACTCGTACGTTCCCGAGGGCTTCGCGGGGGCCACGGAGGCGCTCAAGGGCCTGTACGGCGACGGTGAGGGTGGCCCCGACGCCGCAGCGGCCAAGGAGAGGCTCGAGGCCGCCGGTGTGGAGACGCCGGTCGCACTCAGCCTGCAGTACAGCCCCGACCACTACGGTCCCTCGTCGGGTGACGAGTACGCCATGGTGAAATCGCAGCTCGAGAAGGACGGCCTGTTCACCGTCGACCTCAAGTCGACCGAGTGGGTGCAGTACTCCGAGGACCGCACTGCCGACGTCTACCCGGCCTACCAGCTCGGCTGGTTCCCGGACTACTCCGACGCCGACAACTACCTCGCGCCGTTCTTCCTGAAGGAGAACTTCCTGGGCAACCACTACGACAACCCCGAGGTCAACGACCTGATCCTCGAGCAGGCCGTCGAGACGGATCCCGCCACCCGTACCGCGGACATCGAGAAGATCCAGGAGCTCGTCGCCGGTGACCTCTCGACCGTCCCGCTGCTGCAGGGCGCTCAGGTGGCCGTGGCCGGAGCCGAGGTCGAGGGCGTCGTCCTGGACTCGTCGTTCAAGTTCCGCTTCGCGCCCGTCACGAAGTAACCGGCTGAAGGTCGATGGGGCGGTCCGCTCGACGGGCCGCCCCATCGCCACGACCGGAGCTTCGGGCTCGCACTCTCAAAGTTAGGCTCCCGCATGGTTGACGCAGGGCTCGCCGCAAGCGCCCCCGGCGGCGCACGCAACCCGTCGCCCGTCGATGAACCACCGCCGTTCCTGGCGAAGAGACGCCCGAAGACGGGCGGAACCCTCGGCCGCTACATCCTGATCCGGTTCCTCCTCATCTTCCCGACCGTTTTCATCCTCGTCACGGTCGTCTTCTTCCTGATCCGGCTCACCGGCGACCCGATCACCGCCGCACTCGGCGGACGCCTTCCTGCCGACCAATTGCAGGAACGCATCCACGAGGCCGGGTACGACCGGCCGGTCTTCGTCCAGTACATCGAGTACCTGGGCCAGATCGCCACCGGCAACTTCGGCACGACGATCACCGATCGGCAGCCGATCACCGAAGTCCTCGTCAACTACGGCCTGGCCACGCTCGAGCTGGTCATCTACGCGCTCATCGTCGCGTTCATCGTCGGCATTCCACTGGGACTCGTGGCCGCCGCGCTGCGTGACCGCGCGCCGGACGCGGCCCTGCGCGTCAGCGCCATCCTCTTCTACGCGACGCCCGTGTTCTTCGCCGGACTCGTGGCGAAGCTCGTCTTCTCGGTGTGGCTCGGCTGGTTCCCCGTCAGTGGGCGCGCGAGCGTGCGCACGGAACTCGCGTTGACACGCGAAGACGGGGCGACGGGGATCTATCTGATCGACGCCCTTCGCTCAGGCAACCCCGCGTATGTGCAGGACGTGCTGCTGCACGCCTTCCTGCCGGCCATGGTCCTGGGCCTGCTCACGGCGGGTATCTTCCTGCGGCTGGTGCGCACCAACGTGATCGCCACGCACAACATGCCGTACATCGACGCCGCCCGGTCGCGCGGCGTCAGCGAGTACCGGCTCGTCCGCAAGCACGCCTACAAGCCGGCGCTCATCCCGATCATCACGGTCATCGGCCTGCAGATCGCGCTGCTGCTCGGCGGGGCTGTGCTGACCGAGACGACGTTCGAGTGGCAGGGCCTCGGCTTCCAGCTCGCGAAGTACCTGGGGGCTCGGGACTTCGTCGCCATTCAGGGCATCGTGGCGGTCATCGCCATCATCGTGGCCCTGACCAACTTCGCCGTCGACATCATCGCGGCGTTCCTCGACCCGAGGGTGAGGTACTGACATGGCGAAGCGTCGCATCATCGACCGCCTGCCGGTGGTCCACCAGCTCCGGCAGAGTGTCGGACTCCAGCGGGGAATGCTCGTCGCCGGCCTCGTGCTCACCGCGGTGTTCCTCCTGATGGCGATCTTCGCCCCGTGGATCGCGCCGTACGGCTTCAGCCAGCTCGAGGGACCCGACGGCCTCTTCGGCTCGCAGGTGCCGCCGAACCCCGTCAACCTCCTCGGCACAACCGTCGGCGGCTATGACGTGCTGTCGCGCACGATCTGGGGCGCGCAGACGGCGCTCATGGTGATCGTCGTGGCGATCCTGCTCTCGGTGTTCATCGGAATCTTCATCGGTCTCGTCTCCGGCTACCTCGGTGGCTGGGTCGACAAGACGCTCGTCGTCATCGCGGATGCGATCTACGCCTTCCCCACGCTGCTGCTGGCCATCGTGGCGGCGATCGCGATCAGCGGCGGGCAGTCAGGTCTCTGGCCCGGGATCTTCGCCGCGGCCATCTCGATCACCGTCGTCTTCATCCCCCAGTATTTCCGCGTCGTGCGCGCCGAGGTCGTCCGGGTGAAGTCCGAGGCGTTCATCGAGTCGGCCATGGTGATCGGCGCCTCGACCCCGCGCATCATGTTCGTCCATGTGCTGCGCAACGCCACCCGGTCGCTGCCGCTCATCGTGACGCTCAACGCGTCAGAGGCCATCGCGACTCTCGCAGCGCTCGGCTTCCTGGGCTTCGGCATCGAGCCGACCTCCGCTGCCGAGTGGGGCTACGACCTGCAGCAGTCCATCGGCGACGTGTCCGCGGGCATCTGGTGGACGGCGATCCCGCCGGGCGTGGCGATCGTGCTCACGATCCTCGGCGTCACGCTCATCGGCGAGAGCCTCAACGATCTCGCCGACCCGCGCCTGCGAGCGCGGCGCCGCGCGGGCAAGACCCAGACCCCGGCAGACGCGGTCGCCGCGAGCCAGCCCGTGTCGCGCGAGTTCATGGGAGAGGTGGAGTGATGGCCGCCGTACCTGCAGCATCCGACGACCTGGCCGTCGACATCCGGAACCTCGACGTCTCGTTCGCCACGGACGGCGGTGACGTCCACGCCGTGCGCGGCGTCACGCTCGACGTGCGCCGAGGAGAGGTCCTGGCCATCGTCGGCGAGTCGGGCAGCGGGAAGACGGTCACCGCCCGCACGATCCTCGGCCTGCTCCCGGAGTCGGCGCGCACCGAGGGTGTCGTCATCCTCGACGGCACCGACGTCGTCGCCCTCGACAAGAAGGAGCTCCGCGGGGTCCGCGGCACCAAGGCCGCGATGATCTTCCAGGAGCCGTCGACGGCACTGAACCCCGTCTTCACCGTCGGCTGGCAGCTCGCCGAGGGACTCCGCGCCCACGGCAAGTTCACGAAGTCGCAGGCGCGCCAGCGGGCCATCGAGATGCTGCAGCGCGTCGGCATCCCGGAGCCGGAGCTGCGGGTCGACGACTACCCGCACCAGTTCTCGGGCGGTCAGAAGCAGCGCCTCGTCATCGCGATGGCCCTCGCGCTGGAGCCGACCGTCATCATCGCCGACGAGCCGACCACGGCGCTCGACGTCACGGTGCAGGCTGAGATCCTCGAGCTGCTGCGTCGTCTTCGCGACGAGGACGGCACGTCGATCCTCCTCATCACGCACAACATGGGCGTGGTCGCCGATCTGGCCGACCGCGTCGCGGTCATGCTCAACGGCGAGATCGTCGAGATGGCGACCGCGACGGAGCTCTTCGCCGACGCGCATCACGAGTACACGAAGAAGCTCCTCGGGGCGGTCCCTCGGCTCGAGATCGCCGACCGGCAGCTACCGGAGTCGTCGATCGGCGCCGAGCCCGTCGTCGTCGCCGACAAGCTGGTCATCGAGTACGCCGGCCGCTTCCGCCGTGCGGCCTTCCGCGCGGTGAACGAGGTGAGCTTCTCGATCAAGCCCGGCGAGGTGCTGGGCCTCGTCGGCGAGAGCGGGTCGGGCAAGACCACGATCGGCCGCGCCATCGCGGGCCTGACGCCGGTCGCCGGCGGGTCGCTGCGCGTGCTCGGCACCGAGATGCTCGGCGTCAAGGAGCGCCAGTTCCGCCCTCGCCGCAGGGAGCTCGGCTTCGTCTTCCAGGACCCCGCGACGAGCTTCAACCCGCTGCTGACGATCGCGCAGAACGTCGCCGAGCCGCTCATCGTGCACACCGACGCGAAGGATGCGAACGCCGCGCGCGCGAAGGTCGACGAGCTGCTCGAAGCCGTGCAGCTGCCGAAGGCGTTCGGCGAACGCTACCCGCACGAGCTCTCCGGCGGGCAGCGCCAGCGGGCGTCGCTCGCCCGGGCGCTGGCGCTCGATCCGAAGCTGCTCATCGCCGACGAGCCCACCAGCGCGCTCGACGTCTCGGTGCAGGCACGTGTGCTCGACCTGTTCCGCGATCTGCAGGCGCAGTTCGGGTTCGCGACGCTGTTCATCACGCATGACCTCGCGGTCGTGGATCTGCTAGCGCACTCGGTCGTCGTCCTCCACAAGGGCGAGATCGCCGAGGAGGGCCCGACGGCCCAGGTGCTGGGCGATCCGCAGGATGCCTACACCCGGCGCCTGATCGCCTCGCTGCCGGTGCCCGATCCCGTGGAGCAGGCCGCCCGGCGCGTGGCGTGGGAGCGCGATTTCGGCGGCTGAGTCACGGCTGGTGCGCGCGCCGCGTCCCGGGTGTCAGCGGAAGAAGAGCGCCAGGATCCCGGTCTGGCTGAGCAGCCAGTAGAGGGCGATCGCGCCCACGACGATGAACGACACCCACGGCACCCCGCGCTGCAGCCGGCGTCCCTGCAGCGCGACGCCCGGCGGCGGCCGCAGCGCATCGAGCGGAGCCTGAAAAGGCATAGCGGATGCTGCGCCCCCGGCTGCGATCCCAGGGCCGGCGCCGGCGAGGGCCGAGGCATCCGCCTCCGCCGCCGCCTCGGCGCGCAGCCGGTCATCGCGCCACCGCGCCCACTGCGCGAACTTGTCGAGCAGGGCGCCGACGACCGAGAACAGCCACGCCCACGTGGCGGGATCGAGGCCGGAGAACTCGCGCTTGGCATAGAGGAGGAGCCAGTCGTCGACGATCTCGACGTCGAGCGCGGCGACGTTGTCGATGAAGCGCGCCATGATGTCGGGCGTGAAGAGGTACAGGGCGTCGGCCTCATACCCCTCGGGGCAGTACAGGGAGAAGTAGCGGTCGAAGTCGCCCTCGAGGCCGAGCCGCTGGTCCTTGTCGAAGGCAGCCGGAAGGTTCGAGCCGAAGAGGCCGTTGTTGCCGGTCGCGTCGAGCACGATGTGCGGCAGCGGCACGTCCAGCTTCACGGCCACGTAGCCCCACTTGTGGGTGGTCCTGCTCTTGCCCGATCCGGTCGAATACTCATAGTTCGCGAACTCGACGAAGCGCGGCTGCTCGCCCCGGAGGACGTCGGTCGCCATTCGGCCGTTGCCTACGCCGAAGATCAGGCCGGGAAGGGAGTGGGTGCCGAGCGCCGGCAGGTACGACATGCCGTTCGCGCGAGCGAAGCGGTCGAGCCGGTACATGCGATGCGCGGCGACACGGGTCCCGGCGACGAAGGCGATCGCCACTGCCGTCGCGACCAGGCCGATGACCAGGAGCGGCATCAGACCCACCAGCAGGCCGAGGCCGCCGAGGCCGCCGTCGATCACCGTGAAGGCCACGGTGAGGAACACCGAGGCGAACATCACCGTCGCGACGCCGAACACGACGATGCCGACCACCGACGAACCGGTGAACCCCGACGGCAGCCCGCCGGCCATCCGCTGCTGCTGGGTGAAAGCGCGCACAGCGGCCGAGTCGACCGGTTCGACGAGCGGCCGCGCATCGAACGGGTACGCGGGCTGTGCGGCCTCCGAGCCGCCGGGGAGGGTCATGCGCCCACGCTACCGGCGCCGCTCGGCGTCCGGCGGGGCGCCGGTGGGGGCGCCCGGTGTGTCACAGCTCCGCCTGGGCGACACCGCGGGCCGGGACCGCCCGCGTGAACCGGGGGTGGATCAACCGGCCGGCGGCGGACGGGCGGAGTTGTGACACGCCCCGGCGCGAACCCGGGCAGAATCGGACGCGACGGCCGAACGAAGGAGTGGCAGATGCCTCGACGCGACCCCGAGGATCTGGACGCGCTGCGCGCGGCATCCGATGTCCTCGGCCTCGATGCCCTGCTCAGCCCGGAGGAGCGCGCGACCCGCGACCGCGTGCGCGCCTTCGTCGATGCGGAGATCCGGCCGCATATCGCGGACTGGTTCGACCGCGCCCACTTCCCCGCCGAGCTCGTCCCCGCGTTCGGAGCGCTGGGTGTGCTCGGCATGACCCTGGAGGGCTACGGATGCCCCGGCCGCACCGCCGTCGAGTACGGCCTGGCCGCGCTCGAGCTCGAGGCCGGCGATTCGGGACTGCGCACCTTCGTCTCGGTGCAGGGATCGCTGGCGATGGGGTCGATCCATAGATGGGGCTCGGAGGAGCAGAAGAACGAGTGGCTCCCGCGGATGGCGGCGGGCGAGGTGATCGGCAGCTTCGGGCTGACCGAGCCGGGCGCCGGGTCCGACCCGTCGAGCATGACCACCTTCGCCCGCCGGGACGGTGACGACTGGGTGCTCTCGGGCGCCAAGCGCTGGATCGGACTCGCGAGCATCGCGCAGCTCGCGGTCGTGTGGGCGCAGACCGACGACGGCGTGCGCGGCTTCCTGGTGCCGACGGACGCCCCGGGGTTCCGGGCGACGGTGCTCGCGCCGAAGGGGTCGATGCGGGCCTCGATCCAGACGGAGCTGCACTTCGACGAGGTGCGGCTGCCGGCATCCGCTCTCCTTCCCGGCGCGACCGGGCTGCGCGGACCGTTCTCAGCGCTCAACGAGGCCCGGTACGGAATCGTGTGGGGCGCGCTGGGCGCCGCGCGCGACAGCTACGAGGCCGCGCTGCGCCATGCGCTGCGACGCGAGCAGTTCGGGGTGCCGATCGCCTCGTTCCAGCTCACCCAGCAGAAGCTCGTGAACATGGTCGTCGAGCTGCAGAAGGGCGCACTCCTGGCGCTGCAGATCGGACGGTCGAAGGATGCCGGCACCCTCACGCCGACCCAGATCTCGCTGGGCAAGCTCAACAACGTGCGGGAGGCCATCGCCATCGCGCGCGAGGCCCGGACCATCCTCGGCGGCGACGGCGTGCTGCTGGAGCACTCGCCGATCCGCCACGCCGCCAACCTCGAGTCGGTCCGCACCTACGAGGGCACGGACGAGGTCCACACCCTGATCCTCGGCCAGCACCTCACGGGCATCAGCGCCTTCCGGTGACGGCCCCAGACGGGGATTAGCCGCGTGACCAGGCATCCGGTAGCATAGGAGGGTTGTCCGCACGCGCCCCAGCGCGCGGGAAGTCGGATGACGTGCACACACCCTCCTGCTGCCGGGAAATGCCCGACAGCCGTTCAAGTCCGAAGGAGGTGGGTTAGTGACGCACCAGTACGAACTCATGGTCATCCTGAGCCCTGAGATCGATGAGCGCCAGGTCGCCCCGAATCTCGACAAGTTCCTCAAGGTCATCACCAACGATGGTGGCTCGATTGAGAACATCGACATCTGGGGTCGCCGTCGTTTCGCTTACGAGATCCAGAAGAAGACCGAGGGCATCTACGCCGTCGTCAGCTTCACCGCGACGAGCGACACCACCAAGGAGCTCGATCGTCAGCTGAACCTCAGTGAGCTGATCATGCGCACCAAGGTCATGCGTGCCGAGGAAGCGATCGCCATGATCGCCTCCGAGAAGGCGCGTGCCGACGAGAAGGCCGCCCGCAAGGCTGCCCGTCCCGCGAAGCCCGTCAAGCAGGACGCGTAACGACGATGGCCGGCGAGACGATCATCACCGTCGTGGGAAACCTCACGGCTGATCCCGAGCTGCGCTACACGCAGAACGGTCTCCCCGTCGCGAACTTCACGATCGCGTCGACGCCGCGCAACTTCGACCGCGCCGCCAACGAGTGGAAGGACGGCGAAGCGCTGTTCCTCCGCGCGAGCGTGTGGCGCGAGTTCGCCGAGCACGTCGCGGGATCGCTGACGAAGGGCTCCCGCGTCATCGCGACCGGCCGCCTGAAGCAGCGCTCCTACGAGACGCGCGAGGGCGAGAAGCGCACCGCGATCGAGCTCGAGGTCGACGAGATCGGCCCCTCGCTGCGCTACGCGACCGCTCAGGTCACGCGCGCTGCGGGTGGCGGCGGCGGCGGGTCACGCCCGTCGCAGGTCGCCGACGAGCCGTGGTCGACTCCGGGTTCGGCGAACGCAGGCGGCAACGCCGGCGCCGCCGCCGGTGCCGACGCGTGGAGCGCTCCCGGCAGCTACGGCGACGACACCCCGTTCTAAAGCACTTCGGATGCCTCGGCATCCGGTGAATCTCTCATCTCAGTAAGGAAACACCCATGGCTGGAAAGGCAAGCGGCGACCGCCGCAAGCCGCGGAAGGGCGCGAAGAACGCCGCTCCCGCGAAGGCGATCCGGGTCGGTCTCATCGACTACAAGGACGTCGCCACTCTTCGCAAGTTCATCTCGGAGCGTGGCAAGATCCGCGCCCGTCGTATCACCGGTGTCTCGGTGCAGGAGCAGCGTCTGATCGCCAAGGCGATCAAGAACGCGCGCGAAATGGCGCTCCTGCCTTACGCCGGCGCTGGCCGCTAAGGAGCACCCAATGGCAAAGCTGATTCTCACGAATGAGGTCGCCGGGCTTGGTAGCGCCGGTGACGTTGTCGAGGTCAAGAACGGGTTCGCCCGCAACTACCTCATCCCCCAGGGCTTCGCCGTGTCGTGGACCCGTGGCGGCGAGAAGCAGGTGGCGTCGATCCGCGCCGCCCGCGACGCTCGCGTCATCCACGACCACGAAGAGGCCGTGGCCCTCAAGGACGCTCTCGAGTCCAACAAGGTCAAGCTGTCGGTCAAGGCCGGCGCCGAAGGCCGTCTGTTCGGCTCGGTGAAGACCGAGGCCGTGGCCAACGCCGTCAAGGCCGCCGGACTCGGCGATCTCGACAAGCGCAAGATCCACATCACCTCGCCGATCAAGTCGGTGGGCGAGCACGAGGCGACGGTCCGTCTGCGCGACGACCTCACCGCCGTGATCACCCTTCAGGTGGTCGCTGCCAAGTAGCAGCGAAGACGCACGACGGATGCCGAGAGTCCCCCGCGTCGCGGCATCCGCCGTATGAACACCCCCCGATCATCGAACGGCCGATCCAGGCATTGGCGGTCGTCCGATGATCGAGGGGCGAGTGTGGAGAGCGGGAGGGCCGGTGGGGAGCGGCCCTCCCGCCGCGCTCACGCGGAGTGGACCGGGGGCGACTCTGGGGCTCGCCTCCGGTGCCGACTCACGCGGAGCGGCGCCGCGACACGAGCGCGAAAGCGCCGGCTGCGAGGAGCATGAGGCTCATCAGCAGCGCGGGCAGCGCGCCCGTCCCTCCCGTCGTGGCAAGAGCGGCGGCGCTGGGCTGAGCGCCGGCCGGGGAGCCGATCACGTCGTCACCGTCGTCCGACGAGCCCGGGCCGCTGGGGCCGGCCGGGCCGGTGGGGTCGGTCGGGTCCGTGGGATCGGTGGGATCGGTGGGATCGGTCGGGTCCGTCGGGTCGGTCGGGTCCGTGGGATCGGTCGGGTCCGTCGGATCGGTCGGGTCCGTCGGAACGACGACGACCGGCGTCCCCGTGGTGGAGTCCCCGATCACCGAGATCGCGTTGCCGCCGATCGTGATGGGCAGGGTGATCGGAGCGAGGATCTGGGTTCCCCCGAGGATCGATCCGAGTCCCGACGTGGTTCCGGTCGTGCCGCCGGTGCCGCCCGCGGCCGGTGCCGTGACGGCCCCGGTGGACGAGCTGTCGCCGATCACCGAGATCGCGTTGCCGATCGCGGTGATGGGTGCGGTGACCGGTGCGAGCACCTGGGTGCCGCCGAGCAGCGAGTCGGTGCCGTCGGTCACGCCGCCGGTGGTGCCGCCGCTCGTCCCGGTCCCCGTGCCGGTGGTCGTGCCCGCGGACGAGCTGTCGCCGGTCACCGAGATCGCGTTGCCGATCGCGGTGATGGGTGCGGTGACCGGGGCGAGCACCTGGGTGCCGCCGAGCAGCGAGTCGGTGCCGTCGGTCGCGCCGAACAGCGGCCCGCCCGTTGCACCCGCGCTGCCGGACGTCGCGCCTTCGGACGAGCTGTCGCCGATGCCCGAGATGGCGTTTCCGCCGACCGTGATCGGAGCGGCGACGGGGGCGATGACCTGAGTGCCCCCGAGAACCGAACCCGTGCCGTCGGTCTCTCCGCCGGTACCGCCCGTGGTGCCGGTGGTGCCGGCGGCGGGCGTCGTGGTGGCGCCCTCGCTGTGGCTGTCGCCGATGACGGAGATGGCGTTGCCCACCACCGCGACCGGCGCCGTGACGGGAGCGATGACCTGGGTGCCGCCGAGGATCGAATCCTCGCCGCTGGTCCAGCCCTCTGCCCCCGTGCCCGCGGTGCCGGTGGTGCCGGCGGCGGGCGTCGCGGTGGCGCCCTCGCTGTGGCTGTCACTGATGACCGAGATGGCGTTGCCGCTCACGGTGACGGGCAGGTCCACAGAGATGAGGCCCTGCGTGCCGGAGAGAAGGCCGTCCTCGCCGGAGGTCGACGCCGAGCTCGCAGCGCCACTGGTGGGCGCCGGAGCCGTGGTGGCGGCATCCGCCTGGGAACTGTCGCCGACGACGGACACCGCGTTGCCGGCGACCGTCACGGGGACGGTCACGTTGATGATCGCCTGGGTGCCGGACCCGACGCCGTCCTGACCACTGGTGGTGGCCGGGGCGGGTGCCGGTGCGGGAGCGGGAGCGGAAGCCGGTGCGGACGCCTGCTCGCTGTGGGAGTCGCCGATGAGCGACAGCGAGTTGCCGCTGACGGTCACCGGGAGTGTGACGTCCAGAAGAGCCTGGGTGCCCGAGAGCAGCCCGTCCTCTCCGGTCGTCTCGGCCGCATTGGCGACCGTAGCGCCGAGCAGCGTGATGCCGCCGGCCAGGAGCGTGCCCAAGAGGGCGCGCTTGACGAAAGTACGCATGGTTGTTCCCCTTTGTTGACTGATGGTCTTCGCAGCGCGTGAGGGTGCACTGCTGATGCTCTGCCGCCTTCAGGAGGCGGTGGCGCGACGATCAGTCAGGGGAGACGTCGGTGGATCCTGCAGGCGCCGGTGGCGCGTGCTCGTCCTCGGGTCCTGCGCGACGCACCCAGGCACGGTGTGCGGCGAGCGGACCGAGGGCGACCAGCGCCCAAGCGCCGAGACCCGTACCACCGGGTCCCGAGGAAGAAGCAGTCGGCGGGCAGAGGTCTCCCGCCGGAGAGAGGGGTCCACGGGCGTCGGACGACGCCATGGAGGAGGACACGACGACAGGTGCGGAGGACGCGGAGCCGACCGGCTCGTACGCGCCCTGGAACAGCAGAGCGGATGCCGCGCCCGGCGAGAACGCCGGGGTCGGAGCGATCGCGGGTGCCGGGCCGGCGGCGGGACGGGCGTCCTGTCCGGCGGGGGCCGCCGAGTCGGGGCTCGTGGTGCCGGGGAGACTCGGGAGTTCGGGAAGCACCGGCGGAACTGCCGGGTTCGCGCCGGTCGACGGCTGCCCGATGGACGAGCCGGTGTCATCGACGGCGTCGACCACACCGCCCACCGTCTCGTCGACGGTGCCGGCGACGTCTTCTATCGCATCGCCCAGCCCGATATCGGAGACGATGCCTCCGACCACGGGAACGTCTTCGACGACGGCGACGACCGGCGCGGTGACCGTGCCGACGACACCGCCGGAGACGACCTGGGTCACGGGTTCGGTGACGGTGGTGACGACGGTGCCGACGCTCTGGACGACCTCGCGAACCGGCTGCTGCACCGGGGCGGGAGCGACCTCGACGACCGCGTTCACGACGCCGGTGACTTCCCCGGTGACTGCGGTCACGGTACTGGTCACGGTCGAAGCGGTCTCGTCGACGAGCGAGGTGACGGCACCCAACAGGCCTTTACCGTCGGTGGAGTCATCCGCTCGTGCCTGTCCCGACCCGAGGCCGAGGAGCAGCGAGAGGACGATCCAGGCGAACGCGGTTGCGACCCCGACAAGGGCCAGCTGCCACATCCTCGACTTTGAGGTTGCGATGTCCACGTTCACCTCCCACGACTGATAACGCCACGCATTCCGAACGGAAATGCGCTGAGGGTGCCTGGACTCCACAGGCTAGCGCTCTCCCGCGAACGTGTCCAGAGGGTCATGGGATCTCTCGCGAATGAGGCTGCCCCGCGACACGCCGGCGCAGAATTGTGCACAGGCCCCCGCAGCACACTCAACCTTCAAGCCGCACTTCAACCACATCCCCCTCCACAGGGTGTGGAATCGAGAACCCCAGGTGAAAGCCGGTATCTTGGGCCACGGGGGTGAAGAATCGTCTGGTTGTCCACAGGTGTTGTTCACAGGTCTCCCGGCGTTTCACGCAAGTCCTCCACAGACTTATCCACAGGCCGTGTTGCGGCTGTCGGGGCCCCTGCCTAGCGTGGGGGTCGGTCCTCAGGGGAAGAGTGCCGAAGCGTCTGCGAGTGAAGATGCCGGGTCAGCGCCGGCGAACACGTCATGAGATCGCTGCGGCATCCCGACTCCTCACGAGTGATCGAGCACCGCTTTGCGGCGAGCCGCCGAGACCGAACCGACCGACGTGGAGGATCCTGCACCTATGTCGATCGCCGACATCTCCGAAGAGCGCATGGGCGGCCCGCGCGAGTTCGAGCGCACTCCCCCGCACGACCTTCTCGCCGAGCAGAGCGCGCTCGGCGGCATGCTGCTCTCGAAGGATGCGGTCGCCGATGTGATCGAGACCCTCCGCGGCGTCGACTTCTACATCCCGAAGCACGAGCTCATCTTCGAGGCGATCCTCACCCTCTACTCGCACGGCGAGCCGACCGACGTGGTCGCGGTCACCGACGAGCTCATCAAGACCGGCGAGCTGCAGCGCGCCGGTGGCGCGGACTACCTGCACACTCTCACCTCGATCGTTCCCACCGCGGCCAACGCCGGGTACTACGCATCGATCGTCTCCGAGCGGGCGCTGCTCCGCCGTCTCGTCGACGCGGGCACCCGCATCGTGCAGATGGGCTACTCCGGCCAGGGCGAGGCGCTCGACCTGGTGAACAACGCGCAGGCCGAGATCTACTCGGTCACCGGCGCCGAGGCGGCCGAAGACTATGTGCCGCTGACGGTCGCCGTCGATGCGGCCGTCGAGGAGATCGAGGCCGCGCGAGGTCGCGACGGCCAGATGACCGGCATCCCGACCGGCTTCTCCGGACTCGACCAGCTCACCAACGGACTCCACCCCGGCCAGATGATCATCATCGCCGCGCGCCCGGCGATGGGTAAGTCGACGCTCGCGCTCGACTTCGCGCGCGTCGCCGCCATCAAGCACGACATGCCGACGATCTTCTTCTCGCTCGAGATGGGGCGCAGCGAGATCGCGATGCGCCTGATGAGCGCCGAAGGATCCGTGCCGCTGCAGGCGATGCGCAAGGGCACGCTCGACTCCCGCGACTGGACGACGATCGCCGCGACCCGCGGACGCATCAACGAGGCCCCGCTGTACATCGACGACAGCCCCAACATGACGCTCGTCGAGATCCGCGCCAAGTGCCGCCGGCTCAAGCAGAAGGTCGGGCTGAAGATGGTCGTCATCGACTACCTCCAGCTCATGACGAGCGGCAAGCGCGTCGAGTCCCGTCAGCAGGAGGTGTCCGAGTTCTCGCGGGCGCTCAAGCTCCTCGCCAAGGAACTGGCCGTTCCTGTCGTGGCGCTCTCGCAGCTGAACCGTGGTGCCGAGCAGCGATCCGACAAGAAGCCCGCGCTCTCCGACCTGCGTGAGTCGGGCTCGATCGAGCAGGACGCCGACATGGTGGTGCTGCTGCACCGTGAGGCCGCCTACGAGAAGGACAGCCCGCGCGCGGGCGAGGCCGACCTCATCGTCGCCAAGCACCGCAACGGACCGACCGACACCATCACCGTCGCCTTCCAGGGACACTTCTCCCGGTTCACCGACATGGCCCCCGGCGGCGACTTCCAGTAGGGCTGCTGTCGGCGCGCCAACTGTTTTATCCTACCGCGCACGGGCTCTTCTGCTTGTTCCGAGCTCGCTGCGCACAACTCGAGCCGACGAAAAGGTGCGCTGCACCGCTTCAGCCGTGCGCCACCCAGGTGGACCCTCGGGCGCGAGATGGGTACGGGGGCTACCCGTCGGCACCCCCTAGCGCTCGTCGCGTCTTTCGCGGCGTGGCACGCGGTCCTACACTCGCGGCATGAGGACTGGACTGGCCAAGGCGGGCTGGATCGTGCTGATCGTGCTCAACGCCGGGATGCTGCTCAATCACCTGGTCGCGATCTTCTTGGTGGCCACGTCAGCAGACGAGGGCCGGATGTTCATCGCCTACGCGGTCGTCAACGCGCTGGCGCTGCTGGTGCTGTTCTTCCCCTACCGTGTCAGGCAGCGCTGGGCGTGGGCTTCGATCTGGCTCGTCGTGCTGGCGACCGCGGTCACAATCGCCTACGGCATCGACACGATCGGGCTGATCTACGTCGCCGTGGCCGGCGTGATGGCACTCGCCCAGTTGGCGACGGCACGCGAGTTCTTCGGCGCAGTGCAGCCTTAGCTCCAATTGATGGATCGGCACGCGATCGTGAAGATTGAGCGTGTCGATCGGCCAATCTCATCGGCGGGCCGACAGGGCTACCCGACCGGGGTGCGCGAGAGGACGGTTACGGGATGAGACCACTTCGATACTCGATCAACGTCACGCTCGACGGCTGCGTTCATCACGAGGCGGGACTCCCGCCCGACGAGGAGTCGATGCGCTACTGGACGGCCGAGATGGCGCGCGCCGATGCTCTGCTGTTCGGCCGGGTGACCTACGAGATGATGGAGTCGGCGTGGCGGAAGCCGTCCACGGGCGTGTGGCCTGACTGGATGGGCGAGTGGGAGGTCCCGTTCGCCGAGACCATCGACCGGGCGAAGAAGCACGTCGTGTCGAGCACGCTGAGCGGAGCCGATTGGAATGCCGAGCTGGTGCGCGGCGACCTGGCGCAGGCGGTTCAGGCCCTCAAGCAGGAGCCGGGCGAGGGCCTGTGGGTGGGCGGAGTGACGCTTCCCCTGGCGCTGGCCGATCTGGGACTGATCGACGAGTACGAGTTCCTCGTGCAGCCGGTCCTCGCCGGACACGGGCCGACGCTGCTCGCCGGCCTGCGCGAGCGCATCCAGCTCGAGCTCGTGGATCGCCACGAGTTCCGGTCAGGTGCGGTCGCCGTGCGATACCGGCCGCGCGAGTAACTGCTCAGGCGCCGGGCGCAGGCCGGTGTACAACGCACGCGTCCCGCCGAACCGGTGACGACCGGCTCGACGGGACGCGGTGGCGACGAAACTAGTCGCGCAGGCCGGCGGGAATGCTCAGCATCACGGTGCTGGACTCCGCGCCGTTCGCTCCGCCCTCGCCGTAGAGCATCAGCTGGTGCTCGTTGTTGATGTCGAAGCTGTAGGTCGGCAGGAACCAGCCGCCCTCCTCGACCGGAACCATGCCCGACAGATCCCAGAGCCTGCCCTGCGGATCCCACAGCGCCGACACCGCGTAGTACGGCGCGAGCTCGACCGTGCCCAGCACCCAGCCGTCGTCACTCACCTTCTCCGCGGTCGCGTCGTAGCCGTAGTCGGCGAGACGCTTCATCCCGGTCTCCTCCGTCCACACGAAGGCGTCGTCCCCGCTCGTTCCGACCACGGCGCCGGGTGTGTTCACATCCGTGGCCTGGGCGAACCACTGGCCGGGGAGGGTGCCCAGATCGCGGACCGCTCCGGTCGCGGCATCCCACATCACGGCATGCTCCGCGTTCTCGGCGCTGATGGAGTGTCCGACGATAGACCCGGCCGCGTTGACCGCGCGCGTCTGTGTCCCCGACGGCTCGGCCGACAGGTGCTCGAGCTTCGTGAACGCGCCATCCGGCGTGCGCGCGAACGCGTCACTGTAGCTGTGCCAGGTGCCCTCGGGATCCTGCTCGAGGAGCTCGGCGAAACCGGCGATCACGCCGCCGTCGTTCACCCCCGTCGCATACCCGTTGGTGTACGGGCGCCAGTCCGGAACGCCGATCACCGTGAGCGAGCCGTCGGCCGCCCACTGCGCGGGAAGGTTGCTCCACTCGCTGTCCGTCGCGTAGCCCACGGACGTGCGAGACTCGTTGATCCCGAGCGCCGAACCGTAGCCCTCCCCCTCGAGTGCGAGGTTGGCGAAGCCCCCGTCGACGGTCCAGGTCGTCGGTGTCATCCGGCTCTCGAACTGCCGATCACCTGCGACCACGCCGTCGTCGGTCAGCTCGGCGCCCACGAACGGCGGAGCCCAGCTGACGACATCGAGCTGCGGCACCGCGACGGTGGTGATGGCCACGCTCGCCGCCCCGATGATCGTGCCGTGCGCGTTCGCCACCCGCACGCGACCCACCATGGGGTCGCCCGTCAGCTGGCGTGCCGTGACGACGAGCGACCCGTCGACCGGCATGGACTCGCCCGCGGAGAGCGAGTACGTGGCGTCCGACGTCGGGGAGACGGTGCCCTGTCCTTTCGAGAACATCTCCTGGTGGTAGTCGAATGTGACGTCCTCACCCGCGACGCTGACCCCGGCGACCACGATGAAGTACGTGCCCGGCTGCGGGTCGTCGATGACGATCCGCTCGGCTGCGTCGCCGGTGGTGGCACTCTGCCCGACGGGCCTCCCGTTGAAGTACACGGAGAAGTCCAGGTCGGCGGACTCGCGGGGAGTGAGCGTCAGATCCAGCCGGGTCGAGTCGCGCGGGACGTAGAGCATGTTCTGCGTCGTCTCGCCCTGGGCGACCGTCGAGAACAGGTTCGCGACGGTGCCGACCTCGCCGGTGGTCACGCGCGCATCGACGGTGCCGAACGCGTTCGTCCCCGTCATGCTGACGTCCGTCGGCTCGTGCATCGTGACGGAGTCGATGGTGCTCGCTCCCGGCTCGACGGTCATGCCCTGCAGCGCCACCGACGCGCTGTACGCGTTGGCGTCAGTGGCCGACGTGCGTCGGGCCTCGATCACGAACTCCCAGATGCCGGGCTTGGGCCGGTAGACGGCCCGCGCGGTGGCGTCGCATTCCGCGGGGTCGGCGTAGCCGGTGTAGCAGTGGTTGCTCGCGTTGGAGTCCGCGGGCATGCCGTCCGGGTCGATCGGAAGGATGCGCACCTGGCTGCCGTCGACGATCCCGTCGAGCGTCAGCTGCAGCGCCTCCACGCCGGCAGGGACGGGGACCAGCAGTGAAGTGCTGCCGCCGCGCGGAAGAGTGCCCGAGCCGGTCACCGCGTAGTCCGGGGCGGCCAGCGGCGTCGTCGACAGCACGGTGACGGCGACGAACTGATCGATGCCGGCGGTGGCCGGGTCGTCGATCGTCATGATCGCGCTGTGGATGCCGTCGGTCTTCGGAGTCGCGGCGACCGAGACATCCGCCGCCTTTCCCTTCTTGAGTGGAAGGCTCGCGCGAGCACTGAACGTGCCGTCGTTGCTGATCCAGCCGATGCGGTGCACGACGCTGCCGCCCGCACCGCCGGTGCGGGTGACGCCGACCTTGTAGGCCTTCTCCTTGCCGGTCACCTGACCGCCCGCGTCGGGCAGGCAGCGGTTGTAGATCCCTGCTCCGGTGTCCGCGGTGTCGAGCATGCCCGACAGGGAGCTGCACACCGGCGCCGAGATCTCGAGCGTGTTGACCGAGACCTTCTTCGCCAGCTGCTTCCACGCGGCGGACGTGTCGATGAGTCCGGCGCCCTGCGCGGTCGTCGGGATGCCCGGGATCAGACGCGCGGTCCCGGTGAGGGCCGTCTTGAGGCCGTCCGCCGAGACGGGCACGGACGAGTCCTTCGCCGCGGAGAGCAGCAGCGCCGCGGAGCCCGCGACCTGCGGCGCCGCCATGGAGGTGCCGTTGAACATGCCGTACCCGGCGGGCAGCTCGTACCCGGTCTCGGGGACGGGCTGACCGGGCAGCCACATCGGGATGGGCGACACGGCGGCACCGGGGGCGGCGAGCTGCGGCGCGAGGCCGCCGTTCTCGGCGGGCCCGCGGGAGGAGAACCCGAAGATGCCCTGTTCCGCCGTCACCTTCGCGCCGTAGTCCGCCCACCAGGTGCGCGAGCTGACGGATGCCGCGACCGAGATGACCTTGGCGGACACGGACGGCGAGCCGACGGTGTTGGTCCCGAGGCCGTCATTGCCCGCGGCCACGACGATCTGCACGTCGTACTGGTCGATGAGCTGGTCGTAGAGATCCGAGATCACGTCGGACCCGTCGTTGAGCGGCGGAAGGCCGCCGATCGACAGGTTGACCACATCGACGTGCCGGTTGACGACGAGGTCGATCATTCCCTCGGTGAGCGCGGCCTGCGTGCAGCCCCCGTCGAACGTGCAGGCCCGCGAGGAGACGATCTGCGCGCCCGGGGCCGCGCCGTGCATCTCGCCGCCGAACATCGAGGTCGCGGCGACGATGCCGGCGACGTGCGTGCCGTGCGCGGCGGAGGGAAGGCCGATGTTGACGAAGCTCGCGGTCGCTCCCGGTTCACCGCCGGCAGGCGCGAGGTCGACACCGTCTCGGTACTCGACGACGAAGGGGATCTGCTCGTTCTCGGCCGTCTGCGGGTCATCGGCGCCGAAGTGGGCCACCTGCCGGTCGACCGCGTACGGAGCCATCGCCGGTGCATCGGTGAAGTCGTGATCCCGGTCGCTGTCCACCCAGATCGAGTGGGTCGACGGCTCGTAGAGCACCCCGAAGGCGTCGTAGACGTCGCCGTTCCCGTCGAGATCGCCGGCGAGCTCGCTGCCGCCGGTCGAGAGCTCGTAGAAGTAGCCCATCAGGAACTCGCCGGTGGGCGCGGTCCACTCCTCGCCCATCGAGCGGAACGTGGGCCCGGTCTTGGGGGTCGACACCTCGACCCACGAGCCGTCCCCATCCTGCAGCGGATCTGTCGCGGTGACCCAGTCGACGATCTTCGGCTTGCCGTCGCTGGTCGTCTGCAGCGCCGGGTGCCCGAGGTCGACGCCCGTGTCGACCACGCCGACGACGGTGCCTCGACCGTCCCACTCCGGGTGCGCCGTCAGGAACGACAGCGCCCCCGTCTCATCGATGGGCATGTAGGGGTTCGCGGCGGGCGTGCTCGCGTCGGGGGCGCTGGGGCCCGCGTCGCGGGCGGACCGCACCGCGGCGGCTTCCGCGCCGCGATCGGGGGCGGGCACCCGATACGTGCGGTTGAGGTCGATCGCCTTCACGCTCGAGAGGCCGGCCAGATCGGCGACGCTGTCGGTGGGCACCGTGGCGCGCACGTAGCCGAGCTTCTCCGTGACCGAGCCGACGGTGCCGCCGGCCTTGCGCACGGCGGCGACGACCTCGTCGGCCGCGCCCTTGCGGGCGAGCATCATCACCGTGACGGTCTTCTCGTCATCGCCCTGAGCCTGCTGCAGGAGCCGCGTGTCGGCGTCGCCGAGCTTGTCGGTCGCGGCTGCCGACGACCCGATCGAGTCGACCGGGTGGAAGCCGGGCTCGGCCTGCGGCTCGTACAGCTCGGGTGCGGCCGTCGACTGCTGCCCGATCTCCACGGAAGGCGTGCGGGGCTCGGCGGCGCCGGGCCGGCCAGGAGCGAAGGGGCCGTCGGGATCGGGTGCGGCCGAGGACGCCGTGCCGGGCGGCGGGGTGGGAGCCGCCGTGGCGGTCCCGATCGGGGCGACCATCATCGCGGTCGAGATCAGTGCCGCGGATGCGGCGCCGACCAGTTTTCGACGTGTACTCATCGTGCTCCTAGACGGGGGGTTCCAGGCGGGCGTCGGTCGACGCCGGCGCGAGCACGGAGCGGGACCGGGGGGTCGTGCGGCTCGCGAACTCGCTTCGAATCTCACAGCGCGGTCGCGGGCGGTCAATCGACCTGGGCGGCGGGTGAGTGCCATGGCGTGCATCCGCCTCTCCTGCTGCGCGCGCACCAGCGCGTGGTCGAGGCCGCTGGCAGAAGACGCGGGCGACGTCAACGCCCTCGTCCGAGCGACCGCGCCCCTGCAGGCTGGAGACACCGGGACCCCCGGACAGCCGATGCAGGAGAGCAGGGAACCATGAGCAGCGCCACCGACGACCGATCGCCTCGCCACGCCATCGTCACCGCGTCCGATTCGGGGATCGGCGCCGCGACCGCCGTCGCGCTGGCCGAGCTCGGTCTGGACGTCGGCGTCACGTGGCACAGCGACCGAGAGGGTGCCGAGCAGACAGCCGCGGAGGTGCGGGCACGCGGATCCCGTGCGGTCGTCGCCCGATTCGATGCGACGGACCTCGACGAGAACCCCCGCGTGATCGACGGGCTGGCCGACGAGCTCGGCGGCGTCGACGTGTTCGTCAACAATGCGGGCGGCGGGTCCGGCGGCCCTTTCCTCGAGATCTCAGCGGACGTCTGGCGCGAGACGCTCGGCCTGAATCTCGACGGGGCGTTCGCGGCGATGCAGACCGCCGCGAGGCGGATGGTCGCGGCCGGGCGCGGCGGTCGCATCATCGCCGTCACGAGCGTGCATGAGCACCAGCCGCGTGTCGGATCGGCGGACTACGTCGCGGCCAAGCACGGGCTCGGCGGCCTCGTGCGGACGGTGGCGCAGGAGCTGGGAGAGTTCGGGATCACGGTGAACTCGGTGGCGCCCGGCGAGATCGCGACGCCGATCAACGACATGGAGTCCGAGGATGCCGAGAAGGTGCACCGGCCGGGGATTCCCCTCGGCCGGCCGGGCAAGCCCGAGGAGGTGGCCGCCGTCATCGCGTTCCTCGCCTCCCCCGCCGCCTCCTACGTGACCGGCGCGAGCTGGACCGTGGACGGGGGGATGCTGCAGATGGGCCCGCAGGCCGGGTCCCATCTCGAGAGCGACGCCTGGCGCAAGGGCTGAGGGCGCGTCATCGTCTGACGGACGCCACGCATGCCCGTGCCCCCGGTCACAGACCGGGGGCACGGGTCAGCCGGACTCACCGATCGTCGGTGAAGGCGTCCTTGACGTCCTGCCCGGCCTTCTTGAGGTTGGCGCTGGCCTGATCGGCGTGGCCCTCGGCCTGAAGGCGCTCGTTGTCCGTCGCGTCTCCGACGGCCTCCTTGGCCTTGCCTTTCATGTCCTCAGCGTTGTGCTTGATGTCGTCTCCCATACCCATGGGCATCTCCTCTCCTTTGTGAACAAGGTCCTGCGGTCAGTCGCCGAGTCCGACTCGGTCGACCCGCCGGTGGTAGCGCATGCCGGCCATGCCGCCGAGGATCGCGGCGGCGAGGGTGATCACCGCAGCGCCGACGGCGGTCAGGATGCCGGTCAAGGTGGCCGTCTCGGGCGTCACCGGAATACGCGGGAAGCTGTCGACCGTCGTCAGGATGTCCCACTGGCTTCCGGCGATCGCCGTGATGATGGCCACGACGATGGCGATGACCACGGCCCACAGCCACACGGCGATGCCCTGCTTGACGCCGCTGAAGCGAGCCATGCGTCCTGCGACATATCCTCCGGCGAAGTATGCGATGAAGAGCACGAGCGCGATCGCGATGGCACCGATGATCGTCGCCGCGCCCATGTTCTGCTCTGCCGCCTGGGCGGCGTCGTCGACCGCCTCGGGCGTCGCCAGGCCGAGCGCGCCGCCGATGGCGGCGACCAGTGCCGTCAACAGCACGGCCGCGCCCATCGCGGTCAGCCAGCCGAAGAACGCAGAGCCGAACTTGAAGCCGCCGAAGCGGTCCGACTCTCGCTGGAGCACGTCGTCGTGCAGGGATGTCGTCCGGTCGTAGGCGACGGTGTCGTCACGAGCGGTGTCGTCGCGAACGATGTCGCCGTCGGTCGGGGGGGTGCGAGGAGCCGGTCGATCCGCCGGACCCGGGGTCTGTGCGTAGTCGGAACTCATGCGGCGAACCTATGCGACGGGCGCCCATCCGATCAGCCCGTTGCAAAGGTACCCGGGGCGGCGTAATCTTTGCCGCCCCCGACGCCGGCATCCGTCAGCCGACGGCCTTCTTCACGAGGGCGGTGAGCTTCTTCTCGACCTCGGGCGTCCACGCGGTGAGCGCGAAGGCGGTCGGCCAGATCTCGCCGTCGTCCAGGTTCGCGGTGTCCTGGAAGCCGACCGTCGAGTAGCGCGTCTTGAACTTCTTCGACGCCTGGATGAACACCACGATCTTGCCCTCGTCGTTCGCGTAGCCGGGCATCCCGTAGTAGGTCTTCGGCACGAGGTCGGGCGCGACCGTCGTGACGACGGAGTGGAGGCCCTCGGCCAGTGTCCGGTCGTCCGGCTCCAGCGCGGCGATGGCATCGAGCACGGACTTCAATCCGGCCGCGCGGCTCTTCCCCGCCTTCTCCTGTGCCCGCAGCTCCTTCGCGCGCTGCTTGACGGCGTCGCGCTCCTCCTGGGTGAGCCCTGCCGACGAGCCGGTCTTCTCGGCCATGCGTGATCCTCCTTCGCGAGACGGCCGACCGCTGTCGGTCCGTGGACGTCACGCTACGCGTCACAGCGTCACCGGGCTTCTCCAAAACTGATCGATCGCGCGACCCGTCGACGGGCCCTCGCACAGCGCGGCCCTTGTATGAACCGCTTTCCGGGTCTATGTTGTGGCGCGTTGGGGTCCGCTGTCCGCGCCGGTTGGGGGTGCCGCGGATGCCCTGAGGGGGGCCGGAGATGTCCGCGCCATATCGTTCCTTGCTGTTGCCTGTCGGCGTGCTTCTCACCGGAGCACTCTGCTTCTCGGGGCTCGGAGGTGCGGCCGTCGCCGCTCCCGATGACTCGGGGCCACCACCACGAGTAGCCGTCGATCCGGACAGCGGCCGGGTGGTCGCCGCTCCGACCGGTGGCCCGCTCACGGGCGCGAGCACGGCCGGGCCGGGCGACGTCGCCCTCCGCTACGTGCAGGAGAACGCGGCGGACTTCGGTCTCGCCCCGGAAGCGGCGGCCGGGCTCTACGTCCACAAGCTGCTCAGCCTGTCGACGGGAGCGACGGCTGTCCACCTCGGCCAGCGCGTCGACGGCCTGCGCGTGCGCGACGCCGTGATGACCGGCGTCGTCGCCGCCGATGGCCGGCTGATGTCGATGGCCGGCTTCCTGGCCCCGGGCGACGGGACCGGGACGACCGCGAAGCTCACGGCGCACGCCGCCCTGGACGTGGCCGCCGATGCGCAGGACGCCGACGCGAGTCGTCCGCTGCGCGAGGCCGACACGAAGTCGGCGAAGCCCAAGGAGTATCCGAACGTCTACGCCGAGGGCGTGACCGAGCCCGCTCCGGTGACCGCCGAGCTGGTCTGGTACCCCGACGCCAACGGCACCGCGCTGCGGCTCGCGTGGCTGACCGACATCGAGTCCTCCGACCATGCCTGGTTCGAGACCGTGGTGGACGCCGGCACCGGCGAGGTCATCGACCAGCGCAGCCGCTACGCGCACGCCGCGCCCGAGGGAGACGTGTTCCGCGAGCAGCATCCCGAGGCCACGGGCGCGGTCCAGCAGACCACGTCGTTCTCCGGGATCAACGGCTCCTGGGTGACCGACCGCACCACGAGCGGCAACAACGTCAACGCCTATCTCGATCGCAACGACGACGATTCGAACAACGAGTACCAGCCCCAGACGGCGGCGAACGGCGACCCCGGATACCAGCAGTTCCTCTACCCGTTCACGAACGCCTGGCAGACCACCGCTGATGTGGCCTCGGTCCCGGCGCTCGACACCGATCGCGACGCGATCATCACGCAGCTGTTCTACTACACGAACGTCATGCACGACTGGCTCTACGGTCACGGCTTCGACGAGGCGAGCGGCAACTTCCAGATCGACAACTTCGGCAGCGGCGGCAGCGGCGGCGACCCCGTCCTCGCCGAGGCGCAGGACGGCTGGGACTTCGGGTGCGTCGACGACAAGGACACTCCCGCACCGGGCGATGACGAGATCATCCGCTGCCTGAACAACGCGAACTTCGGCACTCCGGCCGACGGGGCGAGCCCGCGCATGCAGATGTACATGTGGGCCGGCTCCCGACCCTTCCGCGACGGTGACATGGACGGCGACGTCATCGCCCACGAGTACGGGCACGGCGTCTCGAGCCGACTCGTCGGCGGCGGCACGCTCGGCTACAGCAACACCGACCAGCGCGGTGCGCTGGGCGAGGGCTGGAGCGACGTCATCTCCCTGCTCAAGTGGGACGATGCGACGGTCGGCGAGTACGTCACCGGCGACGCCGTCAACGGCATCCGCTCGGTCGGCTACGACATCTCGACGCGCACCTTCCAGTCGTACAACACGACGTCCAACAGCGGCCACGGCAACGGCGAGATCTGGGCGGCCACGATCTACGACATCAGCGAGCTCTTCCCCGGTGGGGTCGAGCCCCTGGCCACGCTCGTGCTCGACGGCATGAAGGCGACACCGGCGAACCCGAACTACATCGACGCGCGCAACGGACTGCTCGCCGCCGACGCCGGCGCCAACACCTGCCTCATCTGGACGGCGTTCGCCGGCCGTGGCCTCGGCACCGCGTCGACCACGGGCGTCGACACCGTTCCGACCGCGAGCGACGACCTCCCGGCGGAGTGCCTTCCGGAGGCGGATGCGGGCGGGCCGTATGTGACGCTGGAAGGGACGAACATCGCCCTGGACGGCAGCGGCTCGTCGGCCGGGACGGACCCGAGCGCCGGCGCGATCACCGCCTACGCGTGGGATCTGGACGATGACGGCCAGTACGACGACGCGACAGGCCCGACCCCATCGTTCACGACGGTGGGTCAGGACGGCGTGTTCACCGTCGGCCTGGAGGTCACCGACGACTTCGGGAACACGGACACCGACTCCACCACGGTGACGGTCACGAATGTCGCACCGACGGTGTCGATCGACGCGATCACACCGATCGACGAGCTCGGCACGGTCACAGTGTCGGGCACCGTCACCGACCCCGGATGGCTCGACGACCTGTCGGCGACGATCTCCTACGACGACGGTGTGGCGCCGGTGGCGCTCGCCGGGGTCGAGGAGAACACCCGGCCCGATGCCACGCTCACCTTCTCCGTTCAGCATCAGTACGGCGACAACGGGAACTTCACGGTGAGGGTGTGCGCCGCCGACGATGACACGACCGACAACTGCGACACGGCGGTGGCCGCGGTCGCCAACGTCGATCCGACGGCGACGATCGACACCGCCGCCGAGGAGGTCTACGACGGCGTCAGCGCGTTCATCCTGGAAGCGGGCGAGGAGCTCGCCGTTCCCGCCGGCTCGACCGATCCCGGCAGCGACGACCTCACGCTCACGTGGGACTGGGGCGACGGCTCGTCCGACTCGCAGACCAGTCTGGTGAACCCGCCGGTCACGGATCCGGCGAAGTCGCCGTCCGTGCAGCCGCGCGACATCACGCTCGAGGAGACCCACACCTATGGCGACGCCTGCGTGTTCGAGCTGGGGGTCACGGCCGAGGATGATGACGGCGGGGTCTCGGCGACCGACACCGCGGTGGTCGTGGTCACCGGGAACGCCACGGTGTCCAAGGGCCACGGCTGGTGGCTCAACCAGTACCGGGTGAAGAAGTCCAACGACTTCACCGCCGCGGAGCTGCAGTGCTACCTCGACATCGTGGGGTACTTCAGCCTGGTGTTCAGCGAAGAGAAGGATGCCTCGACCCGGGCGGCGGCGACGCTCGTGCTCAACAACCCGGCGAAGTCGCCGGCGCACGTGATCTTCGACCAGCACGCCCTCGGCGCCTGGCTGAACTTCGCGAACGGGTCGGTCAGTCTGAGCACTCCGGTCGACAGCGACGGCAACGGCACGCTCGACAGCACCTTCGGCGCGGTGATGCTGACGGCGGAGACCATCCGGGTGAACCCGGCGTCGACGTCGACGCAGATCAAGGCGCAGAAGGACATCGTCGAGCGGATCGCCACGCAGAGCGGAGATTGAGGCCCGACGTGAGACGGTGGCTTCCCGCGCTCATCCTCGTCGCCCTGCTGACGGGCTGTGCGAGCGCGGGAACGCCGCCGGAGGGAACGCCGCCGGAGGGAACGCCGCCGGACGGATCGGCGTCCCCGTCGGCATCACCGCAGCCGTCAGCTTCGGCGGCGGTGCCCGTGCCCCGCTTCATCGGCCCGGTCGACGACGGCCGGACGTACGCGATGACGGTGGGTGAGACCACGGCGCTGCAGCTGGTCGATCCCGACGCCCCCGAGCCGGAGCTCGAGGGCACGTCGGTGCTGCTGATCCTCGTGACCAATGTGGCGGGTGGCGACGCACGCGAGTGGGAGGTGCGCGCGGTCGAGCCCGGCGCGTCGGTCCTTCGGGGGTCGGAGTCCGGGGCGCCGTGGGCGATCACGATCACCGTGTCGGAGTGAGCGCCGCCGGATGCCGACAGCACCCGGGCGACCCGGGCCGTGACAGGCTGTATCGGTGCTGACCGACGCCGCGTACGACTTCCTCTCCGAATATCACCTGGCGACGCTGTCCACCCTCGGGCGCCACGACCGCATCCATGCCGTGCCCGTCGGCTTCACCGTCGAGGACGGTGTGGTGCGCGTCATCGGCACCCGCGGGTCGCAGAAGTTCCTCAACGCCGAGCGCCGCGGACGCGCGTCGGTGTGCTCGGTGGACGGTGCCCGCTGGATCAGCTTCGAGGGCACGGCTCGCGTCGTGGACGATCCGGATGCCGTCGCCCACGCCGTCGCGCTCTACGCGGCCCGCTATCGCCAGCCGCGGGTGAACCCGCAGCGCGTGGTGCTCGAGCTGGCGGTGGAGCGCGTCCTCGGCTCTCCGCAATTCCGCTCCTCCGCCGCATCGTGACGCGACGGGGGTCACTTGAACCCTCCCGCACCCGCCCCTACCGTGAGATGTCACCCGAACCGTGGAGAAGCCATGACCGCGTCATCCCGTCCCGAGCAGATGCACGCCATCTCCGACGAGACCGTCCACACCGTCGACGACGTGCTGGACTACGCCCGGCGACGTGCGCTGTACGAGGATGTGCCGCTCGACAAGGCGATGAGCCCGAACGACCTCGCGCGGCTCGCCTCGGGGTCGATCACGGCTGACGGCATCGGCGCGCGCCGAGCCATCGCGCTCTTCGAGAACGTGCTGGCCCCGGCGTGCATCTCGACGGACCACCCCGGCTACCTCTCCTTCATCCCCTCGGCCCCCAGCAAGGCGTCGCTCGCGTTCGACGTCGTGGTGTCGGCATCCGCGATCTACGGCGGCTCGTGGATGGAGGGCGCCGGAGCCGTGTACGCCGAGAACGAGGTGCTGCACTGGCTCGCCCGCGAGTTCGGGCTGCCGGCGACGGCGGGCGGGGTGTTCGTGCAGGGCGGCACGATCGGCAACCTCTCGGCCCTGGTGACGGCCCGGGATGCCGCACGCGCCCGCAACCGCGAGCTCGGCCGCCCCGACCCGGCGCGGTGGGTCGTGGTGTGCAGCGCCGAGGCCCACTCCTCGATCGCCTCGGCCGCCGCCGTGATGGATGTCGACGTCGTCACCGCGGCACCGGATGCCGACGGGCGTCTGCACGGCGACACCGTCGCCCTCGCGCTGGACGCGCACGGCGACGCCGCGTTCGCCGTGGTCGCGACCGGCGGCACCACGAACTTCGGCATCGTCGACGACATCGCGGGGGTGGCCGCAGCGAGCCGGGACCGGGGCGTCTGGTTGCACGTCGACGGCGCGTACGGCCTGGCCGCGATGCTCGTGCCCGAGATGCGACCGGCCTTCGCCGGGGTCGAGCTCGCCGACTCCGTCATCGTCGATCCGCACAAGTGGCTCTTCGCGCCGTTCGACGCGTGTGCCCTGATCTACCGCGAGCCGTCGCTCGCGCTGCGCGCCCACACCCAGAAGGCCGAGTACCTCGACACGCTCACCGACTCGCCCGACTGGAACCCGTCCGACCTCGCCATCCAGCTCACCCGGCGCTCGCGCGGACTGCCGCTGTGGTTCTCGCTCGCGACGCACGGCACCGAGCAGTACCGGGCGACGATCGCCCACGGCATCGACCTCGCGCAGCGCATCGCCGACGAGATCGCCCGGCGAGACGGCCTCTCGCTCGTGCGCGACCCGCAGCTGTCCGTCGTCGTGTTCCGGCGCGAGGGCTGGACGATGGCGGACTACCAGGCGTGGTCGAACCGCCTCCTCGAGGAGCAGCGCGGGTTCGTGGTGCCGAGCTCGCACGCGGGCGAGCCGGTGCTCCGGTTCGCGATCATCAGCCCGCTCACGACCTACGAGCTGCTCGTCGAGATCCTGGACTCGCTCGCCTGACCACGACCGGCCGACGCCCAGGTGGCGACGGGTAGAATCCCCTGTGCCCTCCACGCCCTCCTCCGACGCGCCGCGACCGATCGACCCCGCCGATCTGGCGACGGCGCTTCGTGTGATCGAGGCCACCGCCGAGCTGGATCGCGACGATCCCGTCTACATCGCCCTCCGCCACGCGACCGGGAAGATGTACAAGGACGTCAAGCGCCAGTCGCGCCGCGACAAGCGGGACCGCATCGCCGAGGCCGACCGCGCCGTCGTCGCGGCGACCGCCACCGGCGCCCCCGACCGGATCGACGACGAGACGCGCGGCATCCCGCTGGCCACGCGCACCACCGCCCCCACCGCCGGCGAGCTCATCAAGCCGCGTGCCTGCTACATCTGCAAGCAGCAGTACACGCTCGTGGACGCGTTCTACCACCAGCTCTGCCCCGACTGCGCGGCCATGAGCCACGAGAAGCGCGACGCCCGCACCGACCTCACCGGCAAGCGCGCACTGCTCACCGGCGGCCGCGCCAAGATCGGGATGTACATCGCCCTGCGCCTGCTGCGCGACGGCGCCCACACCACGATCACGACGCGCTTCCCGCGCGACGCCGTGCGCCGGTTCAGCGCACTGGAGGACTCGGCCGACTGGCTGCACCGCCTCAAGATCGTCGGCATCGACCTGCGCGATCCGGCCCAGGTCATCGGGCTCGCCGACGCGGTGGCCGCCGACGGACCGCTCGACATCCTCATCAACAACGCGGCCCAGACGGTCCGCCGCTCGGCCGGCGCCTACAAGCCGCTGGTCGACGCCGAGCTCGCGCCGCTTCCCACCGGCCCGCTCCCCGAGCTGCTCACCTTCGGCCACACCAACGACGCGCACCCGCTCGCGCTCGCGCAGTCGGTGTCGAGCCACCCGATCCTCGCCGCGGCCGCCCGCACGGCCGACGAGCTCACCGCCGAGGCGATGGCCGCGGGATCCTCGTCCCTCGAGCGCCTCGCCGCCGGCACCGCGATCGACGCCGGCGGGCTCGTCCCCGACGAGCACCACATCAACAGCTGGACGCAGAGCGTCGATCAGGTCGAGCCGCTCGAGATGCTCGAGGTGCAGCTCGCGAATATGACCGCGCCGTTCCTGCTGGTCAGTCGCCTGCGCGCCTCGATGGCGGCGTCGAGCGCTCGCCGCACCTACGTCGTGAACGTCTCGGCGATGGAGGGCGTGTTCGGCCGGGGCTATAAGGGGCCGGGGCATCCGCACACGAACATGGCCAAGGCCGCGCTCAACATGCTCACCCGCACGAGCGCCCGGGAGATGTTCGAGACCGACGGCATCCTCATGACCGCGGTCGACACCGGGTGGATCACCGACGAGCGCCCGCACTTCACCAAGGTGCGCCTCGCCGAGGAGGGATTCCACGCCCCGCTCGACCTCGTCGACGGCGCGGCCCGCGTGTACGACCCGATCGTGCGCGGCGAGGCGGGCGAGGACCTGTTCGGCGTCTTCCTCAAGGACTACCGAAAGAGCTCCTGGTAGCCCGTCACTCCTGGGGCAGGAAGTACGTCCGCGCGAGCGGGGCGATCTCGAGCGCGTCGGCGTCGGCCCGGCTGATCCACCGCAGCTCCTCGATCTCGGCGCCCACCTCCGGTCGCGCCTCGCCGATGTCGGCGACGAAGACGTCGGCCACCACGAGGTGGCCGGGCTCGTTCGCGGCCGCCGCGGTGAATGAGCCGAGCGGCCTGAGGTCGCCGGCCGGAAGACGGATGCCGAGCTCCTCCTCGAGCTCGCGCGCGAGCGTCTCGGCCCCGGTCTCGCCGGGCTCGGGCTTGCCGCCCGGCTGCATGAACGCGGTGGTGCCCGCCTTGCGCACGAGCAGGAGCCGGCCGGCTCCGTCGGTGATGACGGCGGCCGACACATGGATCTCGCGGACGGCGTGCGTCGACGCCGGAAGGTCGCGGGGTGCCGAGGTCACCATCGCACGGTAGCACCGGCGGGTGCACGGGCAGCCGACCGGGAGGCCAGGCCCGGTGCACGACTTAGACTGGAGGCATCCCTCACCCTTCGCAGGAATCCGCCGTGACCTCAGCTTCTTCCGATCGCACGTTCACCGTGCGACACGTGCAGCTCGCACGCGCCGCTTTCGCGGCGCTCGCCGCGTTGATGATCACGTTCTCGCCCGACCACTCGGCGCTCGTCGGCATGGCGGTCTTCAGCGGCTTCGCGATCGCGACGGGCATCGTCCTCCTCCTCGCGGTGTGGCTCGTCTACCCGGCCGGCCGCCGCTGGCCCGCCGCCGCTCTGGGCGGGGTCACCCTCCTTGCGGGCATGGTGAGCGGACTCGGCCCGGTGCGGACCATCACGGGGTTCTTCGGCGTCGTGATCGCCTGGGCCCTCGTCAGCGGCGCCATCGAGCTCATCGCCGGCTGGCGCGGCCTGCGTGGCCCGCGCGCCCGACGCGAGATCGCGCCCGGAATCGCGGATGCGAGGGCGGACATCGACCCGGGTCCGCGCGCCGACAACCGGGACGCCGTCGTGGTCGGAGCGTTCGGCGTGCTCCTGGGCATCGCCCTCCTGCTCGTCCCGACCGGCTTCGCCGTTCAGTACACGATCGATGAGGCGCAGCAGACCTTCACCCTGACGGGCATCATCATCGGCGTCGGGATCTTCGGCGCGTATGCCGCGATCCTCGCCGTCTACCTCGGGATCGCCGGCTTCTCGCCGCGAAAGGATGCACCGGTCACGACCGAGGCCCCGGCATCCGCTCCCGCCGACCAGAAGGATCCCGCGTGAGCGACGACCGACCCACCCGCCGCGACCTCATGAAGCCTGTGCAGCTGCTCGGGCTCGCCTTCGCCGCCGCGCTGTTCGCCGGGATCGTCACCCTCGTGTCGATGGGCTTCTTCCAGCAGGGCGGCTCCGAGAAGGTGCGCGCCGCCGTCGTGCTCGCCCTCATCATCGCCGGCGTCACCTTCATCGTGGTGCTGCTCGTCGTCTCGCTCCTGCTGCTGGCGATCGACCCCGCGCAGGTGACGAAGACCATCGACAAGCCGGTGCTGCTTCCCGATGAGGACGATGAGACGGATGCCGCGGCATCCGTCGACCCGAAGGCCTGAGGCGTTCGTCTCGGTCGCTGCGCTCCCTCGCTCAACGACCGGTGTGGGCGCTCTGTCGGTCGTTGAGCGAGCGAAGCGAGACGAAACGCGGGCCTCAGCCGAGCTCGTCCACGAGCCGCGAGGCGAGGCCGTCGTAGCTCGCGGGGGTGAGCGCGAGCAGGCGCTCCTTCGCGGCGTCTCCGATGTCGAGGCCGCGCACGAACTCGGCGAGCTCGGGGGCGCCGACCCGCCGGCCGCGGGTGAGGTCCTTCAGCAGCGCGTACGGGTCGGTGATCTGCGAGCGGCCGGCCGCGATCTCGGCGCGGACGACGGTCTGGATCGCCTCGGCCAGCACCTCCCAGTTGCCGTCGAGGTCGGCCAGCAGCACGTCCTCGGCGAGTGAGATCTCGCGCAGGCCGCGCTGCAGGTTGTCGAGCGCGAGCAGCGAGTGCCCGAATGCCACGCCGATGTTGCGCTGCGTGGTCGAGTCGGTCAGGTCGCGCTGCATGCGGCTCGTCACCAGCGTCTGCGACAGGGTCGCCAGCAGGCCGGCCGAGATCTCGAGGTTCGCCTCGGCGTTCTCGAAGCGGATGGGGTTGATCTTGTGCGGCATCGTCGACGAGCCGGTGGCGCCCGCGACCGGGATCTGCGTGAAGTAGCCGATGGAGATGTAGGTCCACACATCGGTGGCGAGGTTGTGCAGGATGCCGCCGGCATGCCGCACCCGGTCGTACAGCTCGACCTGCCAGTCGTGGGACTCGATCTGCGTCGTCAGCACATTGAACCCGAGGCCCAGGCCCTCGATGAAGCCGCGCGACAGCTCCGGCCAGTCCACGTCGGGCTCGGCGGCGAGGTGCGCCGACCACGTGCCGGTCGCGCCGGAGAACTTCGCGAGGTACTCGCCCGACTCGATCTGGCGGGCCACGCGCTCGAGACGCCAGGCGAAGACCGCGAGTTCCTTGCCCATGGTCGAGGGGGTCGCCGGCTGACCGTGCGTGCGCGACAGCATCGCGGCATCGCGGTGCCGGACCGCGAGCTCGCCGAGCGCCGCGATGATCGCCCGCAGCTTGGGCAGCCACACGCGCTGGACGGCACGCTGCACAGTGAGCGCGTACGACGCCGAGTTGATGTCCTCGCTCGTGCACGCGAAGTGCGTGAGCTCGGCGATCGCGTCGAGTCTGAGCGCCGACAGGCGGTCGCGCACCAGGTACTCCACGGCCTTGACGTCGTGCCGCGTGACCGCTTCCTTCTCGGCCAGCCAGTCGATCTCGGCCTGACCGAACTCGAGGTAGAGCGCACGCAGGCGCGCCTTGTCGTCGTCGGAGAGCGGGGCCGTGCCGAAAAGGGACCGGTCGGTGAGGGCGATGAGCCATTCGACCTCGACCTCGACGCGGGCACGGTTGAGGCCGGCCTCGGAGAGATAGTCGGCGAGCTCGGTCACGGCGGCCTGGTAGCGGCCGTCGAGCGGACTCAAGGGCTGAGGGGGGAGAGAGGTCACGGGGCTCCCGTCGGAACGCAAGGGGGATCGCCGGCGTCAGTTCGCCGGGCGGATCGCGGGTTCGAGCTGCCGGAAGAGCGCCCGGCTCGCACTCTCGATCATACCGAGCACCTCGTCGAACATTCCGGGCCCGGCATAGTACGGGTCGGGCACGTCGAGGGTGTGGGCCGACGGATCGAACGCGAGGAGCAGCCCGATCTTGTCGGAGTCGGCCTCGTTGCGCGCCCAGCCGCGGAGGATGCGCTCGTGACTGCGGTCCAGCGCGATCACCAGGTCGCTGTGCGCGAAGTCGGCATGGGTGAACTGACGCGCCCGGTGCCGGGTGCCGTCGTAGCCCGCCCGATCGAGGGCGTCGATCGTGCGCTGATCCGCGCGCTCGCCGACGTGCCAGTCGCCGGTGCCGGCACTCGTGGACGCCACGCGCGTGCCCAGGCCCGCGGCATCCGCGAATCCACGGAACACCACGTCCGCCATCGGCGAGCGGCAGATGTTGCCGGTGCACACGAACACGACGCGAAAGGGCTCGCCGGTGTTCGCGGTCATGCGCTCCATTCTGGCCCGGTGCGGACGCGCACCCAAGTGCGCTGGACGACGGATGCCGCCGCCCGACACCGATCGTTAACGAACTCTCCTCGGCCAGGCCTTCCGCCGGCGATGCCGCTCGCCTAGCCTGGCGCGGAAGGCCTACCGGCCTTTTTCCCTGTGTAGGAGGTTCCGTGCGTCGTTCACAACGAGCAACCGTCGCCGTCGCCGCCGCCGGTGCGCTCGCCCTGACCGGGCTGATCGCGCCAGCGGCGTTCGCTGCAGAAGCCCCGACCGAGCTGTTCTTCAGCGAGGTCGTCGAGGGCACGAGCAACAGCAAGGCGGTGGAGATCTACAACCCGACGGGCGCCTCCGTCACGCTCGAGGGCTACAGCCTCCGGTACTTCTTCAACGGCTCACCCAGCGCCGGGCTGACCATCCCCCTCGCGGGATCCGTGGCGGCCGGTGACGTCCACGTCGTCGCGCAGGCGACGGCGGACCCGGCCATCCTCGCGGTCGCCGATCAGACCAACGGCTCCGGCTGGTTCAACGGCGACGACGCCGTCGCGCTCGTCAAGGGCGACACCACCGTGGACGTCTTCGGGCAGATCGGCTTCGACCCGGGCACGGAGTGGGGCACCGGACTCGCCTCGACGGTCGACAACACCCTGCGCCGCAAGGCCGACCTCTGCGTCGGCGACCTGAACGGCGGCGACGCGTTCGATCCCGCCGTCCAGTGGGACGGCTATGCCACCAACACGTTCGATGGGCTCGGTGCGCACACCGCGAACTGCGGCGACGTCGAGCCGCCCGTCACCAAGGTCGTCATCAACGAGTTCTCGGCGAGCACGGCCGAGGATGACGTCGAGTACGTCGAGCTGCTGTCCACCCCCACGAGCGACCTCTCCGCCTACCGCGTGCTCGAGATCGAGGGCGACGCCCCGAGCTCCGGTGTCGCGCCCTTCGGGTTGGTCGACGAGGTCATCTCGTTCCCCGCGCCCGGTGCCACCGGTCGTTCGCTCGCCTCGCTCGCGAACGGCGCCCTCGAGAACGGCACGATGACGCTGCTCCTGGTCAGCGGCACGATCCCCGCCGCGGGCAGCGACATCGACGCGAACGACGACGGCGTCATCGATGACGGCCTCGGCTTCACCGTGGTCGACGCGGTCGCCGTCTCGGACGGCAACGCCGCCGACCGCACCTACAGCTCGGTGGTGCTCAGCCCCGGCTTCGGCGGGCAGACGTTCTCGGTCGGCGGAGCCTCTCGCATCCCCGACGGCACGGACACCGACACCGCCGCCGACTGGGTGCGCAACGACTACGACCGCGCAGGCATCCCCGGGTTCCCCGGCACGCTGGCGGCGGGCGAGGCCGTGAACACGCCCGGTGCCGCGAACTCGGTCACCCCCGCCGGGCCCCCGCCCGCCGAGGCCGGGTGCGACCTGCCCGTCGTCACCATCGGCTCGGTGCAGGGCTCAGGCACCGCGACACCCGTCTCCGGGTCGACCGTGCGCATCGAGGGAACGGTCGTCGGCGACTTCCAGACCGGCGGCTTCCAGGGCTACTACGTCCAGGACGGCGGCGACGGCGATCTCGGCACATCCGACGCGATCTTCGTCTACGCCCCGGCCGGCGCTGCCGTCGCCTCGGGCGATGTGGTCAACGTCGCCGGCGTGGTGACCGAGGCCTTCGGGATGACCCAGCTCGCGGTGGGCGACATGAAGGTCTGCGCCACGGGCACCGCACTGCCCACCCCGGTCCCGCTGACCCTCCCCGTGAGCGCCACCCAGCGCGAGGCCGTCGAGGGCATGTATGTGACGCTCCCGCAGACGCTCGCGATCCTCGAGTACTTCGACTACGCGCGCTACGGAACCATCGACGTCGGTCTCGGCCGTCAGTCGACACCGACCGCGAGGTACCTGCCGACCGATCCCGCGGCGGCCGCGCTCGCCGCGGCGAACATGGCGGAGCGCATCACGATCGACGACGGGCGCAGCAGCCAGAACCCCGACCCGGCCCTGCACCCCAACGGCGAGGCGTTCACCCTCGAGAACACATTCCGCGGGGGCGACCTCGTCACGGACGTCACGGGCATCCTCGACTGGCGCTTCGACACCTGGGCGATCCAGCCCACGCAGGGTGCGGAGTTCCAGGTCGCGAACCCGCGCCCGGAGGTGCCCGAGGTCGGCGGCGACCTGCTGGTGTCGAGCTTCAACGTCCTGAACTACTTCACGACGCTGGACGACCCGAACACCGCTGCCGACGACGACATCGCGCGGGGCGCCAACACGGTGGCGGAGTTCGACCGGCAGGAGGCGAAGATCGTCGCCGCCCTGGCGGCGATCGACGCGGACGTCTTCGGGCTCATCGAGATCGAGAACAACACGGACTCGCAGGCGCTGGCGACCTTGACCGCGGCGCTCAACGAGCATCTCGGGGCTGATGTCTACGACTACGTCAAGACCGGCAAGATCGGCACCGACGTCATCACGACGGCGCTGATGTACAAGCCGTCGGCGGTGACACCGGTCGGCGACTTCGCACTGATGAACCAGGCGAAGGATCCCCGCTGGCTCGACACCCGCAACCGTCCGGGCCTCACCCAGACCTTCGAGGACGCCGACGGCGCCACCTTCACCGTGGTCGTCAACCACCTCAAGTCGAAGGGCTCGGCGTGCGCGGGCGAGCCGGCGCACCCGCTGCAGGGCGAGTGCAACACCGTCCGCACGAACGCCGCGAACGCGCTGGCCGACTGGCTCGCCACCGACCCGACGGGTCAGGGCACGCTCGGCCGTGAGCTGATCATCGGAGACCTCAACGCCTACGACAAGGAGGATCCGATCGTCGCCCTGAAGAACAAGGGCTACACCGACCTGATCCTCGAGTACCAGGGCGAGGATGCGTACAGCTACGTGTTCGACGGCCAGCAGGGCTACCTCGACCACGCCCTGGCCGGTCCCGGCCTGGTCGCCGACGTGCGCGGTGCCTCGCCGTGGAACATCAACGCCGACGAGCCGAGCCTGATCGACTACGACATGTCGTTCAAGCAGCCGGCGCAGGATGCGCTGTTCGCCCCCGACCCCTACCGGTCGAGCGACCACGATCCGGTGCTGGTCGGCCTCGACCTCACCCCGCCCGACACCACGCCGCCGACCATCGAGGCCGTCGCGATCCCGTCGTTCATCCTGGTGCCGAACAACAAGGCCCGCACGGTGCAGGTGCACGTCGAGGCCGAGGACGATCGCGGCGAGGTGACGGTCGAGCTGACCGACGTCACGACGAACGGCAAGCCCGGCGCGGCGTACACCGAGGTCGACGACCGCACGTTCAGCGTCAAGGCGGTGAACGGGGCGATCTACACCTTCACGTACACGGCGACGGATGCCGCGGGCAACACCGCGACCGACACGGCGACGGTGATCGTCGGGGTCAAGGGGCTGATCGAGTACCTCTGACCCGCGCCTGACAGAGACGCCGCCCCGAGTCCCGCGGGCGGCGTCTCTGCGTGCAGGCCCCGGAGGCGGGTCTCCTGCACAGGATGCCCCGCCACGAGGCCCTGCACAGGAGCGGGAGACGGACGCAACCCCCGCGCTCGGTGGGCGAGCATGGCCCGATGATGTACGACACCTCAGGCGCGACGGCGTCGCAGCTCGACATCGTGGCGCGCGAGCTCGCGGTGGTGAGCCGGCGGATCGGCGACGCCACCCAGCAGGCGCGTGGTCTCGCCGCCGCGACCGATTGGCAGGCGAAGGCCGCCCAGGCCTTCCATTCGCTGGCCGACGAATGGGCGCGCGAGATCTCGAGCCTGGGGTGTCTGGCCGAGACGGCGAGGGTGGCCGCCGCTCAGGCACGGGATGCCGCCTGGCGGCAGTTCGAGGCGGGCTGCTGATGGGCGGCGAGCTGGACGTGAGGGGCGGCGGCGCCGTGGCGGTCGACACCGAGACGCTGCGGATGACGGCGGCTCGCTTCCTCGAGGCCGGGGCGGAGCTCGAGGCGCTGTCGCGTCGGGTGGGATCCCTGCAGCTCATGCTGCTGGAGGAGCGCGCGCGGGCGTGGGACGCCGCGAGTGCGACGTCGGTCCTCGCCACCCGGCTCAACGGCGCGCTCGGCGGTGCGACCCGGATCGCGGATGCCCTCCGGGAGGCGGCGGTCGTCTACGAGCTCGTCGAGCTCAACGCCGAGCACCGGGCGGGGGTGCTGTCGGGCGACCGTGCGGTGGTCGCTCAGGTCGACCGGCGAAGGAACGAGCTCCTCGCCCTGCACCCAGAGGCGTTCGCATCGTCCATCGGGGCGGAGTTCGAGCGCACCGTGCTCTGGCCGGGCGATATCGTGCGTCAGGCCACCGAGCTCGGCTACGCGTTCGGCGAGCACGTCGGTCCCGAGGGTGCGGTGTACGGCGGCGCGGGCTTCGGCCTGCTCGCACTCGGTCTCGGTGTGGGCGCGGGCGTGACCGGCCAGGGCCGGATCGCCGCCGACGCCAGGCTCACGAACCGCGGTGCGCCGGTGGCCCTCACCTCGGTGCCGCCCGTGCGGACGCCCACGGCGGCGCCGACCTCCCTGGCCGCCGTCGCGTCACGGATGCCGGGCGCCGGCGACTCGCGCGTGCGGGTCGAGCGCTACACGATGCGCGACGGGTCGAGCCAGTACGCCGTCTACGTCGCGGGCATGCAGTCGATGGCGGTCGGCGGCGATGACCCCTGGGACAACCTCTCGAACGCGCAGCTCTACGCCGGATCGGCATCGGCATCGTACGAGGCGACCGAGTCGGCGCTCGCCGCGGCGGGGGCCCGGCCCGGCGACGTGGTCCACGCGTTCGGGCATTCGCAGGGTGCCATGATCACGGCCCACCTGGCGCTGGAAGGCGGCTACGACACGCGCACGCTGGTGACGTTCGGATCGCCGGTCGAGGCCGACGTCGGTGCCACGACCCTGAGCGTGGGGGTGCGGCACACGGACGACCCCGTGGCGGCGCTCGCGGGCGGAGGGCACATCGCACCCGTCGGCTCGGCGGGCAGCTTCGTGGTCGAGCGCGAGGCCGACCCGGCGGCCGGGCTCCACGACGCCCGTGTGCCGGGGCACCGGATGCAGGCGTACGCCGAGACGTCCGCCATGATCGACGCGTCGAGCGACCCGCGCATCGAGGCGGTGCGGTCGGTCTTCGAAGAACTCGGCCGCGCCGAGTCCGTCGAGGTGAGGGAGTTCGCCGCGACCCGTGGGCCGTGAGACCGGAGTCAGTCCTTGGCGCGAGGTCGAAGGATGATGCCGAACACCCAGTTGATGAGCGAGATGATGATCGCCGCGACGATGCCGAGCCAGAAGTCCTCGACCCGCAGTCCCCAGTCCCAGAAGCTCGTGATCCACGCGGTGAGCCACAGCAGGAAGGCGTTGATGAGCAGGCCGATGAGCCCGAGCGTCAGGATGTACAGCGGAAAGGCGAGCACCTTGATGACCGTGCCGATGAACGTGTTCACCAGGGCGAAGATCACCGCGACGGCCAGCAGCGTGAGCACGAGCTGGAGCGTCTCACCGGGCGGGAACGGGATGATCGTGACCTGGAGTGCCGTGATCAGGGTGACGACCCAGATGGCGAACGCGTTGATGACGACACGGATGACGAAGCGCATGATCGCCCAGTCTGGCATGAGGTTCGCAGCGTTGCGAGGACGCCTTGACATGTGTTCGGACGTCCTCTTATGCTCCCTGCGGCATCCGGTCCGCTCGTAGACTCGGCAGGGTGACCGACGCCTCCGACATCCCCATCCGCGTCCGCCCCGAGATCGCCGCGCTGCCGCCGTACAAGCAGGGTCGGCAGGCCGGCGCCGACGCGTTCAAGCTGTCGAGCAACGAGAACCCCTTCGATCCGCTGCCCGGTGTCGTCGAGGCTCTCCACGCCGCGACGGCGGTGAACCGGTATCCGGATGCCTCCGCCGCCCGGCTGCGCGAGCGCCTGGCCGCCCGGTTCGGCGTCGGCACCGACTCGATCCACGTCGGCGCGGGGAGCGTGTCGATTCTCGCCCAGCTCGTCCAGGCGACCGCGAGCCCGGGCGATGAGGTCATCTACGCGTGGCGCTCGTTCGAGGCCTACCCGTGGTTGGCCGTTGTCGCCGGCGCCACCGCCGTCCACGTCCCGCTCACCGAAGACGCCCGGCATGACCTGCCGGCGATGGCGGCGGCCATCACCGATCGCACCCGCGCGATCATCGTGTGCAGCCCGAACAATCCCACCGGGCCGATCGTCACTCAGGCCGAGTTCGACGCGTTCGTGGTGCAGGTCCCGTCCGACGTGCTCGTCGTGCTCGACGAGGCGTACGCCGAGTTCGTCACCGATCCCGCCGCCGTGGACGGCACGCGGGTGCTGGCGGCCGGCGCGCACCCCAACGTCGTCGTGCTCCGCACCTTCTCCAAGGCCTTCGGCCTGGCCGGGCTGCGTGTGGGCTACGCGATCGGGCACCCCCGCATCCTCGATGCGGCGCGGAGCACCAGCATCCCCCTCTCGGTGACCGCGCAGGCCGAGGTCGCGGCGCTCGCGAGCCTCGACGCCGAGGAAGACCTGCTCGCCCGGGTGCGCGAGATCGCCGAGCGGCGCGACCGGCTCGTGGCGGCCCTGCGCGAGACCGGCTGGCGCGTCCCGGCCGCCCAGGGCAACTTCGTCTGGCTCCCGGCCGGGGCCGAGACGCTCTCCGTCGCGCAGGCCTTCGACGACGCCGGCCTGATCGTGCGGCCGTTCGCCGGGGACGGCATCCGGATCTCCGTGGGTGAGGAAGCGGCGGTCGAGAAGGTCGTGCGGATCGCGGAGGCGGTGGTGAAGGACCTCCCCGAGGGCCACGCCGGCCTGCGAGTGAGCGTGGGATCATGACCGCCGCCATCGACCCGACGAACAGCGCCACGCTCCCCGACGACCCGGCGATCGTCCGGTTCCTCGCCGCCGACGGCTCGTTCGCGCCCTCGCCCGCTGCGGAGCCCTATCTCGACCTCGTCGCCGGACTCGCCGACGCGGATCTGGAGGGCTTCTATCGCGACATGGCGGTGATCCGCGCGTTCGACGTGCAGGCCACCAACCTGCAGCGGCAGGGACAGCTCGCGCTGTGGCCGCCGAGCTTCGGCCAGGAGGCCGCCCAGGTGGGATCCGCCCGGGCCGCACGGCCCCAGGACCATCTCTTCCCGTCCTACCGCGAGCACGTGGTGACGCGCATCCGGGGAGTGGATCCGCTCGACATCATCCGCCTCATGCGCGGCCTCACCCACGGCGGCTGGGATCCGACCGACCCGAAGAACGGCAACACGCACATCTACACCCTGGTGCTCGGCGCGCAGACGCTGCACGCGACCGGGTACGGCATGGGCATGGTGTTCGACGGGCGCTGCGGCACCGGCGACCCCGAGCGCGACGAGGCGGTCATCGTCTACTACGGCGACGGAGCATCGAGCCAGGGCGACGTGCACGAGGCCATGGTCTTCGCGGCGAGCTACCTCACCCCCGAGGTCTTCTTCCTTCAGAACAACCAGTGGGCCATCTCGGTCCCGGTCGCGACCCAGTCCCGCGCGCCGCTGTTCAAGCGCGGCGCGGGCTACGGAATGCCGAGCATCCCCGTCGACGGCAACGACGTCATCGCGAGCTGGGCCGTGAGCCGCGTCGCGCTCGACGAAGCCCGCTCGGGGCTCGGACCGCGCGCGATCGAGGCGATGACGTACCGCATGGGCGCCCACACCACGAGCGACGACCCCACGAAGTACCGCACCTCCGACGAGGAGGAGTCGTGGCGGCGCCGCGACCCCATCGCCCGCATGCGCAGCCACCTGGAGTCCCGCGGCGCCTCGCAGGCGTTCTTCGACGACGTCGAGGCCGAGTCCCGGGCGGTCGCCGACGACGTGCGCACCCGCACCAACGAGCTCGGCGGGATCGACCGCGAGCTCATGTTCGCGCACGCGTACTCCGAGCCCCATCCGCTCATCGACGAGCAGCGCCGGTGGCTCGCCGACTACGAGGCATCCTTCGAGGAAGGCGGCGCATGACCGCTTCGACGAGCTCGCTGACCGAGCCCACGGCGCCGGAGGCCGGCACCGTCACCACGATGCCGATCAGCCGTGCGCTGAACGCCGGCCTGCGCGCAGCGCTCGCGGGAAGCGACCGCGTGCTGCTGATGGGCGAGGACATCGGCAAGCTCGGCGGCGTGTTCCGCGTGACCGAGGGGCTGCAGGCCGAGTTCGGCGATCGCCGCGTGCTCGACACGCCGCTCGCCGAATCGGGGATCGTCGGCACCGCGATCGGCCTGGCCATGGCCGGATTCCTCCCGGTGTGCGAGATCCAGTTCGACGGGTTCGTCTTCCCGGCGTTCGACCAGATCACGTCGCAGCTCGCCAAGATCACGAACCGCCACGAGGGCGTCCTGCAGATGCCCGTTGTGATCCGCATCCCCTACGGCGGGCACATCGGCGCGGTCGAGCACCACCAGGAGAGCCCCGAGGCGTACTTCACGCATACGCCGGGCCTCCGCGTGGTGAGCCCGTCGACGCCGAACGACGCGTACTGGATGATCCAGGATGCGATCGCGTCGCCCGACCCGGTGATCTTCCTCGAGCCCAAGAGCAAGTACTGGCAGAAGGGCGAGGTCGACACGTCGGCGCGCGCCCTGCCCCTGCACGCGAGCCGCATCGTGCGCCGCGGCACCGACGTCACGCTCGTCGGCCACGGCGCCATGGTGACGACGCTGCTGCAGGCCGCCGCGCTGGCCGAGTCCGAGGGCACGAGCTGCGAGGTCATCGACGTCCGGTCCCTGTCGCCGATCGACTACGGCCCGATCCTCGACTCGGTGCGACGCACGGGGCGCATGGTCTACGCGCAGGAGGCGCCGGGCTTCACCAGCCTCGGCTCCGAGGTCGCGGCGACCGTGATGGAGAAGGCCTTCTACGCGCTCGAGGCCCCGGTGCTGCGCGTCTCGGGGTTCGACGCCCCGTTCCCGCCGGCCAAGCTCGAAGGCGCCTTCCTGCCCGACGCCGACCGCATCCTCGAGGCCGTCGACCGTGCCCTCGCGTACTGAGTCCCACCCCCAAGGAGTTCGGATGAGCACCCAGACCTTTGTCCTTCCCGATGTCGGCGAGGGTCTCACCGAGGCCGAGATCGTGTCGTGGCACGTCGCGCCCGGCGATGCCGTGGCGGTCAACGACGTGCTGGTCGAGATCGAGACCGCGAAGTCGCTGGTCGAGCTGCCGTCGCCCTTCGCGGGGACGGTCGGCGATCTGCTCGTGGCCGAGGGCGAGACCGTGAACGTCGGTGCCGCGATCATCACGATCGCCTCCGGAGCGGATGCCGCGGGCCCGGCCACCGTCGGTCAGACCGAGCACGGCGCGCCGGCCGAGCCTGCGGCGGCCGAGGGCGACGGTGCGGTGCTGGTGGGCTACGGCACCGGCGGTCCGGTGCAGTCGCGCCGCCGCAAGCCCGCCGCCACTGCTCAGGAGCGGGTCGAGGCATCCGTCGGCGTCATCGCCAAGCCCCCGATCCGCAAGCTCGCGCGCGACCTCGGCGTCGATCTCGCCGACATCGCGCCGAGCGGGCCCGCCGGAGAGGTCACCCGTGAGGACGTCGTGCGCCAGGCGTCGCAGGCCAGCGTGTTCCGCAACATCGAGACGCCCGACTGGGGCGATGTGCGCGAGGAGACGATCCCGGTCGCGGCGGTGGCCGTGGCATCCGTCCCCTCCCCTCGGCCCGTGCCCCCGGCAGACGAGGCCCGCGAGGAGACCATCGCGGTCAAGGGCGTGCGCAAGGCCGTCGCCAGCGGCATGGTGCAGTCCGCGTACACCGCGCCGCACGTGTCGGTGTGGACCGACGTCGATGCCACGCGGACGATGGAGCTCGTCAAGCGCCTGAAGGCGTCGCCGGACTTCGCCGACATCAAGGTCTCGCCGCTGCTGATCATGGCGCGCGCCGTGATCTGGGCCGTGCGACGCACGCCGATGGTCAATGCGGCGTGGGTCGAGGCCGAGGGCGGAGCCGAGATCCGCGTGCGCCGCTACGTCAACCTCGGCATCGCCGCGGCGACGCCCCGCGGTCTGCTCGTGCCCAACATCAAGGACGCGCAGGACCTGTCGCTGCGCGACCTCGCGCGATCGCTCGAGAAGCTCACGCTGACGGCCCGCGAAGGCAAGTCGACGCCCGCCGACCAGCACGGCGGCACGATCACCATCACCAACATCGGCGTGTTCGGGATGGATGCCGGCACCCCGATCATCAACCCCGGCGAGTCCGGCATCGTCGCGCTCGGCACCATCCGCCAGAAGCCGTGGGTCGTCGACGGCGAGGTGCGCCCCCGCTGGGTCACGACCGTCGCCGGCTCGTTCGATCACCGCGTGATCGACGGCGACGGGATGTCGCGCTTCATCGCGGACGTCGCCTCGATCCTCGAGGAGCCCGCCCTGCTGCTCGACTGACACGGTCGACGCCGCGCGACCGCCGGTTTGAGAACGATTATCAATAGCGTTAGGGTGGAGGCATGACCTCCGCACGACGCACCTCGACCCTGCTCGGCCTGGCCGCGGCATCCGCTCTCGCACTGGCAGGCTGTGCGGGAACGCCGGCGGCCGGCGAGGACGACAGCCGGATCAGCGTCGTCGCGTCGACCAACGTCTACGGTCAGATCGTCGAGGAGATCGGCGGAGACCTCGTCGACGTCACGGCGATCATCACCAACGACACCCAGGATCCGCACTCGTTCGAGGCGAGCGCGCGCGACCAGCTCACCGTCGCCGAGGCCGACCTCATCGTCGAGAACGGCGGAGGCTACGACGGGTTCGTCGACGCCCTCATCGAGGCGAACGGCAGCGAGGCGCCTGTGGTGACGGCGGTCGAGTTCTCGCACGAGTGGCCCGAGAACGCGGGCCACGACGCCGAGGCCGAGGGCGAAGCTGACGCCGAGCACGACGAGCACGGCGACCACGGGCACGTCGAGGGCTTCAACGAGCACGTCTGGTACGACCCGCACACCGTCGTCCACGTCGCCGAGGCCGTCGCCGCCGAGCTCGGCGAACTGAGCCCCGACGACGCCGCCGCCTTCACGGCCAACGCCGAGGCGTTCGCGGCCGAGATCGAGGGCCTTGAGGGATCGCTCGCCGACATCGCGGCGGCGCACGCCGGGGCGCAGGTCTTCCTGACCGAGCCGGTGCCGTTCTACCTGATCGCCGCAGCGGAGCTCGAGAACGTGACGCCGGATGCCTTCAGCGAAGCCGTCGAGGAGGGCCAGGACGTCCCGCCCGCGACCCTGCTGGAGTCGCTCGCGCTGCTCGAGGACGGCGACGTGCGCGTCGTGATCACCAACACCCAGACGGCCGGCGTCGAGACCGCGCAGATCGTCGGCGAGGCCGATGGTCGCGGCATCCCGAGCATCGCGTTTTCAGAAACGCTCCCCGAGGGCCAGACTTACATCTCGTGGATGCAGGCGAACATCGAGGCGCTGAGCGGCGCGCTCAGCGCGTGAGCGCCGCTCCCCCCGCGCTGCAGATCCGGGATGCCTCGCTCCGGCGCGGCGATCGGGAACTGTGGAGCGGGCTCGACCTCACCGTCGAGCCGGGCGAGCTCATCGCCGTCCTCGGGCCGAGCGGCTCCGGCAAGACGACGCTGCTGCGGGCGATCCTCGGTCTGGAGTCGCTGAGCGGCGGCACCATCAGCGTGCTGGGCGAGCCCGTGCGCGGTCGCGGCAACCGCCGCATCGGCTATCTCCCGCAATCGCGGCCGCTGCCCCCGGACACGGCGCTGCGGGGGCGCGACCTCGTGACCCTCGGCGTCTCGGGCCACCGCTTCGGCCTGCCGATCCCTCGACGGGGAGACGCCCAGCGGGTCGACGCGCTCATCGCAGCGGTCGGCGCCGAGGACTTCGCCGACCGGCCCGTCGGCCAGCTGTCGGGCGGTGAGCAGCAGCGGCTCCGCGCGGGCCAGGCGCTCGCCGACGATCCCGGGCTGCTCCTGTGCGACGAGCCGCTGACCAGCCTCGACCTCGCCAATCAGCAGGCCGTCATCGGACTGATCGACCGTCATCGCCGCGACAACGACGCCGCCGTGCTGCTCGTCACCCACGACATCAACCCGGTCCTCAGCAAGGTCGACCGCATCCTCTACCTCGCGAACGGCCGGTTCACGCTCGGCACGCCCGACGAGGTGCTCAACTCGCGCGTGCTCAGCGACCTCTACGGCGCACCGGTGTTCGTGCTCCGCGCCGGGGATCGGCTGGTCGTGGTCGGGGCGCCCGATGCCGAGGAATCCCACCATCATCACCACGACGAGGTGCACGGATGAACTGGGACGACGTGCAGGACGCCATGTTCGGCGGCCTCCCGGTGTACGGCGACATCCTGGCGCTCGTCTCCAACTCGGTCTGGGCGGGCGCGGTGCTCGGGCTCGTCGGCGGCCTGATCGGCGTGCTCGTGATGCAGCGAGACATGGCCTTCGCGGTGCACGGGATCAGCGAGCTCTCGTTCGCCGGTGCCGCCGCCGCGCTGCTGATCGGGGTCGACGTCGTCACGGGCTCCATCGTGGGGTCGCTCATCGCGGCCGCGCTCATCGGCTGGCTCGGCGCCCGCGCGCGCGACCGCAACTCGATCATCGGCGTGCTGATGCCGTTCGGGCTGGGCCTCGGCATCCTGTTCCTGTCGCTCTACGACGGCCGCAGCGCCAACCGGTTCAGCCTGCTCACCGGGCAGATCGTCTCGGTGCAGACGGGGCAGCTCGGATGGCTCGCCGTGATCAGCGCGATCGTGCTGCTCGGACTCCTCGCGATCTGGCGCCCGCTGCGCTTCGACTCGCTCGACCCGCAGTCCGCGGCCGCTCGCGGGGTGCCCACCACCGCGGTGTCGCTCGGGTTCATGCTGCTGCTCGGGCTCATCGTGGCCGTGGCGGTGCACATCATCGGCGCGCTCCTGGTGATGGCACTGCTGGTGACGCCGGCCGCCGCGGCGATGCGCATCGCCACCGGACCTCTGGCCGTGCCGGTGCTCTCCGCGATCTTCGGGTTCGTCTCGGCCGTGGGCGGCATCCTGCTCGCGATCATGGGCACACTGCCGGTGAGCCCGTACATCACGACGATCTCGTTCGTCATCTACCTCGTGTGCCGCGTCGTCGGCTCGCGCCGGGGTCTGGTGACGCGCGCGCCGGTGCACGCATGACGCCGGCGCCCGGCCGACGCACAGACCCCGCCGGTAGACTCCCGGGCATGGTCCAGCGCAACACGTGGCAGCGCGAGCGCGTGCGCGAGGCGCTCGTCGACGCCCGGGGCTTCGTGAGCGCACAGTCGCTGCACGCCACCCTGCGCGACGAGAACACCGGCATCGGGCTGGCCACCGTATACCGCACGCTCGCCGGACTGTCGGCGCAGGGCGACGCCGATTCGCTGCAGAGCCCCGACGGCGAAGCGCTCTATCGGGCCTGCACGAGCACCGGCCACCACCACCATCTGATCTGCCGCTCCTGCGGACTGACCGTCGAGATCGAGGCGACGGACGTCGAGCAGTGGGCGAAGCGCACGGCCGAGAGCCACGGCTTCCGCGAGGCCGAGCACATCGTCGACATCTTCGGGCTCTGCGCCTCCTGCGCGAAGGCCCGGGACGAGCGTGACGCGGACTGATCTCCGCCCCGCCGCGGCGCCGACGCGTCCGGCCCGGACCCTCGTCGCACTCTCGATCGGTGCGGCGGTCGTCCTGGCGCTGTTCATCGTCGATGCGGTCGCCCCGACGCTGTTCCCGGCATCCCTCCCCACCCGCGCCCAGGACGGCCTGACGCTCGCGATCAGCGTGCTCATCGAGTCGCTGCCGTTCGTCGCGCTCGGCGTGGTCCTCTCGATCGTCGTGCAGGTGTGGGTGCCCCCCGGTGTGATCGAGCGATGGATGCCGCGCCGCGCCTGGGCCCGGCGCGCCGTGCTCTCCCTGCTCGGCATGGTCGTGCCCGTGTGCGAGTGCGGCAACGTGCCGTTCGCGCGCGGCCTGCTGATGCGCGGCTTCAGCGTGCCCGAGACGATGACGTTCCTCATCGCGGCGCCGATCGTGAACCCGATCGTGATCATCACGACGCACCAGGCGTTCGGCTTCAGCGACGGCATCCTCATCGCGCGCCTCGTGGGCGGCTACCTCATCGCGAACCTCATCGGCTGGCTGTACAGCCGCCACCCGTCGCCGGATGCGCTCCTCACCGACCGCTTCCGCGACACGTGCGAGCTCGTCGTGCACGAGCCGGGCGGCCGCGGCCGTCGCACGCTGGCCCAGTTCGTGATCGAGCTGCGCGCCGTCATGCCCGCGCTCGTGATCGGCTCGGCGCTCGCCGGAGCCGTGCAGGTGCTCATCCCCCGCGAGGCGCTCGTCGCGATCGGCTCGAACCCTGCCCTGTCGATCGTGGCGATGATGGCGCTCGCGATGATCGTGGCGATCTGCTCGAACGTCGACTCCTTCTTCGCGCTGTCGTTCGCCTCGACCTTCACCCCGGGCGCGATCGTGGCGTTCCTGCTCGTCGGACCCCTCGTCGACGTCAAGATGATCGCGCTCATGCGCACGACCTTCACGACCCGCACGATCGCCGGGATCGTGGTGGTGGTACTGCTGTCAGCCTTCGCGATCGGCACGGTGGTGAATCTCCTTGCGTAGGGCGGAGTGGATCGGCACGCGGTGGCTCGGCGTCGGGCTCGCCGCGATCCTCGCCGTCGTCACCCTCGGCCTCGCCGCCACCGGCCGTCTCGGCCTGTACATCAACCCCGACTCGACCTGGTTCGCCGTGTCGATGGCCGTCGTGGTGCTCGTCGGCGCGGTGGCGACGTTCGCCCTCCCGCTCGGGGCGGAGTCCGACCACGGACACGACCACGGCGACGAGGACCATCACCACGACCACCCGGCGGCGATCGCGGGAACCGTCGTCGGCGGGGTCGCGGCATCCGGTGTCGTCGTCCTCACCCTCGTGCTGCCGCCCGCCTCGCTGTCGGCCGAATTGGCCATGTCGCGCGACGTCGGCGCGACGCCGCTGTTCGCGGGAGCGGATGCCGTCACCCTCGCCGCGACGGGCGACACGTCATCGTTCGGCGTGGGCGAATGGGCCACGGTGTTCGCGACGGCCACCAACCCCGATGCCTTCGACGGCGACCCGATCGAGCTGACCGGGTTCGTCACGCCCGGCGACGGCGGCGACTTCGACCTCACGCGGCTCGTGGTGACGCACTGCGTGATCGACGCGCAGCCCGCGAGTGTGCCGGTCGTCGGAGAGCCGATCCCCGCCACGGGGCAGTGGGTCACCGTGACCGGCACGGTGCGGGCGACCTCCGACGGGCAGTTCGAGATCGATGCGGCCACGGTCGAGGAGATCCCCGAGCCTGCGGACCCGTATGAGTTCTGAGCCGGCCACGCGCAGCGCCCACGGCCGACGGCGCCGCGGGCGTGCCTTCGCCTCGGCGTTCGCCATCGTCGTCGGGGTCCTCCTCGTCGTGGGGCTCGCCGGCGCCGCGGCGACCGTCGCCCAGGGACCACGGGTGACCGATGTGCAGGTCGATCCGGCGGCCACGGTCGCGGGATCCGGATCCCGTCTCATCATCACCACGACCCAGTCGCTCGCCGAGATCGATCCGTCGCAGGTCACCGTCACGCCCGCGACGCCCTTCGCCGTCGACACGTCGGGACGCAGCATCGGGGTGCGCTTCGCACTGCCGCTCTGGGACGACACCGAGTACACCGTCGAAGTCGCCGGGGTCGAGTCGCTCGGCGGCGGCCCGACCGCGACGCTGAGCGAGTCGTTCCGCACCCCGGCGGCGCAGGTCGAGCTCCTCCAGCGCGGAATCGACGGGGACACCATCTACCGCACCGGACTGTCGGGCGAGGACGCCGTTGCGGTGTTCACGCACCCGCACATCGAGGACTTCCGTGCGACGGCCACCCACCTCGTGGTGTCGGTGCGCACGGAGGACGACGAGGCGGGTCTCATCGTCACCGACCTCGACGGACAGAACCTCCGGGAGCTGCCCCTCCCCGGGGACGGCTTCGTGTCGAACCTGCAGAGCGCCGACCGCGGAGACGTGGTGGGGTACACCTTCTCCGACGCCGACCTCTCCGCCGACAGCGGGCGCGAGAGCATGCTCTTCACGGTGTCGCTGCGCGGTGCCGACGACGAGTCCACGGCGATCACGCTGGAGGGCGCCGATCCTCGTGTGGCCGGCTGGCGGTTCGTGCCCGACACCGACAGCATCCTGCTGCTGTCGTTCGACGGCTCGCTGCTGCTCACCGGATCCGACGGCGCCGGCGCGACGGCGCTCGGCACCGCGATGGCGATCGAGGGCATCGCCCGCGGCTCCTCGGAGGCCGTCGTCGAGCGCGTCGAGGAGATGACGACGATCGACCTGACGAACGCGGCGGAAGAGCCGCTCGTCGCGGCCGACGAGGATCTCGGCGGCGTGAGCACCGTGACACCGCTGCCCGACGGCTCGACGATCCGCACGGCCGCCGTGCTCGACGGCGACGGGGTTCCGACCGGGGAGACCTCCATCTCGATCGTCGCGGACGACGGCGCGACGCGGCTGCTCACCGAGGTGCCGGCGACGGATGCGGTGCTCCAGGTGTGCGTGTCGCCGAGTGCCCGGTATGCCGCCGTGCTGGTCGCCCCCGATGCGGTGGACAACGCCTACGACACCTATCAGCTGCCGCTCCCCGAGCGCACCGAGACCCGCGCGCTCGAGCTGGCGGACGGCGCCGACGTCGTCGCGCTCGCCGGCTCGTCCATCTCGTGGTGTCAGGTGCCGGCGACCTGATCCGGGTCGTCCTCGTCCGCGTCGGGGTCGTCGCCGGAGCCCGCTGCCGCGGGCACGGGGATCGTCGCGGGAAGACCGCGCGCGAGCACGATCGCGACGACCGTGATCGCGAACACCACGAACAGCGCCTGGCGGAGCGACTCGAGCTGGACGTCGGCGTAGCGCTGGGCGATCTCGGAAGCCTCGTCGGCGGTCGCCCCGGAATCCAGGAGCGCCTGCTCCGCCTGCTGCTCGGAGATGATCGGAGCGCCGCTCGCGGTCGCCTCGGCGACCTGCTGCTTCACGTCGTCGGGGATCGTCTGACTGGACTGCACCGTCGCGCTGAACCCTGAAGTCAGGAGCAGGATGAAGACCGAGCCCACGATCGCCGTGCCGAACGACGACCCGAGGTTCTGGAACGTGCCCTGGAGGCCGCCCACCTCGGAGGTGTCGTCCTTCGACACCGCCGTCATGTTGACGTTGCCGAGCTGCGAGGCAAGCAGACCGAAGCCGGCCCCGACCACGAACATGCCCGTGGCGAAGAGCCAGTCGGCGAGGTCGGGCTGGACGGCCGCGAAGACCAGGAACAGCCCGACCCCGAGGGTGAACTGACCGATGCGTGCGATGTTCCGCGCTGAGCGCACGGTCGACAGGCGCGAGCCGATGATCGAGAAGACGATGAGGCCCAGTGACAGCGGCAGGATCTTCAGGCCGGTCTCGAGCGCGTTGTAGCCGAGGATCGTCTGGAGATACACCGGGACGACGAAGAAGAGCGCCGCGATCGCGAAGTACTGCGCGAGGAACATCGTGAGGCCGCTGCGGAGTGCCGGGATGCGAAGGAGGCTCACCTTGAGGAGCGGCACGCGGCCCACGGCCTCGAGGCGACGCTGACGCCCCAGGAACCACGACAGCACCAGGATGGCGATCAGGATCAGGTACGCCACCGGCGAGATGCCGAACGGTGCCACCGTCACGCCGCCGACCTCGGGCGGGTTGAGCGGAATCAGCCACCCCCACGTCTTGCTCTGCAGCATCGCGAACACGAGGATCGCGAGTCCTGCCGCCGAGAGGATGACGCTCAGCAGGTCGATGCGAAGCTTCTTGTCGCCCGGAATGTCCTTGATGCGCCCGGAGAAGACGAGCACGAGGGCCATCACGATCGCCTCGCCGACGAAGACGAACCGCCATGACGAGTAGGTCGTCATGATGCCGCCGATGAGGGGTCCTGCTGCCGCGGCGAAGCCGGTGATCGCTCCGAGCGCCGAGAACGCGATGACGCGGTCACGGCCGGAGTAATTGATCGCGGCCAGTGCCGCGATGGCGGGGATCACGAGCACCGCACCGAGTCCCTCGACGAGCGACCATCCGAACAGCAGGACGGTGAGGTCGGGCGCGAGGGCGGTCGTCAGCGACCCGAGGCCGTAGATCACCGAGCCGATGCGGAACGCACGGCTGCGGCCCCATTTGTCGCCGAGCTTGCCTCCGGTCAGCATGAACGCGGCCATGGTGAGCGCGTAGAGCGTGATCGCGGCCTGCATCCCTCCGATGTCGGTGCCGAGGTCGGCGGCCACCGTGGTGATCGACACGTTCATGACGGTGCTGTCGAGCACCATGACGAACTGCGAGACCCCGAGGATGATCAGGACGAACCAGCGCTTCATCCCCGAAGGCTAGCGTCGCCGCCTGGCGCCGGGGATCGCCCTGCGGGGGTGAATCAGCGGTGCGTAGACTCCCGGCATGCCTGATCCCGACCTGCGTCCCGCTCGCCGCGAGGACCTGCTCGGACTTCCCTCCGAGGTCGCGCCGCGGCTGCTCGGCGGACACCTGACCACGGTCGTCGGAGGCGAGACGGTGACGGTGCGCCTCACCGAGGTCGAGGCGTACCACGGCCAGGGAACCGGACCGGTCGGCGACCCGGGCTCGCACGCCCGTATGGGCAAGACGGCGCGCAACGCCACGATGTGGGGCGAGCCCGGCCATCTCTACGTGTACCTGAGCCACGGCATCCACTCGTGTGTGAACGTCGTGTGCGGCCCGGCCGGCGTCGCGGGCGGGATCCTGCTGCGCGGGGGCGAGGTGCGGGAGGGGACGGATGCCGCGGCCCGTCGCCGGCCGGCCGCGCGGAGTTCCCGCGACCTCGCGCGCGGCCCGGGTCGCCTGGGTGACGCGGTGGGGCTGCGGCATCCGGTGCATGACGGCATCGACGCGATCACCGGCGCGGAGTGGCACGGTGCGGTCGCGCGGCTCGCGCTGCCCGTGACTCCCCTCCCGGACGTGGCGACCGGCCCCCGGGTCGGCGTGGCCGGACCTGCAGGCACGGCCGCGTTCCCGTGGCGGTTCTGGGTGCCGGGCGACCCGACCGTGTCGGCGTTCCGGTGGGGCCGCGGCGCCGGTCCGCTGAACTGAGCCCGCCGCTCAGCGCAGGGACGACACCGCCGTGAACGCCGCGCGCAGCGCCCGCATCCGCTTCTCGTACCGGGCGGCGATGAAGATGAGCAGTGCGCCGCCGATGCCCAGCCACAGCCACCACGGAACCGCGACGTAGGCGGCCGAGATCCAGGGCCAGAGTTGCGCGGCCGCGTGGACGAGCAGCACAGCCGACCCGAGAAGCAGGGGCGCCTGGAGTCGCCAGACCGCTCCGATCACCACGAGGGCGATCGCGACGACGCCGAGGCCGACGACCCGCCACAGTTCGCTCGGGCCGAGGTCGTAGAGCAGCGAGGGCAGTGTCAGCAGCAGGAGCCCTGGACCGACCGTGGGCCACGTGCGAGAGGACGGCGTGGCGCGCAGCCGCTCGACCCCGATCCAGAGCAGGCCGAGCGCGGCGGGAACGGTGACGAGCTCGACCGGACGCACGCCGAACGGGATCAGGGCGATGGCGCCGAAGATCGCGACGAGCGCCGCGGCGGTGACAGCGAGCGAGAGCCCGAGCCGTGCACGCCATCGATGGCCGACGAGTGCGACCACCGTGAGGGCCGTGGTGGTCAGGACCGTGCGCAGGGCGTCCGCGTCGGCGTCGGCGTCGCCAAGGAGCGCCAGCTCCGCCACCGTGAACAGGATGATCCCGAGCGAGAAGACGACGCCGACCGCGCGCGCGACGAGAGACGACGTGGTGGAGCGCAGCGCCATGACGCCGATGGCGGTCATGATGCCGAGTCCGACGAGCGCCCACAGGTCGGCCTCGATCCCGTTGTCGGGACCGGCGACCACGAGCGCGAACCGGTCGGCCACGGCGAGCACCGCGGCGACGAGAGCACCGAGGGCGAGGACCGCGCCGATGCCCGCCCACCGGGGCAGACGGAGCAGCGCCGCGCCGCCGACACCGACGACCCCGGCACCGATCGCGGTCAGGGCGGTGCGCGCCAGCTCGCCGTCGGCGCTGAGCCAGACCGTGAGCACCACGAGCGCGGCACCCGCCGCACCCAGCCAGGTCGGGATCGGCGGCGCGGACTCCGTCTCACTCACCCAGATCAGCGCCGCCGCGATGAGCAGTGCGCCCGCGCCGGCGACGAGGGCCGCGGACTCACTCGAGACGACCGAAGGGTGCAGGAGCGCCCTGACCCCCATCGCCAGGGCGCCCGCGGTCAGCACCAGCGCGGACGGCGTCCGCAGCCGTTCGGCGCCGGCGATCGGGGCGACGACACAGCCGAGCGCGGCGAGGAGCGCCGCCGCGATCACGAGCCACGTGCGCGCGTCGCTCGGCTCAGCGGCGACGCTCGGGGCCACCACCAGCACCAGGCCGGCGAGCCAGGGGATCCGCTCGCTTCCCGGCCACTCCCGCCCGGCCCGCGCCCGGTGCCACATCGCCAGCGCCGCGCCGCCGAGGAGCACCGCGGCGAGGGGAAGGCTGACCGCCTCGACGGCCCGGACCCCGCCCCAGGCGAGGGCGCCCGACGCCGCGACGACGGCGCCGGCGAACGCCGTCCAGCGGGTGGCCGCGCCCAGAGGGAGCCGGTCCAGCGCCGCCGATGCGAGGTGGAGTCCGCCGAGGACGCCGAGGGCCACCGTGAGAACGAGGGGATCGTCCACCCACGCCAGCGCCGCCGCGACGGCCACGGCGAGGGCGAGCGGCGGGACGACCACCGCGAACATCGCTGCCGCGCGGAACGACGGAAGGGCCGTGGTGGTCACCGCCCGGGAAGCGAGCACGAACCCGGTCGCGCCGGCGAACGCTGTGGCCACCAGGAGCAGCAGCCACGCAAGTTCGACGGGCGGCAGAGACGCCCGCGACGCCGCGACGATCCCCAGCGCGACGAGCGCCGTGGCGGCGCCCACCACCGCGGGCCCACGGGAGCGACGGAGCGGGCTCCATGCCAGGACGATCGTGAGGGCGGCCGCTGCCAGGGCCGCCGCCGTGCCGCGCACGGCCGAGCCGAGGACCGCGTCGAGGGCGGGGGCCACGAGCCCGAGCGCGAACGACAGGCCGATGGCGACGGATGCCTCCGGTCGCCGTCGCAGCCACACCAGCACGGCGGCGAACAGGAGCAGCCCCACCGCGGGTGGGAGGACGAACGCCTCGAGCTCGTACCCGTCCGCGTTGATGAGTCCCACCCACAGTGCGGCCGTTGCGGCGGCGAAGGCCGGCCATGCGAGCAGACGGCGGGGGGCCGCGCGGAGCGGGACTCCGGCGAAGCGCGCCTCGGGCAGTCCGGTCCCGCCGGCGGAGAGCGGGCCCGCCCAGCTGCGACCGACGGATGCCCCGGCCAGCGCCACGGAGATCACGGCGACCAGCGCCCAGGCCAGGGTCGACGGCACGGGGAGGTTGACCGCGGCGACGGCGGTGGCGAGGGCGCCGATGTCGAGTGCGCGGCGGGCGAGGACGGGGTACGGCGTGGGGCGTGCGGCGATGCGCTCGACCGTCTGCGTGGTCTCCTCAAGGGCGGGGGCGGGGTGAGGGTCTCCGGCCGTCGCGGGCAAGAGGCCGGACGGCGCATCGCCGGTGCCGAATGCCCGAGCGGGGAGGAGGGCGCCCGCCCAGACGACGAGGGCAGCGGTGCCGGCGATCACGAGCGACGTCACGTCGTCCACGACATCGAAGGCGTCGAGAACAGCCGCCGCGGCCGAGCCGAGAAATGGCGCAACCAGCGCGGCTGCCACCACGGCGGGCTGGGGAGCGATCCGAGTGCGTCGCAGCGCGATGACGACGAGCAGCACGACCAGGGCTGCGCAGCGGACGATCGCGAGAAGCGGCTCGCCGAGCACCTCCGAGACGGTGACGCCGGCGACGGACCCGAACGGGCCGAGCACGAAGCCGAGGAAGGACGACAGCAGCAGCACCAACGAGGAGAGGGCGACGGCGGTGCGACTGGGCGCGTCCAGCCGCAGAGCGACCGCACAGGCGAGGGCGACGAGGGCGACCCACTGGAGGAGCACGGGCGCAGCGCCGGCATCGGCGGAGGCTGCCGTCACCGCGGCGATGGCGGCCGGAGCAATCACCGCGGCCGCCGCGGCGATCGCGACAGGGGCCACGGCGAGCACGATCGCGCCGGCCTCGGCCGGACGCACGACGAGCCGGGCTGCGATCGGGACGGCGATCGCGATGAGCACGCCGACCGTCCACAGCCACGGCGAGGCGACGCCCGCGACGAACGCGGTCGATGCGGCGAGGCCCGCGGCCACGCCCCAGCCGATGCGGCTGCCCCCGCGGGCGAGGGCGACGACGGCGCCGATGGCGACGGCGATGGCGGCGCAGACGATGAGGAGCGGGATGCCGGTGCCCAGCGCCCCGGCGATCACGAGCACCGTGGCGACGAGGGGACGCGCGTCGCGGAGGCCCGGACGGCGGAGCGTCGGAGCCAGGAACACGAGCACCGCCACGATGACCGCCGCGATCGCCGAGAGAGCGCTGCCGCTCTCGATGCCGGTCGTCGGGAGGACGTCGGTGCGCCAGATCGTCCACGACTCGCCGATCCGCTCGACGCCGTTGCGCAGGCACGCGAACACAAGCGCGAGGACGCTCACGCCGGCGACGGCGGCCGAGGCGATGCGCGCGGGGAGGAGGGCGCGTCCCGGACGCGACCACCGGTCGAGTCCCACCGCCACCGCGGCGGCGACGACCGGCCACGCGAGCGCGGAGTACACCGGCAGATCGCTGAGGCGGGAGAGCTGCCACCCCAGCGAGGTGGCGACGACGGCAGCGGTGGCCGAGGCCACGCCGGAGAGCACCGGGGCGGCGGGCAGGGGCTCCACGCCGTCGCGCGGTCGCAGCAGCACCGCGTGGGCGACGCCGACCGCGATCACGGCCAGAGCCGCGACGAGCTGACCCGGGATCGTGTCGAGGCCGATCGCCAGCGCCACGGCCGCTCCCACCACGGTCGCCGCGACCCCGATGACCGCCAGCGTCATGCGCTCCGGCAGCGACTCCTGCCGGGAGCGGGCAGCCGACCAGGGTGCGGGCAGTGCATGAAGGAGCCCGCCCAGCGCCGCACCGACGAGTCCGCCGACGACTGCGGCGGCGATGTCGAACGGAAGGAGCCCGGCCACGAGCAGGCCGAGCCCGGTGGGCAGGGCGAGCGTCGCGGCGAGGTCGGGACCCCTCAGGTGGGACACCAGGGACCACAGGCGGCAGATCACGCCGACCACCAGCGCGGAGACGCCGGCGTACAGAGCGACGTCCACGTCGGCCGTGCCGAAGAAGTCGTTGGCGCGCACGGCATACGCGTCGAGCGCCAGCAGGATCACCCCGAGCACGGCGATCGCCTCGGCCGTCGCCGTCAGCGAGCGGCGCCGCAGCAGCGAGGCGCCGACCATCGCGGCAGCCGTGATGCCGCCGATGATGAGGGCACGCACCTGGATGCCGGCCACGAACCAGGCCAGGCCGAGGAAGAAGACGGCGGCCACTCCGACGAGCGAGACGCCGACGATGAGCAGCAGGACCGGGACCGTGAGCCTGCGGTCCGAGGCAGCGGGCAGGACGGATGCCCCGGTCGGCGCCGTCGAGGGGGGAGCCGGGTCTGCAGGTGCGGGCATCACGGGAGCCGCCTCGACCGGCGGCATCGGAATCGGTGGCACGGGGGCCGGTGGCACGGAGACGGGCGCGGCGATCGGCGTGGGTGCGGACACGGGCGCTTCGGCGGCGTGGAGCGGTGCCGGCTCCGCGAGAACCGCCTCTTGCAGGTCTTCAGCGGGCTGTTCGGGGGTGCGCTCGAGCTCGACCGGGCCCGCAATCGCCGCGTGCGCGGCGGCGGAGGGCTGCATCCACGACGCCGTCTCGGGGGTCGCGACCGGAAGCGGCGGCGCCGCGACGTGGGCCAGCCGGATCTGGTCGATGACCTGCTGGCGCTCGCTCTCGAGCCCGAGCATCGTGCGACCGAGTTCGAGCAGTCGCAGTGCGCGGGGATCGGTCAGCACGAGGCCGCAGTGACCGCATGTCGTGCTGGTGAGCGTCGAGAAGCAGGCGGGGCAGAGATGCGTGTCGGCTAGATCGTAGGGAGATCCCGGCCACATCGCCGATTCGTCTGGGTTTGCCATGGCACACTCCCCTGAAGGTCGCGGTGTCTCATGGTGGCACTCGCTGGATGCCCGCTGCCGCATATTGCGGAACCTGTGGAGAGCCGGACGGACCTCACGGCGCGGGGAGTGCTGGTCGTCCGTGCTAGACTGACTCTTTGTCTGCGCGCACTCCAGCACGCAGTACGTATCCCACTCCTCCTCGATCGGAAACGATCGTCTGAGTCGTGGGGTGCAGACAAGGGATCTTGGGTGGGACCGTCCGGTTCCACGGTATTCAGGAGGAGTAAACCATGGCAGCAGTGTGCCAGGTGACCGGAGCGATTCCCGGCTTCGGTCACAACATCTCGCACTCGCACCGCCGGACGAAGCGCCGCTTCGACCCGAACGTGCAGAAGAAGACCTACTTTGTTCCGTCGCTGGGCCGCAACATCAAGCTCAACGTCTCGGCCAAGGGCATCAAGGTCATCGACGCCCGAGGCATCGAGGCCGTCGTCCGTGACATGCAGGCGAGGGGTGTGAAGCTCTAATGGCCAAGAAGGCTCAGGACGTCCGTCCGATCATCAAGCTGCGTTCGACCGCCGGCACGGGGTACACCTACGTGACGCGCAAGAACCGCCGCAACAACCCCGACCGCATCGTGCTCAAGAAGTACGACCCGGTCATCCGCAAGCACGTCGAATTCCGAGAGGAGCGCTGATCCATGGCTAAGAAGAGCAAGATCGCGCGCAACCAGCAGCGACAGGTGGTCGTCGACCGCTACGCCGCCAAGCGCGCCGAGCTGAAGAAGGCGCTCGTGTCGCCGGAGTCGACCGACGAGCAGCGCGAAGCCGCTCGCGTGGGCCTGCAGAAGCTGCCCCGCAACGCGTCGCCGGTCCGCCTGCGCTCGCGCGACGTCATCGACGGCCGCCCCCGCGGTGTCCTCACGAAGTTCGGCATCTCGCGTGTCCGCTTCCGTGACATGGCACACCGTGGCGAGCTGCCCGGCGTGACCAAGTCGAGCTGGTAAGCACCACAGCACTTCCGCAAGGGGCGGGGTTCTTCGGAACTCCGCCCCTTGCGCGTTCCCGCGGGGCACTACTCCGCGGTCGGCTCCTCGGGCGGGCCGTGGCCGTGGCCGCGGGCGGCGTTGCCGAACACGTCGTCGGCGGACTCGCCGCCGCCGAGGTGCGGATACTGGGTTCGCAGCACGCGGGAGAGCTCGTCGATCCCGCGCGCGAGCACCCGACCCTCTGCGCGCACATCCACGCTGCGCGAGGCGAGTGCGGCATCGCGCAGCTCGAGCGCGAAGTGCAGCGCCCGCGGGGCCGACAGCGTCTCGTCCTTCTCGGTGAAGTAGAAGATCTCGGTGTTCTGGACCAGGTCGGCGGTGACCTCGGCCAGCGAGCGTGAGACGGAGCGGACCACGGATGCCGCGCGCTCATCGCTCAGTTCACCCAGGCCCGTCGTGAGCCCGGCCTCGTGAAGACTGGTCAGTTCGATCGCGAAGGCGCGGCGGCGAGACAGCGCAGGGTAGAGCTGCATGAACCACGCCACCGCGGCGGAGAGCAGCGCGAACCCGGTGAGCGCCTCGAGGGGCGTGAGCAGCCGCAGCAGCGGAGCGGCCGGGACGACGTCGCCCAGCCCGAGGGTCGTGAGTGCCACGAGTGAGAAGCCGATGGCCTCGGCGAACGGGCTGTAGTTCTGCGGGTCGACTCCGGAGTACGAGAAGCCATCCGGCATCCACGGCAGGTAGATGAGCGCCCAGCCCACCGTGATCAGGACGAGCCACACGGTCACCGTCGCGAGGATCGTCAGCGGGCCGCTGGTTGTCCGGCGCCGTGTCCGCGTGACCGCCCAGACCCCTCGGAACACGAAGGCCGACAGCCGGCCGGTGGCGGTCGGGCGCAGCAGCGTGTGGAACACGTCGTTCAGCGCGATGACCACGAGAGTGACACCCGCGAGGACGCTGAGGACGGGCATGGGGCAACAGTAGCCCCGCGGCTCGTACACTCGGAGGTCCCGATGACGAAGGAGACCGGATGCCCTTGGATCCGTTCTTCGCCGAGCGCCTCCGCGTGCACCGGCGTTACCTCTTGGACAAGAACGTGCGGCAGGTGCGCGGGCGCCTCTCCACGCTGTGGCCCTTCTCGCGGGAGTCGCCGCGGTCGGCCGGAGCCGAAGCCGCCCCGGGTCCGAAGGCGGACGGCCCACTCCCGGCGGGCGAGCGCGCATCGGTCGACGCCGGAACGCGCGCGACGGCACGGGCCCGCCACCGCAAGGCCGCCCTCGCCTGGGATCGCTCCGAGCTGAAGTCGGTCGGCACTGCGGGCCCCGACATCCGCACCACTGAGCATCGCGTCGAGGTGCCCGGGCGGCCCGCCGTCAGGGTGCGGGTGTATCACCCCGATGCGTCCGGCTCAGGCGCCGCGATCCCGGCGGTGCTGGCGTTCTTCGGAGGCGCCTTCCGCATCGGGAGCATCGACTATCCGACGACGGATGCCGCCTTCCGCCGTCGTGCGGCGGCCTCCGGTGTCGCGATCGCCGCGGTGGACTACGCCCTCGCTCCTGAGCACCGGTACCCGGTGGCCGTGGAGCAGGCCTGCGCCGCGCTCGAGTGGCTGTTCGCCGAGGCCGGTGAGCTCGGCATCGATCCGGATCGCATCGGCGTGGCCGGTGCGTCGGCCGGCGGGAACATCGCGGCCGCGCTCACCCTCGCCAATCGCGACCGAGGGCGCTACCCGCTGCGGCTGCAGGTGCTGGAGGTGCCGGTGGTCGACCTCACCGGCAAGCACCTCGACCTGAGGGCGACGCGAGCCCTCGGCATCCCGAGCGTGATCGCGCTGCGCGAGCTGCGCTCGGTGGTGCGCACGTATCTTCCGCACAAGGCCGCCGCCCGGGAGCCTCACGCCTCGCCGCTCCTCGCGGCCTCCCACGAAGGATTGCCCCCGGCCGTGATCTTCACCGCCGAGTACGATCCGCTGCGCGGCGACGGCGAGGCGTACGCCGCCGCACTGCGCCGGGCCGGGGTCGACGCGAGCGCCGTCCGCTATCTCGGCGTGACGCACGATGCCGCGATCTTCACGGCGGTGCTCCCGGCCGCGAGGCGCTGGCACGACGACGTGGTCACAGCCCTCCGGCGGCTTCACGACTGACGGAGCGCTACTTCGCCGTCTGCTCGCTGACCGCGTGGCTGGTGGCCCACTCGAGCGCGTAGTCCGCGATCTCCTCCCAGCCGTCCTGGCTGACCAGTCGGTGGGTGCGACCCGGGTAGGTCTTGTAGTCGACGACGGCGGGGCTGCCCGACGCCCGGTACTTCTTCACGATGGCCTCGCCGATGGCCGGCGGCACGACGTGGTCGATCCCCCCGGTGATGATGAGGAGCGGCGCTCGATCGGCACGGGCGTAGTCGACGTGGGTGACGCCGCCCTTCTCATTGAGGACCGACAGCACGCCTTCGAAGAACACGCGGTTGTAGGAGTTGACGGCGAACTCCTCCCACAGCTCGTCGGACTGCTTGCGGGGCAGGTCGTTGCCGAACGTGAAGTGGAAGTGGCGCTTCGACAGCGGCTTGGCGCCGTTCTTCCCGAAGGGGTTGGCGAGGATCGGCGTGCCGGTCCAGAGGGTCGACAGCGGCAGAGCGGTGACACCGGCCGTCTGTCCCGGAGCGACCCCGACATACGCGACGCCGAGGCCGCGGTCGGCCAGCATCTGGGTGAGGACTCCACCGAAGGAGTGCCCGATGATGATGGGCTTCTCGGGCAGCTCGCGGATGATGCGCTCGTAGTTGTCGGCGATCTGCTTCAGGCCGATCCCCTTGAGTGCCTGCGGGTTGCTGCGGATGTCTTCGACGGAGCGGTCGTCGATGCCGGGCCAGCCGGGGACGAGCACCTGGTGGCCCGCGGCGCGGAAGCGCTCGGCCCAGGCGTCCCAGCTCTTGGGAGTCATCCAGAGGCCGTGGATGAGGACGATCGGGGTCTTGGTCGTGGCGGTCATTTCGTTCTCCTTGTGGTGTCGGTGGTTCTGTCCGGGGATCCGGAGCCTGATGTCTCCGGTTGATGTATCGTTACTGTAGACCGAACGTTCTATCTACGCAAGACTATTCCGAGAATCTCTGGAATCAGCCCGAAGTGGCACGATGGACACCGAGGAGAACCCATGAGCCCCACTCCCACGCAGGCCGCGGCCGCTGGGCAGAGCATCACCGCCGGCGACGGCCTGCGATCACCTCGTCCTTCTCCCGCGCGGCAGCGACTGCTCGACACCGCCACCGACCTCTTTTATCGCGAAGGCATCCACTCCGTCGGCGTCGACCGCATCGTGGCCGAGGCGGGCGTCACCCGCGCCACGATGTACAAACAGTTCGAGGGCAAAGAGGGACTGGTTCTCGCCTACCTCGCCGGTGAGGACGAACGACTGCGCGACCTGTTCGCGCGGGCCGGCACCGCGTCCTCCGACCCGGCCGTGCTGCTCGAGCTCGTGATTGCGGGCATCGAGCAGGACATCCGCGAGCACCACACCCGCGGCTGCCCCTTCATCAATGCGGCGGCCGAATACCCGGACGACGGCCCGGTGCGAGCGCTCATCGCCGACCACCGCGAGTGGTTCCGGTCCACGCTCGAGCAGCTGGCGATCGGGGCGGGCCTGGACGCGCCGCCGGATGTCGCGGCTTCGCTGGTTCTCCTGCGCGACGCGGCGCTGGTCGGGGGATATCTCGACGGCCGTGAGCGCGTCGCTCCGGCGTTCGCGAGGACCGCTCTCGGAGTCCTCGCGGCACACCGGCGCTGAGGCACCGGCACCCGCGAAAGCGGGGTCACACCGGTCACAGGGGTCACTTCAACCCCCGACACGCCGTCCAGAACGTCCGAAAAGCCCGGAAATCCGCGGAAGCACGCCCGGAATCGGGTACATTCGAGGCGGTCGATCCGACCAGCCGGGGGGCGAAAAGCCGTCCGGTCCGAGCAATGAAAAGACGGCGATTCCGCCGCCTTTGGAGGACAATCCACATGGCCGACAAGTCCATCACCAAGACCGAACTCGTCGCGAGCATCGCCAGCGCGACCGGGCAGAGCCAGTCCGCCGTGTCGGGCGTGCTCGACTCCCTCTTCTCCACCGTCTCCGAGGCGGTCGCCAAGGGCAGCAAGGTCGCCATCCCCGGCTGGATCTCGTTCGAGCGCGTCGAGACCTCGGCTCGCACCGGCCGCAACCCGCAGACCGGCGAAGAGATCAAGATCCCCGCCGGCCAGCGCGTCAAGGTGACCGCAGGCTCGAAGCTCAAGGCCGCCGTCAAGTAGTCGACGACCACACAAGAAGGGGGATGCCGCAGCACGCGGCATCCCCCTTCTGCGTGCACCGGCGTGCGAGCGCCGGCGCCTTCCCGCGCACGTCGGCCCTGCGCCGGAGGCGCGCCTAGGCTGGAGGGGTGATCCTCACGCCCACTCCGCCCGGCGCCGTCGCGCCGCCCGCGGCCTCCGGGCGCGTGCGCGGGCCCCGGGTGCTCCGGGTCGCCGGACCGATGATCCTCGTGGTCGCCGCGCTCGTCGTCCTGGTCTGGGCGCTGGCGTACGGCGGGGGCGCCGCACCGCTCACGATCGGCGATCCCGGCCCCGTGGCGCGGTGGGGTCTCCCGACGGCGAAGCTCTTCGTCAACCTGTCGGCCGCGGGCATGGCCGGCGCGCTCGTCACCGCTCTCTTCGCCCTCAAGTCCGGGGACCGCGAGTTCGATCTCGCGCTGGATGCCGCATCCATCTCCGCCGCGATCTTCACCGTCTCCGCGGCCGCGACCGGGTTCCTCACGTTCATCGACGCCTTCAACCCGGCGATCGACGCCGGTCCGGAGTTCGGCGCGCAGCTCGGCCGCTTCCTCGTCGAGACCGAGGTCGGACGCACCTGGCTCATCACCACCGTCGCCGGCGCGGCCCTCACCGTGCTCACGTTCGCGGTGCGCTCCTGGACGGCGACGCTGTTCGTGGCGATCCTCGCCCTCGCCGCTCTCGTGCCGATGGGCACGCAGGGGCACTCGGGCGAAGAGGCGTACCACCACGAGGCGATGACCGCCCTGATCCTCCACATCATCGCGGCGGCCGTCTGGCTGGGCGGTCTCCTGCTGATGGTTCTCGTGCGCCCGCTGCTGGCGCGCGATCGAGTCGCAGTCGTGGTGACCCGCTACTCGAGCATCGCGCTGGCGGCCTTCGCCGTCGTCGCCGTCTCGGGAACCGTGCGCGCGGCGATCGGTCTCCAGAGCTGGGAAGCGCTCCTCTCGCCCTACGGCGTCATCCTGGGCGTGAAGATCGTGGCGCTCATCGGACTCGGCGTCTTCGGAGCGTGGTACCGCACGCGCCTGATCGGCCGGCTGTCGGGGGATGCCGCCTCCCGCGCCTTCTGGACCCTCATCGCCTTCGAGTTCGTGCTGATGGGAGCCGCGAGCGGCGCGGCCGCGGCGCTCGCACGCACTCCTCCGCCGCCGTCGTCGCTGCCGCCTTTCACCCGAACCCCGGCGGAGATCCTCACCGGCGCCCCGCTTCCGGTCGAGCTGACCCCCGAGCGCTGGCTCACCGCCTGGAACATCGATCTGCTCTGGGCCGTCGCCGCCGGGTTCGGCGTGTTCTTCTACCTCGCCGGCGTGTGGCGGCTCCGCCGCCGCGGGGACGACTGGCCGCTGTACCGCACCGTCATGTGGGTCGCGGGCCTCGTCCTTCTGGTGTGGGTGACCGGCGGGGTCATCAACGTCTACCAGGACTACCTCTTCAGCATGCACATGGTGGGCCACATGCTGCTCACCATGGCGATCCCGCTGCTGCTGGTCGCCGGCGCCCCGGTCACCCTCGCCGCGCGCGCGATCCGCAAGCGCGACGACGGCACGCGAGGCGGTCGGGAGTGGATCCTCTGGGCTGTGCACTCGCCGGTGGCGCGCGTGCTCACCAACCCGTTCGTCGCGGCCGGTCTGTTCATCGGCTCGCTGTGGGTGTTCTACTACACCGATCTCTTCCGCTGGTCGCTCTACGACCACCTCGGGCACGAGTGGATGGTGGCGCACTTCCTCTTCACCGGCTACCTCTTCGTGCTGACGCTCATCGGCATCGACCCGGTGCCCTACCGCCTCCCGTACGCCGGGCGGCTGCTCCTGCTCATCGGCATCATGGCCATGCACGCCTTCTTCGGCATCGCGATCATGATGCAGTCGGGACTCATGGTCGCCGAGTGGTTCGGGTCGATGGGACGCACGTGGGGCGCGACGCCCCTCGAGGATCAGTACGCGGGCGGCGGCGTCGCGTGGTCGATCGGCGAGATCCCCACGCTGATCCTGGCGATCACGGTCGCCATCCAGTGGAGCCGCAGCGATGCGCGCGACCAGAAGCGCCGCGACCGCCACGCCGATCGGACGGGCGACGCCGAGCTCGAGGCCTATAACGCGCAGCTGGCCGAACTGGCCGAACGAGACGCCCGCACGACGCGCTGACCTCGCTCCGAGGTACTACCGCGTGTCGGGCCCGGTCACCACGATCGTCGCGGCGCCGTCGGGGCTCATGGTGATCGAACCGGTGACGATGAAGGGCACGTCTTCGCTGACATGGGCCACCGAGCCGTCGAACAGCGAGCGGATGTCGACCTCGATGTGGGCCACCGCCTCCGAGGAGACGATGCGCCAGCCGGCGCCGTCGGGCTCGACGATGACGGTCGGCTGGCCGCTCATCGACCACCGCGGGACGGACTCGATGCGATCCTGCACGACGTAGCCGAAGGGGCAGCCGGTGGGCTGGAGCACTTCCTGGGTCGCGCAGGCGGTGAGGAACTGCTCGACCTTCTCCTGCACGACCGCGACGAACTCGCCCGTCGCCTCCGCCTGGATCTCGACGGGAATGCTGTGGAACGGGCTGTCCGAGAGGACGGCGACGCCCGGGGTCGCCGAGACGGCGGTGTCGACCGACACGGAGTAGAGGCCCGGAGAGAACACCAGCAGCGGCAGCGGGTCGAGGGGCTCGGCATCCGCTCCGTCGATCGAGACCTGGCGCTTGTCGACCTCGAAGCCGTTCACCTGGAACACCATCGACCCCCGCACGACGAGGTTCATCACGGCCAGCGGGCTGGTGGCGAACCGCCAGGTCGGCGCGATGCCGATCGAGCCGTCGCGCTCGACGCTGAACGTGGTCGTGCCGGGATAGCCGCCGGCCTCGTACTCGACGGTGACCCGTGTGACCGCGCCGTCGGTCTCGGCCGAGACCACGCGGGCCTTCGACAGCGGGGCGAGCGCCGCTTCGCGGAGGAGGGCCTCGGATGCGGTCGTGGGGAGTCCGGCCTCCTCGAGGGCCGCGGAGTCCACCGCGACGCCCGGAACGGTGAGCGCTTCCGCAGCCCGACCGTCGGCGAGCATTCCGACGTAGCGCTCGACGAAGGCCGTCGGGCTGTAGAACTGCTGCTGGATGGCGCCGAGCGCCGCGGCGACGGCGGCGACGAGCAGCACCCCCACGACACCGAGCAGTGCGAGGTCTAGGGCCAGCCGGCGGCGGCTCCGCTTCGACGGCGGCCGGATCACGCCCGAGGTCACTCCGGGAGGGCTCGCGGACGCCGCCGGTGGCGGCGACGCGCGACCAGCAGTCGTGTCCACCGCCCCTTGGTCCACGGAGACAGTCTAGGAACACATCGGCTGATCGCCCCACGGCGCGTCACACTGTGGACGACGGGGCCCTCCACGGATCTGCGGCGGACGGCCGGGCTGCGGCATCCGCTGGCTAACATGAATCGGTGACCACGCCGCCTCTGTCTGCCGAGCAGGAGGCGCTGTTCCGTCTCATCGAGGACACGCGCGAGCACGTGTTCGTGACCGGTCGTGCGGGGACAGGGAAGTCGACCCTGCTGCAGCACCTCGCCTGGAAGACGAGCAAGCAGATCGCGGTGTGCGCGCCGACGGGCGTTGCGGCGCTCAATGTCGAAGGACAGACGATCCACTCGCTGTTCCGGCTTCCCATCGGGCTCATCGCCAAGGGCGAGATCGAGCAGTCGGATGCCGCGCGGAAGATCCTCAACGCGATCGACACCCTCGTCATCGACGAGATCTCGATGGTGAACGCCGATCTGATGGACGCGATCGACCGCTCGCTCCGGCAGGCCCGGGGGCGACGCGCCGAGCCGTTCGGCGGGGTGCAGATCGTCATGTTCGGCGACCCGTACCAGCTGGCACCCGTGCCGCCGCGGGGCGACGAGCTGCGCTACATCAACGACCATTACCGGTCGTTCTGGTTCTTCGACGCGAAGGTGTGGGTCGGCGAGACGGCCGGCGACGGCATCATCGACATCGGCTCGTACGGCGCCGATCTGCACATCCGCGAGCTCGTCGACATCCATCGCCAGGCCGATCCTGCGTTCAAGGCGATGCTCAACGCCGTACGGTACGGCCGTGTCACGGCCGACATCGCGCAGATCCTCAACGACACCGGCGCGCGAACCCCGCCCGACCCGGCCGACGGCGAGCATCCCGTCATCACGCTGGCGACGCGCAACGACATCGTCAACAGCATCAACCGCCGGCACCTCACCGAACTCGTCGGCCGCGAGCAGACCGCGACGGCCGAGATCACCGGGGACTTCGGACGCGGGGACGCCTCGTACCCCGCCGACCTCGACCTCAAGCTCAAGGTCGGCGCCCAGGTCATGTTCCTCCGCAACGACACGCAGTCCTTCGGCGAGCCGCCGCGCTGGGTCAACGGCACGATCGGCACGGTCACCCGCATCGCGGGCGGCACCGTGCGCGTGGATGTCGAGGGCGACGAGTTCGACGTCGAGCCCGCCGTGTGGGAGAGGTTCCGCTACGCGTACGACGCGGGGGCGAAGTCGCTGTCGCGTGAGATCGTGGCCGAGTTCACGCAGTTCCCGCTGCGCCTCGCCTGGGCCGTCACCATCCACAAGTCCCAGGGCAAAACCTACGAGCGGGCCGTCATCGACCTCGGCTCGGGCGCTTTCGCGCCGGGCCAGACCTACGTCGCGCTCTCCCGGCTGACCTCGCTCGACGGCCTCTACCTCTCGCGGCCGCTGCGGCCGAGCGACATCCGCGTCGATCCCGATGTGCAGCGCTTCATGGCGGGGGTCCGAGCCGGCGCCCGGGGTCAGGCGACCTGAGACGCCTTGGCGTGTGCGAGGTCGTCGAAGAGGTCGGTGTTGAACCGGTAGGCGAGCAGCACCTCGTCGATCACGCGCTCCTGCTCCGCGGCATCCCACGGCGCGGCATCGAGCTGCTCGCGGTAGACGTCCTTGAACGCCTTCGGGTCGGCGATGTCCTCGAAGAGGTAGAAGCCGATGCCGTTCGTGTCGAAGCCGAAACGCCGGGCCATGAGCCGTCCGATGAACTGGCCGCCGGAGAGGTCGCCGAGGTACCGCGTGTAGTGGTGGGCCACGAAGCCGCCGGCCCACGTGGCGCCGACCTCGTTGACGCGATCGACGTAGCGCTGCGTCGTGGGCAGCGGAGTGATGGTCTCGCGCCAGTCGGGGCCGACGAGGAACTCGAGGTCGGCCTCGAGGGCGGGCAGGCGGGTGAGCTTGTCGCTGAGGAACACCGAGGCGACCGGGTCGTTGCGCATCTGGTTCGCGGTGCGCTCGAGCGCCTCATAGATGAACCAGTGCTGGACGACGAGCGCGACGTAGTCCTCGCGCGTCCCCTCCCCCTGCATGAGATCGGCCATGAATCCGGCGGTCTCGCTCGAGGAATGGGCGCGGCTGGACCGATCTCGCAGCGCGGCGGAGAACGGGATCGGGTCGCTCATGGGCCCATTGTAGGAGACTTAGGGCGACCTAACCTAGGTCGGGTTTCAGGAGTGCGGACGCGGCTCGACGCCCAGGCGCCGGCAGGCCTCGTCGTAGAGTGCGACGATCTCGCGACGCACCTCGGGCCGCGAGTCGATCGGTCCGCCCGGCCAGGGCACACGGATTTCCCGCTCGGTGCCGTCCGCGCGCTCTGCGAGCCAGGTGCCGGCGTCTCCGTCGAAGTGCGTCATGACGGCGCCGATGATGCCGTCGACGTCGGCCGGGGAGGAGAAGGCCCGGACGATGAGCAGATTGTCGCCCCCGTGATCGCCGTTCATGTGGCCGAGTACGTGGCCCCGCGTGGCATCGTCGAAGAAATGCGTCATTGTTCCACACTACGAGTCGCGCGGCGGACGATGCCGCCGTGTGTTTGAATCTATGAACGATCATCGGGGGGTGAGCATGCGGGCCCGACCCAGCAGACGGCGCGCGGCCGTGGCGGCCACGGCCGCCGTGGCGATGGTGCTCGCGCTGGCGGCCTGCTCTCCTGCGCCTCAGGTCGAACTGGACGTTCCCGCACAGGCGGATGTGGCGCTTCCCGACGAGTCGGCGCAGCAGCTGCAGGATGCGGTGACCCACGCCATGGCGGCGTCGGGGTCGTCGGGCGCGATCGTCGGGGTGTGGGCGCCGTGGAGCGGCAGCTGGGTGGCAGGACTCGGGACGCAGTACCCCGGCTCTGCCGCAGAGGTGACCGCCGACATGCAGTTCCGGGCAGGCCAGATCACGCGTGCGATGATCTGCGATGTGCTCTACTCGGTGGCCGCGGAGGGCACCGTCCGGCTCGACGACAAGGTCCCGCAGTACGTCGCCAGCGTGCCCGACCTCACCGAGGTCACGCTCGAGCAGCTGTGCGACGGCACGTCCGGGATCGGCGCGTACGGCCCGCATCTCCTCCGTTCCTGGATCTCCAACCCCGACCGCACCTGGTCTCCCCGCGAGCTCGCCAGCTACGGCCTGGGTGAGGCCCGCACGGAGCCGGGCGCGGAGTACCGCGACTCCGATGCGGGGTACGTCCTGCTCGGTCTCGCGATGGAGCGCGCCACGGGAAGGTCCGCCGCGGATCTCATCGAGGAGTACGTCGCAGCGCCGCTCGATCTGCCGGCGACGACCCTGGGGCAGCCCGACTCGAGCGCGATGCTCGAGGGCCTCTTCTCGCGCAAGCTCAAGGACGGCAGCCGGAACTGCGCCGAGCCGCTCGACGTCTCCGGCGTCTCGCCCAGCTCCGCCTTCACCGACAGCGGTGTCGTGAGCGACATCGACGACCTCGGACGCTACGCGCAGGCGCTCGCCGCCGGCGCGCTCCACCCCGGGCTCGACGACAGATTCGACGATCCGAAGGCCGTCAGGCGGGGTGGGCCCTCCTGGTACACGGCCGCCGGAGGCGCCGTGCAGGCCGGCTCGCTGATCGGGCAGCTCGGGATGGTTCCGGGGTACATCAGCGCCGCCTTCTCCGACCCCGACACCGGGCTCACGGTCGCCGTCGTGCTCAACAACTCGACGGCCGGAGCCGGCATCGCCGGCGACCTGGCGTGGGAGCTCGCGGCCATCGCCTCCAAGGCTCCGGCAGCTGCGGGCGAGACGGCTCCCGAGGCGGGCCTGCCGTGGACCGCCGAGCAGTACCACACCGAGATCGCCGGGCGCGCGATCTGCCCGCCGCCGGCGTGACCCGGTGATGTCTCGCGCGGGGACGACCCCCGCGATCCTCCTCGTCGTGGTCGGGCTCGTCTGCCAGGAGATCGGGGCGTCGCTCGCCGTCCTGCTCTTCCCGACGGTCGGACCACTCGGCATGGTGATGCTGCGGCTCGTGTTCTCGGCCGTGATCCTGCTGGCGATCGCGCGTCCGACGCTGCGCGGGCACTCGCGCTCGGACTGGACGGGCGTCGTCTGGTTCGGTGCCGTACTGGCGCTCATGAACGGCCTCTTCTACCTCGCTCTCGAACGGCTTCCGCTCGGCGTGACCGTCACCATCGAGGTGCTCGGCCCTCTGACGCTCTCGATCGTCGCGAGCAGGCGCGCGTCGTCGTGGCTCTGGGCGCTGCTCGCCCTGGTCGGGGTCGTCGCCCTGGGCGGCGGCGGGTGGGACCGCCTCGACCCCCTCGGCGTGCTCTTCGCCCTCGGCGCGGCTGCGAGCTGGGCCTTCTATATCCTCGCTTCGGCTCGGGTCGGCCGCGCCTTCCCGAAGCTGAACGGACTGGCCCTCGCGATGGCGGTCGGCGCGCTGATCGCGCTGCCGCTGGGCATCCTCGACGCCGGAGCGGCGCTCCTGCGCATCGAGATCGTCGCCCTGGGCGCCGCTGTCGCCGTCCTGTCCTCGACGATCCCGTACGCGCTCGAGCTCATCGCCCTGCGCCGGCTGCACGCAGCGGTGTTCGCGATCCTGATGAGCCTGGCGCCGGCGACGGCCGCGATCGCCGGGTTCGTGTTCCTCGGCCAGCACCTGATGTGGCTCGAGATCATCGGCATCGGCCTCGTGATCGCCGCGAGCATCGGGGCGGTGCTGTCGTCCTCGCGTGCCTCTCGCGAGGCGGCCGAGCCGCTGGCCTGAGGGATGCCGCGGCGGCGGCCCCGGCATCCGCTCTGTTATCCTTACCGGACGCCGAAAGGCCTGCCGGGGATGTAGTTCAATGGCAGAACTTCAGCTTCCCAAGCTGATAGCGCGGGTTCGATTCCCGTCATCCCCTCCAATGCCCTCACGCGCGGCCGAAGGTCGGGCGGGAGGGCATTCGTGCGGATGCCGTAGGAACCGATCCGCTTCGGGGGGTCCCGCTCCGCGCAGCGCGCAGCCCCGGATTCGGAGAGTCGTGCCGGAATCGGATGCCTCTGCCCGTGGCATCCGATTCTGTCGGGGTACTCCGAATCCGAGCACGCTGCTCGGCGCTGCCTGTCCTCGACCTCAGTGGAGGTAGGAGTCGACCAGCAGCGGACCGCGGATGTCTCTGAGCCTGTCGATGAGGCGGTCTAGCCCCTGGCGGCTCCACGCCGACAGCTGCAGGTCGTGGGGGCCGAGCGGTTCGAGCTTCCCGGTGCGGATGCGGACGACCTCCCACCTCGCGGCGCGCAGCGCGCGGTCTTTGCGGCGGTCGGTGTCGGCACGCTTGCCGACGTGCTCGAGGCCGTGCCGGCCGATGCTGTCGTACTCGACGGCGACCCGCAGCTCGGGGAGCAGGATGTCGGGCCACACCTCGACGTGGTCGAAGAACGGCCGGGAGATGCGTACGGCGTTCAGCCCCGGCGTCACCGACAGGCGCCCGAACAGGTCGGCTCGCAGCTGTGCCTCGACCGCCGACGCGGGCTTCGGTGCGCACTCCGAGTGGAACGGCTCTCCGACGGGCAGGTCGGGGGTCTTCGCGCACAGCCGGCGGGTACGCGCCGGCTTCCTGGGCCGCAGAACGGTGGGAGCGACCGGGTTCGCGATCGCGGCGGGGACGGGCGAGTCGGGGAGGGTGACGACGTCCCGCATCGGCACCGCCCGAGCGGGTCGGGCGAGCTCGGTGCACTCGGGGCACCACGCGGAGCGTCGGCGCTCTCGGCCGGGTCGGTGGCGCTGCTCGTCGGGGGTGGCGGCGAAGGTGTGGCCGGACTCGCACTGCCAGAGCAGCAGCACGTCGGCTGCCGGCGGCACCTGGCTCAGCACGATCCCGGCGTTGAGCTCCGGGTGATACTGGCGCACGAGGGCAGGGAACGACGCCCAGGCCTCCCGATAGCTCCCCACCGGGTACGGCACGTGCGCGCCTTTGGAGAACTGGCGGCGGGCCCACCACAGTTCGACGCGCTCCGGCATGTGAGCAGGCTAGGCAGGGCCGGGGACATCGCCGGGGTGGCGAGGCATCCGATCGTCGTCGTCACTCGTGTTCGGGCAGCAGCGGCGTCGACCAGCCCGGGTCGCGACCGAGCTGCGCGGCGCGGGCGACCGACGCCGCTCCGAAGCGATCGCGGACCGCGTCGAGCACCGTGTCGAGGCGCGTCCCGTCCTCCCAGTCGATCGGCAGCTCTGGTGGGACGCTGTCGGCGCGCCCCAGCTGCGACAGCGAGACGCCGATCAGCGTGATGCCGCGCTCGTGGATCTCGATCTCCGCCGCCGCGAGCAGTCCGCGTGCGACGGCCAGCAGCACGGCCGTCCGGTCCGTCGCGAAGCGCACCGTGCGAGATCGGGTGGCCTTCGTGTAGTCGCCGTAGCGAAGGCGCAGCACGACCGTGCGGCACACCCGGTCGCCGTCGCGCAGGCGGCGCCCGAGCCGATCGACGATCTGGGTCAGGATGACGTCGAGCTCCTCGGCGGAGCGCGGGCGGCTGCCCAGCGCGCGCTGGGAGCCGATGGATCCGCGCCGCCGCGTGGTGTCGACCGGGCGCGGGTCGCGCAGCCGGGCCAGTGCGTGCAGGTGAGCGCCGGTCGCCTTGCCCAGCAGCCTCTCGGCGGTGGCGGCTTCGAGCTCGGCCAGCTGCCCGACGGTGGTGATGCCGAGCCGATGCAGCTTCTCGGCGGTGACGGTGCCCACGCCCCACAGCCGCTCGACCGGCAGGGGGAGCAGGAACGCCGCCTCCGCTTCCGGTTCGACCACGAGCAGCCCGTCGGGTTTGCTGACGGCGCTGGCGACCTTGGCCAGGAACTTGGTGCGCGCGACCCCGACCGAGATCGCCAGCCCGACCTCGGCACGCACGCGCTCACGCAATCGCACCGCGATCTGCTCGGGCGCGCCCGCGATGCGCCGGAGGCCGCCCACCTCGAGGAACGCCTCGTCGATGGAGAGGCCCTCGACCAGCGGCGTCGTATCTCGGAAGATCGCGAACACATCGCGACTGGCAGCGGAATAGGCGTCCATCCGCGGCGGAACGACCACGGCATCCGGGCACAGTTCCCGCGCCTGCCGGCCGCCCATCGCGGTGCGCACCCCACGGGCCTTCGCCTCGTAGCTGGCCGCCAGCACCACGCCGCCGCCGACGATGACGGGGCGCCCGCGAAGTGCAGGGGCGTCGCGCTGCTCGACCGAGGCGTAGAAGGCGTCGAGGTCGGCGTGCAGCACGGTCGCCTCGCCCCGCATCCCGCCCTCCCGCCGATCGTCGTCCCGCGGATCGTCCCACGCACCGGCGACATGGGCGGCGCTGCGCCCGCTGTCCCGCCGCTAGGCTGAGCGTCGTGCTGCTCTCCGATCGCGACATCCGACTCGAGATCGACGCCCGGCGCATCGGGCTCGACCCGTGGGAACCGTCGATGGTCCAGCCCTCGAGCGTCGATGTGCGGCTCGACCGGTACTTCCGGCTCTTCGACAACCACAAATACCCGTTCATCGATCCGGCCGAGGATCAGCCCGATCTGACGCACCTCATCGAGGTCGCACCGAATGAACCGTTCATCCTGCATCCGGGCGAGTTCGCTCTCGGCTCTACGTTCGAGCTCGTCTCGCTTCCCGACGACGTCGCGGCGCGGCTCGAGGGCAAGTCATCGCTCGGCCGGCTGGGCCTGCTCACCCACTCGACCGCGGGATTCATCGATCCCGGTTTCTCGGGCCACGTCACGCTGGAGCTCTCCAACGTCGCGACGCTGCCGATCAAGCTGTGGCCCGGCATGAAGATCGGCCAGCTCTGCTTCTTCCGCCTCACCTCGCCGAGCGAGTCGCCTTACGGCTCGGGCCCCTACGGCAATCGGTATCAGGGCCAGCGGGGTCCGACGGCATCCCGTTCGTTCCAGAACTTCCACCGCACCGATGTGGGCTCCACGGATGCCGGAGCGCTCGGAGCCTGACACCGGCGGCGCTCGACGGGGCGTTCACGGCGAGGCTCTGCGCGGACGATCGGGGCGGCACCAGCGCGATGCGCCGGCACCGCTCCGATTGCCGCCCCAGAGTCATCGAGCGGGAGGATGTTTTCCCCAGCCTCACCGCGTTCCGATGACCCGAGTCCCCAACTCAAGGTCATCTCGACAAATGATGACTACTGCATTTTGCAGTATAGGGTGGCGGCAGGGTGCGCGCACCAACTAATTATGAGGAAAGCGTCGGACGGTCTCGACGGAGGAAGTCGTGACGAATCGAGAGCTCCCCACCACGGCCTACATCACGCTGGGGCTGCTGGCCTCGCGTGACTGGTCGGCGTATCAGCTCGCCGAGCAGGTGGGCCGCGGCGTCGACCAGCTCTGGCCCCGCGCGGAGCGGCAGCGGTACAACACGCTCAAGCGGCTCGTGGCGGACGGGCTCGTGGCCACTCGCTCGGAGCATGCCGGGAAGCGGCCGCGCACGATGTACTCGCTCACGCCAGCCGGGCGCGACGAGCTCGGGCAGTGGCTCGCCACGACGGCGGCCCCGCCCGCGCTCGAGTTCGAGGGGATGGTCCGCGTGCTGATGTCGGACCACGGCTCCATCGACGACCTGCGCCGCACCCTCGAGGAGATGCGCGCCGATGCGGCCGCCAAGCGAGCACTGTTCGCCGAGCACGCCGCCTACATCAGCGCGACAGGCGGAACCTTTCCCGAGCGGCGGCATCTCTTCGGCTTGGCGAACACATTCATGATCGGCCACTTCGACCACATCATCGGCTGGGCGACCTGGGCGCTGGCGCAGATCGAGCGGTGGCCCGACACCGTGGCCCCGGCCGCGGACGACGCGCAGGTACGGGAGCTGCTCGCGGCGGGCCTGCGTGCCGGCGAGCCCCCGAGGCCGCCGGGCGCCTGAGCGCTCGCGGCCCGGTGAGGCGCCGCTCAGTGCGCCGTCCGCACCCCGATGAGGTCGTGCACCAGCACCGCGGCGGAGCGTGCACCTTGGCCCGCTGCGACGATGAGCTGCTGCGGCCCGGGGGACGCGGCATCCCCCGCGGCATACAGCCCTGGGACCGAGGTGCGCCCGGAGCGGTCGGCGACCAGATGGCCGTCGGCGTCCCGGCCGATGTCGATCGTCTGCAGGAAGTCGAGCGCGGGCTGCCAGTGCGGCCGCACGAAGCCGCCCTCGATCTCGATCCGCTCGCCGTCGACGAGGCGGACGGCGGTGACGACCCCGCGGTCGCCCTCGAGGTCGTCGATCGGGCGGCGTTCGACCACGATCCCGGATGCCGCGAGCTCGGCCTCCTCGACAGTGGTGATGACGTCGGCGCCGTTCGTGAAGACCGTCAGCCTGTCGGTCCACCGCGCGATGAGTCGTGCTCGGGAGGCGAGGTCGGGCGTCTCGCCGATGAGGGCGAGCGGACGGTCCTGCAGCTCCCAGGCATCGCACGCGGCGCAGCTGAACATCGTCATCCCGTAGAACGCCCGGAGGCTGGGTATGGCGGGGAGCGTCTCGCTCAGGCCCGTCGCGACGAGCACGGATCGGGCGGCGACGGCCGGCGGCGTGCGCTGTCCGCGGCCGTGCAACGCGGCGATGAATCGCATGCCGCTCGGGGAATCCGTCGGGAGGAGGGCGGTGACGGAGGCGCGATCGAGCACCGTCACCTCGGGGTACGCGGTCAGTTCCGCGCGTGCGAGCTTGCGCAGCTCCAGCGGCGAGATGCCGTCGCGCGTGAGGAAGCCGTGCGACCGGAGGGTGGCGGCGTTGCGCGGGCGACCGGCGTCGACGAGCACGACCGAGGCGCGGGCACGCCCCAGGTTGAGCGCCGCGGAGAGCCCGGCCGGCCCTCCGCCGACGATCACGACGTCGACCTCGACGGACGGGGTGGACGCGGTGTATGCCGGATCAGTCATGTGCTGCTCCCTGTGGAGGGAGGGCGGCGATGACGGGGTGGTCCTTGTGGATCACGCCGACCTTGGCAGCGCCGCCGGGCGACCCCACGTCGTCGAAGAACTCGACGTTGGCCTTGTAGTAGTCCTGCCACTCGTCGGGCAGGTCGTCCTCGTAGTAGATCGCCTCGACGGGGCAGACCGGCTCGCATGCACCGCAGTCGACGCACTCGTCGGGGTGGATGTAGAGCGACCGGTCGCCCTCGTAGATGCAGTCCACCGGGCACTCGTCGATACAGGCCCGGTCCTTGACATCCACACAGGGAAGAGCGATCACATACGTCAAGACCCGATCAGCGCCCCCGTGCGCGACACCTCGACCTGCTCGTCACGGGGCACCACCTTGACCCGCTCGCGGGTGTGACGGTGGCTCGCGCCCAGCTCCCGCTCATGCGCGTCGAGCGCCAGCCAGCCGTCCCACGTCGTGTAGGCGACGTCGCGCTCTTCCAGGAGATCGAGCACGTCGCCCTCGACGGCCGGTGCGGTCAGCCGCCCGCCGATCGCATCCGCGACGAGGTGCGCGATCGTCTCCATGGCGTCGGACTTGGTGTGGCCGATGAGGCCGACGGGTCCGCGCTTGATCCACCCCGTCGCGTAGAGACCCGGCGTGGGGACCGTCACGCGACCCTCGACGTTCGGGATGACACCTCGCGCCTCGTCGAACGGCGCGTCGACGACGGGAGTGCCGTGATAACCGACGGCGCGGTAGACCTGCTGCACGGGGAGCTCGCGGAACTCGCCCGTGCCCCGGACGCCGCCATCTCCGGTCGGCTCAGTGCGCTCGAAGCGCAGGCCCTCCACGCGGTCGGCGCCGAGCACCTCGACGGGCGAGTGGTAGAAGTGCAGGTGCAGGCGGCGGCTCGCCCCGCTGCGCTCCCGGGTGCGCCAGCTCTCGAGGATGCGCAGCATGACCTTGAGCTGGTTCGTCGCGGCGGTCGAGGCATCCACGTGGGCGAAGTCCTCGTCGTGGACGACGATGTCGACGTTCGGGACCTCGCCGAGCTCGCGGAGCTCGATCGGGGTGAACTTGATGTCGGCGGGGCCGCGGCGGCCGAAAACGTGCACGTCGGTGACGGCCGAGGCTTCGAGCCCCGCCAGCACGTTGTCGGCGATCTCCGTGGAGCGGAGGTCCTCGGCGTGCTTGGCGAGGATCCGGGCGACGTCGAGCGCCACGTTGCCGTTGCCGATGACCGCGACCTCGGCGCCGTCGAGGGCCCACTCGGTGGGAACGTCTGGGTGTCCGTCGAACCACGCGACGAAGTCGGCCGCGCCGAACGAGCCGGGCAGGTCGATGCCCGGGATGTCGAGCGCCGCGTCGCGGATCGCGCCGGTGGCGAGGATGACGGCGTCGTAGCGCTCCTGCAGCTCGTCCAGCGCGATGTCGCGGCCGATCTCCACATTGCCCAGGAAGCGGATGGTGCCCGCGTCGAGCATCTCGTGGAGCGAGTTGACGATGCCCTTGATGCGGGGATGGTCGGGTGCGACACCGTAGCGGATCAGGCCGTACGGCGCCGGGAGGGACTCGAACAGGTCGATCGCGACCGAGCCGCCGGCGTCGCGCACCGAGTGGGCGAGGATGTTGCCGGCGTAGATGCCGGCGGGGCCGGCGCCGACGATCGCGACGCGGAGGTGGTCGATGGTCGAAGAGGTCATCGGGAGGCCTTTCCGGGGGAGGAGTCGCCCCGCGGGGCGAGGGGGTCGAAGGTCGACAGATCGACGGTGGCGACCTCGTCGGGGGCATAGGGGCTGAGGCGCACGACGTCGCCCACCACGACGACCGCGGGGGAGCGGACGCCGCGTGCGCCGGCCTGCTGGGCGATGGTCGCGAGAGTTCCGACGGTGACGCGCTGACCGGGGCCGAAGCCGTCCTCGACGACCGCGACCGGGCAGTCGGCGCCGCGCTGTCCGCGTGCGAGCGTGAGCGCGGAGTTCGCGAGCGTTCCCACCCCCATGAGCAGCACCACGGTGTGGTCGCGCCCGCCGGCGAGCTCGCGGATCTGCTCATGACCGGTCGCGACCGTGAAGGCGGTGGCGACACCGCGATGGGTCAGCGGGATGCCGGCGATGGCGGGCACCGAGATGGCGCTGGTGATGCCCGGCACCACCTCGACCTCGACCCCCGCGTCCTGGCAGGCGGCGAGCTCCTCGCCGCCCCGGCCGAAGACGTAGGGATCGCCGCCCTTGAGTCGCACCACCGACCGGCCGTCGCGTGCGAGCTGTACGAGCAGGGCGTTGATGGCATCCTGCGGCACGGCGTGGTGCCCGGGGAGCTTGCCCACGTCGACGACTTCGGCGGTCAGCGTGACGCCGTCGGCCGCGAGGCCGTCCAGCACCGCACGGGCGCCGAGCCGGTCGGCCACGATGACGTCCGCGCGCTCGAGGGCCCGCAGACCCTTCACGGTGAGCAGCCCCGGGTCTCCGGGCCCGGCGCCCACGAGCCACACCTTGCCGGCCGTGGGGATCATCGCGCACCTCCGGTGACGAGCAGGCCGCGGCGCTTCAGCATCCGTCGCTCCAGCGGCCCGAAGAAGACGAGCTCGATGAGGATGCCGATCACGAGGATCACGATGATGGTGCCGAGCACTCCTGCGAGATCGGCGAGCTCACGCGACTGCTGCAGCATCGAGCCCAGCCCGAAGCCGATCGTTCCGCCGACGGCGATGATCTCGGCCGCCATGAGCGAGCGCCACGAGAACGCCCAGCCCTGCTTGAGCCCGGCGAGATAGCCCGGCAGCGCGGCCGGCAGGATGACGGCCGTGGCGAGCTGCCAGCGCGAGGCGCCGAGCACGGTACCCACACGCCGAAGCTGCGGCGGCACCTGCTCGACGCCGGCGATGAGCCCGTTCACGATCGACGGGATCGCGCCCATCAGGATCACGAAGTAGACGGTCGCGTCGGAGAGGCCGAACCAGATGATCGCGGCGGGCACCCACGCGACGGAGGGCAGCACCTGCAGGCCGGAGATGATCGGGCCGACGGCTCGACGGATGGGGCGCACCTCGGCGAGCAGCAGCCCGATGGGCGTGCCGACGGCGATCGCGATGAGGAAGCCGACCACGCCGCGCTCGAGACTCGTCGCGACGGCTTCCTGCAGCCGGCCGGACTCCCACGCGTCACCGAGGGCGGCGGCGACGTCGAGCGGGCTCGGAACGATGTCGGGCCGCGGCTGGGCGATCACGACGTAGAGCTGCCACACCACGATCAGCAGCAGCACGAAGACGATCGGCGGCAGCACGCTCTCGGCGAATCGGCGCCAGCGCGACGACGTGGTCTCGGCATCGGTCTGCAGGCGGTCGAGGCCCGCCGCGAGACTGCGGAGATCGTCGGAAGCGGATGCCTCGGCCTCGGTGCGGGCGGGCTCCAGGGTGGTGTCACGCGGCATTTCGGCGGATCTCCTTGCGCAGCTGCTCGGTGATCTCGACCGACAGCGCCGCCACCTCGGGCGACTCGATGCGGCGGCCGACGGTCTGGGCGATGCGCCATTCGCCGGCCACCCGCCCGGGTCGGCTCGAGAGCAGCACGACGCGCTGACCGAGGCGGGCGGCCTCGCGCACGTTGTGCGTGACGAAGACGATCGTGCGGCCGGTCGCACGCCAGACCCGCTCGAGCTCCTCGTGCAGCAGGTCGCGCGTGATGGCGTCGAGCGCGGCGAAGGGCTCGTCCATGAGCAGGACGGGCCGGTCCTGGGCGAGCGCCCGGGCGAGCGCGACGCGCTGCCGCATGCCCCCCGAGAGCTCGTGCGGGCGCTTCTCGGCCGCATCCGCGAGGTTCACGGTGTCCAGGAGTGCCATCGCCTTCTCGGTGCGCTCTCCGCGGGGCACGCCCCGCAGGCGCAGGGCGAGCTCGACGTTTCGACGCGCGGTGAGCCACGGCATGAGCGCCGACTCCTGGAACATCACCGCCGAGCCGGCAGCGGGAGTGTCGATGCGCCCCGCCGTCGGCCGGTCGAGTCCGGCGATGAGGTTGAGGAGCGTCGACTTGCCGCAGCCCGACGCACCCAGCAGGCACACGAACTCACCGGGCGCGATGTCGAGGGCGACGTCGTCGAGCACGAGCGGGCCGTTGCCGAACCGCTTCGAGACGCCGTCGATCCGCACGGCCGGCGGGGCTGCCGGCGCGGGGGCGAGCACCGGTGTGACACCGTCGAAGCTCGGCCCGAGGAGGTTGGGCACGCCGGCCCCCGGCGCCGCGCCGCCGGCAGGCGACGGCGCGACACCGGAGGCCCTGCGCGCGGCCGAGCTCACGGCGAGTCCTCTCCGAGCCCTGCGGCCGAGACGGGCTCGTCACCGGATGCCTCGAGCAGGCCGTTGAGCGCCCGCAGGTCGAACAGGCCCTCGATCGAGCCCTCCTTCTGCGTGCCGGCCTGGAGTCCGTTGGCGACGAGAGTCTCGAACGTGTCGGCGTGCGGGTCGACCGAGAAGGTGACGTGCTCGAGGGCGCGCTCGATGACGGCGTCGGCGAGCGGCTTGCCGGTCTCCTCCTCGATCGCGGCGTTGATCACGCCGGGCGCGTCGGCCGGGTTGTCGGCGATCCACTGCACGGCGGCGATGTGTCCTTCGAGCAGCTGCTCGACGACGTCGGGGTGCTCATCGAGGAACTCCGCACGCACCAGGAGCACCGTGGTCGGGAACTCGCCGTCGGGCCAGAGCTCGGCCTCGTCCTGCAGCACGTGGGCGCCCTCGTCGAGCACGAGTCGCGACACCCAGGGCTCGGGGAGCCACGCGCCGTCGACCTCGCCCTGCTGGAAGAGCGTGAGCGTCTGGGCGTTCTCGGTCGGCGTGATCGAGACGTCGCCGCCGCCCGAGGTGTCGGTCGCGTACCCCTGCTCGTCGAGCCACACCCGGAGTGCGACGTCCTGCGTGTTGCCGAGCTGCGGCGAGGCGAGTGTCGTGCCCGCCAGATCGTCGGGGCTGTCGATGCCGTCGGCGACCACGAGGGCGGCACCTCCGGTGGCCGCTCCGGCGATGATGCGCGCCGACGCCCCGCCCGACTGGATGAAGGTGTTGATCGAGGGGTTGGGACCGATGTAGGTGGCATCGATCGCCCCGGCCGTCAGGGCTTCGATGGCGGCAGGACCGGCGTTGAAGACGGAGGTCGTGATGTCGACGCCGCCCAGGGCGTCCTCGAACAGGCCCTCCTCGAGACCGACGAGCGCCGGCGCGTGGGTGACGTTCGCGAAGTAGCCCAGGCGCAGCTCCTCCACCTCGGCGGCGGCGGGAGTGCTGCCCGCCGCCGAGGCGCAGCCGGCCATCATCACGACCACAAGTCCCAGAGTGGTGATCGTCGTCGCAGTGCGGATGGTGTTCACGGTTCGCCTCCTTCGGTGGCAGTTCTGGTGGATGTCGCGCGCGTCAGTCGCGCGCGATGCCGGCGGCGAGTGTGGCGCCGTCGGACGGATGGATGACGAGGAACGAGCCCCCGTGCCGGCTCGAGCCGTAGGGCTCCAGCGGGAGTTCGGCGGCCAGGCGCAGGCGCACGCGGCCGATGTCGTTGGTCTGCAGGGCCTGGGCGGGCTCGTGCGTGAGCGCGTCGAGGTCGTAGCGGGACTCGATCTGCGCGACGATCGCCTGCACCGTGGTGGTGCCGTGCTTGACGAGCACGCGCACGCCGGGGGTGAGCGGCCGGGCGTCGAGCTGGAAGAGCTCGGCCTCGATCTCGCGCCGGCCCTGGGGGAGAGTGCCCGCCGCCACGACGAGTGCGCCGCGCGCGGTGTCGAGGTCGTCGGCGAACTCCAGCGACACCGACTGCGGAGCCACGGCCTCGTCCACCTCGACGCCGGCCGACCGGATGCCGGTGACCGTCGTCGCGATGCCGGAGGGGAACAGCTCGACCGGGTCCCCGACGCGCACCGTTCCCGACGAGATGCGTCCGGCCACGGCGCGGTAGTCGCGAAGCCGCTCGGCCTCGATCGGATCCGCCGCGACCTCGGGTGCGAGGCCGCCCTGTGGGCGGAGGACGAGCTGGACGGGCAGCCGCAGCGGCTCGAGCTCCTGCTCGAGCTGCTCGGTGGCGGGGAGCGACTCCAGCAGCTCGAGGAGCGCCGGACCGTCGTACCAGGGCGTGCGCACCGAGCGCTCGACGATGTTGTCGCCTTCGAGGGCGGAGACCGGCAGGACGTGCAGACCCTCGATGCCGAGCTCGTCCGCGACCGCGACCGCCTGGGCCGCAACGCCCTCGAACGCGTCCTGCGAGAAGCCGACGAGGTCGATCTTGTTCACCGCGACGATCACGTGCGGCACGCGCAGCAGCGCGACCACGGCGAGGTGGCGGCGCGTCTGCTCGAGCACGCCCTTGCGTCCGTCGACCAGCACGATCACGGCATCGGCCGTCGTCGCGCCGGTCACCATGTTGCGCGTGTACTGCACATGGCCCGGGCAGTCGGCGAGGATGAACGACCGCGCGCCCGTGGTGAAGTACCGGTACGCGACGTCGATCGTGATGCCCTGCTCGCGCTCGGCGCGGAGGCCGTCGGTCAGCAGGGCGAAGTCGAAGCCGCCGTGGGCGAACCCGCGCTCAGCCGACGTGCGCGCGACCTGCTCGAGCTGATCGGCGAGGATCGCCTTCGAGTCGTGCAGGAGCCGGCCGACCAGCGTCGACTTGCCGTCGTCGACCGAACCGGCGGTCGCGAAGCGGAAGAGGGTCCCCTCGGACGTCAGCGTGGCGCTCATCAGAAGTACCCGTCCTTCTTGCGGTCTTCCATGGCCGCCTCCGAGAGACGGTCGTCGGCGCGAGTGGCACCGCGCTCGGTGAGGGTGGACACGGCGACCTCGGCGACGATCGCGGCGAGGTCCGCGGCATCCGATTCCACCGCTCCGGTGCAGCTCATGTCGCCCACCGTGCGGTACCGGACCGTCCGTCGCTCGACGGTCTCCTCGGCGCGAGGGGGCGAGAACTCGCCGACGGGCCGCCACATGCCGTCTCGGGCATACACTTCCCGCTCGTGCGCGAAGTAGAGCGGCGGGAGGGCGATCGCCTCGCGCTCGATGTAGCGCCATACGTCCAACTCGGTCCAGTTCGAGATGGGGAAGGCGCGGACGTGCTGCCCGGGGGTGTGGCGGCCGTTGTAGAGGCTCCACAGCTCGGGTCGCTGGTTGCGCGGATCCCACTGGCCGAACTCGTCGCGGAGCGAGATGATCCGCTCCTTGGCGCGGGCCTTGTCCTCATCGCGGCGGGCACCGCCGAACACGGCGTCGTGGCGTCCCGCGGCGATCGCGTCGAGCAGGGGCAGCGTCTGGAGCGGGTTGCGCGTGCCGTCCGCCCGCTCCTGCAGGCGGCCGTCGTCGATGTAGTCCTGCACGCGGGCGACCTCGAGGCGGATGCCGAGCCGTGCGACCGTCTCGTCGCGGAAGGCGAGCACCTCGGGGAAGTTGTGGCCGGTGTCGACGTGCAGCACCGGGAAGGGCACTCGCCCGGGCGCGAACGCCTTGGCCGCCAGGTGCAGCACCACGACGGAGTCCTTGCCGCCGGAGAACAGCAGCACCGGACGCTCGAACTCGGCGACGACCTCGCGGATCACGTGGATCGCCTCGGCCTCGAGCAGGTCGAGCGTTGAGAGCCTCGTGGTGGGGGCGGTGATGGTCTCGGTCATCCGTGGAGTCCGCATTCCGTCTTCGAGAGGCCGGCCCAGCGGCCGGACCGGGGGTCTGCGCCGGCCGCGACCGGCTGGGTGCACGGCTCGCAGCCGATCGAGGGGTAGCCGTTGGAGACCAGCAGGTTGACCGGCACCTGGTGGGCGCCGGCGTAGTCGAGCAGGTCGTCGAAGGTCCACGCGGCGACGGGGTTCACCTTCACCAGGCCGTTGCGCCCGTCCCACTGCACCAGCGGCGTGTTCACGCGGGTGGGCGCCTCCTCGCGACGGACGCCGGTGAACCACACCTCGTAGCCCGACAGCGCGTCCTTGAGCGGTGCCACCTTCCGGCGCTCGCAGCAGAGGGCGGGGTCGCGGTCGTGCAGCCGGGCGCCGAACTGCGCGTCCTGCTCGGTGACGGTCTGCTCGGGCAGCACGTCGACGATCCGCACGTCGAGTACGCGGCCGACCTCGTCGCGGGTGAAGCGCGTCTCGGCGAAGTGGTATCCGGTGTCGAGGAACAGCACGTCGACGCCGGGCAGCTGCTCGGCCACGAGGTGCGGCAGCGCGGCGTCGGCCATCGAGCACGCGACCGCGGCGGCGGTCATCGAGAAGTTCCGGGCGACCCAGGCGATGACGTCGGCGGGGGATGCCTCGCCCGCGGCGAGGCTGCGGAGCTCTGCGGCGCCTCGCTCGGCGAGGGCCTTCAGCTCGTCGTTCGTGCGCTTGAGCGCGACACGCGGCGCGAGGGCGACCGTCACTGGAGGGCCTCCTCATCGGCGCGGTGGGCCCACTGGGCGAAGGTCTCGTCGGCGTCGGCATCCCGCTCGGCGAGGAACCGCTTCACGACCCGCTCGGTGTAGTCGGCGATGCCGTCGGCGGCGACCTTGAGACCGCGCACGGTGCGCCCGAGCCCGGCCTCCTCGCGGTCGGCGTTCACGAGCCCGCCGCCGAGGTGCACCTGGTAGCCGGGCACCTGCTCGCCGTCGATCGTGACGAGCTGGCCCTTGAGCCCGATGTCGGCGGTCTGGATGCGCGCACAGGAGTTCGGGCACCCGTTGACGTGGAGGGAGATCGGATGCGGCAGCTCGAACTGCTCCAGCCGCTTCTCGAGGTCGAGCACCGCGTCGGTGGCGAACGCCTTGGTCTCGACGATCGCGAGCTTGCAGAACTCGATGCCCGTGCACGCGATCGTGCCGCGGCGGATGAGGCTGGGGCGGGCGGAGAGCCCGAGCTCGTCGAGGCCCGTGATCAGCGACTCGACACGGTCCTCGGGGATGTCGAGGATCACGACCTTCTGATGGGGCGTGGTGCGCAGGCGGCTCGAACCGTGTGCCTCGATGAGGTCGGCGAGCTTCGCGAGATTCGGGCCGGAGACGCGGCCGACGATGGGCGTCGCGCCGACGTAGAAGCGGCCGTCCTTCTGCCGGTGCACGCCGACGTGGTCGCCGTGCGCGAGCGGCTTGGTCGCCGCGGGGCCGTCGGGCAGCTCATAGCCGAGGTACTCGTCCTGCAGCACCTGGCGGAACTTCTCGGTGCCCCATTCGGCGAGCAGGAACTTCAGCCGCGCCTTGTTGCGCAGCCGCCGGTAGCCGTAGTCGCGGAAGATCTGCGCGACGCCGTGCCAGGCATCCGCCACCCGATCGGCGGAGACGAACACGCCCAGGCGCTCGGCGAGACGCGGGGTCGTGGAGAGGCCGCCGCCGACCCAGAGGTCGTAGCCGACACCGAGCTCGGGGTGCTCGACGGCGACGAAGGCGACGTCGTTGATCTCGTGCACGACGTCCTGGCTGGGGTGGCCGGTGACGGCGGACTTGAACTTGCGCGGCAGGTTCGCGAGCGAGTCGTCGCCGATGAAGCGCGCGGTGATCTCGTCGATCTGCGGCGTCGGGTCGATCAGCTCGTCGGCGGCGATGCCCGCGACCGGCGAGCCGAGCACCACGCGCGGGACGTCGCCGCAGGCTTCGGTGGTCTGGAGCCCGACCGCCTCGAGACGGCGCCAGATCTCGGGGACGTCCTCGACGCGGATCCAGTGCAGCTGGATGTTCTGGCGGTCGGTCAGGTCGGCGGTGTCGCGTCCGAACTCCGTCGAAATGCCGGCGATCACACGGAGCTGCTCGGTGGTGAGCTGCCCGCCGTCGATGCGGACGCGCAGCATGAAGTACTCGTCCTCGAGCTCATGCGGCTCGAGGGTGGCGGTGCGACCGCCGTCGATGCCGGGCTTGCGCTGCGTGTAGAGGCCCCATACGCGGAACCGCCCGTGCAGGTCGGTGGGATCGATCGAGGCGAACCCGCCTTTCGAGTACACGTTCTCGATGCGCTCGCGCACGCTCAGGCCGTTGTCGACCTGCTTCCACTCCTCGTTGCCGTTGAGCGGGGTCGTGCCGTCGATCTTCCACTGCCCGTTGGGCTTGGACGACGGGCGCGGCGGCCGCGCGGTCGCGCCGCCCGGGCGGGATGCCGCTGCGCGCGGTTCGGTGTCGCTGATAGTCACGGTGGCCTCCGGATGACCCCGAGCGTCCTCGGGGCGGACTCTATCGAGCCCATGCCGCGAGAGTAGAAGGGGTCTCCGCCCGCACCTATCCCAGCGTCAAGTGACGTCACCCGGCGTAACGAGCCGACACAGAGTTGCACCGGCCCGGGTTTGTCGGGCGCGGTCCAGGAATCAGTGCGCGGACCGGTACCGGTCGATCACGATGTCGACGAGCGACCGGGCGGGCTCGTCGTCGTCGAGCAGCGGACGGGCGACGGGGGAGCCGTCGGCGAGGCGCGTGGCCAGGTCGTGGAAGTACCCCGGTGCGAGCAGGTAATTCGCGACGACGACGCGTTCACGTGCGGTGTCTCTCACACTCGAGACCGCGGTGCCCAGCCGCGGATCGGCCGCCGCCAGGAAGCCCACTGTCACCTCGCGCCCGAGGCGCTGGGCCAGCATCGCGCCGATCGCCCGGCAGTCCTCGTTCGCACGATCATCGCTGGAACCGGCGACGGCCAGCACGACGTCATCGCCGGGCTGCACCGCCAACGGCTGCAGTCTTGCCGCCAGGACATCGACCAGCCGCGGGTCGGGACCCAGAGCGGGGGCGATCGTGACGTCGTCGCGCCCGGCGGTCTCCTTCTTGAGGTCGACGCGCACGTGATAGCCGGCGGAGAGCAGCAATGGCACGATCACGACGGGCTGCCCCGGCGGAAGGGCGTCGAGGGAGGCCGCGACATCCGGCTGCTGCACGTCGACATGCCCGAGCCGGACGGTGACGTCGGGCAGACGGTCCGCGACTGCCGCGACGAGCGACTGGACGGCGGCCTGACCCGCCGGTGAGGCGGTGCCGTGGGAGATCGCGAGGAGCGCCGGGTTCGTCATCCCCACTATTGTGCCGTCCGGCGCTGGCCGGCGCGCGCACCGGCACCGTGCGGACCGGCGACGACAGCGGCGGGCCGGTGCCGCGCCCGATCCGCTGCCGGATGCGAGGCTCGGCTCCGCCCGCCCCTGTGGCCGTGCCGTCGGATGATCAGGCCGCGCCGGACTCCCGGCCGCGGTCGAACCCGGCTGCGAACCCGCGCTCGTACGCGGTCTCGGCGCGATGGCCGCGGTCGTGACCACGGTGACCCTGACCGTGACGACCGGGGTGCTCGTGGTGGCCGTGCCCGCGCTCGCCCTCGACGTGGCCGTCGTGGGCGCAGCCGTCGTGGCCTTCGTGCGCGCGGCCGTGCCACGCGGCGCCGTGCGAGGTGCCGTGGCGGGGGTCGGTGCCGGGCCGTCCGGGGCGGCCGGGCTCGAAGCCGTGGTGCAGGTTCGGGCCGAACCCGAACCGGATCTCGGGGCGGAACGGCCAGGAGCCGCCGCGGCGGCCGGGGCCGAAGCCGCGACCACGCGGGAAGCGCATGCTCTCGTCCCAGCCGAGCTCGCGGGCGATGGCCTCGAGCGAGGTGAGGGTGGTCGCGAAGTCCTCGGGGGAGACCGCGCCGGCCACGCGGGACCGGATGCCGTCCACCACCGCGCCGAGCCGCTCCTTGGCGGCGCGACCCTCGTCCGTGACGGTCCAGGTGCCGTCGCCCTGCTCCTCGGCCCAGCCGAGTTCCTCCAGGCGGCGGAGTCGCTTGCCCTTGCGGGCGAGGCGCTCGGCGAAGCCGGGGGCCCGCACGTCGCCGGTCAGCACGTTCAGCAGCATCCAGTCCCGGCGGCTGATGCCCTCCGTCTCGAAGGCGGCCGCGAACTCGCGGGTGAGCAGGCTGTCGACGGTGCGCAGCCAGTAGCCGAGCGGTCGGCTCCCCGTGGGGGTGTCGGTGCCGGTGTCGATGTCGTCGTTCTCGATGTCGTCGTTCTCGTTGTCGGTGTTCATGGGAAGTCCTTTCGGGGGCGGCCGGTCGAGCCGCCGGGGATTACATGTCGAAGTGCATGTACATGTAGTGTGACATGCGACTGCAAAGCATGTCAAGTCGCATGTAAATTGGACCCATGCCCCACAGCTCCGATGACTCGGCCGACGCGATCGCCGCCGCTCTCGCACGACTGCGCGGACGACGGATGCCGCGCCCGCCGTGGGACCCCGGCGCCGGCCCCAGACCGCAGGGTCTGCACGGGGGGCCTCATGGGCACGGCGACGGTCCGTGGGGCCGGGGTGGCCCCCACCACGGGCGCGGTCACGACGGACCGCCGTGGCAGGGCGCCGCCCGGATCGGCGGACCGGCCCGCATGCGCCTGCTCGAGGCGCTGGCCGCGGCATCCCATCCGCTCTCGGTGGGCGAGATCGCCGACGCTGTGGGCGTCGATCAGCCTCGCGCGTCCCGGCTCGTGCAGCAGGCGTTCCAGCTCTCGCTCGTCCGGCGCGAGGCCGACCCCGACGATGCCCGGCGCACCCGGGTGGCGCTGACGGATGCCGGAGCCGCGCTCGTGCGAGGATTCCGGGGCGAACGGCGGGAGGCCATCGACACCGCGCTCGCCGCGTTCTCCGACGATGAGCGCGCCGACCTCGCGCGGCTGCTCACCAAACTCGCCGATTCCTGGCCGCGCTGACGCGAGACCAGCGTCACGTCGACGCGGGCGTCAGAAGCTCGTCACCAGATCGCCGAGGACGGCCTCCACCTTGCTGGGGTCGGTGGCGTCGTAGTAGTGCGCACCCGTCGCTCCGGAGATCGACTGGAGCGTCGCCACGTCGGCGTCGGCGCCGTACGCGAGCGTGAACACCAGCGTGGGGGTGGTGTGGTGCAGCTCGCCGAGGGTCGCCAGCATCTCCTCCGAGCCGATCGTCGGCGTGTTCGTGTCGTTCTCCCCGTCACTGAGCAGCACGACGGCGTTGATGCGGTCGGCGGACCATGCCGCCGCCTGCTGACGGGCGAAGGTGTCCACCGCGAGGTAGAGCGGCGTATCGCCCATCGAGTGCAGGCCGTCGACCGCGCTCAGCAGCGACTTCCGGGATGCGCCGATGTCGGCGACCGGCGACACCACACCGGGAAGCATCGCCCCATCGGCGTCTTGCGCGAAGGCGGCGAGGCCGACCTGATCGCCCTCCGTGAAGTGGTCGAGGGCGAGGGCGATGGCGCTCTTCGCCGCGGTGAGCTTGGTCTGGCCGCCGCCGATCTCCTCGTCCATCGAGCCGGAGACGTCGATGAGGAAGAGCACGTTCGTACGCTTGCGCACCTCGGGGAACGCCGCGTGCACCGCCGTGACGACCTCGGCGCTCGGGAGCGCGAGGGCGCCCGTGGGCGCCTCGGCCACATTCGCCGTGTCGGCGACCCCGGTGTCGAGCACGCCGTTCAGGTCGCGGTAGCCGGACGTCCGCACGGCGGCCTGGCCCTGGGCGGTGCGGGAGAAGCGGATGAAGTCGGCGGCGGCCTCGGCTTCGACCGGGTCGATCCAGTCGCCGGTCAGTCGCATCGCCGGGTTGTCGGCGACGTAGAACCCGTCGGTCGGGTAGATCGGCACGAGCTGCTCCTTCGGAGGCTCCGCTTCGACGCGCGTGACGCCGTCACGGCTCGTGATGCCGCGGTTGTAGTCCCATACCGACTTCTCGTCGACGATGACCGCCGACAGGAAGTCCGCCGACGACCCGCCCTTGTCCTCGGCCTGGCGGGCATGCCACAGGAAGTGCTCGGGCGTCGCCATGTAGTGGCTCGTCGCGAGCTCGTGCCGGCGGACCTCCTCCACCACGCTCGGGTCGGACACCTGCTCCGCCGTGACGTCGGCGACCGAGCCGGCCGAGGCTCCGAACGAGGCGAACATCGCGGCCTCGCCCGATGTCGCGACGAGGGGGCTGGTCTTCCCCAGTTTGAACGTGCCCCAGTCGGGGTAGCCGAGATCGCTCCACAGGTCGGCATCCTCGGCGGCGGCGAACACCTCGGCCCACGTCGGCGGCGCCTGATCCCAGCCCACGGCCTCGGCGAGCGGCGCCGGCATGGCCAGCACGACGTTCGAGGAGCCGACGCTCGTCCCGTCGGCGCGCAGCGCGGTGGCGCCCTCTGCGCGCGCGACATCCAGCCAGGTGGAGGCGTCGGGGAGCCACACCGTGGGCTTCGCGTCCGCCTTGTGGCCCGGGAAGCCCTCGGCCACGAGCGAGGCGGCGACCCCCGACTTGTCCTTGCTCGCCACGACCGTCACGCAGGACCCGGCGACATTGCGCGGCGCGTCGTTGTAGGCCGCGGCCAGCGCCGCCACCATGTCGGCGTTCTCGAACGACGACAGCACGGGCACGGTCACGCACGGCTTGCCGCCCGGGCTTGCGGCCGGTTCGTCCTCGGGGAACTCGATGAGCTCGGGCTCGGGCTCGGGCGCGGGCGGCTGCTCGGCCGTCGGCGCATCCTCGGCGGCCAGTGCCGAGACGATCAGGGTCGACACCGTGCCGATCGCCGCGACCAGAGCGACGATGCTCACCACGGTCGTCCAGAGCAGGAACTGACGACGGCGACGCCGGCGACGCTCGCGTCGCTCCTCGATGGCGCTGGCCGAGCCGGCGGTCATCGAAGGCGCGCCAGACAGCACTCGCTCGTCGCGAAGGGAGCGCTCGCGCCGAAGGCGACGTCGCAGGAAGGCTCGGGCATGTCGAATACCTCAGGTGGGGGGACCTGAACCGGGTCGGGAGACCGGCATCCCAGGAGCCTAGCCCGTGACGGGGCGCCACGCGACCCTGAGCTCAGTGCGACGCCGTGTTCATCATCCCGACGATGACGGCGGTCCACCATCCCGCCTGCGAGACGAGCGCGCTCCACAGGCACCACAGCTGCACGCGTGTCGGCAGCCGCACGAACTCGACGTGCGCCGGCAGCCGGCCCAGTGCGCCGGTCAGCCGGGTCATCGCGACGCCGTTCAGCGCGACGATCAGCACGGCCAGCATCTTCAGGGCGGTCAGCGGCTCGGCGAGGTCGGGCTCGAGGAACGCGCCGCTGGCGAGCAGGCCTGCGATGCCGAGCCAGGCCAGTCCCGTCACCGTCGGCTCGATGCGGCGCAGGTCGCCGAGCGTCGAGCGCCCCCGGATCCACAGCAGCCCGCAGATCTCGAGCAGCACGGCGGCCCCGAGTCCCACGATGACCGAGCCGAGGTGCACGAAGAGCGCCCCGTAGTGCAGCCACTCGGGCGGACGAAGCTCGGCCCCCAGCGTGAGCGAGAGGTACATGGCCAGGAGGACGCACCAGTAGCGGACGGCCCGGCGATGGCGCGTGCGCCGATGTCGCTCGGTGAGGGGGATCGTCACGGGTGAGGGGTCTTCCGGTCGTTTTGCGGTCGCGTGAGTGACCCCCCGCAGTGAGGCTATCCGAAACCGGCAGGTGCCTCCGAACCGGGCGCTAGGCCCGCGGGGCGCGGGGCGGCGCCTTCACGAACACGAGCAGTACGAAGCCGATGGCCAGCACGAGGGCGATGGCGAGGATGCCGTAGAGCGTCTGGTTCGCCGCCGCCGCGATGAAGACGCCCCACAGGAGTGCCGCGAGCCAGCTCGCCGCGCGTCCGGTCGTGGCGTAGAGGCCGAAGATCTCGCCTTCGCGGCCTCCGGGGGTGAGGCGGGCGAGGAACGACCGCGACGCGGCCTGCGCCGGTCCGACCAGCGCCGCCAGCACGATGCCGACGACCCAGAAGAGCCCGTCGCCGGCCGCGGCCCCGAGGAACACCGTGACGCAGCAGGCGATGATGCCGCCGATCGCGACGAGGATGACGGGCTTCGGGCCGAAGCGGTCGTCGAGGCGCCCGGCGAAGATCGTCGAGACGCCCGCGACGAGGTTGAGCACGATGCCGAAGATGACGAGGTCGGTGAAGCCGAACCCGAAGACCCGGGCGGCGATGACGGAGCCGAAGGTGAACACCGCGGCGAGTCCGTCGCGGTAGACCGCCGAGGCGAGCAGGAACCAGAACGTCGAGCGGCTCTCGCGCCAGAGGCGAACCACGGAGCGCACCAGCTCCACGTACCCCCGGAAGAAGTTGACGCGCTTGGCGTCGGGGTTGGAGGGAGGCTCGGGCACCGTGCGGAAGATGGGGATCGAGAACACGATCGTCCACACCGTCGCGCCGGCCGCGATCAGCTGGAATGTGCGCGGCTCGGTGCCGTCGAGCACGCCGCCGAGGATCAGCCCCACGACGATCGTGAGGGCGACGATGCCCCCGAGATAGCCGAATCCCCAGCCGAGGCCCGAGACCCGGCCGACCGTCCGGGGCGTCGAGACGGAGACGAGCAGGGCGTTGTAGCTCGCCCCGGCGATCTCGCCCACGATGCTGCCGACGGCGATCATCGCGACGCCGAACCAGAAGTGGGCCGGGATGCCGTCGACGAACGCCATGGCGAGCTGGCAGGCGATCAGCAGCCCGGTGAAGATGCCGAGCATGAGCTTGCGGCGGCCGGTGGCGTCGGCGCGCTGACCCAGCACGGGCGCGAGGAGCGCGATGAGGATGCCGGCCACCATGATGCCCCAGCCGAGGTTCGCGTCGAGCTCCCCGAGCGCACGGCAGTACTCGGTCGCCGTGTTCACCGCGGTGTCGCAGTCGATACTCTCGCCGTCCACGACGCCCGACGCGGCGATCACGGGGTCGAGGAAGAACGGCGACACGAGGAAGCTCGGCACCCACACGAACGTGAGGAGCACCGTGTTGAACGGCTGGGTCGCCCAGTCCCACAGCGCCCACGAGATGACCTGCCGGCGCGGGACGACGCGCTCCTCGGGCGGCTGACCGACGGCGGCGGTGGAGGAGCGGGCGTCGGATGCCCCCGGCTCCGCGGGCAGCTCGGGCGAACTCATGTCCGTCACGCTAGGACCCTTCGATGAACGGCGGATGGCGCCGGCGAGCGCGCCGCCTCATCGCGACGCGAGGCCAGGCTACTCTGCCGCGGCACGGGTTCTTGCGGATCGAACTTGAGTCGAGTCGTATCAAGTTCATTTGACACCTTCCGGAAGCGCGAGTAGCGTTGAGTCATCGCGGCTCAACCTCCTTCATGAGCGGATGCCGCGAGCAGACTTCCCATCAACCCCGGGCCGGGGCATCCCGCCCACACGAAGGAGAGATACACATGGCACGTGCTGTCGGAATCGACCTCGGTACGACCAACTCGGTCGTCAGCGTCCTCGAGGGCGGCGAGCCCAAGGTCATCGCCAACGCAGAAGGCTTCCGCACGACCCCTTCGGTCGTCGCCTTCACCAAGGACGGCGAGGTGCTCGTCGGAGAGACCGCCAAGCGCCAGGCCGTCACCAACGTCGACCGCACCGTCTCGTCGGTCAAGCGCCACATGGGCACCGGCTGGAGCTTCGAGGTCGACGGCAAGAAGTGGACGCCGCAGGAGATCTCCGCGCGCATCCTCCAGAAGCTCAAGCGCGATGCCGAGCAGTACCTCGGCGACACGGTGACGGATGCCGTCATCACCGTCCCCGCGTACTTCAACGACGCCGAGCGTCAGGCCACCAAGGAGGCCGGTGAGATCGCGGGCCTCAACGTGCTCCGCATCATCAACGAGCCCACCGCCGCGGCGCTCGCCTACGGCCTCGACAAGGGCAAGGAGGACGAGCTCATCCTCGTCTTCGACCTCGGTGGCGGCACGTTCGACGTCTCGCTGCTCGAGGTGGGCAAGGACGACGACTTCTCGACCATCCAGGTGCGCTCGACCGCCGGCGACAACCGCCTCGGCGGCGACGACTGGGACCAGCGCCTCGTCGACTACTTCATCAAGCAGTTCAAGGACACCACCGGCGTCGACGTCTCCGGCGACAAGATCGCGCTGCAGCGCCTCAAGGAGGCGGCGGAGCAGGCCAAGAAGGAGCTCTCCTCCTCGACCAGCACCAGCGTGAACCTGCCGTACCTCTCGCTGACCGACTCGGGCCCCGTGTCGCTGAGCGAAACCATCACGCGCGCCAAGTTCGAGGACCTCACCAAGGACCTGCTCGACCGCACCAAGAAGCCCTTCGAGGACGTCATCCGCGAGGCCGGCATCAAGGTCGCCGACATCGACCACGTCGTGCTCGTCGGCGGATCGACCCGCATGCCCGCCGTGAGCGAGCTCGTCAAGCAGGAGGCCGGCAAGGAGGCGAACAAGGGCGTCAACCCCGATGAGGTCGTCGCCGTGGGCGCCGCGCTCCAGGCGGGCGTCCTCAAGGGCGAGCGCAAGGACGTGCTGCTGATCGACGTCACCCCCCTCAGCCTCGGCATCGAGACCAAGGGCGGCATCATGACGAAGCTCATCGAGCGCAACACCGCCATCCCGACCAAGCGCAGCGAGACCTTCACGACCGCCGACGACAACCAGCCGTCGGTCGCGATCCAGGTCTTCCAGGGCGAGCGCGAGTTCACCCGCGACAACAAGCCGCTCGGCACCTTCGAGCTGACCGGCATCGCCCCGGCGCCCCGCGGCATCCCGCAGGTCGAGGTCACCTTCGACCTGGACGCGAACGGCATCGTGCACGTCTCCGCGAAGGACAAGGGCACCGGCAAGGAGCAGTCGATGACCATCACGGGCGGCTCGTCGCTGCCCAAGGAGGACATCGAGCGGATGGTGCGCGAGGCCGAGGAGAACGCCGCGGACGACAAGAAGCGCCGCGAGTCCGCCGAGACCCGCAACCAGGCCGAGACGCTCTCGTACTCGATCGAGAAGCTCATCAAGGAGAACGACGACAAGCTGCCCGCCGACGTCAAGACCGACGTGCAGGCCGATGTCGACGCCCTCAAGACGGCGCTCGCCGGCGAGGACGACGACGCGGTGAAGACCGCGTTCGACAAGCTGAACCAGAGCCAGGGCAAGCTGGGCGAGGCCATCTACGCGTCCAGTCAGGCCCAGCAGTCGGCTCCCGACGCATCGGGTGAGCCGGCCGCCGAGGGCGCCGGCCAGGCCGACGGGTCGACCGGCTCCGATGAGGATGTCGTCGACGCCGAGGTCATCGACGACGAGGACGAGAAGAAGGCCTGATGACTGACAAGGACTTCGAGAACGAGGTCCCCGCCGGTGAGGGCCCGGAAGCGCAGGCTTCCGGGTCCGACCCGCAGGTGGACCCCGCCACGGCTGACGCCGAAGCCGAGGAGCTGACCGTCGACGACATCCTGGGCGCCCAGCAGAACGCGGATGCCGCGGCCGAGGACGCGGTGATCGCCGACCTCGAATCCGCTCTGCTGAACGACCTCAAGCGTCTGCAGGCCGAGTACGCGAACTACCGTCGCCGCACCGAGGAGCAGCGCGAGATCGAGGTCGAGCGCGCCCAGGGCGCGGTCGCCCGCGGGCTGCTGCCGGTGCTCGACGACGTGGACCGTGCCGAGAAGCACGGCGACCTCGAGGAGGGCACCCCGTTCGCGGCGATCGCCGAGAAGCTGCGCGGCGTCGCCGAGCGCATGGGTCTGTCGACCTACGGCGAGGCCGGCGAGCTCTTCGACCCGCAGCAGCACGAGGCCATCTTCCAGGCTCCGACACCCGGCGTGGAGGCCCCGACGATCCTCGAGGTCGTCGAGATCGGCTACCGCCTCGGCTCGGTCGAGCTCCGCCCGGCGAAGGTCGTCGTCGCGGTCCCGGTCGAGTAGGCCGGAGGGCATCGATGGCCAGTCAGGACTGGTTCGACAAGGACTTCTACAAGATCCTCGGCGTCTCCAAGGACGTCGCCGACGCCGACTTGAAGAAGACCTATCGCAAGCTCGCGCGCACCTATCACCCCGACTCCAACCAGGGCGATGCCGCTGCGGAGGCGAAGTTCAAGGAGATCAGCGAGGCCTACTCGGTGCTCTCCGACCCGGAGCAGCGCAAGGAGTACGACCAGATCCGGGCGATGGGTTCTGGCGCCCGCTTCACGGCGGGCGGCCAGGGCGGCAACGGGGGCTTCGAAGACGTCTTCAGCATGTTCAACCAGGGCCGCGGCGGGAGCGGCGGCCGGTATCAGAGCGAGGACTTCGACGACATCTTCGCGATGTTCAACCAGCAGCAGGGCGGCGCGGGCTTCGGCACCGGCCGGTTCGGCCAGTCCACGGGCGGCTACCGCGGATACGGCGGACCCACGCGCGGCGCGGACGTCACCGCCCGCACCACGATCGACTTCGTCACCGCCACCAAGGGCGAGACGATCACGCTGCAGGGCGAGGACGGCCGTCCGTTCAAGGTGAAGATCCCCGCGGGCGTCTCGGACGGGCAGAAGATCCGCCTCCGGGGTCGTGGGCGCCCGTCGCCCGACGGCGGTGAGCCCGGCGACGTCGTGGTGCAGGTCGCGGTGCGGCCGCATCCCGTGTTCGCCCGCGACGGCCTCAACCTGCGCGTGACCATCCCGGTCACCTTCACCGAGGCGGCGCTGGGCGCGACCATCGAGGTCCCGACGCTGGGCGGCGACCCCGTCAAGCTGCGCGTCGCTCCGGGAACGCCCTCCGGTCGCGTGCTGCGTGTCAAGGGACGCGGCGTGCAGACCCAGAAGGGCACGGGCGACCTCCTCGCCGAGGTGCAGGTCGCGGTGCCGTCGCACCTCGACGACGCCGCCCGCGAAGCGCTCGAGCGGTACCACGAGCTCGAGCCCAAGGAGAATCCGCGGGCCGACCTGATGTCGAAGGCCCGCGGCTGAGAGGATCGGTCGTTGAGCGAGCGAGGAACGAGCGAGACGAAACGCGTCGAGCCGACGAGTGACGCCGGTTCCCGGCGTTTCGTCGGGTCCCCACGTCCCCTCCACGAATCGCTGGCGCGATTCGCGGAGCCTCCGGCCGCGTGGGCCCCGCGCTCGCTCAACGACCGAGCTGCGAGGTGAGGCAATGAGCGCGGACGAGATAGACGACGATGCGCCGATCTTCGCGATCGCCGTCGCCGCCCAATTGTCGGGGATGCACCCGCAGACCCTGCGGCAGTACGACCGCCTGGGGCTCGTGGTGCCGGACCGCACCCCGGGCGGATCCCGGCGGTACTCGATCCGCCACGTGGCGCAGCTGCGAGAAGTGGCCCGCATGTCGGCGGAGGGGATCGGCCTTCCGGCGATCGTCCGCATCCTCGAGCTCGAGGAGCGGGTGCGCGAGCTGCACGGCCGCGTGCGCGACCTCGAGGAGCGCGTGCGCACCGAGCTCGAGCGCCGTCCGGGAGCCCGCGTCTTCGCCGCCGGCGCCACAGGTTCCGTCGTCACCCTCCGCCACGGCACGCGGGTCCGACGGGCCACCGAGCTCGTCGTGTGGCGGCCCCGACCGCAGATCGACCGGAGTGCCCCGCCGACGGATGCCGAGGCGCCCGAATCCGAGCCCGCGTAGTCGGATCATCCTCGCGGTGCGCCGCTGAGCGCATCGGATCGAACGGGAGACCAGACATGGGACGCATCGTCGTGCTGGGGAGCGCCAACATGGATCTGGTGGTGAGGCAGCCGCGCCGCGCGCGGGCCGGCGAGACCATGTTCGGCACCGCGTTCGCCACAGGCCCCGGCGGCAAGGGGCTCAACCAGGCGGTCGCCGCGGCGCGTGCCGGGGCATCCGTCGCCTTCATCGGCGCCGTGGGAGCGGACGACTTCGGCGTCGCACTACGGTCGTTTCTCCAGGCCGAGGGCGTGGATGTCTCGCGCCTCCCGATCACCGACCACTCGACGGGTATCGCGCAGATCACGGTGACCGACGACGGCGAGAACTCCATCGTCGTCGTGCCGGGGGCCAACGATCGCTCGCTGCTCGACGCGGGCGACCGCGACGCGATCGCGGGCGCTTCGCACCTGGTCGTCCAGCTGGAGCGACCGGCCTCCCTGCTCGTCGAGGCGATGGCGTTCGCCCGATCGCACGCGGTCACGACGGTCCTCACTCCCGCGCCGGTCTCCGACGGCATCGATGCGCTCGTCGAACTGGCCGACATCCTGATCCCGAACGAGGGCGAGGCGGCGCAGCTGTCGGGCGAGATGGATGCCGAGGCCGCCGCCCGTGCGCTGAGCCTGATCGCGACGACGGTGGTCGTCACCCTCGGCGCCCGCGGCGCGATCGTGGCTCGCCACGGTGAGCTCGTCGCGCGGGTGGATGCGCACGACGTCGCACCCGTCGACACGACCGCGGCCGGCGACACCTTCACCGGAGTGCTCGTCGCACGCCTCGCGGACGGCATACCGCTCGAATCCGCGCTGCAGGCCGCGTCCGCCGCGGCCGCGATCTCGGTCACCCGTCGCGGTGCCGCCGAGTCCATGCCGTTCGCCGGCGAAATCGACGAGCGACTCGCTTCCGCGGCCACTCCGTCGCCGAACTGAGTCCCGTCTCGCTGCCGGGCGGGCCGGAGGGGCCGTGACGTCCCGACGTCAGGCGCCTTCCCGCCGTCGCACGAGCAGCGCCGCGCCGAGCATGATCAGCGCGATCGCACCGATCGGCACGACCGGCGCGATCGCACCGCCACCGGTCGCCGGCAGGTCGCCGCCGCCGCTGCTGTTGGCGATGTTGTTCAGCTCGAGCGAGATCGTGGTGTCGGCGGTCACGTTCGTCGGCACGAGGTAGCGTCCCGGTTCGTCGAGTGTCAGCGGGACGCCGCCGGAGGTCCAGACGGGCGTGCCCCAGACGACTCCGGGCACGACCGGGAGGGTCGGCTCGCTCACCTCGACGATCGAACCGACCGGGAAGTCGGCCGAGACCAGGACCTCGCCCGCCCGGAACTCCGCCCAGCCTTCGGCCCCGTCGTCGGTGGCATCGTTGTCGAGCCACCATTGTCCCCGGAACACCTCGTCGGCGGGCACTCGATCCGCGGCCGGACCCGACACCTCCTTGACGAACGAGATGCGCGTGTACTCGACCGCCGTGTTGGTGACCACGGCGAGCTTCACGCGGCGGTCCACGGTGATGACGATTCCGTCCGAGGGGTGCCAGACGGGCGTCGCCCACTGATAGCCCGGCGGCAGTGCGTCTGGGGGGAGTGGAAGCTCGGCGAACCGGATCGATGTTCCGATCGGGAACTGCACGACGTCGCCCTCCGCGTCGACCGGCGCGGCCGGGGTGCCGTCCGTGGGGACCTGGATGGTGCCGGCCTGCACGCCGCCGCCCGGGAGCGTCGCGATGTACGCCACGGTGAGCGAGTCGAACAGGAGTTCGTCCGGCTCGATCCCCACCAGTTCCTTCACCACCTGGAACGACCCGGTGATCTCATCCGCCGTGTTGGTCAAGGTCGACGAGACCGTGGCCGCGGCCTCATCGCCGATCGTCACCTCAGCGGGATCGAAGCTGGCGCCGGTCCAGACGAACCCCGAGACGGCGCCAGGAGGTTCCTCGTCGAATGCGATGATCGTGCCGTAGGGGAAGAGCAGGGCGTCACCGCCGGCGTCGACCGGAGACACGGCGGTGCCGTCCGCCGGCAGCCGGACCGTCCCGGTGCTCACGGCTCCGCTGGGGGTGGTCGCCGTCCAGTTGACGGTGAACTCCGTGTCGTCGGGCAAGTCCTCGGCCGTGATCCCCTCGAGCGCCTTGGACAGTTCGAAGGTTCCGGTCAGCACCTCGTTGCCGACCTCGATGAACACATCGGCGGTGCCGGCCAGAGGGATGTCGACGATCGCCTGATCGAGGTCCACGACACCCTCGAAGCCACCGGGGCGGAATTCCTCGGTCACGCCGTTCTGCGTGACGCGGAACACGGGGAGCTCCCAGTCCGCGGCATCCACCGCAGCGCCGTCGAATGTCGGAAGCAGCTCGGCGAGCCGCAGCGTGTCGGTGCCCGTTTCGAGATCGACGAGGGCGACCGGCGTCCCGACGGTGAGGTCTCGGGTCGTGCGGGTCTCTTCCCCGGGGACCACGGGATCGACGTTGTAGCTGATCGCGTACCCAAAGCGCGGATCCGCGCCCTCGCCGGACACCTGCTTGGTCACCGTGACGGTGCGCTCATCCGAGTCCTCGACGAGGACGTTCACCAACCCCACCGCGACTGTGGTGTCATCGGTGATGGTGAAGGTGCTGCCGGGCATCCAGACCGGGCTGCCCCACTGGAATCCGGGCGGTGCCGCGATGCCCGAGAGATCCTCCGTGAGTGAGATCTCGGTTCCGAGCGGGAAGGATCCTTCGGGACCGACCGGCGTGCCGTCGAAGTCGACGGCGAGCGTGCCCGTGCCGATCTCGGTGCCGTCGAGCGTGGCCGTCCAGGTCACCGGGACCGTGCCGGTGACCGCCGGTGCCGCGGGGTCGCCGGGATCGACTTCGACGACGCTCTTGGACACCGTGAACGTGCCGGTGATCTGCGTCGCGATGTTCGCGACCGTGACGTCTACCGTGGTGTCCGCGCCGATGATGATGCTCGGTGGCGTGATGACCGGCGTGCCCCAGGTGTAGCCCGGAACGCTCTCCGGCGCGACCTCCTGGAAGCTGACGACCGTTCCCACCGGGAAGCTGACACCCGCGTCGATCCAATCACCGCTCGCGGGCAGCTCGAGTGATCCGGTGACGGCCTCGGCGTCGGGGATGGCGGCGGAGTAGTTGAGGGTGAAGGTCGTACCGGCCGGCAGGTCGGCCGCCGTGATGCCCTCGAGGGCCTTGCGCGCCCGGAACGTGCCGGCCTCGCTGTTGTCGCACGAGAGCTGGCCGCTGAAGAGGAAGGTGTGGATCTCGCCGCCCTGCAGGATCACATTGCGCGCGAGCACCTGGCCGTCCAGCGGTGCCGCGTTCACGGTGAGGGTCGCCTCGGGGGCGTAGATGGACCCGTCGATGCGGCCCTGTGCCGCGTTCACCGTGACGGCGCCGGTCTCGGCCGACAAGTCCCACATGATGTACGGCGAGTAGGCGCCCTGTGGATCCATCCGTGCGGCAGAGACCGTTCCGAGCCCGGCCGGAACCCTGATGATGAGCGGATTGCCGGCACCGGGAGTCGGTCCGGTCGAGAGTTGGAGGAGCGAGGCATCGGCGATGTCGGCGTAGTCGACGACGTTCGGCTGATCGGGGCTCAGGGGCTCGAGCACGACCCGGTCTCCAGCGTCCTCCGCGACGCCGACCGGATAGCCCACGTCGTTGCCCGGGTCCGCCAGGTCGTCCAGGCACGACGCCGCGTCGGCGTAGTTCGCCTCCTGGTTCGCCTCGACATAGTCGGCCACGGCTGTCGGCCCGGTGTTGAACGTGTAGATGCTGCTGTTGCCGACCGCGGACGAAGGAGGTGTGGCATTCGCCGGATAGTCCTGGTGCGTCGCGTCGATGAGCGGCGTGAGATCCGGGATCAGGGGATCGCGGTTCATGCGGAGCCAGCTTCCGCGTTGGAACGGCTGGAACACCGACTCGCGCTGCACGAGCTTCAGGTCGCCCTGGAGCGTCGGATCGGAGGTGCCCGCGCTCGTGATCGCCAGGATGCCGGTGCTCGCGGGACTGTACGACCCGACGAGGAGACGGGTCGGGTCGCCGTCGACCGTGGGCAGGGTGTAATCGCCGGTGCCCGCGATGACATGGGCGAGCGTGTACTGCCCGTTCGCGCTCACCGTCGCGGTGTCGCCGACGGCGATCGTGCCCTCGGTCTCGTCGTTGTCGAGGGTCGCGTCCTCGCGCGCGTACACCGTGAATCCGCCGTTCATCGCGAACGGATTGAAGGAGGCGGGCGGGGCCGCATACGCAGGTTCGGTGTTCGTGACCACTGCGCCGGCGGCAATGATGCCCGCCGCAGCGGCCATGGCGACCACCGCTCGAAGCCGTCGTCGGATGACCGGCCGGATACCGTTCTGCATGTGCGTTCCATCCCCCTGCCGGGCGCAGGTGCGCCACTCCCGACGAGAGCGACGATACCCGGGTCTGTCCATTCCGTCACGGACAAGCCGACATCGCGGCACCGCACCGCTAGGGGTCTGGCACCGCGCTCCCCGGTCGGGCACGATCGACGGATGGCCGATCTCGACGATGTGAGGGCGATCGCCCTCGCGCTGCCCGCGACGCACGAAGGTGTCGACGGCCACCGCGGGGGAGCGATGTGGCGCACGACCGCGGGCGCGTTCGTGTGGGAGCGAGGGCCGGGCGCCGCCGACCTGGCCGCACTCGAGGGTCTCGGTCGCTCCTGGCCGGAGGGGCTGGTGGTGGGGGTGCGGACCGACGGCCTCGACGAGAAGGAGGCGCTTATCGAGACCTACCCGGACGCCTTCTTCACGATCCCCCACTTCGACGGGTATCCGGCCGTGCTCGTGCGGTTGGATGCCGTCGACCTCGAGCAGCTGCGCGAGGTGGTGACCGACGCCTGGCTGCTCCGCGCGCCCAAGCGCGTCGCCAGGGAGTGGCTCGCCGAGCACGGCACGGCGGATGAGGCGTAGGGGTCAGGCGGTCCGCACGCGGGCGTGCGTCATGCCCCCGTCCACTTCGAGGACGGCGCCCGTCGTCGAGCCGGACCCGGGGTGTGCGAGATAGAGGATGGCTCCGGCGACCTCCTCGGGCGTGACCATGCGACCCGTCGCCTGGCGGGCGTCGAGCGCGGCGCGCTCCCGTGCCGGGTCGTCGAACTGCGTGAGGAAGCGATCGACGAACGGCGTGGCCACCGTGCCGGGGCTGACCGCGTTCACCCGGATGCCCTCGCCGACGTGGTCCGTCGCCATCGCGTAGGTGAGCGACATCACGGCGCCCTTGGTCGCCGAGTACAGCGCGCGTCGCGGCAGCCCGTTGAGGGCCGCGATCGAGCAGAGGTTGACGATCGCGGCGTGATCCGAGGCGCGCAGGTGAGGAAGCGCCGCGGAGGTCGCGCGGGCGATGCCGGTGACGTTGATGTCGAGCACGCGGGCCCAGTCGTCGTCGCCCTGCTCTTCGACGGTCCCGATCGCGCTCACCCCGGCGTTGTTGACGAGGATGTCGATCCCGCCGAAGCGCGCCACGACCTCCTCGACGGCGCGTGACACCGACGCGCGGTCGCGCACGTCGGCCACGACGCCGAGGAGCGGCTCGCGCACCGACGATGGGTCGAGGTCGAGGACGGCGACCGACGCACCCCGCTCGGCGAATGCCAGCGCGGTCGCCAGCCCGATGCCCGAGGCGCCGCCGGTGACGACGGCGGTCAGGCCGTCGAAGTCGCCGCTCATGCCTGCACCATCCGCTGCCGCGCGCGACCGAGTCCGTCGATCTCGAGCTCGACGACATCGCCGTCGCGAAGGTAGGGCGTGCCCTCCAGGCCCAGCGCCACGCCGGCGGGGGTGCCGGTGTTGATGAGGTCGCCCGGTCGCAGCACCATGAACTGCGAGAGGTACCAGATCACGTAACGGACGCCGAAGATCATGTTCGCCGTGCTGCCGTTCTGGCGCAGCTCGCCGTTGACCCACAGCCGCAGGCCGAGCGCCTGCGGATCGGCGACGTCGGACGCGGCGATCAGGTGGGGACCCAGGGGATTGAAGGTCTCGCAGCTCTTGCCCTTATCCCACTGGCCGCCGCGTTCGAGCTGGAACTCGCGCTCCGACACATCGTGCGAGAGCACATAGCCGGCGATGACCTCATCCGCCTGCTCGGGCGAGTCGAGGTAGCGGGCGGTGCGCCCGATGACCACGCCGAGCTCGACCTCCCAGTCGGTCTTGGTCGACTTCCGGGGGATGAGCACATCATCGTGGGGCCCGACGATCGTGCCGGGGTCCTTCATGAACACCACGGGCTCGCTCGGCAGCGTCGCGCCGGTCTCCTCGGCGTGATCGCGATAGTTGAGTCCGATGCACACGATCTTGCCCGGGGCTGCGACGGGTGCGCCGACGCGGAGGGAAGAGGCGTCGGCGAGCTCGGTCAGCTTCCCGGCCGATCGGGCCGACACGGCCGCGGCGACACCGCCGGAGGCCAGGAACGCTCCGTCGATATCGGCGGTGAGGGGACGGAGGTCGTAGACGCGGCCGTCGTGGTGGAGGACGGGGATCTCGCTGCCGAGGTCGCCGAGGCGTCCGAGGGTCATGTGGTTGCTCCTTCTCAGGGTGGTCGGTCGGTGTTCAGCGACTGACCGGATCGTGGCCGTCGAATGCGGCGAGGTCGGGCCTGCGTGGCGCTCCCTGCCAGTCGCCCGGGTGGGCGCAGGCCAGCGCGCCGGCGGTGACGGCGGTGCGGAGCCGCTGGGCGGCAGGGGCTCCTGAGAGCCGCTCGGCGAGGTAGCCCGCCGCGAACGCGTCCCCCGCGCCGACCGTGTCCACGACGGACACCGGGACGGCCGCGACACGGTGCAGGGCGCCGTCGATGACGGCGGCCGCGCCGTCTGCGCCGAGGGTGAGGATCGTCTCATCCGCGCCCAGGCGCGACAGCTCTCGCACGAGCTCCTCGGGGTCCGTGCCGGGGGATCCCGCTCCGGCGACCAGGAGATCGCCCTCCTCGGCGCTGGCGAACACGATGTCGGCGGTGCGGAGGAGTGCCAGGTAGTGCGGTGTGGCCTCGTCGGCGTCCCACAGGCGCGACCGGTGGTTGACCGCGAATGAGACCAGCAGTCCGGCCGACTTCGCGCGCTGGACGGCCGCGAGCACCGCGGCGCGTGCGCTGGACGAGAGCGCGAGAGTGATCCCTGTGACGTGCAGGATGCGGTGGTCCTCGAGTCCGCTGCCCTCGAGGTCGGCGGGCGACAGGCGGCTTCCCGCGCTCCCGCGACGGTAGTAGTCGACGACCGTCGCGCCCGCGCGCGGCGTCGACTTCAGCATCAGGCCGGTCGGGGCTTCGGTGTCGACGACGGCGTGCACGGTCACGGACTCGGAGCGGAGATCGCCGGCCACGCGGCGACCCAGGGCGTCGTCGCCGACACGCCCGAGCCAGGTGGCTTCACCGCCGAGCCGGGCGACCCCGATGGCGACATTGCCCTCGGCGCCCCCGGTGTCGATGTGGGCGGTCGCGAGTCGTTCGAGGCCGCCGATCCCATCGCCGCGGATGAGGCCGAGTCCTTCGCCGAGTGTGAACAGCCCGGTCATGACCCGGCCCTCGCAGCGTCGCGTGCCTCGGCCGCGGCGCGGCTGCGCGTCGAGATGAGGTCGAAGTCGCCGTCGGCGATGGCGGCGCGCGGCACCATCCAGCTGCCGCTCACCGCGAAGACGTGCGGGCGACGGAGATACGGCCCCACGTCGTCGGGCGCGACGCCGCCGCTCGGGAGGAACGCGACCTCACGGAAGGGCGCCGCGAGGGCGTCGAGGTAGGCAGGGCCCCCGAGGAGCCCGGCCGGGAACACCTTGACGTGGGCGAACCCGTCGCCGAACGCTCGCTGGACCTCGGTGGGGGTGGCCACGCCGGGGATCATCGTGACGCCGTGGCCGGCCACGGCGCCGGCGACCGCCGGGTCGTAGCCCGGACTCACCGCGAATGCCGCACCGGCATCCGCTGCAGCTTTCGCCTGATCGACCGTGAGGACCGTCCCCGCACCGGCGAGGAAGCCCGGAACCGCTGCGGCAGCCCGGAGGGCAGCGATCCCGGCGGGCGTGCGGAGGGTGAACTCCGCGCAGCCGATCCCTCCGGCGAGCAGGGCCTCGGCAAGGGCGTGCGCCCGGCCGGGGTCGTCGATGACCACGACGGGGACGATCCCGATCCGTGTGACCTCGGCGACCGCGCTCATCGCCCGAGCCACCCGCCGTCGACGGGGAGGACGATGCCCGAGACGTAGTCGGACGCGGGGGAGGCGAGGAACACCGTGGCGCCGGCGAGATCGGATGCCTCGCCCCAGCGTCCGGCCGGGATGCGGTCGAGGATCGCGGTCGAGCGTGCGGCGTCCGCGCGCAGGGCCTCGGTGTTGTCGGTCGAGATGTACCCCGGCGCGATGGCGTTGACGTTGACGCCGTGCGCGGCCCACTCGTTTGCAAGAGCACGAGTGAGGCCGGCGATCCCCGACTTCGCCGCCGTGTAGCCCGGCACGTTGATCCCGCCCTGGAAGCTGAGCAGCGACGCGGTGAAGATGATCTTGCCGCGCCCGCGCTCGAGCATCGGCCGGGCGACGGCCTGCGTCAGCCGGAACTGGCTCGACAGGTTCACCTGCACGACACGGTCCCAGAGCTCGAGGGGGTGCTCCGCCGCCGGTGCCCGCTCGATGGTGCCCGCGTTGTTCACGAGGATGTCGACGCCGCGCGTCGCGAGCTCGGCGCCCAGCGCGTCGACGGCGTCCGGATCCGCGAAATCGCACGCGATGCCCTCGAAGGTGCGACCGGCGCCGGTCACGGCATCCTCCACGGCACTGCCGCTGCGCGGCTGCGAGGTGCTGACGCCGATGATGTCGGCCCCCGCCTCGGCGAGCGCGGCCGCCATGGCGAACCCGATCCCGCGCCGGGCGCCGGTGACGACCGCTGTCGTTCCCCGGAGGGAGAAGAGCCCGCTCACTGCTGGCCCCCCACATCGACGAGGATCTTCATGGCCCGACCTGCCTCGAGGTCCGCGAAGGCGTCCTGGGTCTGCGTGAGCGGCACGATGCGGGTGATGAGCAGATCGGCGGGGATGACGCCCTCTGCGACGAGGTCGACGGCGGTCTCGAAGTCCACACGCTGGTAGACGCGGGCGCCCAGGATGCTGAGCTCGCGCCAGAAGACGCGCTGCAGGTCGATCTCCCGGGGCGTCGGGTGGATGGCGACCACGACGACGGTGCCGCGCACCTTCGCCAGCGATGTCGCTCCCAGTACCGCCTGGGCCGCGCCCGATACCTCGAAGACGACATCGGCCCCGGCACCGGCCGACCACTCGGTGACCCAGGCGATCTGGTCCACCGCGCGCGGGTCGAGGGTGGTGAAGCCCAGGTCCTCGATCTGCGTCCGGCGCTTCTCGTCCAGCTCGACGACGACCACGTCGCCGCCGAAGTGCCGGGCGACGGTGGCGATCAGCACGCCGATCGGGCCGCCCCCGATGACGACGGCCTTCTGCCCCGGGGTCAGCTGGGCGCGGCGCACGTCGTGCACCGCCACTGCGACCGGCTCGACGAGCGCGGCATGGTCGAGGCGCAGCCCGGCCGGGAGCCGGACGAGAGTGTCGGCGGGGACGTTCCACATGGGCTGAAGAGAGCCGGGGGAGTCGATGCCGATGAAGTCGAGGTTCTGGCAGATGTGCTGGTTCCCGGCGGCGCACGCCGGGCAGGTGCCGTCCCACGAGAGCGGCATCACCGTCACGCCATCGCCCACCCTCCAGGCATCCACGCCGTCGCCGACGGCGGCGACGGTGCCGCTCATCTCGTGGCCGAACACCAGCGGCGTCTCGACCCGGGCGTCCATGCTCCCGTGCAGGATGTGCAGGTCGGTGCCGCACAGCCCGGTGTAGGCGACGGCCACCTGCACCTGACCCGGGCCGGGCGGGGCAGGTTCGGCTTCCGAGATGACGATCGTGCGGTTGCCCGCGTAGCTTGCAGTCAGCATCGACGGCCTCTCAAAGATCAGATGAATTGGGCTGCTCCCATTGTGCACCACCGTCGGCCCACTGTCTCCTTGCGGCCCGAGTCCGCCTAAACTAGCATGAGCAAACGATTGATCACGCAGGACCGACGATTCCGAGAAAGCCAGTCACACGCCATGCCTGTAGGGAACATCAGACCGCTTGAGGGACTCCTCGTCCTGGACTTCAGCCAATTCCTCGCCGGCCCGGTGGCGGCGATGCGCCTGGCCGATCTCGGCGCGCGCGTCATCAAGGTCGAGCGGCCGGGCACCGGCGACATCGGCCGCACGCTGGCGTTCGCGGGCCGCGTCGTCGACGGCGACACCGTGTCGTTCCATGCGATGAACCGCAACAAGGAGTCGATCACCGCCGATCTGAAGGTCGATGCCGACCTCGCCTACGTGAAGCAGCTGGTCGCTCGGGCCGACGTCGTCATCCAGAACTTCCGACCCGGAGTGATGGAGCGCATCGGCCTCGACTACGAGTCGGTGCGAGCGATCAATCCGGCCATCGTCTACGCGAGCGCGACCGGCTACGGCAGCGACGGACCGTGGCGGGATCGTCCCGGCCAGGATCTCCTCGCCCAGTCGATCTCGGGGCTCCCGTGGCTGAGCGGATCGAAGGCGGACGGCCCCGTGCCCGTCGGGCTCTCGATCGCCGACCACCTGCTGAGCTGTCACATCGCGCAGGGCGTGACCGCGCTGCTCGTCAGGCGCTTCCGCACCGGCGAAGGGGGCCTGGTCGAGTCCAGCCTGCTGGAGTCCATGCTGGACCTGCAGTTCGAGCTGCTGAGCACGAAGCTCAACGACGACTCCATCCAGGTGGAGCGCCACGGCACCCATTCGGCGCACGCCTTCCTGGCGGCGCCCTACGGCACCTACCCCACGAGCGACGGCTACATCGCCCTCGCGATGAACCCGATCCCGAAGCTCGGAGCGCTGCTCCAGCTCCCCGCCCTCGAGGAGATGGTCGATCCGCAGGAGGCCTGGGACCGGCAGGAGCAGATCGAGGCGCTGCTCGCCGCGCAGTTCGCCACCGACACGACCCAGCACTGGCTCGACATCCTCGATGCGGCCGACGTGTGGTGCGCACCGGTGCTGACCCTGGACGAGCTGCTCGACTCCGAGGGCTTCGCCGCCATCCGCATGACGCAGCAGGTGAGGCGCGGCGGCACGGCGATCGCGACGACGCGCAGTCCGCTGCGCATCGACGGCCAGGTGCTCACCAGCGACAAGGCGGCTCCGACGCTGGGCGAGGACGATGCCGCCGTGAGAGCAGAGTTCCCGCCGGTCTCGGAGGTGCGACTGTGACCACGATCCTCCGGGGCATCACGTGGGAGCACGCGCGCGGCTACGGCAGCGTCGCGGCGGCGGCAGAGGGGTACCGAGCGGTGCAGCCCGACGTCGAGGTGCGGTGGGAGCAGCGCTCCCTCCAGGCCTTCGCCGATCAGGCGCTCGAGCAGCTCGTCGAGCAGTACGACCTGCTCGTCATCGACCATCCGCACATCCCGCATGCGGCGGAGAACGGGCTGTTCGCGCGACTGGACGGGGTGGGTCACGACGACGAGCTCGCGGTGCTCGCCACGCAGTCCGTCGGGGCCTCCCACCTCTCCTACGCCCATGCCGGCGCGCAGTGGGGATTGGCGACGGATGCCGCGGCCCAGGTCGCCGCGTATCGGCCCGATCTGCTCCCCGAGCCGCCGCGCGACTGGGCGGGGGTGCTCGCACTGGCCGAGCAGGGGCGCGTGCTGTGGCCGTACAAGCCCGTCGACGCCTTCTCGAGCCTGGTGACCGTGGCATCCGGGAACGGCGAGGAGCCGATGCGCCGCCCCGGTGTCTTCCTGAGTCCGGACGCGCTCGCCGATGCTCTGGACACGCTGCGGCGACTGGCGCGGCTCGTCCCCGCCGAGAACAGCGGGTGGAATCCGATCCAGACCGCCGATGCGCTGAGCACCGGCGATCGCTTCGCGTACGTGCCGCTCATGTTCGGCTACACGAATTACAGCCGTGCCGGCTTCCGGCCGCACCGGCTGGCCTACATCGACATCCCCGCGTCTCGCGAAGGGGTCCGCGGGTCTCTGCTCGGCGGCGCCGGGATCGCGGTCTCCGCGCGCACGCGGCATCCGGAGCAGGCGATCGCCCACGCCTTCTGGCTGGACTCCGCCCCCGTCCAGGAGGGCGTGTACTACGACGGCGGCGGGCAGCCGGGCAATGCCGTCGCGTGGGAGAGCGATCGCACCAACGCCGATTCGCTCGACTTCTTCCGGGGGACGCGCGCCACCCTCGAGGGGGCGTACGTCCGACCACGGTTCGCCCACTACATCGAACTGCAGAACACCCTGTCGGAGTTCGTCACCGCGGCGCTGGTCGGCGAACTGGGCGACGACGCCCTGCGGGCGCGGCTCGACGAGGGCGTCGAGGAATGGCTGGTGACTTCGTGAACACGATCGACCGCTGGTACGAGGACATCGAGGTGGGCGAGCGGCGCGAGACGGTCGGCCGCACGATCACCGAGGCGGACATCGTGCTGCACGCCGGGCAGACCGGCGACTTCTTCCCGCACCACATGGATGCCGAGTGGATGGCCACACAGCCCGCCGGGCAGCGGATCGCGCACGGGACGCTCATCCTGTCGGTCGCCGTGGGGATGACGGCAGGCGACATCAACCCGCAGGCGATGAGCTACGGCTACGACCGCATCCGGTTCATCCGACCCGTCTTCATCGGCGACACCATCCGGGTGACGGCCGAGATCACCGACAAGACCGCGCACGCGAAGCGTCCGGACGAGTACGGCTACGTGCACGAGCTCGTGTCGGTCGTCAACCAGCGTGGCGAGACCGCGATGGTGCTCACCCACCTCTACCTCGTCAACCGGCGCGGCTCCGGCGACGCGTGATCCCTACACTGGGCGCATGGCCACGCTGAGTGATGTCGCGGCGCGCGCGGGCGTGTCCGTCTCGGCGGTCTCGCGGGTGCTGAGCGACGCTCCGAGCGCGCGTGTCAGCGAAGACACGCGCCGGCGGATCCAGGATGCCGCGCAGGAGCTGGGCTACCGCCCGAACTTCGCCGCGCGAGCGCTGAAGTTCTCCCGCACCAACGTCGTGGGCCTCATCGTCCCCGACCTCACCAATGCGATCTTCACCGAGCTGATGCGTGGCGTCGAGGACGAGGCGCATCGCCGCGGGTACATGGTTCTGCTCGCGCGCGCCGAAGGCATGCCGGAAGGCGAGGAGTCGATTCCCCGGCTGATCGGCGAGGGGCGCGTGGACGGCGTGCTGGTGCAGGTGGGCGATCACATGCGGCCGCACGACCTGCAGAAGCTCGTCGAGGGCACCCTGCCGGTGGTGTTCGTCAACTCCATCCACCCGCAGCGGGCGGGCTCGGTGGTGCTGGAGGACGAGGCCGGGATGCGCCTGGCCACCGAGCATCTGATCGGACTCGGCCATACGCGCATCGCGTTCATCGGCGGCCTGCCGAGCTCGGACACCTCCGAGCGCCGTGAGCAGGGCTTCCGGGCGGCGATGGCGGATGCCGGGCACGCGGTCGACGACGACCATCTGACCCGCCTGGGCTACGACCCGCGCAGCGGGGGAGCCGCACTCGCCCGGCTGGCCGCGCTCGAGCCCCGTCCGACCGCCGTGGTCGTGGCGAATGTCAACGCCGCCCACGGTGCCCTCCTCGAGGCTCGCCGCCTCGGGCTGCGAGTCCCCGAAGACCTCTCGCTGGTGGCGATGCACGACGCGTGGACCGCGGAGAACGCCTGGCCTCCGCTCACGACGGTGCGGATGCCCCTGTACGAACTCGGGCGCGCCGCGATGGCCGCGATCTTCGACCGCATCACGTCGGGCGCGGTGTCGGATGTGACGGTCAGTGAGCCGGCGCCCGTGCTGATGGTCCGAGAGTCGACGTCGCCCCCACCCGCCTGACGCCAAAGAGCGGATCTTTCCGGAGCATTTCGGGAGAACCGCTCCATGGATCGTCGCTGAACGTCCAATTCATCCAATGAATCGTCTAGCATGGGGAAGTCGACGGAGGGAACACCATGCAGACTCGCGCGATGCGGCGCGGCCTCGAGCTCACGTTGCTCGGGCTGGGCGCGGCACAGCTGGGCAACCTCTACCGCGTCACGACGGAGCAGGAGGTCGTCGACACGGTGGACGCCGCGTGGGACTGCGGCATCCGCTATTTCGACACCGCTCCCCACTACGGCGTGGGACTGTCCGAGCGCAGGCTGGGTGAGCAGCTCCGGCGCCGGCCGCGCGACGAGTACGTGGTCTCGACGAAGGTCGGACGACTGCTCGAACCGAGCCCGGGTACGGCCCACGAGCGTGATGCCCAGGGCTTCGACGTGCCCGCCGACCCCGTCCGCCGGTGGGACTTCACCCGCGACGGCGTTCTGCGCTCCGTCGAGGAGTCGCTCGAGCGCACCGGTCTGGACCGCTTCGACATCGTCTACCTCCACGATCCCGACGACCACTTCGACGTCGCTTCCACCGAGGGGATCGGCGCGCTCATCGAACTGCGCGAGCAGGGCGTGGTGTCGGCGGTCGGCGCCGGGATGAACCACGCCGCGCCGCTGGCGGAGCTGATCCGGCGGGCCGACGTCGACATCCTGATGTGCGCCGGACGCTTCACCCTGCTCGACGGCGAGGCGCTCGACGAGCTCCTGCCGCTGGCGCTCGAGCGGGATGTCGCCATCGTCGCCGCCGCGGTGTACAACTCCGGACTGCTGAGCACGCCGCGCCCCGCCCCGGATGCGATGTTCGACTACCTGCCGGCACCGCCGGCGCTCCTCGCACGGGTGAACGCCATCGCCGACCGGTGCGAAGCGCACGGCGTGACCGTGCCCGAAGCGGCGATCGCGTACGTCGCACGGCATCCCGCGATCGTGAGCGTCGTGCTGGGCGCCCGCGGACGCGGTCAGGTGACGCAGAACGCGGCCCGCGCTGCGGCATCCATCCCCGACGACCTCTGGCGAGACCTCGCGGAGACCGGCCTCATCCCGAAGGACCCCGCATGACGACCATCACCGCTGTGACCGCGCACGATGTGCGCTTCCCGACCTCGCTGACGATGGACGGATCGGACGCGATGAACAAGGACGGCGACTACTCCGCCGCCTATGTCGTCGTCCACACCGACGATCCTGCGGTGAAGGGCTACGGATTCACCTTCACCATCGGGCGAGGCAACGATCTGTGCGTCGAGGCCGCCCGCCAGCGGGGCCTGCCCCTGATCGGCAGGTCGGTCGAAGCGGCCGTCGCGGATCTCGGCGGCGTATACCGGGAGCTGGCGAGCGACTCGCAGCTGCGGTGGCTCGGTCCCGAGAAGGGTGTCGTCCACCTCGCGATGGCCGCCGTCATGAACGCGATGTGGGACCTCGCCGCGCGGCTGGCCGGAAAGCCGCTGTGGCGCCTGCTCGCCGACATGAGCCCGGAAGAGCTCGTCGACGCGGCGGATCTGCGCTATCTCTCCGACGCGCTGACGCGCGACGAGGCGATCGCCCTCCTCACCGACCTGGCCCCCACGCGCGCCGACCGGATCGCCGAGCTCGAGGCCCGCGGCGGCTACCCCTGCTACACGACCAGCGCCGGATGGCTCGGCTACAGCGACGACAAGCTCCGTCGCCTGCTGCAGGAGGCCGTCGACGAGGGCTACCGCCACGTCAAGCTGAAGGTCGGCGCGAATCTCGAGGATGACATCCGGCGACTCACCATCGCCCGCGAGGTCATCGGCTGGGACGCGAACCTGATGATCGACGCGAATCAGGTGTGGGACGTGCCGGAGGCCATCGAGTGGATGGGCCACCTCGCCGAGTTCCGGCCGATGTGGATCGAAGAGCCCACGAGCCCCGACGACATCCTCGGCCACGCCGCCGTCCGCCGGGCCGTTGCTCCGATCGGCGTCGCGACGGGGGAGCACGGCATGAACCGAGTGCTGTTCAAGCAGATGTTCCAGGCCGAGGCGATCGACTTCTGCCAGCTCGATTCGGCGCGGCTGGCCAGCGTCAACGAGATCCTGGCCGTGTACTTCATGGCGAAGAAGTTCGGCGTGCCGGTGTGCCCCCATGCGGGAGGCGTCGGGCTCTGCGAGCTCGTCCAGCACCTGTCGATCTTCGACTTCGTGTGCGTGTCGGGCTCACTGGAGAATCGGGTGACGGAGTTCGTCGACCACCTGCACGAGCACTTCGTCGATCCCTGCATCGTGGAGGACGGCTCCTACGTGCTCCCCGGGCTGCCCGGGTACAGTGCCCAGATGCACGACTCGTCGGTGGCGGAGTACTCCTTCCCCGACGGGACCTTCTGGGCGTCGCGCTGACGCCTCCTACGACGCCTCCGGGTCCTCGTCGGCGTGCGCGGCGCTGAACTCCTCGACGCCGAGGAGGTGCACCGACATGCGGATGCGCGCCCGCTCCGGGTCGCGGCGCACCAGCTCGTCGAGGATGGCCCGATGCTCCGCCTGGGTCTCGCGGACCGACCCGCGGTGCGAGATCGCCCGCCACAGTCGGGCGCGAAAGGTGCGGCCGACCAGCGTGTCGATGATCGCGGCGAGGGGCGGGTTGCCGCTCGCCCGGGCGATCAGGCGATGGAACTCGGTGTCGGCGTGGATGAAGGCCTCGAGGTCCATGTCGGGGTCGCTCTCGAGGATGCGGTCGACCACGCCCAGCACGCGATCGAGCTCGAGGATCTCGTCGTCGCTCAGCCGCGTGGCGGCCAGCGACACGCTCTCGGTCTCGAGCACGCGTCGCACGGCCAGCAGGTCGGCGGCATGCGCGGGCTGCTGCAGATCGGCGAGGAACCCCAGCGGGCTGAGCAGCGTACGAGGGTCGAGCGACGTCACGTACGTCCCGTCGCCCTGCCGCGTCTCGAGCACGCCGAGGGTGGCGAGGGCCCGGACGCCCTCACGCAGAGAGCCGCGGGAGACGCCGAGCTGCGCGGCCAGGTCCTTCTCGACGGGGAGCCGCGATCCCGGGTGGAGCTCGCCGCGCGTCAGCATGCCCTTGATGCCGTCGATCACGACATCGGTCTGCGAGCGGGTACCGGCGCCGGTCTCGTCGATCATGCGTGTCAGTGTACGGTTCTCGACGATCATCAGAGGACTAGCCGATGATCAATCGTTTGCTCTAGCATGAGAGCGTTCAGACATCCGATGATGAGCGGGTTTTCGATGACGAACCCAGAATCCGACGAGCACGACCTCTCCGTCGCCGACGTGCGAGCGGTGCTGCTCTCGCACCGGTACGCGCCGGGCGAAGAGCTGACCTGGGTGGGCGGAACGATCCGTTCGTGGGACGCCGCGCTCGTCATCGTCACGCTGAGCGACGGGACCACCGGGGTGGGAGAGGCGGGTGCGGGCATCATGGCCGCCCAGGCGGTGCCCGGCCTCGTCGAGGCGTACCGGCCCTACATCCAGGGTCGGAGCTTCGCCTCCCCGTTGGATGTCGGCGACCATCTTCGCGCCCATACGGCCTTCTGGTCGCGAGGAGGCATCGCGAGCGGGGTGGCCGGCGCGCTCGAGACGGCGGTGCTGGATGCCGCGGCCAAGCGCTCGGGCGTGCCGGCCTACGACCTTCTCGGCGGCGCGCGGCGCCCGCACATCGAGGCGTACGCGAGCGGCGGCCTGGGCACCACGTTCGACGAGGTCTCCGCGTGGGCCGAGGACCAGGTCGCGGCCGGCTTCGGCACCGTCAAGTTCCGGGCGATGGAAGACGCCGACACCACCCTGCGGCTGCTCGACCATGTGGTGTCACGGCTTCCGGACGGGACGCGGTTCATCATCGACGCGGTGCAGGCGTGCGCATCCCATCCGTGGACCCTCGAGGACGCGATCCGCGTCGGACGCCGGGCCGCCGAACTCGGCGCCCGCTGGTACGAGGAGCCCTGCCAGGCCGACGACGTCGAGGGCTACGCCGCCGTCCGCCGCGCCGTCGGGGTCGCCGTGTCCGGGGTGGAGTCCAACGGCACCGAGCGGGAGTTCGCACAGCTGCTCGATGCGGGCGCGCTCGACATCGCCCAGCCGGACGTGACGTTCGTCGGCGGTCCCCGGGCCTTCTCGCGAGTGGCCCGCCGCGCGCACGAGGCGGGGGCCGCGTGCGTGCCGCATGTCTGGGGCAGCGCCGTGACGTTCGCCGCGAACCTGCACACCGTGCTCGCCGACCCCTATGTGGAGCTCTTCGAGTACTGCACCCTGCCCAATCCGCTGCGGGACGCCCTGCTCGTCGAAGCGGTGGACTTCCGCGACGGCCGGATCCACGCGCCCACCGCCCCCGGCCTGGGCGTCGAGGTCACCGCCGACGTGGAGCGCGACTTCGCATTCAGGCCCGGAGGTGGTCATGTCATCCGCTGAAACCCGCGGGTTCTTCCCGCTTCCGGGCGACGAGCGGCTCACGACCGCGATCCTGAGCGACTCGTGCGACGCGGCGGGGCTGCGAGCCCAGGTGCTGACCGAGCGCCTGGCGCCGGTCGTCGCCGGCACGCGGACGATCGGACGCGCCCGGACGCTGCGTTTCGCGCCGTCGCTCGTCGACCAGCCGGAGGATCCGTACGGCGATGCGATCGACGCGATCGACGATCTCGGTGAGGGCGAGCTGGTCGTCATCGCGACGGATCGGAGCAACGACTCCGCGTTCTGGGGCGAGCTCTTCAGCGCGGCGGCCCGCGGTGCCGGCGCGGTCGGAGTGATCACCGACGGCAACCTCCGTGACACCGATCGCATCGCCGCACTCGGATTCCCCGCCTTCTCACGCTCGCGGCGGCCGATCGACTTCCGTGCTCGCCTGCGCATCGTCGACGTGGATGCACCGGTCGTGCTCGGCGGAGTGAGGATCGAAGCGGGCGACCTCGTGATGGCCGATGACGACGGCGTGGTGGTCGTCCCGCGGTCCCACGAGGAGCGGGTGCTGGGCCTCGCCCGCGAGAGGGCGTCGCGCGAGTCGACCGTGCTCACGGAGCTGCTGGCGGGGGAGTCCCTGCGCTCCGTGTGGGACCGGCACCGCGTACTGTGACCCGACGGCGCACCGCCGCGGACTCCGAGGCTTGACGAAGGAGAGACGAATGACCTTCCCGGTGATCGACGCCCACCAGCACGTGTGGGATCCTGCTCGTGCCGAGTACGACTGGCTCGGGCCTGAGCTCGCGCCGATCGACGGCGCGATGAGCTTCGAGATGCTCTCCCCGGAGCTGAGAGCGGCCGGGGTCGACTTCACCGTCCAGGTCCAGTCCGCCGACAACCCCGAGGACACGGCCCTCATGCGCGAGTCGGCGGCCGCGCACCGCGAGGTCGTCGGCATCGTGGGCTTTGCCCCCCTGGACGACCCCGATGGCACGGCCGCCACGCTCGACTCGTGGGCCGGCGATTCCCTGATGGTCGGCGTGCGCAACCTGATCCACAACAAGCCCGACCCGGACTGGCTCCTCCGGCCCGAGGTCGGCGCCTCGCTCGCCCTGCTCTCGGAGCGAGGGATCGCACTGGATGTGGTGGCCGTGCTGCCGCGCCACCTGGAGCTCGTCCCCCTCCTGTCTGCCCGGCATCCGGAACTGCGGATGGTGATCGATCACCTCGCCAAGCCTCCTGTCGGCCTCCCCTCGGATCAGCCCTGGGACGACCTGATGGCGGCGGCCGCCCAGAACCCGCTGGTGTACGGCAAGGTGAGCGGGCTGTACTCGGCGACCGACGACATCGGCGCCTGGACGACCGAGGCGATCCGGCCGTTCTTCGACCGCGCGCTGGACCTCTTCGGCCCGGGGCGTCTCATGTACGGCGGAGACTGGCCCATCTCGGTGCTCGCCGGCGGATACACCCGCGTGTGGGAGGGGCTGCGCCCGCTGTTCGACGGCCTGGCACCCGTCGAGGCCGAGCAGGTCCGAGGCCGGACGGCTGCCGAGTTCTATCGGCTCGACGCCGATCGGCTCCGGCGGCCAATGATCTAATCACTCACCCGAGGAATCGTCCCGGATCGTTACTAACCGGGGTATCGGTATTGATTCATCCGATGTATCGTCGACTTTCAACGCGCTCGATCGTCACCCGACCGGTATGAGCAAACGTTTGACTTCATGCAATCCCAGGGATAACGTTTGAGCAGGTCGGCGCGGATGACGTGAGAGCACCACAGACAGCATCACAAGGGCGTGCGGTTCGGACGCCCCCTCACTAAGGAGTGTCAATGAAGACCAAGAGGATTCTCGCCGCGAGCGCGGGAGTGGTCGTGGCGGCCCTCGCCCTCGCGGGATGTTCCGGCGGCGGCGGCACGGGAGCACCGTCCGCCGAAGCGCAGACCGACTCGGGCGGAAAGATCACGGTGTGGGTCGACCCGCCTCGCGTCCCGGCCGCGGAGGCGTTCCAGGAGGCGTACCCCGACATCGAGATCGACGTCGTCCAGATCGACGGCACTGTCGGCGGAAAGACCGTCAAGCAGTCGTTCGCGAACTTCGACGAGGCGGGCTCCGGCTGGCCGGATGCGATCTTCTTCCCGTCCAACGACGACATCGCGTGGGCGACGAACTCGACGAGCAACTACGCCGCCGACCTCACCGACCTCCTCCCCGAGGTCATCGAGGGCTACGACCCCGCCGTCCTGTCGTTCTGCGAGATCGACGGGAAGATCCGGTGCCTCCGCAACGATGCCGCCCCCGACGTCTTCTGGTACAACAAGGCGTTCTTCGACGAGAACGGCTACACGCTGCCGACGACGTGGGAGGAGTACGGCGAGCTCGCCGCGACCATCGCAGAGGAGCACCCCGGCAAGATCAGCGGGTTCCTGGGCGATGCCTACGCCGTCAACCGCTATCTGCAGGGCTCCGGCTGCCCGACCAACGATCGCGTCTCCGAGACGGAGGCTCACATCGACCTGAGCGACCCCGCCTGCGTCCGCGCCACCGAGCTGCTCACCCAGATGTATGACGCGGATGCGCTCAGCACCCAGGGCATCTTCGACGGCGATGCGGCCGAGGCCGGCGCCAACCTGGTGATGAGCCCCGGAGCGGTCTGGTGGGGCAACTACCTCTTCCGCGACACCTGGAAGATCCCGGCCGGTCAGATGAGCGCGGTCGCGCCGCTGACGTGGGAAGGCGAATCCGAGCCGTCGACGGGCAACGAGGGCGGCGGCCTGTGGGGCGTCTCCTCGCACATCAAGGGCAAGCAGCTCGAGAACGCGCTGACGTTCGCGACCTTCGTGGCGACCGACCCCGCGTGGCAGGTCGATCTCAGCACGGGTCTGCCCGGCTACGGTCCCGTGCAGGACCCATGGCTCGCCAAGATCGAGGCGGACGAGTACTTCGCCGACATCCCGACCGTGCAGGAGGCGTTCAAAGAGGCGGCTTCCGCGGTGAAGCCCTACTCGTACATGCTGTACGACACGGGGTCGGTGTGGACCGAGACGGTCAGCCCGACGCTCATCGCCGGCGGCTCGGTCGAAGAGGCGATCGCCGCCTTCGGCGAGGAGCTCGTGAACCAGGCCAAGTCGGTGGGCTACACCGTTCAGTGACGTGCGCGAGGGGGTGCCGGTCGGCGACCGGCACCCCCTCCGTCCGCGATTCGAGGAAGAGCTGATGACGACCACACTCACCGAGACCCTCACCACCGCGCAGCGCCGCGGCGGGGGAGCCCGAGGCGGGAAGCCGCGGAGGCGGCGCGCGCATCACCGCGCGGAGGCACGGGGCGCATGGGTGCTGATGTCGCCCTACGCGCTGCTCTTCCTGGTGGCCGCCGCCATCCCGATCGCCTACGCCTTCTTCATCTCGCTGCAGAAGCCGGCGACGCTCGTGAACCCGCAGTCGGGGTTCGGCGGTCTCGAGGCGTTCGTCACGGTGGTGACCGACTACCGCTTCGTCGACACGTTCGTCAACATCTTCAGCGTCATGATCATCTGGCTTCCGCTGATGATCCTCGGCGTGGTGGGCCTCGCATTGCTCGTGCACGCCAGTCCCGGCCGATTCGGCGGGTCGATGCGGTTCATCTACTTCGTGCCCGGAGCGCTCGCCGGCATCGCGAACTTCGTGCTGTGGGTCTACCTGCTCAATCCGACCGAGTCGCCGATCGCCTTCCTCTGGGAGCGCGCGGGCCTCGACACGCTCAAAGAGATCACGACGACCGACAACCTGCCCTGGATCCTCACGGCGATGCTCTTCTTCCAGGGCGTCGGCACCTGGATCGTCATCGTCAACGGCGGCCTGAACGGCATCCCGGACGACATCTTCGAGGCGGCGGAGCTCGACGGTGCCGGGGCCTGGCGTCTGGCGTGGAACATCAAGCTGCCGCTCATCCGCCCCTGGATCGGGTACGCCGCTCTGATGAATCTGGCGTACGGCTTCCAGCTGTTCCTCGAGCCCTATCTGCTGCGCCAGATCTCGTCCGGATCTGTCGAGGCCGAATGGGCGCCGACGCAGCTGGGATACGCCTTCGCGTTCACCAACCGCAACTTCCCGGCCGCCGCGGCGATGTCGATCATCCTGCTCGTGATCACCCTGGCGATCGGCATCTTCATCGTGTTCAAGAGCGGCCTGTTCGGCGAAGAGAAGGAGAAGGCCCGATGACCGCGCCCCTCGAAGCGCCCGAGCTGGAGCTGGACAACCTGCCCCACCCGGTGGGCTACCGGCGCTGGAGCGCCGGACGCATCAGCCGCGTCACCGTGATGCTCGCCGTCGCGGCCATGTTCGTCATCCCGATCGTGGGCTTCATCGCCATGGCCTTCCGCAGCCAGGAGGGCATCGAGGCCGGAACGGACGGCTTCCTCGGTCTCGGGGGCATGTCCTGGGACAATGTCGTGTACAGCTGGAGCCAGATCACCGGATTCGGTCCCGGCGACGGCGGGCTGTTCCAGCGGTGGATCCTCAACTCGATCATCCTCGCGGTCGCCGGCGGCCTGCTGGCGCTCATCGCTTCCCTTCCGGCGGGCTACGCGATGGCGCGGCTCCGCTTCGGCTCCCGCAAGTTCTGGCTGTTCGCCACGCTGCTCGCGATGGTGATGCCCAACACCGTGCTGGTGATCCCGCTGTTCCTGGAAGTCAACGCGATCGGCGCCGTCGGGCAGCTGTGGCCGGTGGCGGTCATCATGGGATTCTTCCCGTTCGGGGCCTACCTGGCGTACATCCACTTCATGACCGTGATGCCACCGGAGCTCGTCGAGGCGGCGCGCATCGACGGCCTGGGCGAGATCGCCATCTTCTTCCAGGTCGCCCTGCCGATCTCCAAGCAGGTGGTGGCCCTGGTCGCGTTCTTCTCGTTCGTGGCGAACTGGACGAACTTCTTCCTGCCGCTCGCGCTGCTCACCTCCAACCAGAACAACAAGACGATCTCGATCGGCATCCAGGAGCTCATCGGCGCGAGCCCGCTCTTCAACGCCACCGTCGCCGCCGGGCTGGACGTGAAGCTCTACATGCCGCAGCTCGCGCTCGCGACCGTGATCTCGATGGTGCCGCTGCTGATCGTCTTCCTCGGCGCGCAGCGGTTCCTGATCCGAGGACAGACAGTCGGCGCCGTGAAGGGATGAGACCGATGGACGACCACCCGGAGCGGCATCCCTCCGCCGCCTACACCGTGGAGCTGCCGAGGCATCCGCGTCCCATCGTGATCATCGGGACGGGTGGGATCGTCAAGGACGCCCACCTTCCGGCCTACCGGAAGGCGGGGTATCCGGTGTGGGGGCTCGTCAACCGCACGATCGCGAGGGCGCAGGCGCTCGCCGACGAGTACGGGATCGAGCACGTCTTCGGCACGGTCGCCGAGGCGGTCGCCGCCGCTCCCTCCGACGCGGTCTACGACATCGCGCTGATGCCCGAGCAGTACGCCGACGCACTCGAGGCGCTGCCCGACGGCGCGGCCGTGCTCATCCAGAAGCCGCTCGGCCACACGCTCGAGCAGGGTGTGGCGCTGCGGGACCTGTGCCGGCGGAAGGGGCTCATCGCGGCGGTCAACACGCAGCTGCGATTCGCCCCGTACGTCGCAGAGGCGCGCCGTCTCATCGCCGCCGGGACCATCGGCGAGCTCTACGACCTCGAGATCCGGGTGCAGGTCGACACACCCTGGCACCTCTTCCCGCACGTGTTCGGTCTCGAGCGCCTCGAGATCAACATGCACAGCGTGCACTACCTCGACCTCGTCCGATCATTCCTGGGCGATCCGGACGGCGTGAGCGCGGTGACGCTGCCGCACCCCGAGAAGCACGAGGTCGCCAACACGCGGTCGACCATCCTGCTCCGCTACCGCGATCGACCGCTGCGCGTGACCGTCAGCACGAACCACGACCACGCGTTCGGGCCCGAGCACGAGGAGAGCTACATCAAGTGGGAGGGCACCCGTGGCGCGATCCGTGCGCAGATGGGACTGCTCCTGGACTATCCGACCGGGGGGCCGGATGCGCTGGAGCTGATCCTGCTCGATGAGAAGGAGAAAGGCTGGCAGGACGTGCCCTTCGAGGGGTCGTGGTTCCCGGACGCGTTCATCGGCTCGATGGGGGCGGTGCAGCGCTTCGTCGAGGGGTCGGTGCCCGATCTGCCCACGTCGGTGGACGACGTCCTGCACACGATGGCCGTCGTCGAGGCGGCATACACGTCGCAGGAACGAGAAGGCGTCGAGGCATCCGTGCCCGTCGACGAGGCGACCGGGCGATGAAGCGCGTGGCCTCAGTGATCGGCCTGCCTCCCGAGAACCGGGAGGAGTACGAGCGTTACCACGCCGCCGTGTGGCCGGCCGTGCTCGCGCGGCTGACCGAGAGCAATATCCGCAACTACTCCATCTACCGTCATGGCGATCTGCTGTTCTCGTACTTCGAGTACGTCGGCGACGACTACGAGGCCGACATGGCCGCGGTGGCCGCAGACCCCGAGACCCAGCGCTGGTGGGCCGTGCAGGAGCCGTTGCAGCGCCCGTTGCCCGACCGGGGCGCGGGCGAATGGTGGAGCGAGCTCCCCGAGATCTTCCACCACGACTGAGCGGATTCACTCGCTGAGCGGTGGCCGAGCTGACCGAGCGGGCGCTCAACGGCCGCTCAGCGGTGGATTCGGTCGCCTGGACCGGCCGATATTGCTCATAGGTCAGATGTATGATCTACTAGGTCTCATACGGTCGCATTGCGGCCCGTCGTCAATGTCGCCGACCAAGAAAGGCTCTGGCCATGGCAGCACAGCAGCGCAGATCAGTCACCCGTCTCCTCACGGCGGGCACCACGCTCGCCGGCCTCATCGCGCTGACCGCGTGCGCCGGTGGCGGCGGCGGACAGACCGACTCCGGCCTCGGCTTCACTCCGGCCGAGCAGGATCCGGACAGCACGATCACCGTGTGGGTGGATGCCGCTCGCGAGCCGATCGCGAAGGCCTTCGAGGAGGAGAACCCCGACGTTCCCATCTCGATCGAGACCTACGACGGCAACGCCGGCGGCTCGGGCTCCTTCCAGACCAAGATCGCTCTGTTCGATCAGTCCGGAGAGGGGTGGCCCGACGTGGTCTTCTCCACGCAGACCAACGACGCGTCGTGGGCGGCGAAGGAGACCAACGGCGCCCAGGCCTTCGCCGCGCCCCTGAACAAGGGCTTCCTCGACGACGGGTTCCTCGACGGTTTCACGGCCGGCGCGAATGACCCGATGACCGTCGACGACACCGTCTACGGACTGCGCAACGACCTCGCGCCGGTGGTGCTCTGGTACAACCAGCCGCTGCTCGACGAGTTCGGCTATGACATCCCGCAGACCTGGGAGGACTACCAGAAGCTCAGCGACGACCTGGCCGCGGAGCACCCCGGTTACATCCTCGGCTCGATCGGCGATTCGTTCACCGGCACGTACGTCTACTACTGGGGCGCGCAGGCGCCGATCTTCCAGCTGGACGGGAACACCTTCTCGTCGGACTTCGAGGACCCGCACTCGGTCGGCATGACCGACATGCTCGACCACATGATCGACAACGGCACCCTCGTCCAGGACAGCGTGTTCAGCGCCACTTTCGTCGAGAAGTACGCCGACAAGATCGTCGCGATCCCGGGTCCGGCCTGGTACTCCGGGGCGATCTTCCAGAACCCCGACAACGTGAACGCTCCCGCCGGCACGTTCGGCGCCGCCGACCCGCTGTACTGGGAGGGCGAGGACGAGGTCACCGGCAACGTCGGCGGCGGAGTCTGGTACGGCTCGAGCCACTCGAAGAACCTCGACGCGGTCGAGCAGTTCCTCGAGTACGTCGTGTCCTCGGAGAAGGCGGTCGAGCTCGCGTCCGGCCTGCCGGCCTACGAGGAGGCGGCGGCGAGCTGGCTCGCGACGCAGGCCTCCAGCGGCTACTTCGTGGGCGACTTCGAATCAGCGGTCGCCACGGCCGCCTCGAGCGTCTGGAGCGGCTGGGGCTTCCCCAGCTTCAGCCCGGAGACCGCCTACGCGGCGGTGGTCGTGCCCGGCCTCGCGGCCGGCAAGTCGATCGCCGAGCTCGTACCCGACTGGCACACGCAGATCCTCAACGAAGCCCAGGTTCAGGGCTACGAGGTCGCCGAGTAGTGAGGGCAGTCTCATCGCTACCACCGCGCAATTGACGGCTCCCGCCGTCGGCCCGCTCCTGGGCCGGCGGCGGGGCCGCCGCCGGAGCCCGGATCGCAGCCAGGCCCGCATCGGGTACATCTTCTCGAGCGGCTACGCGGTGCTGCTCCTGGCGTTCGGCCTCTTCCCCTCGCTCTACGCCATCTACCTGGCGTTCACGAAGGACGGCGGCTTCGTCGGAGTCGACAACTTCGTGCGGGTCTTCAACGACTACCGGTTCTGGCCGGCGGTGCAGCACGTGGCGGTCTACATCGCCTTCTGGCTGGCGTCGCTCATGATCTTCGTGGTGCTGCTCGCTCTCGTCGTGCACGCCATCCGCATCCGGTGGGCTTCGGCCTCGGTGCGCTTCCTGTACTACATCCCGGGGGCGCTCGCCGGGGCCTCGAGCGTCATGCTCTGGCTGTTCCTGCTCGACCCGACGGTCAGCCCGGTCTCGGGAGTGCTGCACGCGCTGGGCTTCGAGACCTTCGTGCAGGTCGTCTCGATCGACAACCTGCCCATCGTCTTCACGCTGATCGCCTTCTGGGCCGGCGCCGGCGGCTGGATCGTCATCATGTACGGCGCGCTCAACAACATCTCGGACGACGTGATGGAGGCGGCCCGCATCGACGGTGCAGGCCCGATCGCCTCGGCCTGGTACATCCAGATCCCGCTCATGCGGAAGTGGATCTCCTACATGGCCGTGATGTCACTGGCAGCCGGCACGCAGCTGTTCGTCGAGCCTCGGGTGCTGTCGCAGGCGTCGAAGGGCGTCGTGCCGCAGGACTACTCCCTCAACCAGCTCGCGTACCTGTTCGCCTTCCGCCAGAACGACTTCAACGGCTCCGCGGCGATCTCGCTGCTGCTGCTCGTCGTCGCCGTGGCGCTGTCGGCGCTGTTCGTCTTCCGAGGAGGACTCTTTGAGCGCGACTGAGACCATCGTCCGCCCCCGCGGCGCGAAGGCGCGGTACGGGATGCGCGACGTCGAGACCGAGCGCCCCAGTCCCGCGCGCTGGATCGGGCGCGTGCTCGCATGGAGCGTCATCGGCTTCTTCGTGCTCTTCTTCGTGGTCCCCATGGTGTGGCTCGTGCTGGCCCCGACGAAGACTCCGCGACAGCTGCTGCTCGAGAATCCGTTCAGCTTCGGAGGGTTCGACACGCTCGCCTCGAACTGGGGCGAGCTCATGGCCTTCCAGAACGGCATCGTGTGGGTGTGGCTCGGCAATGCCGCGCTGTACTCGGGGGCAGCGCTGGTCATCGCGCTCGTGGTGAGCATCCCCGCCGGCTACGCGCTCGCGATGGTGGAGTTCAAGCTGCGGCGCACGCTCCTGGTGGCGACGCTCATCGTCATGCTGATCCCGAACACCGCACTGGTGCTGCCGACATTCCTCGAGCTGAGCGCCCTCAAGCTCGTCGGCACGCCCCTGTCGGTGATCCTGCCGTTCTCGTTCTTCCCCTTCGGCGTGTACCTCACGTACATCTACTTCTCCACGGCGGTCTCGCGCGATCTGCTCAATGCCGCGCGGATCGACGGCGCGGGAGAGTTCCGGGTCTTCACGCAGATCGCGATGCCGCTCGCGACGCCCGTCATCGCGCTCGTGGGCTTCTTCAACCTCGTCGGCAACTGGAACAACTACTTCCTGCCCTTCGTCATGGTGCCGGGACGCAGAGCGCCGATCCAGGTCGGCCTCGCGGAGCTGCTCTCCAACGTGCCGCTGTTCAACCCCACCACGGTGGGCTCCGTCACGATCGACCTGCCGGTGCTCGCGCTCGCGACGATCCTGTCCGTCGCACCGGTGCTCATCATCTTCCTGTTCTCGCAGCGCTTCCTCGTCAGCGGCATGACGGCCGGAGGGACGAAGGAATGACGACGGATGCCGCGCCCGTCAGGAGCGTGCGAGGTGCAGCACGCCGTCCACGCGACGGGGAACGTCCACCTCGCCGTCGCGCAGCTCGGGCGGGAGCACGAACTCAGGCGCATCCTGCCAGGCGAGCGGCCGAAGGAAGCGCCTCACGGCCGTGACGCCGACGGAGGTGTGCTGCGTGTTCGTCGCCGGCCAGGGTCCGCCGTGGTGCATGCCCCACGACACGCGCACCCCCGTGGGGTAGCCGTTGTAGACCACGCGACCGACAAGGTCGCGAACCGCCTCCGTGAGCTCCGCGATCTGCTCGGCTTCGTCGGGCTCACCGTGGATCGTCGCCGTGAGGGAGTCGGGGACGGCGCTGAGCGCGCCCACGACGTCGGCGAGTGAGTCATAGCGCACGATCAGCAGCAGCGGCCCGAACGCCTCCTCGGTCGCCGCGGGTGTCAGCGAGGCGGCGTCGATCTCCAGGACGGCGGGGGTCGATGCGTAGCCGGGACCGCCGGCGCGCGGTGCCGCCAGGCTCCGGGCACGGCCCTCCTCGATCAGACGCCGACGGATCTCGTCGAACGCGCCGTGGATGCGGTCGTTCAGCAGCGTCTGCGCGTCGGCTTCCTGCGCGCGGGCGACGATCGCGTCGACCAGCGCGTCCGCCGAAGCCGGGACGAAGGCGATTCCCGGCTTCGTGCACAGCTGACCCCCCGAGCCGGTGAAGGAGAGGAACAGACCGTCCGCGATCTCCGCCCCCCGGGCACCGGCGGCTCCGGGCGTGACGATCAGGGGATTGAGACTCGACAGCTCGCCGAAGAACGGGATGGGAGCCTCGCGTCCGTCGATGATGTCGAGGAGGATCCGGCCGGTCGCCAGCGACCCGGTGAAGCCGACGGCCCTCACTCGCGGATCGGCCACGAGGGCGGCGCCGGCGCGCTGCCCGAACACGATGCCAAGGGTCCCATCCGGTGCGCCGTGTGCGCGCGCGGCGCGCTGCAGGGCCGCGAAGGAACGGGCCGAGGTCAACGGGTGAGAGCCATGGGCCTTCACGATCAGGGTGTTGCCGGCCGCGAGCGCCGAAGCCGTGTCGCCTCCGGCGACCGAGAACGCGAACGGGAAGTTGCTCGCGCCGAAGACCGCGACGGGCCCGATGGGCACGAGCATCCGGCGCACGTCCGGACCGGGACCGATCGGCGTCTGTCCCGCGTGGTCGACGATCGCCTCGAGGTAACCGCCGTCATCGACGGCGTCGGCGAACAGCCGCAGCTGGAAGATGCTGCGGGAGAGCTCGCCGGACAGCCGCGGCTCGGCGAGCCCGGTCTCGGCCAGCGCCGTCGTCACGAGCAGCTCACGGTCCGCCTCCAGCCCGTCGGCGAGGGCGCGCAGGAGCCCGGATCGCCACGCCCGGGGGCGGCGGCGCAGGGTGCGGAAGGCGGATTCGGATGCTGCGGCCAGCGCAGCCACACCCTCCGAGGTCGTCTCGGCGATGCCGGTGTCGCTGGTCTCGCCGGTGCGCGGGTCTGTGGTGGTCACGGTCATCGGGAGCCTCCGCGGGAGAGTAGGCCGCGCGTCGTCAGGTTCGCGAAGAGAGCCCCGATGCCGAAGTCCCAGGGCGCCGCCTCCTCGCTGCGCCGCACGCGGTTGACGAGCCCGCCCAGGGCGGGCGACGAGATCGAGACGATGTCGCCGCGGTGGTGCGTGAACCCGCGGCCCGGTTCGCCGCGATCGTCCACGGGGGCGAACATCGTGCCGAGGTAGAGCACGAGCCCGTCGGGGTACTGGTGGTGGGCGCCGATGGCCTGCGACGCCAGGTCGGCGGGGTCACGGCTGATCCGCGCCATGTGGGAGCTCGCGGTCATCTCGAAGCCGTCTTCTCCGGTGACCCTCAGCGTGACGGTCGCCCCGCGGATGTCGTCGAGTGAGAACCCGGCGTCGAACAAGCGCAGCAGGGGCCCGACCGCGGCCGACGCGTTGTTGTCCTTGGCATGACCGAGCAGCAGAGCCGAGCGGCCCTCGATGTCGCGCAGGTTGACGTCGTTGCCGAGCGTCGCGCCCACCACGCGGCCCGCCGAGGAGATCACGAGCACCACCTCGGGCTCGGGATTGTTCCACTCCGAGTCGGCCCTGATCCCGACGTCGGCCGCGGTGCCGACCGTGGCCATGACCGGCGCCTTGGTGAAGATCTCGGCGTCCGGTCCGATGCCGACTTCCAGATACTGACTCCACAGGCCCTCGGCGATGAGATAGGCCTTGAGGCGGGCCGCCTCGGGAGATCCCGGCACGAGCTCGCCCAGGTCTGTCCCGATCGCGTCGAGAACTTGGTCGCGGACCCCGTGCGCGGCATCCGCTTCTCCTCTGGCCCTCTCTTCGATGATGCGCTCGAGCATCGAGACCGGGAAGGTCACCCCCGCCGCCTTCACCACGTGGAGATCGATCGGCGACAGCAGCCACGGGCGGCCCGGGTCGCGCGTCTCGGGCGCCGTGTTCGCCAGGATGTCGGCGAACGAGCCGACCGATGAACCCGCGGCGGCCGCGAGGGCGGCGGCGGGATCGGGCGTCTCCGTGAGGTCGCGCATGGTCGCGAAGGACGAGGACAGGTCGACGACGTCGCCGTCGCGGATGGCGACCACCGAGGGTCCTCCCGCCACGGGGTCCCAGACCCGCCCCGCAAGGGAGGAGGCGGCGTCGGCGGGCAGGGCGCCGATCGCACCGCCGGTCCAGTCATCCGTCATCTGTCGCTCCTTGCAGTAGGGGGCCGGCTCAGCGACCGTGGAAGTCGCCGGGTCGGCGCTCGGCGAACGCAGCGCGTCCCTCGGCCGCATCCTCCGTGGCGAATGCGATGCCCTGCAGCTCGCGCTCATAGCCGATCGCCTGATCCAGCGGCAGGTTGTACGCCGCCCGCAGGTTCGCCTTGGCGGTCTCGGCGGCGATCGGCGGGCGGGACGCGATCGTGGCGGCGATCTCCTGCGCACGCGCCACCACGGATTCGGGCTCGGCGATCTCGCTGACCAGACCCCACGCGAGCGCGCGCTCCGCGTCGATCGGGTCGCCGGTCATGAGCATGAGGGCGGCGTTGCTCGCGCCGATCGAGTTCGCCAGCAGCGCCGACATGCCGCCGCCGCCGATCCAGCCGAGCTTGATCTCGGGGGCCGCGAACGTCGCCGTGCGCGCAGCGATGCGGATGTCGCAGGTCAGAGCGGTCTCGAGGCCCCCGCCCAGGGCGAACCCGTTCACCGCCGCGACGACAGGCTTGCGCAGAGCGCGGAGTGCGTCGCAGTAGTCGCGCCGGTTGCGGAACGCCCAGGGCGTCTCGTAGCGATCGAGGGTGTGGATGTCGGACCCCGCGCTGAACGCACGGCCGGTCCCCGTGTAGACGACCGCCCGGACGGCGGGGTCGTCGTTGATGCGCTGGACGAGCTCGACGAGCGCGTCCGACATGGCCTGCGTGACGGCGTTGAGCTTGTCCGGCCGGTTCAGCCGGATGGTCGCCACCCGACCCTCGACGGTGACGACGATGAGCTCGGTGCCGCTGTCGTATTCGATCGCGCCGTTCACGGTGTCGCCGAATCGGCCGTGACCACGGCGGACAGTGTCGTCTCGGCGACCGCCCCCTCTGCCAGGAGCGCGTCGACCGCGTCCTCGGAGAACCCGAGGTCGGCGAGCACCTCGCGCGTGTGCTCTCCGACGAGGGGCGCGCCGCGCTCGACCGTGGCGGGCGTCCGATGGAAGCGGTATGGGAAGCCGGGTGTCTTCACCCTGCCCTCGGTCGGATGGTCGTACTCGACGAAGGTGCCGTTGTGGATGATCTGCGGGTCGGCGACGAGGTCCTCGTAGCCGTACACGGGGCCGGCCCACATGCCGGCCGCGAGGAGGGCGTCCAGCCAATGCTGGGTCGTGTCGGTGGCGAGGCGGGCGGCCGTCTTCGCGTAGAGCTCGTCGCGGTGCGTCCACCCGTGCTCCTCGGCATCCAGTCCCGCGAACGAGGGCTCGCCGATCACCTCGCCGAGCGGGCCGAGTTCGGCGAAGCCCAGCGCGAGGTACCCGTCCGAGGTCGCGAACACGCCGTAGGGCGCGCGGATGTACACGTGCGCGTTGGGCTGCTCGCCGCGGTGCTGCGGAACGCCGCCGACTGTGAAGACCGACAGCTCCTGCATCTGCAGCGTCGTGAGCGCGTCGAGCATGTTGACCGTGACGAGCTGACCCTCGCCCGTGCGCTCGCGATGCAGCAGCGCGGCCAGCACGGCCTCGAACGCCGTGGACGCGGTCACCGCGTCGGCGAGGTACTGACCGGCCGGGGTGGGCGGTTCGCCGGCGCGCCCCGCCGACAGCATCGCACCGCTCATCGCCTGGATCAGCAGATCCTGCCCGGGGCGGTCGCGGTACGGGCCGTCCTCGCCGTACCCCGACATCGACACGTAGACCAGCGACGGGTTGAGCGCCCGGAGCGTCTCGTAGTCCAGGCCCAGCCGGGCGGCGACGCCCGGACGGTAGTTCTGCAGGAACACGTCCGCGGTGGCGACCAGTTCGCGCACGATCGACTTGCCGGCCTCGGACTTGAGGTCGACGGCGAGCGAGCGCTTGTTGCGGTTGAGCGAGAGGAACGAGACGTTGATGCGGTTCCCCTGAGCGCCGCCTGCGGCGGCGAACCGCTGCCACTCGCCGGCGGTGGGCTCCACCTTCACGACATCGGCGCCGAGGTCGCCGAGGCGCTGCGCGGCGAAGGGGCCGGCCATCGCGATGGAGCAGTCCACGACGCGGTAGCCGTCGAGGATGCGGGGAGTCGGTTCGGTCATGCGGATGCCTCGGCGTCTGGTTCAGTCATGGACAGGGGTATCGGCGCCGCCGGCGGCAGAGGACCGCAGCAGCGCGTCGATCAGCTCGACGGAGCGCGCGGCGACGTCGACGCCGGAGTTGTTCTCGCTCGAGGCACCGGTGATGAGCTCGATGAAGCGGGCGGGCGGGACGAGGCATTCATACTCGCCCTCGCCCTCGGCGATCTCGACCTGCTCGCGCTCGCCGTCGTAGCGACTGAGTGTCACCCGCTCGCGCTCCACGTCGATCATGAGCACCCCCTCGGTGCCGAACAGGCGGATGTCGACCTGGTACTTGTCGCCGTCGGCGAGGGTCGCCGCGCCCGACAGCGCGCCGAGGGCACCATTGTCGAAGCGGACGACTCCGGCGTCGAAGAGGTCGACGGGGGCGCCCGCATCCATCACGTGGCCCGCGACCGATGAGGCCCGCAGTCCGGTCAGCCAGAACAGCAGGGCGGTGGAGTGGGTCAGCTGTCCGTGGGCGTAGCCGCCGCCGTGCGCGGGGCTCGACCAGGTGCCGGGGTCGGGGGCCGTCGCGGAGTTCCAGCGCTCCAGCATGTGCGTCGGGTCGCTGCCGAAGAGGCCCCGGGTGGGTGAGGCCATGTGACACAGCGCGTACTGGATCTCTCCGATCCGCCCGGCCTCCAGCATCCGCTTCGCGGCCACGGTGAAGGGCTTGTAGTTCCATCCGTACGGCACGAGGAACACCGTGCCCGCGCGCTCCGCCCGAGCCGCCAGGTCCCACGCCTCGTCGGCGTGCAGCGTCATGGGCTTCTCGCACAGCACGTGCAGCCCTCGGTCGAGCGCCTCCGCGGCGAGCGGGTGGTGCAGGTCGTGCGGCGTCGAGATCACGACGGCGTCGAGGTCGGCCGCGAAGAGCTCGTCGCTCGAGGAGGTCGCGAAGCCGAAGCCGAAGCGGTCGCGGATGTCGTCGAGACCGGGGCCCAGCCCGCAGACGCCGATGAGCTCCACGTCGTCGCGCGCGGCGAACAGCGGGAAGTGGTTGCTCGTCGCCCACCAGCCCGCGCCGACGGCACCGAGGCGCACCCTGCTCATGCGGCGACCCACCGCCAGGTGCGCAACCCGTCGCGGCGGCCGACGGCGACTGCTCCGCCCGCGACGAGACGCTCGAGATTCCCGGTCAGGGGGAAGATCAGGTACGCCGCCGCGTCGGAGCTCCACGCGCCCAGTCGGCCCGCGGTGCGCTCGATCAGCTCCCGCGTCGTCAGGGCGCCCGCGTCGCGAAGGGCGTCCTCGATCACCGCGTCGATGAGCTCGGTGTAGGCGAGCGACTCGTCGAGGAACGCATCGACGGCCGCGCCCTCGTAGATCGGGTAATGCGCGGTGAGCAGCAGCTCCGCGCGCAGCGCGCGAAGACGCGCGATGGTCTCGACGTACGCCGCCGTGTCCCGGTACGTCGGCGGGAACGCCGGGTCTCCGGCCGCCGTCGGCACGGTCTCGCCGAGCACGGCGTCGGAGATCAGCAGGCTCGAGTTCCCGGCGTCCCACAGGGCGAGGTGGCCGGGGGAGTGGCCCGGTGCTGCGAGCACCTGCACGACGCGGTCGCCGAGGTCGAAGTCCTCGCCGCCGGCGAGCGCGCGGTCCACGCGGACGAGACCGGTCGATGCCCGCACGAACGCCGTCGTCGCGGGCGGGTCGTCGAACCCGTCGTCGTCGGCGAACTCGCCGTAGCGGCCCCGGATGAGCTCCTCGACATCCTCGGTCATCGCGACATCCGCCGACCCGGCGAGGAACTGCGCTCCGGGCGCGACGGCGGCCAGCGCGGCGTTGCCGCCGGTGTGATCGAAGTCGCAGTGCGAGCTCACCACCCACCGCAGCCGGGAGAGGTCGAAGCCGATGCCCTCGAGGTACGGAATCAGCGTGCCGGGCACGCTCTCCGCGATGCCGGTGTCGAAGAGGAGCGCTCCCTCCGGCCCCTCGAGGAGGTACATGGCGATGAACCGCTCCCCGAGGGGAGCCACGATGCGGTGCAGACCGGGGCGAAGCTCCATCACCCCTCCCATGTCGCGTCGGCCACCAGCCGCAGACCGGTGCGGCTCGAACGCACGTGGGGGCCTTCGGGCACCTGCCACCCGACGGCGTCCTCGCGCCCCGCGATGAGCGCCTCGTCGATGACGATGCCCGCACCCGGTGAGTCGCCGAGCACGATGCCGCCGTCCGCGAACTCCTGGTCGAGCGTGACCCCGTAGGGTTCGCCCAGGTCCTGCACCTCGGCGGAGAGGTGGTTGGGGACGGCGGCGGCGGCAGCGGCCACCGCATGGTTGGCCGAGAGGCCGACCGGGCTGACGGGCAGGTCCCGGCTGTGGGCCGCGATCGCGACGCGCAGGAAATGGGTGACCCCCCACACGGCGCCGGCTTGGACGATGTCGACGGCGCCCGCGTCGAGGAGCTGGCGGTACTGCTCGAGGCCCGTGAGGTTCTCTCCTGTCGCCACCGCCGCGCGGACCGCGGCGCTCAGGCGGGCGTGGCCCGCGGCATCCCACCGGCGAAGCGGCTCTTCGACCCAGGTGAGGTCGTGGCGCTCCTCGATCGCACAGACGTGGCGCACGGCCTGCTTGAGGTTCCAGGACTCGTTCGCATCGAGCATGAGGGCCGGACGCGGCGCATTGCGCGAGAGAGCGTCCGAGATGATGTCGAGCCGGCGGATGTCGACCTCGACATCGCGACCGCCCTTGAGCTTGCCCCCGGTGAACCCGCGCTCGGCCATTCCGCCGTAGAACCGGGCGAGCTGCTCGTCGTCGAGGGCGATGTCGAGCCCCGAGGCGTAGCCGGGGACGAAGCGATCGTCCGCCCCGAGCAGCCGCCACAGCGGCTCGCCCGCGAGCTTCGCCTTGAGATCCCACAGCGCCATGTCGAAGGCGCCCACGCCGCCGAACGTCGCGCCGGAGTGCCCGGACTTGAAGACCCGGGCGAGCATGTCGTCGTACAGCGATGCGACGGCGCGCGGATCACGCCCTTCGAGCGCGGGGAACAGCCGGTCGAGATCGTGGTGCGAGCCCATGCCGATGCCCGTCAGGCCCTCGTCGGTCTCGAGAAGGAGGAGCGGGACCTCGGTGACGCCGGAGGCGATGAAGCCGTTGGCATCGCCCACCGGGCGGCCCCAGTCGTGGTGCGTGGTGAGGGTGCGGTAGCCCGTGATCTTCATATCGCCCTTGACTTCGAGATCGGGTGAGACAGAAAACAGCATACATCATATGTATGGCATGTCTAGGTGGGGATGGCGATCGGGCGAGACGCGGGTCATAGAGTGGCCTGCATGAGCGACCTGACCCCTACCGGCATGCGAGACGCGGGGAGGCTGCCGTTCGATCGGATCGGGGTGGCCGTCCTCAACGAACTCGTCGAGGCGATCGTGTCCGGCCGCGTTCAGCCCGGCGAGACGCTGCCGCCCGAAGCCGTGCTGAGTCAGCAGTTCGGGGTGAGCCGCACCGTCATCCGCGAGTCCATGAAGCGGCTTCAGGAGAAGGGGATGGTCACCGTCGCGCAGGGGAGGGGCACCCACGTCAATGCGATGTCGGCGTGGAACCTGCTCGACCCGCTCGTCCTCCCCGCGCTGATCGGCCACGACGACGCGCTCGGCATCCTCGACGATCTGAGCGTCGTCCGCGGGGCTCTCGAAGCGGCGATGGCCGGCGCACTGGCGGCGCGGCGCACCGACGAGGTGGTGGAGACGCTGCGGGCGAGCCTGACGACGATGCAGGAGAACATGGCCGACTCCGCCGCCTTCCGTCAGGCCGATGTCCGGTTCCACATCGCCGTCATGGAGCTGTCCGGCAATCTGCTCGCCGAGAACATCGCGCGGGTGCTCTTCGATCGCGCGCTGGAGAGCACCCGGTACCACGGCGTCGACCCGGAGCATGCCTTCGAGATGACCATGCAGGAGCACGAGCGCATCGTCGAGGCCATCGACGCCGGCGACGCGGATGCGGCCCGCCGAGCCATGGACGAGCACATCCTGGGCTCGTGGGAGCGGCGTCGCCTCCCCACGTTGAGACGCGGGAAGGAACCGCAGGACTGAGGCCGCGGGTCGTCGCGAGCCTCAGGCCGCGTCGACACCCCGATGGGCGCGGAACAGCTGCCAGTCGGCCCGCGAGAGGTCGGCGTACGCGTACGACCATTCGAGGATCGCCTCGCCCGCGATGCGGCCTCCGCCGACATAGCCCGCGACCACTGCGGACGGCGGGGACTGCCCGTGCGCGCGGGCCAGCGTCGTGGCACACGCATCGGCGTACCAGCCGAAGGCCGAGTCTTCGAGCGTGTCCACGTCGAACCCGCCCTTCTTGTCGTGGAACTGCCGCACGTAGAAGGAGCGATCGGGGCCGCCTTCGATCGGCTCGCCGGTGAGGTGGCCGAGGAACGGGTCCGACACCGCCTGCAGGATGCGCTGCATCGCGACCACGCGCCCGCCCTCGCCGTTGGCTTCGATGTAACGCGCCACCCCTTCGGGCTGCTCCACCCCGCCGTACTCGACGAGCACGCTCTGGCCGGCCTCCTTCGCCTGCAGGATCAGGGCGTTGCCGTCGCCGTCGGCGAGCGAGATGAGGTAGCACCGCGTGCCGACGCTGCCGACCCCGACCACCCGTCGGGCGATGTCGGTCACGTGGTACTTCTGCAGCAGCACGCGGATGTCGATGTTCGCCGACCGCTGGTAGACCCCCACGTACTCGCCGATCCGCGACTCGATGCGGGGATCGACGTGGGTCATCGTCGGCGGCAGCTCGGTGAAGGTCAGGCGCCCCGCTTTGTCGACGGTCGTCAGCTTCTTGACCGCTCGCGCGGCGGTGCGCTTCTCCGCGTCCTTGACGGCCTTGTGGAGCGCCTCCGCCGACTCGGCGTCGAGCGACTCGGAGCCGGCGGCGGCGTCGAAGTGGTCGTAGTAGCGCTTGAGCGGGCTGCGCTTCGCACCGCTGGCGAGGGCCCGCGCATAGGTGCGCACCGCGCCGAGCGCGGCCTCCCGCACCACCTTCTCGTCGCGCGAGGTGGACTGCCCGGCGATCACGATGCTCGTGACGAGGCGCTTCACGTCCCATTCCCACGGTGCCCATGCGGACTCATCGAAGTCGTTGAGGTCGAACACCAGCGTGCGCTGCGGCGAGGCGAAGAGGCCGAAATTGGAGACGTGCGCGTCGCCGCACGACCCGACCGAGAGCCCGCTGCTGGGGGAGCGCGCCAGGTCGGCCGCCATCAGCGCCGCCGTGCCGCGATAGAACGCGAACGCGCTCGCCGCCATCCGCTCGGTGCGGATCGGCACGAGCTCGGGAACGCGGGTCGAGTCCTGCCTGTCGAGGATGCCCATCGGATCGCGCTCGCCGTCGGGCAGCACCGCGAGATCCTCCCGCGGAGCGGTCGCACGCGCGGCGCGACCTTCGGCGAGGTGATCTTCGAGGGTGGGCGGAGCGGTCCACGTCTCCGCCAGCGGCCGGACCTCTGTCGTTGCCATGGGCTCAGTGTGGCACCGCACGGCGGCGCGCGGGGGTGAGTTCGGGGGTGAAATGCGCGGAGCCGCCTCCCGCCGTCGATACCCTGGCGGCGTGACCCGCGCCGAGCCTGCTGTTCCCTCACCGGCGCTGTCGCCGACCATCCGCACGCTGATCGCGCTCGCCGCCGCCGTGATCGTGCTCGCCGGCGTGTACTTCGCCCGGGAGCTCGTCGGTCCGCTGGCGCTCGCGATCGTGCTCGTGGTGATCTGCGAACCCATCCGCCGGCCGCTCGAGCGCAGGAACTGGCCGCGGTGGACGGGGACGACCGCCGTCATCGTGCTCGCCTACCTCGTGCTGCTCGCGATGGGGGCGCTGCTGTGGCTGGCCGGCACGCAGTTCGCGCGCCTGGTGAGGGAGTTCTCCGATGAGCTGCGCGACAGCGTGCAGAGCGTGCTGGCGTGGCTGACCTCTGTCGGGCTCGATCAGGAGGCAGCGGATGCCACGTCCTCCGTGCTCGATCCCGAGACGCTCGTGAGCCTCGCGTCCAGCCTGGGCGGCACCATCCTCGGGGTGGCGACCGCGCTGTTCTTCGTCTTCGCCTACATCATCTTCATGGCCGCGGACGCGGCCCGGTACCGCGACGCGGGGCGGGTGTTCGGACCGACCAAGGCGCCGACGCTCTCTCGCATCACGCACCTCAACTCGGGCGTCCGCCGCTACTACGTGGTCAACGCCAGCTTCGGCGCGATCGTCGCGGTGATCGACGGCTTCGCGCTGCTGTGGCTGGGCGTGCCCGCACCCCTGGTCTGGGCGATCCTCGCCTTCGTCACCAACTTCGTGCCGAACATCGGGTTCGTGCTCGGGCTGATCCCGCCCGCGGTGCTCGGGTTCGTCGTCGGCGGCTGGCCGATGCTGCTCGCGGTCATCGCGATCTACTGCGTCGTCAACGTCGTGCTCCAGGTGCTCGTCCAGCCGAAGTTCGTGAGTGACGCGGTCGACCTCAGCCTCACCCTGAGCTTCTTCTCGGTCATCTTCTGGACCTTCGTGATCGGCCCGCTCGGCGCGATCCTCTCGATCCCGCTCACCCTCTTCGTCCGCACGCTCGTGCTCGAGGGAGATCCCGGCTCGCACTGGCTGCGCTGGCTGTCGGGGGACCGGTCCGCCGTGCCCCCGGATCCCCGTTCCCCCGATCCCCGGAGACGATCATGACCCAGGCCCCGATCGATGCCCTTCCCGAGACCCGGCGGGAGCGGGCGGTGGCGTCGCGGCTCATCGACACGTCCAGCGAGCGCTCCCTCGAGTCCACGTCCATCGGCATCGCCGTCGTCGCCTTCGTCCTCGTGGCGCTGCTGGCGCTCCTGGCCTTCGGCTTCCAGCCCGCTCCGATCTCCGGCCCCGACTCGATCGGCCAGTTCGCGGCGATCGCCTCGGCGGTGGTCGCCCTGCTCGCCGTGATCGCCGGCCGGTACCTGCTCCACGAACGAGGGCCCCACGGCCGGCTGCACGTCCTGGACTACCTCGACATCGCGGCGCTCGCGATCGCCCACGCGATCATCGCGCTCCTCGGCTGGACGCTCCTCGCCGTCATCTTCGAGCAGGCCTTCATCGGGGCGGACGTCTTCCCCTTCGCGGTCGTGATCCTGGCGGGGGCCACCTCGGCGATGACCGCCTACATCGCGTTCGACTCGGCGACGCACATGGACCTGCAGCTTCTCGCAGCCGTGCTCGCGGTCTTCCTCGTGCTGGGGGTGCTCGCGAGCATGCTCACCGCGAGCGACCCGAACTGGTGGAAGGACAACCTGAGCGCGCTCGGCATGACCACGAACGTCTCGGCGCTCGCCTTCAACCTGACGCTCATCGTGGCCGGCTTCCTCGTCACGACGCTCGCCCGGTACGCGACGCGCGGCATCCCGACGGCCAACCCGGTGGGCATCGGCCGCGTGCGCGTGTGCCTCATCGTGGTGGGCGTCTTCCTGGCGCTCGTGGGCCTGTTCCCGGTGAACCTCTTCTTCGCCCTGCACACCGCGGTCGCTTCGGGGATGGTCGTCGCGTACGGGGTGCTGGTCATCGGGCTTCCGAGATGGATCACCGGGATGCCCCGCGCCTTCGTGCTGATCGGCTGGCTGTTCCTCGGAGTCACGCTCGTGCTGGCGGTGTTCTTCGCGATCGGCTACTACACGCTCACCGCCGTGGAGCTCGTGGCCGGGATTCTCGTCTTCACCTGGATCGTGCTCTTCATCCGCAACGCCTCGGCGCTCGAGCAGGACGCCCGCGCCGCCTGACCCGCGCGCCCCCGCCCGTGAGCGTCCGGCGTACGGGATGATTCGGCTGTGGATGAGAAGAGCTGGCAGCACCGCACCGCGGTGCCGCTCATGGTGGCGTCCCTCCTCTATCTGATCGCGTACTCGTGGCGCGTCATCGGCGGCGTGTCGGGACCTGCGCATTTCGCTTTGACGGTGATCATCCTCGCCACCTGGGCGCTGTTCATCGTCGACTACCTGGTGCGCCTGTCGCTGGCGAACAATCGTGCGCGGTGGTTCCGCACCCACCTCGGCACTCTCGCAATCGCGCTCATCCCCGTCTTCCGGCTCGTGCTGCTGCTCAAGGCGCTCACCCGTGTGCCGGGCATGCGGCCGTCCGCCGGTACCCGGCTTCGCACTCAGATCATGGTCTACGGCGCGGGGGCGGGGACCCTCCTGATCTACATCGCGTCGCTGGCCGTGCTCGAGGCGGAGCGGATGTCGCCCGACTCCAACATCCACACGTTCGGCGAGGCCGTCTGGTGGTCGTGCGTCACCATCACCACCACCGGCTACGGCGACTACTTCCCCGTGACGGGCGGCGGTCGATTCGTGGGCGTCGCCGTGATGTTCTGCGGGATCGCCCTGTCGGGCATCATCACGGCCACGCTCGCGTCGTGGGTCCTCGAGCGCGTGGCGCGCAATCACGACGACGCCGAGCCGGCCACCCGCGGCCAGGTCCGCCAGCTGATGGACAAGGTCGAGGCGCTGGGTGCTCCGCACCCCGACCAGGGCGACGACTCCTCCGCGCGCTGAGCGAGCCCGTCGCGCCTGCGCTTCACCCCCGCCGGGTGACGTGGCTCCCGCGCACCCGGCATAGCGTGCGATCGGCAGAGCCCGAGGAGGACGACCCATGATTGCCGACCGTCACGCCCGCACGATGCTTCCGATCCCCGACCGTCCCGGCCCGTCGCTGACGACCTACGACGCGAAGGATCCCGACACCGCGTACCCGGCGATCACGCCGCTGCTGCCGCCGGAGGGGGCGCCGAACGTACTCATCGTGCTCATCGACGACACCGGCTTCGGGGCGTCCAGCGCCTTCGGCGGACCGTGTGCGACGCCGAACGCCGAGAGGCTGGCCGCCGGCGGCCTGAAGCTCAACCGGTTCCACACCACGGCCCTGTGCGCGCCGACCCGTCAGGCGATGCTGACCGGCCGCAACCACCACTCGGTCGGCATGGGGAGCATCACCGAGACCGCGACCTCGGCACCCGGGAACAGCTCCCTGCGCCCGAACACCAAAGCGCCGCTCGCGATGACGCTGAAGCTCAACGGGTACTCGACCGCCCAGTTCGGCAAGTGCCACGAGGTTCCGGTGTGGCAGTCGTCGCCGATGGGGCCGTTCGACGCCTGGCCCTCGGCAGGCGGCGGCTTCGAGACGTTCTACGGATTCATCGGCGGCGAGAACAACCAGTGGGATCCCGCGCTGTACGAGGGCACGACGCCGGTCGAGCCTCCAGCCACGGCCGAGGAGGGCTACCACCTCACGGAGGATCTCGCCGACCATGCCGTCAGCTGGATCCGGTCGCAGAAGGCCCTCATGCCGGACAAGCCGTTCTTCGTCTACTTCGCACCCGGAGCCACGCATGCCCCGCACCACGTGCCGCCGGAGTGGGCCGACAAGTACAAGGGGAAGTTCGCGGACGGCTGGGACGCGCAGCGAGAGAAGACGTTCGCCCGGCAGAAGGAGCTGGGCGTCATCCCTGCCGACGCCGAGCTCACTCCGCGCCATGCGGAGATCCCCGCGTGGGATGACATGCCCGCCGAGCTGAAGCCGGTCCTGGAACGCGAGATGGAGGTCTACGCCGGATTCCTCGAGCACACCGACTTCCACGTGGGCCGGGTGATCGACGCGATCGAGGATCTCGGCGTTCTCGACAACACGATCGTGTACTACATCATCGGCGACAACGGGGCGTCCGCCGAGGGCACCATCAACGGCGCGTTCAACGAGATGGCCAACTTCAACGGCATGGCGGCCCTCGAGACCCCGGAGTTCATGCTCTCGAAGCTCGATGAGCTCGGGTCGCCCAGCTCCTACAACCACTACGCCGTCGGCTGGGCCTGGGCGATGGACACCCCGTTCCAGTGGACGAAGCAGGTCGCTTCGCACTGGGGCGGCACCCGCAACGGCACCGTCGTGCACTGGCCGGCCGGCATCGAGGAGAAGGGCGGCCAGCGCAGCCAGTTCACCCACGTGATCGACATCGCCCCGACGATCCTCGAGGCGGCCGGGCTGCCCGAGCCGACGATGGTCAACGGCGTGCAGCAGTCGCCGATGGAGGGCACGAGCATGCTCTACGCCTTCAACGCGCCTGATGAGCCCGAGCGCCACGACCTGCAGTACTTCGAGATGTTCGGCAATCGCGGGGTCTACCACAAGGGATGGAGTGCGGTCACGAAGCACAGGACGCCCTGGGTGATGGTCGGGGGAACGCTGCCGGCGTACGACGACGACGTCTGGGAGCTCTACGACGGCAGTGTCGACTACAGCCAGGCGCACGACCTCTCTGCGGAGCAGCCCGAGCGCCTGCACGAGCTGCAGCGGCTGTGGCTCATCGAGGCGGTCAAGTACAACGTGCTGCCGATCGATGACCGCACCGCCGACCGCCTCAATCCCGACATCGCCGGTCGCCCGTCGCTGATCCGCGGCAACTCGCAGCTGCTGTTCGCGGGCATGGGGCGCCTGTCCGAGAACAGCGTGGTGAGCATCAAGAACAAGTCGTTCTCCGTGACGGCGGAAGTCGAGGTGCGAGAGGGGGGAGCGCAGGGCGTGATCATCGCCCAGGGCGGCCGCTTCGGCGGCTGGAGCCTCTACCTGCATCAGGGGCGCGTGAAGTTCGTCTACAACGTGCTCGGCATCCAGTCCTTCGCCACCGTGGCCGAGTCCGAGGTGCCGCCCGGCACCCATCAGGTCCGGATGGAGTTCGCGTACGACGGCGGGGGCCTCGCGAAGGGCGGCGACGTGACGCTGTACTGCGACGGTGAGGCCGTGGGCAGCGGACGGGTCGGCGCCACGCAGGCCATGGTCTTCTCCGCCGACGAGACGACCGATGTCGGGTACGAGTCGGGCACCACCGTGTCGGACGACTACTCCGCGCGGTCGAGCAGGTTCACCGGCAGGATCAACTGGGTGCAGATCGATCTCGGGGACGACGACCACGACCACTTCATAGACCCCGACGAGCGCATGCGAATCGCGATGGCGCGGCAGTAGCGGGAACGAAGCGAAGGCCGCACCCGAGCGGGTGCGGCCTTCGCGCGTGCGATGTGCGACTGCTAGGAGAGCAGCTTGGCCTTCGCGGCCGCGAACTCCTCGTCGGACAGGATGCCCTGCCCGTGCAGGGTGGCCAGCTGCGTGAGCTGAGCCATCATGTCAGGAGCAGCGGCTGCCGCTGGTGCGGCGGCAGGAGCGGCAGCCTGGGCGTTCGCGACGGCCTGCGCCGCCGCGGCGTCCATGGCCGCCTGATTCTGCTGAGCCTCGTAGGCCTGCTGCTCGTACTCGGCGTTCGCCTTGTCTTGCTGGTGGCGCTGCATACCGCCCGATACGGCGGTCGCCGTACCCGCGACGACGGCGGTTCGCGCCGCCAGTCCGACCAGGCCGGGACGGCCCCTTCTGCGCATCATGTCGTACTCCTTCAGTCGACGTTCTCGGAAAGAAACGCGTTGACGATCGGTGCGGGGATGCCCTGGCGGGCGATCACCGCGCCACCCGCGTCGTAGAGCGCGGCGGCGAACTTCTTCGCCCACAGCAGCTCGACCACCAGGATCGCCGCCGACGAACCCGGGGGGACCGCCTCGGCGAGGGCCTCGATGTCTTCGATGCCCGCCAGTCCCTCGAGGTCGAGGGCCGGGACACCGGCGTCGTCGGCCGTGTCCGACAGCTCCACGACCGTGAGTTCGCCGCCCTCGGTCCGGGTGGCGTAGACCAGGTCGAGGAGGTTGACCGTACCCGAGGCGACCAGGTCGTCGATGGCCTGGAGCACGCCCGGTCCGGGCTTGTCGCCGTCGAAGGCGATCGCGTAGAACTCGATGGGTCCGTAATCGAATGTCGTCATGTCGTCATCCTCCTCCTGCGAGCCTCAGCTCGCGAGTGCCTTCGACTTGAGAGCCTCGAACTCCGCCTGGGTGACCGCACCGGAATCGAGCAGGGCCTTCGCCTTGGCGATGTCGTCCGCCGCACTCGACGAGCCGCTGCCGGCGGTCGCGCGAATGTACTCGTCCTGCTGGGCCCGAAGCTCGGTGGCCTGCTCGATCGCACGCTTCTGCATCGCCGGTCCTCGAGCGATGAGGTAGATCAGCGCCGTCAGGAACGGCACGAAGATGAGGAAGAGAATCCAGATCGCCTTGAGCCACCCGTTGAGAGAGTGGTCGCGGAAGATGTCCCCGATGATCGAGAACAGCACCATCAGGTACGCCACGAACACGAAGACCCAGAAGAACCAGGCGATGAAACCCCAAAGGTCCATGTCTATTGCCAATCGTCACGGACGGACCGATTCGCCCGTCGCTCTCCCGAAACTACGAGGGCGGCACGGCCCCGACGTCACCCCGACCGGGTGAGAATCAGCCGATGTCGGCGGGGATGGGATTGACCGACACGACCTCGACGTGCAGCTGGTCCAGCATCTCCAGAAGGCCGAGGAGCCGGGCCTGGTCGGGGATCGATCCGACGATGCGGGTGCAGGTACCCTCCGCGGTGAGGCTGAAGCCGTCGAGAGCGGCGCTGAGCTCGGGTCCGAGCCGCCCGCGGACGATGATCTCGATGACATGGATGCCCATCAGCGGTCCTCCCGGAGGCTTCGTGACATTGTGGGCGCTCCTGCCTCGCAGCGACGTCACCCTTGTGGGATGATTCGACGGAGCTCACGCGCCCACTCGCCGGGGGAGGCCCGCTCGTGACCGAACACCGCCGGATCCCACCGCACGCCGTCGACAGACCGGCCCTGCGGCTCCAACTCGACGCCGGAGTCCGTGCGCCTCTTTCGCTGATCGTCGCCCCCGCCGGAGCGGGCAAGACCGTCCTGCTGTCGCAGTGGGCGCAGTCCCGACCCGACATCGCCGTCGCCTGGTTCGACATCACCGCCGCCGACGACTCGCCCGACGCGTTCGCCCGACGCCTCGTCGACGGGCTCACCGCGGTCGTGCCGTCGTTCCATCCGCCGTCGGCGCCGATCGAGGCATCCGAGAACCGTCTCGGCGAGGCGTTCCTCGAAGACTTCGCAGGGACGCTGGCGGATGCCGGAACCGTCGTCCTCGTCTTCGACGACCTCGACCGGCTCTCGGGCACGGCGATCCTCACCGATCTCTGGCGTCTGGTCGACCTGCTGCCACGCAACGCGCACGCCGTGTTCGCCTCGCGAGTCGATCTCCAGCTCGGCTGGAGTCGTCACCGGCTCGAGCACGGCCTGGTCGAGCTCCGTCAGCGCGAACTCGCCTTCGACGATGCCACCACCGCGCGCGTGATCGAGCGGATCGCGGGGAAGTCCGTGACCGACGAGGCGGTCGCGGCGGTCACCGCCCGGACAGAGGGCTGGGCGGTCGGCGTGCAGCTGACGGCGCTCAGTCTGCGGTTCTCACACGACCCGGGCCGCGTCGTCGACACCCTGGCCGATACCGACCGACTCGTCGTCGACTACCTCAGCGAAGAGGTGCTGGATGCGCTTCAGCCCGAGCGACGCGACGCCCTCGTGCGACTCGCCGTGCTGGACGAGGTGAGCGCCGGACTCGTCGAGGCGGTCGCCGATGTGGACGGAGCCGGCTTCCTGGCCGAGCTCGAGCGCGACTCGATGTTCATCGTCGCCGTGCCCGGGCGCCCCGGGTGGCACCGCTTCCACCGGCTCTTCCGAGACCTGCTGCTGTATCGCCTCCGCGCCGCGGACCGTCATGCTGAGGCGCGGCTGCTCGAGGCGGCGGCGGACTGGTACCTCGCCGAAGGCGAGGCGGAGACGGCCGTCGAGTATCTGCTGCGCGCTCGTCGCTGGGATCGAGTGCTCGAGCATGTGCTCACCACCGGACGCGATGTCTTCGAGGAGGTCCGCACCGCGACAGTCGCGCGCTGGCTCCGCCGCCTCCCCCCCGAGGTGCGCGCGGCCAGCGCCGATGCCGAACTCCTGCTTGCGCTCACCGAGGCGATGAGCGGTCGTGGCAAGATCGCGGTCGACGCCCTCCAGGCGCTGCTGGTCGACGACACCCTCACCATCGGCCAGCGCCAGGTGGCACTGGCCTATCTCGCCGCCGGCGTCCAGTTCCACCCGAGGACGGATCTGTTCGTTGCTGCAGGACATGACGCGTTGGCGCTGCTCGACGAGCATCCCGAGACGCAGCCGCCGGACCTGCTCGGGCTGACCACGCGCGCGATCCTCACGTATGTGGGCCGGGGGTCGCTCGGTCGCGCTCATCTGTTCCTGGGCGATCTGGCTGAGGCTCGCAGGTGGCTGACGGTCGCGCTCGACATGGCGGGTTTCGCATACACGCCCTACCGCGTGCACCTGCTGGGCAGCCTCGCCGTTCTCGACGCCCTGACGGGGCGACTGGTGTCCGCGACGGAGCTCGCCGACGAAGCGCTCGAGACGGCCCGAGAGTTCGACCTGCTCGCCCACCCCGCCCCGGGTGATGCCTACCTCGCGCGTGCCATCGTGGCCATTCAGCGCGGTGAGCCCGACGTGGGCGCCCTCGCCCTCGCCGAGGGCGAGCTGCGCGCGGCGTCCAACCAGCGGACGCAGCTCATGTGGGTCGCGCGCCTGGTGTCGATGCTCATCGACCCCTCAGACGACCGGACCAAGACCGCCGACCCCGCGAGCAAGCCGCCTCCGCTCGTCCGCCAGGCGATGGTTGCTTTGGCCATGCGTCGGACTCGTCTTCGCGGGCTTCCGGCGCCGTCGTCGACACCTGCGACCTCGTGGTCTCCCGTCGCGTTCGAGGAAGTCGCCGCCCTGCTGACCGACGGGCACCCCGGCGCAGCGCATGCCCGGCTCGCGCAGCTCCGGTTCGATCCCGATCCGCTCGTCCCCATCCGGACGGTGGAGGTCGAGCTGCTGCTGGGGTGGACCTGCGCGCTCGAAGGCAGGCGCGCGCGCGCCCGCGAGCACCTGGCCGCAGCACTCGCTCTTGCCGAAGCCGACTGGATCGTGGATCCCTTCGTCCGTGCAGGCCCGGTGGTGGCCGACCTGCTCGAGGATCTCATCGGCACGCGGAACGAGTTCGCCCGGGTGGTCGTCAGCCGCATCGGCGCCGCCGTCGGCACGCGCGACCGCAAGCTCGTCGACGAGCTCACGCCGCGGGAGCTGGAGCTGCTCGCATTCCTGCCGAGCCGGCTCACGATCGCAGATATCGCGGTGCGGTGCTTCGTGTCGACGAACACGATCAAGACCCACCTCGGGCACATCTACCGCAAGCTCGGGGTGTCGGGTCGGGATGCCGCGATCGAGCGGGCGCTGGAGATCGGCCTCCTCGATGCCCGGGAGATCGCCCGCGTCGGGTGACGAGGGAGGCCGTCGGTACGGCCATGATGACCGCATGGACGATGCCGAACGCCGTGCCTCCGAGCCCGTCGCCGAGATACCGCACACGGAGTCGGCGCCCACGGGCGAGGCTTTCGCGGTGCCGGCGCCCGTTTCCCGACCCGGCCGCTTCACGGGTGTGCTCGCGGTGCTCGACAAGCCGCTGGCGCTCGGCTTCCTGACGACCATCGGCGTGCTGGGGGCACTCCTCCTCGGCAGCGCCGTCAGCTCGATCTCGACGATCCTCGTCTACATCGTGCTGGCGATGTTCCTCGCCGTCGGGCTCGATCCGATCGTGCGGCGGCTCGAGCGCCGGCGCGTCAAGCGCGGAGGAGCCATCGCGATCGTCTTCAGCGGGTTCGCGCTCCTGTTCGCGGCCTTCCTGATCTGGGTGCTGCCCCCGGTGCTCGCGCAGATCGCGGAGTTCGTGGTGGCGATCCCCGAAGCGATCGCGGGGATCCCCGGGACGGACTGGTTCGCGACGCTCGACGACGACCATCAGGCGGCGACGCTCGCGGGGATGGAGCAGCTGTCGGCCTGGGTCTCGAGCCCCGCGACGATCGCGGCGGTCAGCGGGGGAGTGCTGGCCGTCGGGGTGGGCATCGTCAGCGCCATCTCGGCGTCGTTCATCGTCGTCGCCCTGACCCTCTACTTCCTCGCGTCGCTCACCGCGATCAAGAACGCGTTCTACGCGCTGGCCCCCGCGCACAGCCGCCCGCGGCTGAGCAGCCTGACCGAGCGCATCACCGACTCGGTCGGCAGCGCCCTCATCGGATCGGTGATCCTGGCGGGGCTCAACGCGGGCGTGGTCTTCGGGCTCCACGTCGTCATCCGCCTGCCGTTCCCCGCGCTCATGGCGGTTGTGGCGTTCGTGGTCACGCTCATTCCGCTGTTCGGCTCGATCATCTTCCTCGTGATCGGCACCGGGGTCGCCCTCTTCACGAGCCCGACCCAGGCGCTCATCTTCGCGGTCTGCTACCTGATCTACATCCAGCTCGAGTCCTACGTCGTGAGCCCGCGCGTGATGAACCGGGCGATCTCGATCCCGGCGGCTCTCGTGCTCATCGGCGCGCTCGTGGGCGGAGCGCTCATGGGCGTGATCGGGGTCCTGGTCGCACTGCCGGTGATGGCGTCGATCCTGCTCATCATCCGAGAGGTGGTCGTGCCGAAGCAGGACCTCAAGGTGTAGCGAACCGACCGAGCCCCTCAGTGGTGGCCGCGGCGGCCCAGCGTCTGCACAGGCCCCGCACCGGGGCGCGTCCACTGCGGCACCGGCCGGCTGGTCCCGCCCCGGACGGCGTTCCCCTCCGCGTCCGATCGCCAGTACCAGCAGGCGCTCTCTCCGCCCGGCCAGCCCTCGGGGCTGTCCTCCCATGACTCGCGCCGCCCATAGGGGGTCATGTCGAGCAGGCCGAAGGTGCCTTCGAACACCTCGTTCCCTCGGCCCGTCGTCTCATAGGTGAGGAACACTCGGTCGCCGTCGCGCAGGAAGCTCGTGATCGACCCCATGCTGTCGCCGATCGGCGCCTCGAGGCCGCGCACCGAGTACCACGGCTGCGTGTAGCCCATGAACTCGAGGTACGGGGCGACCTCGTCCCACGCGCCCTCGGTCAGGATTGCGAACGAGACGCCGCGGGCGTTGAGGTACACGGCGTCTTTGAGATGCCAGGCGGCGACCGTGCAGCCCTCGCACTGCCCCTGGTGCGGCGCACCGTCGTGCCACATGTGCTTGTAGACGACGAGCTCGGAGCGGCCCTGGAAGAGGTCGAGGAACGGGACGGGACCGTCGGCTCCGATGACCTCGGTCGTGCCGTCGAACTCGACCATCGGCAGCCGGCGCCGAGCGGAGGCGATGGCGTCGCCCTCGCGCGTGTGAGCTTTCTCCCGCCGCAGCAGCTCGTCGCGGACGGCCTGCCAGCTCGCCCGGTCCACGATCGGAGGCATGGCTGGTCGCGCGGAGCTCGAGTGGTCGGGCGCGATGGTCATGGTGTCCTCCGTCGTGCCGGCCGGGCGGGACCGGCGTCGTACCGCGGTCACGCTAGCAAAACGTCGGCCGTCTCGTAACCCGGTGATCCGGTCGCACCGCTCGGCTCAGAGGTCGCGGGCGCAGCGGAACCCGATGTGCGACATGCCGGTGTCCTCTGCCTGCGGTGAGCGCGCGGCCGGCCGGAAGCGCAGGCAGTAGTCGGGGGAGCACAGGTGCGAGCCGCCTTTGAGCACGCGACGCGGAGTCGAGGAGCCGTCCTGTGCGCTGGCCTTCGCCAGCAGATTCTCACGTCGGCCGGGATCGACGGGGCGGTCCGACAGTCGCAGGTGGCGGGGTGAGTAGTAGTCCGTCGTCCATTCCCACACGTTCCCGGTCATGTCGTAGAGACCGTAGCCGTTGGGAGGATACGAGCCGACGGGTGCGGCATCCCCCACTCCCTTGTTCTCGAAGGGGAAGCGGCCCAGCCAGGAGTTGGCGAGAGGGCGGCCGTCGGGGTACGGCTCATCGCCCCACGCGAACCGTGCGCCCTCGAGTGCACCTCGGGCGGCGTACTCATGCTCGGCCTCGGTCGGCAGCCTCTTGCCCGCCCAGGAGGCATAGGCGGCGGCGTCCTCGAAGGCGATGTGGACGACGGGATGCCGCATCCGCTCATCGATCGACGACCCGGGGCCCGACGGCTCGCTCCAACGAGCGCCAGGCTGCCATCGCCACCAGCCGCGCCAGTCGCGCAGGTCCACGGGGCCGACGGTCGGCGTGAACACCATGGCACCCGGAACGAGCTCGGCGGGATCGGCGCCCGGGAAGTCAGCGGGGTCGAGGTCGCGCTCGGCCACCGTGACGTAGCCGGTGGCGTCGACGAATCGGCTGTAGTCCTCGTTCGTCACCTCGTACCGGTCGATCAGGAACGGTCGCACCGTGCGATCGTGGACGGGGGTCTCGTCTGCGTAGAACTCGTCCGAGCCCATCCGGAACGTGCCGCCCTCGATGAGGACCATCTCGTCCATCGCGTCGCGGCGGGTCAGTTCAGTGCGGACGTGAGTCGCGCGAGCCCGTCGAGGAACGTCGCCTTGCCGGGCTGGTTGCGCCACTCCTCGAGGGTGAGCTCGCGGCCGGCGTCGCGGTAGCCCTGCTCGACCTCCCTCATGGCGTCGACGAACGACTTTCCGCGCACGAGCATCGAGACCTCCATGTTCAGGCTGAACGAGCGGATGTCCATGTTGCTCGAGCCGATCACGGCGATGTCGTCGTCGATCGAGAAGTGCTTCGAGTGGAGGATGTACGGCGGCGGGTAGAGGAAGATCCGCACGCCCGCCTCGAGGAGCGGCGTGTAGTACGACCGCTGCGCGTGGTAGACGAGGCCCTGGTCGCCGATCTCCGAGACGAACAGCTGCACCTCGAGACCTCGCTGGCACGCGGTGGTGATCGCGTAGACCATGGCCTCGTCGGGGACGAAGTAGGGGCTCGTCAGGATGACCTTCTCGGTCGCGCCGTAGATGAGCGACAGGAAGAGCCGCAGGTTGTTCTCGGTGGGGTAGCCCGGGCCGCTGGGCACGACCTGGCACAGCAGCGCGTCGGGTGAGCTGGAGCGCTCGAGCTCGGGGGCCGGCACATGCGCCACCGCGCGGAGGTCCTCGCCGGTCTCGATCAGCCAGTCCGAGAGGAAGACCCCATTGAGGGATGCCACGACCGGGCCGTTGAGGCGCGTGACGAGCTCCTGCCACTTGAGGCCGCGCTTGATGTTCTTCTCCGAGTCGTAGTCGCGCGAGATGAGGTTCTGCGACCCCATATAGCCGACCCGCCCGTCGACGACGACGATCTTGCGGTGATTGCGCAGGTCGGGGCGCTGGTACTTGCCTTGGAACGGCATCACCGGGAGCATCCACGCCCACTTCACGCCGATGCGGTCGAGCTCGGCCAGCGTGGCCTTGCAATTGCCGAGGCGGCGGGTGGAGACGTAGTCGGCGAGGAGGCGCACGGAGACGCCCCGGGCGACGGCGCGCTCCATCGCCGCGAAGAAGCCGCGCGTCGTGTCGTCCCACGCGACGATGAAGAACTCCACGTGCACGAACGCCGTCGCGGTGTCGATCTCGGCGGCCATGGCGTCGATCGAGCCCTGGTAGTCGCCGTAGAGGGATGCCTCGTTCCCTTCCGTGGCAGGCAGGGCGGTCAGGGCCTCGTTCTGCTGCACGACCCGCTGGAACCACCGCGGCCAGTCCTGCTCCATCGTCTCGAGGTTCTGCGCGCTGACGGCCCCGCGGATGAGGCCGTCGATGCGGGCCTGCTCGTCGCGCCGCTTCTTCGGGAGGTGGAAGCTGCCGATGAGGAGGAAGACCACGATGCCGACGAAGGGCAGCAGGATGATGAGGAGCAGCCAGGCCATCGCCGCCGTGGGCTTGCGCCCGCGCGGCACGAAGATGAGCGCCGCGATGTCGATGATCACGACGGCGAGGAGCATGAGCGGCCAGAACGGCCCCGACTCGGCAATGCTGAACACGCAGGGTCTCCTTAGGCGGGGGTGACGCGATTGACGGACACGACCTCGATGTTCAGATCGTCGAAGACGCCGAGCAGACCGCGCAGTCCGGACTGGTCCGCGACCACCCCCGTGACACTGGTCGTCCCGTCCGCGCGGGTCGTCACATCGTAGCCGTCCAGCGCGGTGACCAGGGATGGCCCGAGATGGCCCGTGATGACCACTTCGACGAGGTGTGCGGACATGACCGTCCTTCCAGCGCTGGCGACCCGACTCTGCAAGAGTGCGGGACGCGTGCCGTCCCGTCGTCACCCGCGGCGGACGATTCGCCTCAGGCGATGGCGTTGACCCGGTCGCGCCACTCCAGCAGCGGTGCGAGCGGCGACAGGTCGTAGTCGGGTCCGTCGATCGCGGGGATGAGGAGACGGAATCCGAGCGAATGGAGGCGGGCGGGGGCATCCGTCTCGGTCAGCGGACCGAAGCCGCGGATCGACCAGCCCGTGGACAGCTCGATCTCGGCGGCGTCGCGGCCCTCGGCACGGCACCACTCGTGCAGCACGCCGATCTTGCGGGCCATGTCGTCGAGCTTCGTGAACGTGTGCCAGATGTCGGCATGCTGGGCGACCAGGCGCAGCGTCTTGCGCTCGCCCTGACCGCCGATGAGCACCGGGATGCGCCGCGTGGGAGCGGGGTTCAGCCGGGCCCAGCGCGACCGGATGCGCGGCAGATCGGCCGCGAGCGCGTCGAGCCGCGATCCGACGGTGCCGAACTCGTAGCCGTACTCGACGTAGTCGGGCTCGGCCCATCCCGAGCCGGTGCCGAAGATCAGCCGCCCGGTGCCGGTGGCACGGGCGCTGATGTGGTCGACCGTGCGGGCCATGTCGGCCTGCAGGTCGGGGTTGCGGTACGAGCTGCAGTTCACGAGCGGGCCGAACTCGACCCGCTCGGTCTGCTCGGCGAGCGCGGCGAGCAGCGTCCACGCCTCGAAGTGCTCGGCCTCCAGGGGCTCGGTGAGCGGGAGGAAGTGGTCCCAGTTGAAGACCGCGTCGACGCCGAGGTCCTCGGCGCGCAGCACGGCGTCGCGGAAGGCGCGGTACGACCCGTGCTGGGGTGCCAGCTGCACCCCGATGCGCACCGGACGATGGGCGGCGGGGTGGTCGGATGCGGTCGGCTCGGTCATGGCGGTCCCTCAGCTGCCCGGCTCGATGCGCAGCACGGTGGGGGATTCGCCGACCGCGAGGTCGTCGACGACGCGCACGGTGCGGGCCAGGTCGTCCACCGAGCCGATGACCGTTCCGAACCGCTCGCGGTCCGAGCAGACCGCGGTCACCGTCACGAAATGCGTGCCGGTATCCCAGGTGTAGGTCGCGAACGGGGGCGTGCGCACATCCGAGGGGAGTGCCATCTCGAGCTTCTCGCCGACGCCGAGGTAGGCGCTGCGGAACGACTCGGTGTCGTCGTACTCCATCGGCATCATCGCGCGGGCGGTGCGCAGCTGCGACGTGGCCTCCTGGATCTGGGCCATGACGACGACGAGCTCGGCATCCGCCTTCCAGACCCACACCAGCACCCGCCCGGCGGCACGCCGGAGGAGAAGCGGAGCGGCCTGACTCATCGCCCAGGCAGCGACGCCGCTGCCGGGGCGGTCCGTCGCACCCATCGCGGTGTTCGCCTGGGACAGCAGCATCCGGATAGCCGCCTTGCGGTGGCGGCGACCGCGCAGTCCCAGAGACTCGGTGACGGGAACCCAGAGGTTCGGATCGGCGTCGGCCTGCAATCGGGGCATGCCTCCAGGGTACGGGGCCGCCGGAGGCCCCTCGGGTACAGTGGGACCGCGCGAACAGCACCCCGTCCGCCGCGCCTCCCCCGCCGCACAGACAGGCCCCGCATCCCGTGACCGATCCCGCGACGCCCGACGACACCACCGCCGACGCCCGGTCATCTCCTGCACCGGACGAACGCCCGCTCACCATCCTGATCGGCGCCGACACGTTCCTGCCCCACGTCAACGGGGCCGCACGCTTCGCCGAGCGCCTCGCCGCGGGCCTCGTCGCACGCGGACACGACGTCCACGTGATGGCCCCCAGTGACACCCACCGTCACCACGGCACCTTCACCGAGGTGATCGAGGGCGAGCCCATGACGATGCACCGCCTCCCGGCGTGGCGGTGGTACCCGCACGACTGGCTCACCTTCGTGCTGCCGTTCCGCTCCAAGTACTACGCGCGCCGGGTGCTCGACCGGGTCAAGCCCGACGTCGTGCACATCCAGTCGCACATCGTCATCGGCCGTGGTCTGACCCGCGAAGCGAGCAAGCGAGGCATCCCGATCATCGCGACGAACCACGTGATGGCCGAGAACGTCCTCGACTTCACGGTGCTGCCGGCCTCGTGGACGCGCTACGCGATCAAGCTCGCGTGGCAGGACGCCGCGCGCACCTTCGCCATGACCCGCGCGGTGACCACGCCCACGCGCAAGGCCGCCGAGTTCCTCGAGCGGACGATCGACATCGAGAACGTGATCCCGATCAGCTGCGGCATCCAGGCGTCGAACTACACCGCCGATCTGACGCCCCGATCGGCCAATCGCCTCGTGTTCGTCGGCCGGCTCACGACCGAGAAGCAGATCGACGTCGCACTGCGCGCCGTCGCCCGGCTCGATCCCGCGCTCGATGTGACCTTCGACATCGTCGGCAAGGGCGACCAGCGCCGCAACCTCGAGGAGCTCACGGTCGAGCTCGGCCTCGCCGACCGTGTCACCTTCCACGGTCACACCACCGATGAGCAGCTGAGGGGCTTCCTCACGAACGCGAGCCTGTTCCTCATCGCGTCGATCGCCGAGCTGCAGTCCATCGCGACGATGGAGGCGATGGCCTCCGGGCTGCCGATCGTCGCGGCAGACGCCGTCGCGCTTCCTCACCTCGTGCACGACGGCGAGAACGGCTACCTGTTCGAGCCAGGCAATGTCGAAGAGCTCGCCGAGAAGCTGACGACGGTGCTCACCCAGTCGCCCGAGGAGCGCCTGCGCATGCAGCAGGCCTCGCTCGACGGCGTGAAGGTGCACGACATGCAGCGCACGCTCGACACGTTCGAGGCCCTGTACCGCGACCAGCCGCTGCCCGAGTAGGCGCCGTGCACGTCGTGATGTTCGGCGACCAGCACGTCGAGACGCTCGGCGGGGCCCAGGTGTCGATGCGCCTCCAGCGACGATTCCTCGAGCGCGCGGGCCACACCGTCACCGTCGTCGCGCCCGCGGTGCACGGTCAGCGGGGCCGGTCGATCGCTCCGGATGCCGCGTACCTCGACATCCCGTCGATGCCCATCACGCCTGACCGCGAATACTCCCTGGCCTGGCCGGGCCGCCGCACGGATCGGTGGGTCGATGCCGCGCTCGCCGCGCGCCCGCCGGTCGAAGTCGTGCACGTGCAGGCGGACTTCTGGGGGGCGTTCATCGGCCACCGCTACGCCGCGCGCCATGGCCTGCCCGTCGTCCACACGATGCACAATCGCGTCGACGTGGGGATCGAGGCCACCGCGCCCTTCCCGAAGACCGTCCTGCGCGTACTGAACGCCTGGCAGCGGCGGGCGCTGAAGGCGCCCGCGCCGTCCCGCACCGCGGGCAGCGACGGCTGGGCGTTCCTCCGGCGGTTCGCCGGCGCCGCCGATGCCGTCACCACCCCGTCCGCGCACTTCGCCCGACGTCTCGAGCTGCACGGCGTCGTGCCCGGCGGTCGTCGCGGAGTTCCGCGCCCCCACTATGGGGATTCGCGGGTCGATGTGATCTGGAACGGCATCGACGACGACATCCTCGCGACGGCGCTGGCGGATGCCCCGGCAGCGCGCGCCCCCGGACGCCCGCGGTTCGTGTGGCTCGGCCGGATGAGCCCCGAGAAGCGACTGCTCCCGTTCCTCGAGGCGATCGCCGAGGCCTCGGTCGACGCCGACGTCGAGATCATCGGCGGGGGCGGGCAGCTGCGTGCCGCGCGCCGGATCGTCGAGAAGCACGGGCTGGGCGCGTCCCCAGGCGCTGGCCCGCGCGTGCGATTCGCCGGGCGGCTGTCGTATGCCGAGACGCTGCGGCGCATCGCGGCGGCCGACGCGGTGGTGCAGACATCGATCGGCTTCGAGACCCAGGGCATGACGATCTTCGAGGCGGCCTCGCTCGGCACGCCGTCGGTCATCAGCGACCCCGACCTGGCGGCCGAGCTGGGTTCGGGCTTCTGGCCGGTGGGCGACGGGCAGCGAGCGGATGCCTCGACCGGCGCGCTCGCGGCAGCGCTGCGGGCGGCCGCCGCGGACATCGCCGCCGGTGCGCCGCGGGTGCCGGATCCCGGCATCAGGGACCGCTTCCGCCAGTCGTCGCGCACGGCGGCGATGCTCGAGGTCTACGCCCGCGTCACCGGGCCCTGACCGCCGGCCACTCGCGCCTCGTCCGTCCGTCTGAGCGGACGAGGTGCGCGCGAGAGGCGGATCAGGGGAGGCGAGCGGGGTCGGTCGGCAGACGGTGGTAGCCGTCGTTGCGGAGTGCCGTGATCGTCGAGGCGACCGCGACAGCGGATAGGGCTGCAAGAAGAATCACCATGAACATGGCAGTAAAGCTACGCTTGTGCTTGTCCTGCCACGAGTGGCAGGATGGACACACATCGCGTGAATACTGCCACGTGACGCAACCAGGAGGTACGACATGAAGACGGTCGCCGTCATCGTGGAGAACGGCTTCGCGCCGTTCGAGTTCGGAGTCGCATGCGAGGCGTTTGGTCTCGACCGCACGGATGACGGCATCCCGAACTTCGACTTCCGCATCGTGACGTCCGAGCCGGGGGTCGTCCAGTCGAAGATGGGGTTCTCCATCAACGTCGACCTCGACCTCTCGTTCGCCTACGAGGCCGATCTCGTCGTCGTCTCGCCGACTCCCCGCGAGTACTGGACGAAGACAGACGAGCGCGTGCTCGACGTGGTGCGCAAGGCGGTCGCGCGCGACGCCTGGGTGCTGAGCGTGTGCAGCGGCTCGTTCATCCTCGGAGCGGCCGGTGTGCTCGACGGGCGCAAGGCGACGACGCACTGGATGTACGCCGCCACCATGGCGAAGATGTACCCCAAGGTCGACGTCGACCCCGACGTGCTCTACGTGCAGGACGGCCGCATCATCACGAGCGCCGGCACCGCGGCCGGCCTCGACGCCTGCCTCCACCTGCTGCGTCAGGAGCTCGGGGCCGAGCTGACCAACAAGATCGCGCGCCGCATGGTCGTGCCGCCGCAGCGGGACGGCGGCCAGGCGCAGTTCATCGACCGTCCTCTCCCCGACGTGGCGTCGCTCTCCCTGTCGCCGGTGACGGACTGGATGCTCGAGAACCTGCGGCTCGACCTCACGGTCGATCAGCTCGCAGCGAAGGCGCACATGTCGCCGCGCACCTTCGCCCGCAGGTTCAAGGCCGATCACGGCGCCACTCCGGCGGCCTGGCTCGCGCGGCAGCGGATCATCCACGCACAGCGCCTGCTCGAGAAGACCGAGCTCGGGCTCGACCGCATCGCGTACGAGAGCGGCTTCGGCTCGGCCGCGGTCCTCCGGCAGAACTTCGCCCGCGTGCTGGACACGACCCCGACCGCCTACCGCGCGCGCTTCTGCTGCACGCTCGGCGAGACCGACTCGATGCGCGAGACGCGGGAGCTCGCGGGCTCGGCCGCCTGAGCGCGGGCGCCGGACCTCGACCCGCCAACGGGCGTCCGCGCGTGCGCACCGCCGCGCTTCGATAGCGTGTCACCGTGCGGATAGATCCCAGGCGGTGGTTCTCCCGCAAGACGGTCGGGAAGGATGCCGCGGCCGGTCTCGTGCTCGGCATCGAGGCCGTGCCCGACGGGCTCGCGGCCGGACTTCTCGCGGGCGTGAACCCGCTGGCGGGCCTCTACGGCTATATGTTCGGCCTCGTCGGGGCGGCTGCCTTCACGAGCAGCTCCTTCATGGCGGTCCAGGCCACGGGCGCGATGGCGCTGGTCGTCTCCGACGCCGGACTCGCGAGCACCCCCGACCCCGACCGTGCGCTGTTCACGCTCGCGATGCTGACGGGGGTGGTGATGGTCCTCGCCGGGCTCCTGCGGGCAGGGCGTCTGGTGAGCTTCGTTCCCACCCCGGTCATGACCGGCTTCATCACCGCCATCGGCGTCAACATCGTGCTCGGCCAGCTGTCCAACTTCACGGGCTACGCGGCGAAGGGCTCCAACAGGCTGCTGAAGACGCTCGATGTGGTCGTGCACATCGGGCAGTGGAGCATCGCGTCCATCGTCGTCGGCACCATCACCATCCTCCTCATCGTGGTGCTGCGGCCCACGCGCGTGGGCAGCCTCGGCCTCGTCGTCGCCGTCGTCGTCGGGTCGGCGAGCGCAGTGCTGCTGAACCTCTGGGTCGGCGACCCCGTGATCCAGCTGCGCGACCTCGTCGATGTGCCGCGCGGGCTTCCGCTGCCCGTGCTGCCGAGCCTCGCCGACGTGCCGCTCCTCATCGTGCCGGCGGTGTCGCTGGCGTTCATCGGCCTCGTGCAGGGCGCTGCGGTCTCGGCGGGGATCCCGACGGTGGACGGACGTCCGGCGAACACCAACCGCGACTTCATCGGCCAGGGCGCCGGCAACCTGGTGTCGGGGGTCTTCCAGGGCATGCCTGTGGGCGGCTCGATGTCGGGCTCGTCGCTGATCGTGCAGGCGGGCGCGAAGTCGCGGCTCGCGCTCTTCATCGCCGGTGGGGTGATGGCGCTGGTCGTGTTCCTCCTGGCCGACGTCGTCGCGTTCGTCGCGATGCCGGCCCTCGCCGGCCTCCTCATCGTGATCGGCTTCGGCGCGATCAAGCCGAGCCGCGTGTACTCGGTGGTGAAGTCCGGCCCGCTGCCGACGGCGATCATGGCGGTCACCTTCGGGCTGACGCTGATCATCCCGCTCCAGTTCGCGGTGCTCGCCGGGGTGGGGCTCGGCATCATCCTCTACGTCGCCCAGCAGTCCAACCGCGTGCGCGTACGCGCCGTGCACATCGCCGACGACGGTCGCCTGCGCGAGTCCGACCCGCCGCCCGTCGTGCCCCCCGACCACGTCCTGGTGCTGCAGCCGTACGGGAGCCTGTTCTTCGCGAGCGCGCCCATCTTCGAGAAGCAGCTCCCCGACGTCACCCGCGAGTCGCGCAACGCCGTGGTCATCGTGCGGCTGCGCGGCACCGACCAGATCGGCCTGTCGCTCGTCGACGTCCTGCGCCGGTTCGCCCACCGCCTCGACGACGCGGGTTCGAGCCTGAAGATCGTGGCGACCGAGGACCGCGTGATCGACCAGCTCGAGGCGGGCGGCCTGCTCGACGACATCGGCGAGCGCAACATCTACAAGGGCACCGAGTGGGTCGGCGAGACGCTGCGCCGCGCCTATGCCGATGCGCGGGCCGAGATCGGGACGGATCGCCCGTAGCGGTCAGTCGTCGAGGACGAACGTCACCTCGAGCACGACCTGGAACGACGTGATCGCGCCGTCGGTGCACTCGACCTTCTGCTCCTTGACCCATGCCCCGCTGACGTTGCGGAGCGTCGCGTGGGAGCGTGCGATGCCCTCCTTGAGCGCTGACTCGAAGCTCTCCGGGGACCGGGCGGTGATCGTCGTGACGCGTGCGACAGTCGTGTTGCTCATCATGAACTCCTCTGTTCGTGTGTGTCCCCCCAGACTTCTCCCGCTCGCACGACGAATCAACCCTCGGTCGGCGGGGGGCTTCGTCTCGCTGCGCTCGCTCAACGACCGGTGGCAGGCATTGCCGAGGCATCCGCTCTCCTGATAAACTTGAGCCATCGCGACTCAAGTTTGAGCGCGAGCAGATTTCAGGAGACACATGAACGCCACGCAGAACCCCGGGCAGGAGGAGGCGCAGAGCGCCCTCGAGCAGTTCGGGATCAACCTCACCGACCGCGCCCGGCAGGGCAAGCTCGATCCGGTCATCGGACGCGACAGCGAGATCCGCCGCATCAGCCAGGTGCTGACCCGTCGCACCAAGAACAATCCCGTGCTCATCGGCGAGCCCGGCGTCGGCAAGACCGCCGTCGTCGAGGGGCTCGCCCAGCGCATCGTCGCGGGCGACGTCGCCGACTCGCTCAAGGACAAGGAGCTGGTCACCCTCGACATCTCGGCCCTGGTCGCCGGCGCGATGTACCGCGGCCAGTTCGAGGAGCGACTCAAGGGCGTGCTCAAGGAGATCACCGAGTCCGACGGGCGCATCATCACGTTCATCGACGAGCTCCACGTGCTCATGGGCGCGGGCGGCGGCGAGGGGTCGGTCGCGGCCTCGAACATGCTGAAGCCCATGCTCGCCCGCGGTGAGCTGCGGCTCATCGGCGCGACGACGCTGAATGAGTACCGCGAGTTCATCGAGAAGGACGCCGCGCTCGAGCGCCGCTTCCAGCAGGTCTACGTCGGCGAACCCTCGGTCGAGGACACCGTCGCGATCCTGCGCGGACTCAAGGAGCGCTACGAGGCCCACCACAAGGTGGCGATCGCGGATGCCGCGCTCGTGGCCGCGGCTTCCCTCAGCCATCGCTACATCCCGAGCCGGCAACTGCCCGACAAGGCCATCGACCTCATCGACGAGGCCGCCTCGCGCCTGCGCATGGAGATCGACTCGGCGCCGCTCGAGATCGACGAGCTGCGCCGGCACGTGGACCGGCTGAAGCTCGAGGAGCTGGCCCTCAAGAAGGAGAAGGACGCCCCGTCGAAGGAGCGTCTGGCCGCCCTCCGTGAGCAGCTCGGCGAGGAGCAGGCGCGGCTGAGCGAGCTGCAGGCCCGATGGGAGCACGAGCGCGCGTCGCTCAACCGCGTCGGCGACCTCAAGACGAAGCTCGACGCCGCCCGCATGGAGGCCGAGCGCGCGCAGCGCGAGGGCAACCTCGAGAAGGCGTCCCGGCTGCTGTACGCCGAGATCCCCGGCCTCGAGCGCCAGCTGGTCGAGGCCGAGCGCGACGAGCCCGCGGGCGACCGCATGGTCAATGACCAGGTCGCCGACGAGGACATCGCCGCCGTCATCGCGGCGTGGACCGGCATCCCCGTGGGCCGTCTGCTGCAGGGCGAGACCGAGAAGCTGCTGCATCTCGAGGCCGAGCTCGGCAAGCGGCTCATCGGGCAGAAGGTCGCCGTGAAGGCGGTGTCCGACGCGGTGCGGCGCTCCCGCGCGGGCATCAGCGACCCCGACCGTCCGACGGGATCGTTCCTCTTCCTCGGCCCCACCGGCGTCGGCAAGACCGAGCTCGCCAAGGCGCTCGCCGAGTTCCTGTTCGACGACCCGCACGCCATGGTGCGCGTCGACATGTCGGAGTACGGCGAGAAGCACTCGGTGTCGCGGCTCGTCGGCGCCCCTCCGGGCTACATCGGGTACGAGCAGGGCGGGCAGCTGACCGAGGCGGTGCGGCGGCGTCCGTACAGCGTGGTGCTGCTCGACGAGGTCGAGAAGGCGCATCCCGAGGTGTTCGACGTGCTGCTGCAGGTCATGGACGACGGGCGACTGACCGACGGCCAAGGCCGCACCGTCGACTTCAAGAACGTCATCCTTATCCTGACGTCCAACCTCGGCTCGCCGATCCTGATCGACCCGACGCTGTCGATCGACCAGAAGCGGGAGCAGGTGCAGGGGCTCGTGCGCCAGGCGTTCAAGCCCGAGTTCGTGAACCGCCTCGACGACATCGTGATCTTCCAGTCGCTCAGCCAGGACGACCTGGCGCAGATCGTCGAGCTCGCGGTCGATGCGCTCCAGCGCCGCCTGCACGACCGACGACTCACCCTCGCGGTGACGCCCGATGCCCGCGGGTGGCTGGCCGAGCGCGGCTACGACCCGGTGTTCGGGGCGCGGCCGCTGCGCCGCCTCATCCAGTCCGAGATCCAGGACCGCCTCGCGATGGCGATCCTCGGCGGCGGGGTGCGCGACGGCGACGTGGTGCGGGTGGATGTCGCGGCCGACGGGTCGGGCCTCACCCTGGTGAGCGAAGGCCCCGCACCCGCCCCCGAGGCGCCGGACGAGGACGTCGTCGAGGCCGAACTGCTGGAGGACTAGGACCGACCGGCGGCGGGCCGGCCGTCGTCACCCGCGCAGGGCGAGCGCGAACGGCAGCACGGCGCTCGCACCGGCGGCTCGCAGCTCCCGCGCGGCGACCGTCATCGTCCAGCGGCTGTCGACGTAATCGTCGACGAGCAGCACCGGCCCGGGAGGCATCTGGAGCCCGTCGGCGGTGAGCCTGCTCCACAGCCCGGCGAGGCGGAACGCGCTGTTGCCGCCCGGCTGCCCGCTCGGGCCGCCGGACACCGGTTCGAGGGCGCCGAGGTAGGGCAGCCGGCCGACCTCGGCGAGGCCCCGGGCCAGCGAGTCGACGAGCAGCGGGTGGGCCCGGGACGGCATCGCGACCACGGCGACGGGGCGCTCGTCCCACCCCCAGTCCGCCAGCACCCGCACGCACGCGGCGAGGAGGTTCGGCGGCACCGGCGCATCGGGAGCCCCGGCGGCGAAGACCTCGCGGAGCGTCCCGCCCCATCCGAGATCGGTGAGGCGGGCGAGCGCGCGGCCCTCGCCGGCCTGCTCGGCGGGAGGGATGCGCCCCTTCACGGGCACTCCGAGACGGTCGGCGCCCGTCGGCCACTGCCGGCGCGGTTCGATCGGCACGCCCACCCGGTCGAGGGCGGCGGTCGCGGCATCCGCGGCGTCGGACCGGATCTCGACCGGGAACCATACGCCCGCGCAGTTGTCGCAGCGCCCGCACGGTGCCGCCGTCGGATCGTCGAGCGAGCGCTGCAAGAACTCCATGCGGCAGCCCGAGGTCTCTTCGTACTCGATCATGTGCCGCTGCTCGGCGATGCGCTCGGCGGCGATCCGCGCGTAGCGCTCCTCGTCGTAGACCCAGGGCTCGCCGGTGGAGATCCAGCCGCCCTGCACGCGGCGGACTGCTCCGTCGACGTCGAGCACCTTGAGCAGCAGTTCGAGCGGAGTGCGGCGGATGTCGACCACGGCCTCCAGCGCCGGGGTCGACAGAGGCGATCCCGACAGCGCGGAGATGACGCGCTCGGCGCGATCGCGGGACGGCATGGACGCGGTGGCGAAATAGTGCCAGATGTCGCGGTCCTCGACGCCGGGCAGGAGCAGGACGTCGGCGGATGCCGTCGCCCGCCCCGCGCGCCCTACCTGCTGGTAATACGAGACGGGGGACGACGGGGCGCCCACGTGCACGACGAACCCGAGGTCGGGCTTGTCGAACCCCATGCCGAGCGCACTGGTGGCGACGAGCGCCTTGACGCGGTTGGCCTTGAGCAGGGCCTCGGACTCCTCGCGCTCGTCGGCGTCGGTCTGGCCCGTGTAGGCGCGCACATCGTAGCCGCGCGAGCGGAGCAGCTGGGCGGTGTCGTTCGCCGCCGCAACCGTCAGCGTGTAGATGATCCCCGAGCCGGGCAGATCGCCGAGGTGCCCGAGAAGCCACGCCAGCCGGCTCGGCGCAGTCGGCAGGCGCAGCACCCCCAGCCGGAGCGAGGTGCGCGCGAGCGGCCCGCGGATCGTCAGGACCTCGGAGGAGGCACCGGATGCCGCGCCCCCGAGCTCCTCGGATCCGAGCTGCTCCGCCACGTCGGCGACGACCCGGCTGTTCGCCGTCGCGGTGGTCGCCAGCACCGGCACGCCCGCCGGCATGCGCGCGATCAGCTCGCGCAGCCGCCGGTAGTCGGGGCGGAAGTCGTGCCCCCAGTCGCTGATGCAGTGCGCCTCATCGACCACCAGCATGCCGATCCGCGCGACCAGCGCCGGGAGCTGCTCGTCGCGGAAGGACGGGTTGTTGAGTCGTTCGGGCGAGACGAGCAGCACGTCCACCTCGTCGCGGTCGAGCCGGGCGAGCACGTCGGACCACTCGTGAGCGTTGGTCGAGTTGATCGCGACCGCGCGGACGCCCGCACGCTCGGCCGCGGCGATCTGATCGCGCATGAGGGCCAGCAGCGGCGACACCAGCACGGTGGGCCCCGCACCCTGACGACGCAGCAGCAGCGTCGCGACGAAGTAGACCGCCGATTTGCCCCACCCGGTGCGCTGCACGACGAGCGCCCGACGGCGCCCGTCCACCAGCGCCTCGATCGCCTCGAACTGGCCGTCGTGGAAGTCGGCGTCGTCGCGCCCGACGAGACTCCGCAGTGCGTCGAGCGCCGCCGCGCGAGTCGTGGTCACCGTCATCCCCCCAGCCTGCCCGATCGCCCCGACATCCGCTTCGCGCCGGCAGAGCGGTACGGTCGGACAATGCACATCGAGGGCACCGGTCGCATCGTCTTCTACGCGCAGTGGGCGATGGCGCTGCTCCTTCCCGTGTTCTTCTTCCTCGGCCGCGGCGCCGTCGGCGCCGAACTGGGCTGGATGGCGATCGTCGGCATCGTCTACGGGGCCGTGGTGGTCGGGCTGCTCCTGATCCCGCCGGTGCTGACCCTCTTCGACACCGAGGTGCGACGAGCCCGCGCCACGCGGGTGCGCTACGACCTCGCGAGCGCGGTGCTGTGGCTCGGGTTCGTGCTCGGCGGACTGACCGTGCCCGACTCCGGCGACTCGGGCCATCTGAACTCGGCGCTGATGTCGTGGTGGAACATCACGGAGGAGACTTCGCAGGCCCTGTTCGTGATCTCGGCGGTGCTCGTCGGCCTGGCCTATCTCGCGATGCTCGTCCTCGCCGTCTGGGGCATCGTGATCGGCCGTCGGGCGGCAGCCGCTCCGGTACCGGCTACCCGATGACGTCGGCGGCGCGCAACCGGCCGTGCCCGCGCGCTGCCGCGTGAGAGCATCGAGCGTGCGCACCGTCCGGGCTCTGTGGGGATCCTCGCATCCCGGTCCGACTCTGGTCGTCACCACCCTCGCCGTCGCGCTGGGCATCGCCGTCGGTCTCGAGCCCTGGCGCCTGGCGCTCCTCGGGCTCGCCGTGTTCTTCGGCCAGCTGTCGATCGGCATCTCGAACGACGCGTTCGACGCGGCCCGGGATCGCTCGGTCGGGCGCACCGACAAGCCCGTGGCCCGGGGGGATGTGAGCGAGCGGACCGCGTGGGTCGCGGCATCCGTCGCCCTCTTCCTCGCGCTCGCCCTCTCGGCGCCTCTCGGCTGGCGGATGCTGGCGGCCCATGCCCTGTTCCTCGGCTCGGCGTGGTCGTACAACGCGGGGCTGAAGTCGACGGCGTTCTCGCTGGTCCCCTTCATCGTGAGCTTCGGCCTCTTCCCCTCCCTCGCGACGCTCTCGTCGCCCGACCCCTCCTTCGCCGCCGGGTGGGCGTGGATCGCGGGCGCCGCCCTCGGCTCGGCCGTGCACCTGACCAACGTGCTGCCCGATCTCGACGACGACGAGCGCACCGGAGTCCGCGGCCTGCCCCACCGCCTCGGGCCTCGCCTGTCGGCCGTGCTCGCCGCCCTCGCGGTGACCGGGGGCGCCGTCGCCGTGCTGCTCGGGCCGGTGGGCGGGGACCTGTCGCAGGTGACCCCGCTGTCGTGGATCTTCTTCGCCGCCGTCGTCGTGGTCGCCGTGCTGACGCTCGTCCGTGCCACGCTGCGGCCCCCGGCGCGCGTGGTCTTCCGCCTGGTCATGGTGTCGGCGCTGCTGCTCGCGGCGCAGCTCGTCGCGTCGGGTCAGGCGCTCGCGACCTGAGGCCGCGTCCGGCGCTCACGCGTCGCGGTCGAGCCCCATCGCGTAGGCGCGGGCGAACAGCCGTTCCGTCGCGGGTCCGAGCATGGCGCGCACGGTCGCGCGACGGGCGGCGTCGAGCGCGCCCGGCAGCGGCCGGCCCAGCGACGTGTTGACGGCCGCGAGCCGGGCCGCGGTCCGCGCCGAGGCGAGGCGTCGCCGCTCCCACCGCTGCAGCTCCGCCTCCGGCGCGTCGCCCGTGCGGATCCAGGTCGCCAGCAGCGGCGCGAGCCCGGCAGCGTCGAGCAGTCCGAGATTCATTCCCTGGCCGCCGATGGGGCTCACCTCGTGCGCGGCGTCGCCGATGACGAACACCCGTCCGTTCCGCAGTCGCCGGGCGAGGACCCGTCGCACTCTGAACGCGCTCGCCTCGGTGATCGCGTCGGATGCCTCGGCCTCGCCGCGCGCGACCAGGGCGGCACGCAGGCGTGCGGCCCGGGCCTCGGGCTCGGGGTCGGCGCCGGGATCGTCCCAGGCCACGAAGCGACGCACGCCTCCCGGCAGCGGGAACGACTCGAGGACGCCGTGCCGGTCGAGGTTGACCACCGCGACCTCCGCGTCCGGCCGCGGGGGAAGCGCGGCATCGGTCATGAGGTACCGGTCGGGGTACTCGCGGGGGCGGACGGCCGCGGGCCGGTAGACGAGGTCGCGGCCGGCGGCTCCTGATGCCACGACCACCAGTGCGCCGGTGAGCTCGATCGGCCGGCCGCCGATTCCGGCGCGCACGCGCACCGCGTCGGCGCGGGGAAGCACCGCCCGCACGGTCGCACCCCGGAGCGGTTCGGGGGCGCCCGCGGCGAGGACGCGCTCGGTCGCCGCCTGGGGGAGCGTCGCCACGAAGGGAAACCGCGTCGACAGGCGGTCGAAGCGCACGACGCCGAGGACCCGCTCCCCGGATCGCGCCTCGCCGCGCCCGACGCGGACCGCATCGGCCAGCAGGCGCTCCGTCGTGCCGGACGCCTCGAGCGCGGCGAGTGCCGGCGCATGCACGCCGATCGCGCGCGACCCGTTCCCCGCGGCAGGGCGACGCTCGAGCACCTCGACGTCGACGCCGCGGCGGGCGAGGTCGCCGGCGAGCAGCATGCCCACCGGTCCCGCGCCGACGACGATCACGTCAGGCACGGTGGCCGCCTCGGGATTCCTGATGGCCGCTCGCCAGGCCCGACCCGACGGCGAGCAGCCGGAACGGCACAGGAGCCTCGACCGTCCACGCCGCCGGTGCCTCCCGGTCGAGCGCGGTCTGCAGCTCCTGCCTTGTGAAGCTGCGGCGGATCGACCGGAGCCCGTCGGTGCGCAGGAACGTGCCCGGCGCGAAGGGCGTGATCCCCACCGCGTAGAGCCCGTACGCCAACCGACTGCGCGCGATGTCGCCGTGCAGCACGAGCCCGCGGGAGAGCAGCTGCGACTCCTCCAGGAACGTGGCGGTGGTCACGCCGAGGTGGTGGAGCACGTGGTTGGACAGCACCGCGTCGAACTCGGCGCCCTCAGCGAGGAGGGCCGCGGCATCCGTGCACCGGAACTCGACCGTGGGAGGTGCGTGATAGCTCTCTGCCACCTCGTGCGCGCGAGGATCGGGGTCGGCGCCCGTCCACTCCACGTCGAGTCCGTCGCGTGCGGCCCAGCCGGCGAGCCGGCGCACCAGATCTCCGCCCCCCGAGCCGAGGTCGAGCACGCGCGCCGGTCGGTCGAGAGCGGCGAGGGCGGGACGGAGCCGGGTGCGGTAGACCGTGCCCCAGCCCGACACCAGGCGGTTGATCGTGCCGAATCGGCGCAGCGTCGCGCGCAGGCGCACCGGATCGCAGGCCGGGTCGTCCATGAGCTCGGCCAGCGCGGGGTCGCGGACCGCCAGGCTCATGCGCGGACCGGGCCCGACGCCGCCATCTCGCGAGCGCCCGCGGGGGGAGTCGCCGTCGGCGTCCGCTTCGTCAGGAGCGCGGACTCGACCGTGAGGCCGGGCCCGAACGCGAGCGCGCCCACGCGGGCGCCGTCGCCGATGGCCTCGTCCTGCAGGAGCGCGCGCAGGATGAACAAGATGGTCGCGCTGGACATGTTGCCGTAGTCGCGGAGGACCCCGCGTGAGCGGTCCAGGCTGTCGGGCGTCAGGTCGAGGCCGGACTCCACGCGATCGAGCACGCTGCGCCCGCCGGGGTGCACCGCCCAGGCGTCCGGTGAGCCGTCGGAGCCGAGGAACCGGTCCACGGCCGAGCGGATCTCACGCCCGATGATGCGGGGGACCTCGGCCGACAGGATCATCTCGAACCCGTTGTCGCCGATCGTCCAGACCATGTCCTTCTCGCCCTCGCCGGTCAGAGCCGTGCCGAACCGGTCGAGCTCCAGGCCGCCCGCCCGGCCGCGATCCGGATCCGCCGTCACGACCGCGGCGGCGGCGCCGTCGGCGAAGACCGACGCGGCGACGATCTGCTGGGGGTCGGACGAGGCCCGGATGTGCAGCGAGCACAGCTCGGCGCACACCACGAGCACGACCGCTCCGGGCTGCGCGGCCGTGATGCGCGAGGCGAGCCGCAGGCCGGGCAGCGCCGCCGCGCACCCGATGAAGCCGAGGTGGTAGCGCTCGACAGTCGTCGGCAGCCCCAGGTCGCGCACCAGCCGGTAGTCCGGCCCGGGGGCGTAGAACCCGGTGCACGAGACCGTGACGACGTGGGTGACCGCGGATGCCTCGATCTCGGCATCCGCCAGCGCACTCCTCGCCGCCTCGGCGCAGAGCCCCGGCGCGGCGCGGATGTAGAGGTCGTTGCGCGGTCCCGTGGTCGGGGAGAGGAGCGTGCCGCCGTCGATGAACGAGGCGTCGCCGCCGGGCTGCGCATCCGAGCCCGGGTCGAGCTCTGCGAGCACGGTGTGGCGCGACTCGATCGCGGAGGCGTCGAACGCGGCATGGATGAGGCGTCGGGTCAGGCGGTCCACGCCCGGCTGCGCGGCGAAGAGGTCGCGGACGCGCTCCTGGCCGATGCGGGTCGGCGGAACGGCGGTTCCGATCGAGACGATACGCGTGCTCATGCTCACACCTAAGCATCTCGGGGGCCCGCACAGGGCCGCCTTGCGCGAACGAGTCCGGCCGACTACAAGGCGGTGCGTCGGCCCGAGACGGGAGCGGGGGCGACCCTCGCGCTCATTTCTCGGGCGGCGTCTCGTCGGCGGATGCCGCGGACGTGTGGACGTCGGGCAGCTCGCGCATCGCCCAGAAGGGGCCGAACACGACGAAGGCGGCCGACAGCAGTTGCCCGATCGCGCCGATCCACATCGTGGGCAGGACGCCGAGCCACGTGCCGAGCAGGCCCGCCAGGAGGGCCGCGATCGGCATGACACCCCACACCACGAAGCGCACCGACGCGTTCATGCGGCCGAGGAGGCGCATCGGGGTGATGCGCTGGCGGAAGGTGACCTGCGTGATGTTGTACAGCAGCACCGTGAAGCTCATCACGAACGCCTGCGCGACCAGCAGCGGGAAGGCGATGGCCGGCACGGCGGCGGCCAAGGGCACGACGAGGCCGATGATGCTGAATCCGAGCGCGCTCACCGGGATCGCCCGCGCCTCGCCGATCCAGCGCACGATGTGCGGCGTGGCCATGGCGCCGAGGAGGCCCCCGACCGCCCCGAGCGAGAAGATCAGGCCGAGCGACACCGGGGTGAATCCGAGGTCTCGCAGCAGGAACAGGGGCAGCAGGGTGCCCGACACCGTGCTGAAGAAGTTCGAGGTGCCCGTCGTTCCGACGATCCGGCGCAGCAGCTTCTCGGTGAAGACGAAGTGCAGCCCCTCCCAGATCTCGCGCAGGATCGGGCCGCGATCCTCGATCGCGCGCGGGGGCTCGTGATCACGCGTGAAGAGCAGGGCGACGGCCGAGACGACATAGGTGCCGGCGGTCGCGAGCACCGCCAGCGGGGCGGTGATCAGTCCGACCAGCCACCCGCCGAACCCCGGGCCCGCGATGTTCGCCAGCTCATAGCTCGACTGCAGCTTGCCGTTCGCCTCGGCGATCTGGTTCGGTCGCACGAGCGACGGGACGATGCTCTGGTACGACACGTCGAAGAACACGGTGGCGATCCCCACGACGGCCATGATCGCGACGAGATGCCACATCTGCAGCATCCCGAGCATCCACAGGAGCGGCACGAGGGCCAGTGCGGCGGCGCGCACGAGGTCGGCGGCGATCATGACGTGGCGCTTGCGCATGCGGTCGATCCAGGCGCCGGCCGGCAGCCCGACGAGCAGGAAGGCTGCCACATTGGCGGCGTTGAGCACGCCGACCTGCCACTCGGTGGCGTTGAGCAGGAGCACCGCGAGCACGGGCACGGCGAGCTCGGTCACCTGCGCGCCGAACTGGCTCAGCGTCTGGCCGCTCCACATCGTGAGGAAGTTGCGGTCGCGCCAGAGCGACCCGACGGGCGCGGCCGCCGGCGTCGGGCCCGCGTGGTCTGCTTCGACGCCGGCGTCCGCCCGCGAGGCGGAGGAGGGGACGGATGCCTCGGCCCGCGCTTCGGCGAGCACACCCTCGTCGACCGCCGCGGGGTCGCTCGGGTGCGGTGATTGGGACATGCCAATCAGTGTCCGACACTGATTGAGAGTTGTCAATCGGTCGGTTAGCCTGGGCGGGTGGTGGAGTATCGCGAGGAACGGGTCGAGCTCAATCCCGACGACCCCGAGGCCGAGTTGCGGCTGCGGGCGCTGAGCTCTCCGCTGCGGCTGCGCGTCCTCCGGCTGTGCGCGTTCGAGTCGCGCACGAACAAGGAGCTGGCCGAACTGCTCGGGATGAACCCGGGCACGATGCTCCATCACGTGCGCACCCTGGTGCAGACGGGCTACCTCGTGGCCGAGCCGGAGCGCGCCGGCGCGCAGGGTGCGCGCGAGGTGCCGTACCGCGCGACCGGGCTGTCGTGGCGCACCGCGATGCCGGGAGGGAGCACCGTCCTCGTCGAGACGTTCCTGCAGCAGATCGACGGTCTCGACGACGAGGAACTCGACACCACCTGGTTGGGCCTCAAGCTGGATGCCGAGCACAAGGCCGAGCTCCAGCAGCGGCTCTACGACCTCGCGCAGGAGTTCAAGGAGCGCGGCCCCGATCCCGACGGCGAGACCTACTCGCTCTTCATCGCGTTCCACCCCGACCGCAATCCGCCCACGGGCGGCGGCGCCGCCCGCGACGCCTGAGGGCGCCCGGCTTCACGCACGGAAAAATGCGGCCGAACTTCCGCGGCCGTTCTCGCCGACAGGCCGCACGGGGCGGAATACGGTGGCACCATGACCATCTCCACCGCCGACCTGTACGACGAGCGCGGCGACGAGCTGGACTCGCTCTCGCTGCAGCTTCAGGACGCCGGCGGTCGCGTCGCGTTCGACGGACCGATCCGAACCGTCCGATGCCACCGCGACAACGCGCTGGTCAAGGCCGTGCTCGCGACACCCGGCGACGGAGCCGTGCTCGTGATCGACGGCGGCGGCTCGCTCGAGTCGGCTCTGATCGGCGATCTGATCGCGGCGTCGGCCGTCGCCCAGGGCTGGGCCGGGGTCGTCGTGAACGGCGCGATCCGCGACCGCCAGGCCATCGCGGCCCTGCCGCTCGGGGTCAAGGCCCTCGGCTCGAACCCGCGCAAGAGCGCGAAGGACGGGGCCGGCCAGGTCGACGTGCCGGTCACCATCGCGGGCGTCGTCTTCACGCCCGGCCGGCACGTCTGGGCCGACGCCGACGGCGTGCTCGTCGAGCGCTGACCCCGGCCCGTGCGGGGTCGCCGCGGCCGTGCCGTACCGGATTCAGGAGACACGCCGTGCTGCAGGGCCCGCCGCGCAGCCGCGGGCGGCGTGTCTCCTGAATCTGCGCCGCCAGGCGCCGCCGACCCTCCGGAAGAGGCACCATGGAGGAAGCGATCAGAGGAGACGCCATGACCGAGGCCTACGTCTACGACGCGGTTCGCACACCGCGGGGTCGCGGCAAAGCGACGGGGGCGCTGCACGGCATCCCGCCGCACGAGCTCGTGGTCGGGCTCGTCGCCGCCCTGCGCGTGCGTCATCCGGGGCTCGATCCGGCCGGAATCGATGACATCGTGCTCGGCTGCGTCACGCCGATCGGCGATCAGGGCTCCGACATCGCCAAAGTCGCGGCGCTCGCGGCCGGGCTCCCCGACACCGTGCCCGGCGTGCAGCTCAACCGCTTCTGCGGGTCGGGCCTCGAGGCGGTGAACCAGGCCGCAGCCCGCGTGCGCTCGGGGTGGGAGGACCTGTTCCTCGCCGGCGGCGTCGAGTCGATGAGCCGTGTGCCGATGGGCAGCGACGGCGGTCCGTGGTCGAAGGATTCGGCCGCGGCCGTCACAGCCGAGGGTGTGCCGCAGGGGATCAGCGCCGACCTCATCGCGACGCTCGAGGGCTACAGCCGGGAGGACGTGGACCGGTTCGCCGCGACCTCGCACGAGCGCGCCGCCCGGGCCTGGGACGAGGGCCGGTTCGACCGCTCCGTCGTGCCGGTTCTGGCCGCCGGAGGCGACGTCGTCCTCGCGCGCGACGAGATCATCCGTCCGGGCACGAGCCTCGAGACGCTGGCCGCCCTGCCCCCGGCGTTCGCGGCGATGGGCCGGTCCGGGTTCGACGAGATCGCGCTGCGCCGGTATCCGGAGGCCGGGGAGATCGACCACGTGCACCACGCGGGCAACTCCTCCGGCATCGTCGACGGCGCCGCCCTCGTGCTCGTCGGCAGCGAGAGCGCGGGCGAGCGCCACGGCCTCACGCCGCGCGCCCGCATCCGGTCGGCCGCGGTCGTGAGCACCGAGCCGACGATCATGCTCACCGGCCCCGGCCCGGCGTCGCGCCTCGCACTCGAGCGCGCGGGCCTGTCGATCCACGACATCGATCTGGTCGAGATCAACGAGGCCTTCGCGTCGGTGGCGCTCAAGCTCATGCGCGACCTCGACGACTTCCCGCACGAGCGCACGAACGTCAACGGGGGCGCGATCGCGATGGGCCACCCGCTCGGCGCGACCGGGGCGATGATCCTCGGCACCCTCATCGACGAGCTCGAGCGATCCGGTGGGCGCTACGGACTCGCCACGCTCTGCATCGGCGGCGGCATGGGCGTCGCGACGGTGGTCGAGCTCGTCTGACATCGCCCGCGCCCCCTCGCAACCCCTGGACACGCGCGCCGCACAGGCGGAGGCTGGCTGCAGCCATCAGCACAGTCACGACCCAGGAGGCACCATGTTCACGCCCGACCGCGCATTCAGCGGCTTCGCCGTCCGCGACATCGACGAGGCCAAGGCGTTCTACGGCGACACGCTCGGCATCCCCGCGACGCTCAACGAGATGGGGATCCTCCAGCTCACGCTCGGCTCGGGTGCGACCGTGATCGCCTACCCCAAGCCCGACCACGAGCCCGCCGGCTTCACGATCATGAACTTCGACGTCGACGACGTCGAGGCCGCTGTCGACGATCTCAACTCGCGCGGCGTGAGGACGAAGATCTACGACGACGCCGACTTCCCGACCGACGCAAAGGGCATCGCGCGCGACATGGGTCCCGAGATCGCATGGTTCCGCGATCCGTCGGGAAACGTGCTCTCCGTGCTCAAGGGCAGCTGACGAGCGGATGCCTCGGCCCGCGAGTCACTCGGGGCCGAGGCATCCGGAGCCGTTGTCAGCGGGCGAGCGCCTCCGAGAGCTTCACGCGACCGCCCATGCGCAGCAGCGAGTTCTCGTAGATGCGTGCACCGACCAGGATGGCCGCGATGCAGGTGGCGATGAGGATGGCGAGCGACAGCAGCGGCTCCCACCACTGCGCCTCGCCGAGGAACAGCCGCATCGGCATACCGACCGGGGCCGAGAACGGCACGTACGACATGATGCCGAGCACCACGGGGTTGTCGAAGAAGAAGATCACCAGGAAGTACGGCGCCATGATGAGCATCGTGAGCGGCGTCGTGGTGGATCCGATGTCCTCCTGACGCGACACCATCGAGGCCGCCGCCGCGAACAGCGACGCGAGCAGGATGAAGCCGAAGAAGAAGAACACCGCGAACCAGGCGATGGGTCCGCCGAGTCCCTGCAGCAGCGCGGTCTGATCGGTCACGGTCAGCCCGACGACCGCGATCGCCGCCAGCAGCAGGATCTGCGCCATCGCGAGGATCGTGTTGCCGATGACCTTGCCGGCCAGCAGCGACCGCACCGGGATGGCCGAGATGAGCAGCTCGACGACCCGCGTCTGCTTCTCCTCGACCACGCTCTGCGCGATCGTCCCGCCGAACATCGATGCGGCGAACAGGAACACCACGCCGAATCCGATGGCGGCGACGTAGCCGAGTGCGGCGTTGCCCTCTTCGGGGTTGAGGAGCTCGACCGGCGGCGTCTGGGAGAGCTGCAGGATCAGCTGCGACGGGGCGTCGGAGTCCGCCACCACCGCGAAGCCGACGGGGGAGTCCGCGTCGGCGACCACCGCGGCGTCGACGTCGCCGCTCTCGACGAGGGCCTCCGCCTCGGCGCGGTCGGCGACGTCGGTGACGTCGAGCCCCTGCACCTCCGAGACGTACTGCGCGGCATCCGAGGTCACCGCCACCGGGGTGCCGGTCGCATTGCTCGCCGCGAAGCCGCCCCAGAGCACCAGGACGAGGGCGCCGAGGAGCAGGATCGCCGTCGAGATGACGAAGGCCTTGCTGCGCAGCTTCGAGCCGATCTCGCGCTCGGCCACGAGCCAGATGCTCTGGGCGGCGCTCGGTGCGAGAGCGGTGGGGGACGTGCGAGTCGCGGTGCTCACTGGATGACCTCCTTGAAGATCTGGGCGAGGGTGGGATGCTGCGGCGCGAAGCTCGCGACGTCGCCCTGCGCGACCGCCCGGCGCAGCACGCGCTGGGCCGTCTCGTCGCTGTCGGCGTCGAACACGGCGAAGCCGCCGTCGAAGTCGAGCACCTCGACGCCCGGCTCGGACCGCAGCCAGCCGGCGTCACCGGCCGACACGAGCTCGAAGCGGCGCGTGGAGTGCTGGGCGCGGAGGGCGTCACGGGCACCGGCGGCGCGGATCGTCCCGCCCGCGATGATCACGAGGTCGTCGCACAGGCGCTCGACGACATCGAGCTGGTGGGAGGAGAAGATGACGGCGGCGCCCGCGGCCGCGCGCTCCTGGAGGACGCCGGCCACGACGTCGACGGCGAGGGGGTCGAGTCCGGAGAACGGCTCGTCGAGGATCAGCACCTCGGGGTCGTGCACCAGGGCGGCCGCGATCTGCGCCCGCTGCTGATTGCCGAGCGACAGCGTCTCGACGTTGTCGTCGAGGCGCTCGCCGAGCCCGAGATTCTCGAGCAGCGCCGTGGCGCGGGCCGTGGCATCCGCCTTCGAAAACCCGTGCAGCCGCGCGAGGTACACGATGTGCTCACGCACCTTCATCTTCGGGTACAGCCCGCGTTCCTCGGGCATGTAGCCGAAGCGGCGGCGATCGCCCGCCGTGACCTCGACGCCGTCGAGGGTGACCGTGCCGCCCTCCTTGGCGAGCACGCCGAGCACGATGCGCATGGTGGTGGTCTTGCCGGCGCCGTTGCCGCCGACGAACCCGGTGAGCCTTCCCTCCCGCACGTCGAACGACACGTCGTCGAGCACGCGTCGCCCTCCGTAGCTCTTGGTGATCCCGGTCAGCTGCAGCATCCGCGTCTCCTTCAGGTGGTGTGTCTCCACGCTAGGGAAGGGGCCGGCCCGCGGCATCCCCCGCACGAGGGGGATCCGCCCCCGCCGGGAGGAGGAGGCGGGTGCCCGCGGGACAGATTCCATGCGCGGGAATAGACAGCGGATGCCGGTCCTTGCACGTGAATGGAACGTCCACGGTGGTCCCCACCAGGGGACGCCTTTGTCACTTCAAGGAGCAGACTCAACATGTCCGACCGCACCATCGGCTACATCGTCGGCAGCATCTCGTCGACGTCGATCAACCGTCGTCTCGCGAAGGCGCTCGAGCGCCTCGCCCCCGAGGGCACGACGCTCGTCGAGATCCCGATCAAGGACCTGCCGTTCTACTCGCCCGACTTCGACGCCGACTATCCCCAGGTCGCCCGCGACTTCAAGCAGGCGATCGACGACGTCGACGGCGTCATCATCGTCACGCCGGAGTACAGCCGCTCGATCCCCGGCGTCCTGAAGAATGCGCTCGACTGGGCCGCCCGCCCGTGGGGTCAGGGCTCGTTCAACGGCAAGCCCACGGCCGTGATCGGCACGTCCGGCGGCCCGATCGCGACGGCGGCCGCGCAGCAGCACCTCAAGGCCATCCTCAGCCACTACAACGCTCCGACGCTCGGCCAGCCCGAGGGCTACGTGCAGTCGACGCCCGGTCTCTTCACCGACGCGGGCGAGGTCACGAACGACCAGACCGCCGAGTTCCTCGCCGGCTACCTCGAGGCCTTCGGCGCACTCGTCGACCGCTACACCCAGGTGCCCGTCGCCGCGTAGGCCCCGTGCCGGCGCGTTTCGTCTCGCTTCGCTCGCTCAACGACCGGTGGTCGTTGAGCGAGGGAGCGCAGCGAGCGAGACGAAACGCGCCCGGGCTAGGCCAGGCCGTGGCGGTGCGCGTAGACCACGGCCGCGACCCGGTCGCGCGCGCCGAGCTTCTGCAGCACGTTCGAGACGTGCGTCTTGACCGTGGCCTCGCCGATGTACAGCCGCTCGGCGATCTCGGCGTTGCTCATGGCTTGCGCGAGCAGCCGCAGCACCTCGTCCTCGCGGTCCGTCAGCTCAGGACGCGGGGGCAGAACCGGCTGCTCGCCCGTCGACATCCGCGGGTACGTCGCACCGGCGCCCGCCGGTCGCGACGCCGCGGGGTCGTCGGCGAACCGCGCGATCACCCGGCGCGTCACCTCGGGCGCGAGCAGCGCATCGCCGGCGGCGGCGACGCGCACAGCGGACACCAGCTCCTCGGGCCCGGCGTTCTTGAGCAGGAACCCGCTCGCGCCGGCGGCGAGCGACGAGAAGAGGTAGTCGTCGCGGTCGAAGGTCGTGACGATCACGACGGCCGCGTCGACGTCGGGGTCGGCGACGATCCGCCGGGTCGCCTCGAGCCCGTCCATGTCGGGCATCTGCACGTCCATGCACACCACATCGGGGCGGAGAGCGGATGCCGCGGCCACCGCCTCGACGCCGCTCGCGGCCTCGCCGACCACGACGATGTCGTCGGCAGCCTCGAGGATCATGCGGAATCCGGCTCGCATCACGGCGTGGTCGTCGACCAGCAGGACGCGGATCGTCGCAGCCGTCACGCCGCGACCCGCTCGCTCAGAGGAACGCGCAGGCGCACCAGGAACCCGCCGCGGCCCCGGGGCGATGCCTCGAGCGTGCCACCGGAGGCGGCCGCGCGCTCCCTCATGCCGACGATGCCGAGGCCCGGGCGCATCGGCGATGCCACCCGTCCGGAGTTGGTGACCTCGAGCTCGACCGCGTCGTCGTCGAAGCGCAGCCGCACCTCGGCTGCGGCATCCGGCCCGCCATGGCGCCTCGCGTTCGTGAGCGCCTCCTGTGCGACCCGATAGATGTTGACCTGCAGAAGGTCAGGGAGCGCGACCTGGTCGCCGACGACGGTCAGCGTCGTGGGCAGCCCGTTCTCGCTCGCGTGGGCGACGAGGTCCGCGAGGCCGACGAGCCGGACGGTCGACGCACTGGGTGCATCGCCGTCCGGCGTGCGCAGCGTCTCGAGCAGGTGGCGGAGGTCTTCGAGCGCGGAGCGCGCCGACTCCTCCACTCCGACCAGGGCCGCGCGTGCGGCTTCGGGATCGCGGTCGAGCACCGCGCGGGCGGCTCCGGCCTGCACCCCCATCGCCGAGACGTGGTGGGCGACGACATCGTGCAGCTCGCGGGCGATGCGCACGCGGTCGAGGGCGACGGCCTGAGCCGAGGTGACCTCGCGCTCGTTCTCGAGCTCGCGCGTGCGCTCCTCGAGGGCGCCCCGCTGCAGCGCCGACGCGTAGGCACGATCGCCCATGTAGTAGGCGCCGCCGAAGAAGGCCGCGTTGATCAGCAGCTGGATCAGCATGAACGCCACGAACGGCGAGAAGACGCCCTCCCGCGAGAAGCCGTCATCGGTGGGCGCCGTCGCGGCCTGGAACGTCGTGACGAGGAGCCACACGAACATCCCGATGATGATCGCGATCCGCACGTACTGCGACCGGCGGCGGTCGTCGACCCAGGCGCCCACCGTGTACATCGCGATGAAGAGGGCGATGTTGCCGACATAGAGCTCGGGGATGCGCATCGAGACGCCGACGAAGAACACGAGCGCGATGGCGACCGCGACGAGCTCGGGGTACCGCCGACGCAGCGCCAGCGGCGCGGTGAGACCGACGGCGTAGAGGAGCGACCACTGCATCCCCTGTGCGGTGTCGTCCCCGTACACGCCGGCGACGGATCCGAGTGCCGCGCTCAGCACGGCGCCGATCAGCAGCGCGGCCGCGAGCCACACGTCGTTGCGGAGCTCGAGCGCGCTGACGGGCGGGCGCCTGTGGGCGGCGGAGGTCTCGGACATCCCTCCACGGTACGGGCCGCGTGGGGGTGCGGCATCCCCGCACGACGGACCTCACTTGCTATTGACAAGCGAGGTTGCTTTTTGCAAGTATCGACCAGGAGCCGCGGACGGACTCGGCTCACACCGCCAGAGGAGCAACGAAATGACCCACATCTTCGTCAACATCCCGACGAGCGATCTCGAGCGCGCCAAGGCCTTCTACACCGCCCTCGGCGCCGACATCAATCCGCTGTTCACCGATGAGAACGCGGCCTGCATCGTCTGGGACGAGAACGTCTTCTTCATGGTGCTCACCAAGGAGTACTTCGCGACCTTCACCGACAAGGAGATGGTCGACCCCAACACCCACGCGCAAGTGCTGATCGCCCTCAGCCGGGAGTCGCGGGACGACGTCGACAAGATCCTCGCCGCGGGCCTGGCCAACGGCGGCACCGAGCCGACCGAAGCCAAGGACTACGGCTTCATGTACTCCCGCGACCTCGAGGATCCCGACGGCAACGGCATCGAGTTCATGTACATGGAGCCCTCCGCCGCCGCGCAGGGGCCCGAGGTCTACCTGGCGGAGCAGACGCAGGCCTGACCCCGTGGCCTCGCGCAGCTACGGGCAGTACTGCGGTGTCACGTCCGCCGTCGAGCTGATCGGGGAGCGATGGGCGATGCTCATCGTCCGCGATCTGCTCGTCGGCCCCCGGCGCTATACCGACCTCAAGCAGGGACTGCCCCGGATCCCGACCAACATCCTCTCCACGCGGCTGAAGGAGCTGCAGGAGGGCGGTGTGGTCCGGCGCGTGCCGCTGATGAACTGCGGCCTGGTCTACGAGCTCACCCCGTACGGCCGCGAGCTCGAGCCGATCGTGCTGGCGCTCGGACGCTGGGGCTTCGCCTCGATGGGCGAGGCCGGCATCGACGACGTCGTGACGGCCGACTCGCTCACGACCACCCTCCGAACCGCATTCCGGGCGGATGCCGCGGCCTCCCTCCCTCCCGGCGACTACGAGGTTCACGTCGGTGCGGTGACGCTTCGCGTGCAGGTGGACGGCGACGAGCTGCGAATCGCGCAGCTGGCCCCACCCGCGCCGCCCGTCGGGGGCCGACTTCCGCAGGGCGATCCCGACATCGCATTCGCCGCGGGGTCAGGACTTCGCCGTGTCATCTCGGGCGAGCTCGCCCCGGCCGAGGCGATCCAGCACGAGGTGCTCACCGTCATCTCGGGAGACGCCGCCCTGCTCGAGCGGTTCGCCGCCACCTTCCACATCCCCGCGACCGGGGGCCCGGCGCTCGCAGCCTGAGCCGCAGCGCGGCCGGGCGCGGCCGCGGGTCCCGGCGCGGCCGGGGCGTCAGAAGATCATGGGGCGATCGTCGTCGTCCGGACCCTCGAGGTCGAGGTCGACCACCACCGGAACATGGTCGCTGGGCGCCTCACCCTTGCGCTCATTGCGGTGGATCGTGGCGCCGGCAACCGCGTTGGCGACCGCGTGGGAGCCCAGGATGAAGTCGATGCGCATGCCCTCGTTGCGGGGGAAGCGCAGCTGCTTGTAGTCCCAGTAAGTGAAGCCGGTCGGCACGAGGGGCCGCACGACGTCCTGCAGTCCCGCGTTCTGGAGAGCGGCGAACGCGGCGCGCTCGGGCGGCGAGATGTGGGTGGAGAACCCCTGGACGATCTGCGGGACGCCGTTGTCGGCATCCGTCGGAGCGATGTTGAAATCCCCGACGAGCGCGAGCGCGTGATCGGGGTTCGCGGCGAGCGACTCGCGCGTGTACTGCTCGAGCGCTGCGAGCCAGTCCAGCTTGTAGAAGTAGTGGGGGTCCCCGAGCGAACGGCCGTTGGGGACGTAGAGGCTCCACAGCTCGATACCGCCGACCGTGGCGCCGATCGCGCGAGCCTCCTGCGGGGCGTCCAGGGCCTCAACGCCCTTCTCGAAGCCGGGCATTCCGGGGAAGGCGGTGCGCACGTCGGTGACGGGCTCGCGGCTCGCGATCGCGACGCCGTTCCACTGCGAGAAGCCGTGCGCCTCGACGTGGAACCCCGCCTCCTCGAAGCGGTCGAAGGGGAACTGCTCCACCTTGCACTTGATCTCCTGCATCGCGAGGACATCGATGTGCTCGCGCACCGCGAAGTCGACGATGCGGTCGACGCGGGCGCGGATGGAGTTGACGTTCCAGGTGGCCAGGCGCATGGCTTCCAGCCTAGGCGCGGGCCCGGACGCGGGCGCGCGGCGAAGCCGCTGGCTGCGCGCTGATCCTTGTGGTCGGCGCGCGCCGGTGGCATGCTCTTCGCAACCCAGGGAGAGGGGTAGCATCATGCGTCACAAAGCGCTCGCCGCCACCATCGCGGCACTCGCACTCATCGGACTGAGTGCGGCACCGGCCCAGGCCATCACAGACGGCGTTCCCGACGGCGACGCCCACCCGGAGGTCGGCCTCATGGTCGCCTTCGTCGACGGCGAGCCTGCCTGGCGGTGCAGCGGCACGCTGATCTCATCGACGGTCTATCTGACGGCCGGTCACTGCACCTACGGAGCCGATCACGTCGAGCTGTGGTTCGATGACGACCTCCGGGATGCCGCGGCCATCGGCTATCCGACGGACGGCGAGGTGAGCGGCACCCCGTATACGCACCCGGACTACGACGACAACGCCTTCTACCTTTACGACGTCGGGGTGGTCGTCCTCGACGAGCCGGTCATCCTCGACGAGTACGGCGCTCTGCCGACCCTGAACCAGCTGGACTCGCTCGTCCAGACCGGCAAGAAGACGGCGACCTTCACCGCCGTCGGGTACGGGCTGCAGAAGAGCTTCCCCGATGCCGCCGCCTGGAAGAACGAGGCCGTGCGGCTCCGCATGGTGTCGTACCCGAAGCTCGTGCAGATCAACACGGGCTTCACGGGTGACGGGTCACTGCTGCTGTCGAACAACGCGCACACGGGCGGCACCTGCTACGGCGACTCGGGCGGTCCGAACTTCATCGGCTCGACCAACGTCATCGCCGGGGTCACCTCGTTCGGGCTGAACTCCGCCTGCGGCGGTACGGGCGGCGTGTACCGCATCGACCGCGCCGACGACCTCGAATGGATCAGCACGTTCCTCTGATGAGGCGCTGAGCGACGGATCACGAAGCCGGTGCGACCAGCGGTCGCACCGGCTTCGCCGTGCCGCGGCATCCGTAGAATCGTCCCCATGACCGCCGCCTCAACGCCCGAGCTCGAGTCCGACCGCCAGAACCTCATCGCCCTCATCAGAGCCGAGGCGGTGTTCCACGGGGACTTCACGCTCTCGAGCGGCAAGAAGGCCACGTACTACGTCGACATGCGCAAGCTGACGCTCGACCATCGGGCGGCCCCCGCCATCGGACGGATCATGCTCGACCTCGTGCGCGACGTCGACGGCGTCGTGGCGGTCGGCGGGCTCACGCTCGGCGCCGATCCGATCGCCAACGCGGTGATGCACGAGTCCGCTCGCACCGAGACGCCGCTCGACGCCTTCGTCGTGCGCAAGGAGCCGAAGGACCACGGTCGCGGTCGCCAGGTGGAGGGGGCGGATGTCGCGGGCCGGCGCGTCGTGGTGCTCGAAGACACGTCCACCACGGGTCAGTCCGCGCTCAAGGCGGTCGAGGCACTGCGCCGCGAAGGCGCCGAGCCCGTCGCCGTCGCCGTGATCGTCGACCGCAAGACCGGCGCTCAGGCTGCCGTCGAGGCCGAGGGTCTGCAGTGGCTCGCAGCGATCGACCTCGACGACCTCGGGCTGGCGCCGCAGTAGGCGACCGCGCGGCGCCCGGTCAGTCGTCGTCGTCGCGGTGGCGCATCCACTGCCACACGAACACGATCAGCGTTCCGACGAGCACGACGCCCGTCGCCGCGAACAGGAGCGTCTGCTCGAACTCGGACATCACGGTCGCTTCCCTTCTGCGGCGTCGGCCACGAGCTTCGCGATCCGCGCGGCGCGGGTGTCGGGCCGTCGGGCGGAGTCGACGAGGCCGATCCCCATCTTCCGCGCGGACGGGGGAAAGGCATCCCATCCGACCCGCGCCGCCGGCTGAGCATCGAGCGCCGCCGCGAAGTCGTCGGGCTCGATCATCGCCTCGGCGTTGTCGAACACGACCCACGAGCCGTTCGCTTTGGCCACCTCGACCGCACGGATGCCCGCCTCGGTCATCAGCCCGGCGGCCTCCAGTTCGATCAGCCGCGCCTTGTTCCTCGCCGCCCACCCGCTCGACGGACGACGCGGCGCGAACCACAGGCCGCCGGTGGACTCATCGAAGGTGCGCACCGGCCCGTCGATCCAGCCGAAGCACAGCGCATGCCGGATCGCATCCTCGTAGGCGATGACGGTGACGTCCGACCCGGCCCGGGCGCGGACGAGCCAGGCGCCCTTCGAGGTGCGATGGTTCTCGACGAGCCACTGACGCCAGGTCGCGGCATCCGGTGCCAGTATCTTCTCGCCGTCATCCAACGCACCCATGACCGCGACGATACCCGGATCAGCCGACACCCTGCGCTGTCGCTGACCTGCCATCGACTCGTCGGTTCCGCGCGCGACCCTTGTGTCGCTCGGGTCGCCCGTGCCGCCCGACCCTTGTGTCGCTCGGGTCGCCCGTGCCGCCCGACCCTTGGGTCCGTCGAGTCGCCAAGACACGCCGGTGGAGCGGGATGGCATCCGGCGTGTCTTGGCGACTCGCGGCTCGCGGCAGTTGCCCGCGCGGCTCGCGGCAGGTGCGCGCGGCTCGTGACCGGCCCCGCGACCCTTGTGTCGCACGGGTCGCCCGTGCCGCCCGACCCTTGGGTCCGTCGAGTCGCCAAGACACGCCGGTGGAGCGGGGTCGCGTCCGGCGTGTCTTGGCGACTCGCGGCCTGCGGCGGGCTCGCGGCTCGCAGCGGACGCGTGTGCGCGCGGCGGTCGCGACGCGGCGCGCGGCGGACGCGTGCGTGTGCGACTCGCGCGAGGGAGCCCGTGCCTTGGCGACCTGCGCGCTGCCGGGGGACCCGTCAGAGGATGTCGGCCTCCTCGGCCTCGAACGGCTCCTTGACGAGCAGATCGGCGACGGAGTCGAGCACCTCGTCGGGCCGGAAGGGGTAGCGCTGGATCTCGGCCGGATCGCTGATCCCGGTGAGCACCAGCACGGTGTGGAGACCGGCCTCGATGCCGGCGACGATGTCGGTGTCCATGCGGTCGCCGATCATCCCGGTGTTCTCGGAGTGGGCGCCGATGCGGTTGAGCGCGGAGCGGAACATCATCGGGTTCGGCTTGCCCACGACGTAGGGCTCCATGCCGATCGCCTTCGTGATGAGCGCCGTGATGGCTCCCGTGGCCGGCAGCACGCCGTCGACCGAGGGGCCGGTCGCGTCGGGGTTGGTCGCGATGAACCTGGCGCCGGCGCCGATGAAGCGGATGGCCTTCGTGATCGCCTCGAACGAGTAGTTGCGGGTCTCGCCGACGACGACGTAGTCGGGCTCGGTCTCGGTCATGATGAAGCCGGCCTCGTGCAGCGCCGTCGTGAGGCCCGCCTCGCCGATCACGAACGCGGTGCCGCCGGGCATCTGGCTGCGCAGGAAGTCGGCCGTGGCGAGCGCCGACGTCCAGATCGACTCCTCCGGGACGATGAGCCCTGACGCGCGGAGCCGGGCGCTCAGGTCGCGCGGCGTGAAGATCGAGTTGTTCGTCAGCACCAGGAACGGCGTGCCCGAGTCCCGCCACTGCTCCAGCAGCTGGGACGCCCCCGGGATCGGCGTGTTCTCGTGGACGAGGACCCCGTCCATATCGGTCAGCCAGCATTCGATCTCGGCACGGGTCCGCATGCGCCCAGCCTAGGGGCCGTGGGGTTATGGTCGAAGTCGTGCGCACGACGTGGGATCCCCGCCGCCTCCCCGACCTGTCCGGGCGCGCTTATCTCGTGACCGGATCGAACGCTGGTCTGGGCTACTTCGCCTCGGAGCAGCTCGTCCGCGCCGGCGCCCGCGTGTTCATGACCGGTCGCCACCCGAATCGGCTGGCTGCGGCCCGTGCGGCCCTGCGGCGTCGGAATCCGGATGCCGCGCTCGACCTCACCGAGACGCTCGTGCTCGACACCAGCAACCTCGGCTCCGTGCGCTCTGCCGCGGCCAGCGTGCGGGGGAGAGGGCCCCTCGACGGGGTCCTGCTCAACGCGGGGATCGTGCACCCGCCGAAGTCGCGCGAGACGACGGTCGACGGGCACGAGGTCGTGTTCGCCACGAACGCGCTCGGCCACTTCGCCCTCGCCGGCGAGCTGCTGCCCGCGCTCGCCGAAGCCGGGGGTCGCATGGTCTGGGTGGGGAGCATGTCGACCTCGCTCACCCCCTACGACCCGGTCGACCCGCAGCTCACCGAGAACTACTCGGCCTGGCGCGCGTACGTGCAGTCCAAGATCGCGACGAGCTCCCTCGGCTTCGAGGCCGACCGGCGGCTGCGCGCGGCCGGTGTGCCGGTGGCGAGCGTGGTCGCACACCCGGGCTACTCGACGAGCGGTCGCACCCCAGGGATCGCCGGGGTCAACGCCCCGACGAAGACGACCCGGTTCGCCGACAACCTGCAGGCCCTGATCACGCAGTCCAAGGAGCACGGCGCCTGGACGCTGGTCCGCGCACTCGCGGATCCACAGATCGAGGGCGGCGAGTTCTGGGGTCCGAGGACCGTCGCACGAGGCGTTCCGCGCCGGCAGCAGGCCTCCAGGATCACGCGCGACCCCGAGATCGCCGCCCGCCTGTGGCAGGCCGCCGAGACGGCGACCGGCGTGCGCTGGCCGTTCGCGAAGGCGGCGGCAGCAGCCTCCGCCTGACACGCCTGCGGGGAGCCCTCACCGACTCCCCGCAGGCGCTCACCTCCCGTTGATCACGGGAACATCGGGTCGGGTACCAAGACCCCGACATCCAGGTGGATGCCGTAGAACTTGGCGACCGGGATGGGCCCTGACGTGCATGTGTCCATCACACACGTCGTCTTGTACGCGAACAGCCCCGGCGACGGGTTGCCGCTCGGCGCGCTCGAATACGTCTGGATCTTCAGGTTGGAGACGGAGTCCGCGAAGTCCCAGTTCACCGGAGACTCCGCCAGATCCACCGTCACGGTGACGTAGCCGGCGCCCGCGGGGGCAATGGTCGCCGTCCCGGCGAGCATCGTCTGACCGGCGTACACGTTGTACGTCTTCGTGGTGCCCGCGGTGTACGCCACGTACGTCGCCCAGTTGCCGCCCTTCTTGTTGTACGGCAGCGTTCCCGCGGTGGTGTTGGCCGCCCACGCCGTCTCGCCCTGGAAGACCTCGCACTGGACGTGGACGTTCACCGTCTCGGTGTCCTCAGCCAAGGGATAGCCGTCGTCTCCCGTCAGGGTGGCGACGTTCGGGTACGCGAAGTCGCCGCACTTCGGATCGCTGTACGCGTCGTACCAGCCCCACGAGAAGGTGTGCTCGTAGGTGAGCGAGCCGCCTGTCGGCGCCGTGAACGTCTTCGACTGCTCACCGAGCAGGTCGCTGACGTCGGTGACCGTGACCGTCTTGTCGGCCTCGGTCGTCGGGGTGGCGCTCCAGTTGATCGGCATCGCGAGAGACTCGTACTCGTCTCCGACGGTGGTCATCGCCGTGGCCGTGTTGGTGCCGTCGATCGCGCTGCCGGCCTCGTACTCGTAGGTGCATTCCAGCGATGCGCCGGGCACGAGCGTGACGTTGGTGGTTGAGAGATCGACCCCGCAGTCCACCGTGACCGCCGTCTCCGCCATGTCGACCGTGATCACGTCCATGACGTCATCGACGATGACGGTCGTGTCGCCGTCGTTCTTCACGGTGATCGTTCCCCACACCATGAAGTCGCTGTCGGTGGGAGGCTCGGCGTAGTCGACGGTCACCGTCCAGTGCGCCGTGGCGCTGCTGGGCTTGCCCGCGCCCTGACCGGGGACGTAGAGGTAGACATCGTTCATGTCGACGCTCTTGTCCAGATCCCAGTGGTGCTGACGGTGCCACGACGTGTCGACGGTCTTCGTCACCGTGAGGTGCTCCTCGGGGTCGCCCTCCGGTCCGTCGTCGTAGCAGAAGGTGATGTGGCTGATGCCCTTCCCGCTGCTGGGAGTCCCCGTGCCGTACGTGCCGCCGCCGAGGATCGTGTAGCCCTGGCCCGCCTTGATCAGCACTCCGGCCACGGCGGGGTTCGCCCACCACTCGAAGGAGTTGTCGCCGTCGATCGTGACCGTCAGCGCGATCGGCAGGCCGGTGGGTGACCAGGGGCCGTCGTCGTCGTAGACATATGTGGCGGGTCCTCCGCCGGTGTCGAGCTTGACACCGTAGTCGAAGCCCGCCGCCTTGCACTCCGCTGTCGCGCCGCCCTGCGGCCCGAGATCGATCGCCGCGGCGGGCTGGACTGCCAGCGCCCCCGCGAGCACGAGCGCGGCCCCAGCCGCGATCGCGAATGTTCGCCTGAACATGGTTGTAGTTTTCCCCTCCATTGACCGTGGTCGCCCACGGATGTGGAGGATCGCTCTCCCCTTAGAGCGAGGCTGTCGCGTCGGCGGTGCGCCGCGCACACGGATGATCGCTGCTTTCGGATTGGAATGTAGAAGTGTGCGTGCGGCATCGCCGCCGAACTGCGCCCGCGCGATCGGGCGTGCCCGCCGTCCCGAAGGACTCCCCACCGGGAAGTATCCCCCCGCGTGTCCGGAGCGTCAAGGGCACCTCCGACCGGCTGATCACCCCGGTGCCGCTCAAATCCATGGGTTTGCATAAACCGCCGTGTCCGGTTGCCTGCGGCGAGGTGGACGGCGGCTCGTCTCGGGCGCTCGCGGGTCAGGCGCTGAGCCACACCGCATCGGCCGCGGCGGAAGGAAGGGAGACGTCAATGCCGCCGATGCGGAGGGTCGCGGCATCCTGGACCGTCGCCTCGGCCCCCACCGCGACGCCGGCCGCCTCGACGGCCCGGAGCAGCTCGGGGTCGCGGTCGCTCACGCGCAGGACGCTGCCGGTGTGTCCGGCGACCGCCGTCGCGAGCAGCACGAAGGGCACGCGCTCGACATGGCCCGCGGCATCCGGGATCGCGTCGCCGTGGGGATCGAAGCGCGGGCGTCCGAGCCGCTCGTCGATGCCCTCGAGGAGCCGGTCGCTGATCGTGTGCTCGAGGACCTCGGCCTCGTCGTGCACCTCGTCCCAGGCGTACCCGAACTCGCGCACGAGCCAGGTCTCGATGAGGCGGTGGCGGCGGATGATCGCGGCGGCCCGCACCTCGCCCGCCTCGGTGAGTCCGATCGGACCGTACGGGCGGTGGGTGACGAGCCCCTGCGCCGAGAGCTTCTGCACCATCTCGGTGACACTCGACGGCGCGAGGCCCAGCTCGGCCGCCAGCTGGGACGGCGTGATGCGCTCGGTCTGCCACTCGGTGTGGTGGTAGATCGTCTTGAGGTAGTCGTCGACGGCAGGGGAAACCACGATGTCAGGCTACCGGCCCCGGATCAGGCGCCCGTGAGCACGAGCCACAGCAGGATCGCGTTGAGGGCGATGAGGAAGACGGATGCTGCGATCCCCGCCACCGTCGTCAGGACCCGGTTGCGGTACTTCCCGAGCACGTCGGCCTTCGCGGTCAGCGCGACCAGCGGAACGAGCGCGAACGGGATGCCGAACGACAGCACCACCTGGCTGAGCACCAGGGCGAGTGTCGGGTCCACGCCCAGCGCCAGGATCACGAGTGCCGGGATCAGGGTGACCAGCCTGCGGGCGAGCAGCGGCACCCGGATGTGCAGCAGCCCGTGCATGATCTCGGCGCCCGCGTAGGCGCCGACCGACGTCGAGGCGAGGCCGCTCGCGAGCAGGCCGATCGCGAACAGCGTTGCCACGAGCGGGCCGAGGCCGGCCTCGAGCGCGTCGTACGCCCCCTCGAGCGTGTCGGTGCCGGGGACGCCGGCGAGGTTCGCGGCAGCGAGCAGCAGGATGCACAGGTTCACAGTGCCCGCGATGAGCATTGCGATGCTGACGTCCCACTTCGTCGCGCGCAGCAGGCGGGCGGTCGGGATGCCGCGCAGCTCCTCGATCGGAACCTCGATGCGTGGGCCCGGGCTCACATCGGTCGCTGCCTGGTCATTGAGCGAGCGGAGCGAGCCGAACCGCGCCGAACCGACGCCTGACGATGGTCCTGGGCGTTTCGTCCCGCTCGTTCCTCGCTCGCTCAACGACCGAGGAGGCGCGAACCGGTCCCGGGCGAGCGCGCTGTGCGCGTAGATGGCGTGCGGCATGATCGTCGCACCGAGGATCGACGCCGCCAGCAGCACCGACCCGGTGTCCTCGAAGCGCGGCACGAGGCCGGCCACGACACCGGCGGGATCGGGCGGCGCGAGGAAGACCCCGTAGGTGAAGCCGATCGCGATGATCGCGACCATCCCGATCACCACGAACTCGAAGGTGCGCGGGCCGCGCCGCGACTGCACCAGCAGCAGCACGATCGACACGGTGCCGGTGATCACCCCGCCCCACAGCAACGGCACCCCGAACAGCAGGTTGAGCGCGACGGCGCCGCCGATCACCTCGGCGATGTCGGTCGCCATGGCGACGAGCTCGGCCTGCAGCCAGTAGGCGCGGCGCCCCCAGGTGCTCCGGATGCGCGCGCCCAGGGTCTCGGGCAGGCTCCGCCCGGTGACGATGCCGAGCTTGGCCGAGAGGTACTGGATGAGCCACGCCATGACGTTGCCGAGCACCACGACCCAGACGAGCAGATACCCGTACACCGCGCCGGCCGTCATGTTGCTCGCGACGTTGCCCGGGTCGAGATAGGCCACGCCGGCGACGAGGGCCGGGCCGATCAGCCAGGCCGCGCGCGGGGTGGTGAGCCCTCGACGGCCGCGAGCTGCGGGGGGCTGCGTCACGCGGTCCTCGGCGACGGCGTCGGCATCTTTCGGCATACCGAAATCCTAGTCGGATTTCGGCGCACCGAAAAGTGTTGTGCCGGCGGACCTGGCCGAGCGGCGGGGAGCGGAGTGGGGACCGCGCGGCGGGTAGCCTGAGCCGGTGAGCGAGACCCCCGACCAGGCCGAGCCCGTGCTTCCCGTCGGCGTCGGACCCTGGCCGGGAGGGCCGGACTCCTGGCCCGACGATCCCCGGTACGACCGCGAGCTGCTGGAGCACGGCGACCGGCGCAACGTGGTGGACGTCTACCGCTACTGGACGATGGACGCCATCGTGGCCGACCTCGACCAGCGCCGGCACGGATTCCACGTGGCGATCGAGAACTGGCAGCACGACATGAACATCGGGTCGATCGTGCGCAGCGCCAACGCCTTCCTCGCCGCCGAGGTGCACATCATCGGCCGCCGCCGGTGGAACCGCCGTGGGGCGATGGTCACCGACCGCTATCAGCGCGTGCGCCACCACGAGTCCGTCGAGGCCTTCCGGCAGTGGGCGGATGCCGCATCCCTCCCCATCATCGCGATCGACAACGTCGACGGCTCGGTGCCGCTGGACCGCGCCGATCTGCCCGAGCACTGCGTGCTGCTGTTCGGGCAGGAGGGCCCGGGGCTGTCGCCCGAGGCGGTCGGTGCGGCATCCGCTGTCGTCGAGATCACGCAGTACGGCTCGACCCGGTCGATCAACGCCAGCGCGGCCGGCGCCGTCGTGATGTACGAGTGGTGCCGCCGCTGGGCCTGACCCCCGGCCCCCGGTCCCCGGCCCCCGGTCGTTGAGCGAGCCGAAGCGAGACGAAACGCCTCACGTCCTGCGGGGCCCTCAGGACCCCGTGGGGAGGAGCGCCGGAGCGCCCGCCGCCGCTCGTCCCACCCGCTGCCGACGCGGCCGGACCGCGTACCGCGTCAGGTCGGCCACTACCGCGGCCGCTCGACGCCGCGACGGCATGAAGCGGAGGAAGAAGGCGAGGCGCATCAGCCAGGCGACGGCGCCGGTGAGGGGGATGCCGTACAGCTCGGCGATCCCGTGCCCGAACCCGAAGGACGCCGCCCGCCCGAGGCCGCGGTAGCCGAAACGCCGCGCGCGCCGTCCACCGAGCTCCCGGGCGACGGAGCGACCGATGTGGTCGCCGCCCTTGATCGCCCACAGCGCGTTGGCGGGCACGGACACTCCTGTCACCGGGTGCGTCACGCGCGCCCCGTCACCCGCCGCCCACACCCCGGGCGCGACCGCAAGCGTGCGCCGGGTGCGCAGCCGCCCGTGCTCGTCGCGCCAGCGGCCCAGGCCCGGGATGCGCACGGGCCGCTGCCCGGTCGCCGCGACCACGGTGCCCGCCGGGATCGACGTGCCGTCCGACAGCATCGCGGCCGAGGCAGCGACCCGCGCGAGGCGCGTCCCGGCGAGGACCCGCACCCCGAGGCGCGCGAGCTCCGCCTCGGTGCGGGCCACGAGCCGCGGCTGGTCGGCCCATTCGCCGAGCAGCCTCGCGCCCGAGTGGACCAGCGTCACCGGGTGGCCGCGGTCCGCGATCGCCGCCGCCAGCTCGGCACCGGCGACGCCGCCTCCGGCCACGACGACCGGCGATCCGGGCCTGGCGGCCAGCTGCTCCGCGAGCTCGCCGATCTCATCCGGACCCCGCAGCGTGTGACCGTGCTCGCGCAGCCCGGGCACGTGTGCGGTGGGCTCCTTGGCCCCGGTTCCCACCACGAGGTGGTCGTAGCCGAGGGTGGCATCGGTCTCGTCTCCGTCGCGCCGGTAGACGACCTCGCGGCGCAGCGGATCGATGTCGACCGCTCGCCCCAGGATGATCCGGGCGTCCGGCATCGCCTCGGTCAGCGGCGTCGCCAGGCGGTCAGAGTCGACCATCCCGGCGATGAGCTCGCCGGTGAAGCCGTGGAATCGATGGGCCCGATCGGCCGAGATGACGACGATCTCCACCTCGCCGCTGCGCACCCTGCGACCGATCCGCCGAAGGAGCGTGGCGTAGGCGTGGAGCGTGACGTAGCCGCCCCCGAGCAGCAGCACGCGGGTCATGCGATCACCGCCGAGCGGGACTCGAGTGCGATCGGGGCGCCGAAGCTGGTCGGCTCCGCTGCCCGGAACCCCAGGTGACTGAGCTCGCGCGCTCGGGCACGAATCTCGTCGATCCGCTCGAGTGTCGGGTTGCCCAGCGAGAAGTGGCCGCGGTGTCCGGTGAGTGCGAGGATCGCGGTCTCGGCGAAGCAGGCGTACGAGCGCCCGTCCGGCAGCCCGATGTCGCCGCCCCGGAGCCGCAGCGAGGGGACCGAGACGATCCCGCCGTCGACGATCAGCACGTCGGGGCGCTGCACGCGCAGGTCGGGGGAGGTGTTGCGCGGCTGCGTGGCGTCGAGCACCACGGCGCCGGGCGCCAGGTGCTGCGGGCCCAGCAGCGTGTCTGCGGAGGCCGTCAGCAGCACCACGAGGTCCGCGTCGGCGACGGCGTCGATGGTGTGCGCGACGGCGACCTCGACGGAATCGGCGACATCGGCCGCGAGTGCGTCGAGCCGGGGCGCAGTCCGGGCGATGAGCGTCAGCCGAGCACCGGCCGGATCACGCGCCAGCAGCCTCGTGACCGCGGAGCCGACGCTGCCGCTGGCACCGACGATCGCGATGTGCGGGCGGGATCCGCCGCCCGCGGTGCGGTCGAGCAGCAGCCGGATCTGGTCCTCCACGATCGCCGCCGTGAACGCGTTGCCGTTGGTCACTCCGATGTCGGTGCGCTCGCCCAGCGTCATGCCCCCCGCCGTGACGGTCGCGGTGAGCGCACCCAGCCCGACGACGTCGGCCCCGAGCGCCACCGCGCGGTCGACGGCTTGTCCGACCCGTCGGCGGCCGCCGACGACGTCGGCGAGAAGGTGCCGAGCACCGAACGGCACGAGCACGACATCGCCGACCCGCTCGCCGCCGATCTGCGCCGTCGCCATCGTGACCGGGGGCAGCGGGAGGCGCCGCAGGGCCGCGTCGTACACCGCCTCGGGCACGAGGCCCAGCGGCCGCCACGCACGTGCGAGGTCCTCGCGCAGCCGGCCGCGCGGGTGGACGGTGAACGCGAAAGTTCCGGAACCGGACACAGGATGCTCCTCCCGGCGCCGCGAGTGCGCGCCATGCGGAGAAGAGCGACGGGGCCCCGCGCTGATACCCGGCGGGAGCCGATCAGACCGGGACGTTCATCCAGGCGGCACCCCGCACGCGCCAGCCCAGCGTGGCCAGGCGCGCGAGCATGTACACGCCGAAGAAGGCGACCGCGAGCCACGCCAGCCCCGCGGCCCCGGCCGGCTGGAGCGCCGCGACGACGACGAGGACGGGCAGGTAGGGCACGAGGTTCAGCCCGCCCGCGATCGCCAGGTACTTCGCATCGCCCGCCCCGATCAGCACGCCGTCGAGCACGAACACCACGCCGCAGACCGGCTGGGCGACGGCGAGCACGATCAGCGCCGGCTGCACGAGCGCGGCGATCGCCGGATCGCCGGTGAACACCAGGCCGATGACGCCGGACAGCGCACCGATCACCACGCCGACGATCACGCCGAACCAGGCGCCCCACGCGAGGGTGCGCCCGAGCACTCGCCGCACCAGTGGCCGATCCTCCTCGCCGAGCCCCTTGCCGATCAGCGCCTGAGCGGCGATCGCGAGTGCATCGAGCGCGAAGGCCGCCGTCGAGAAGATGGTGAAGGCGACCTGCCAGCCGGCCAGCTCCTCGGTTCCGAGAGTGGCCGCGACGGCGACCGTCGCGAGCAGTGCGACGCGCAGCGAGACGGTGCGCACGAAGAGCCACCCGCCCGATCGCGCCGACCCCCGCACTCCCTCGCGATGCGGGCGGACGGATGCCTCGTGCCGGCGCGCGACCCGGCCGATGACGATCACGAACGCGCCGACCATTCCCCACTGCGCCACGACGGTGCCGGTGGCCGAACCCGCGATGCCCCAGCCGAGACCGTAGATGAAGAGCCAGTTCAGCAGGGCGTTGGCCCCGAACCCGAGGCCCGCGATCCACAGCGGGGTCACCGTGTCCTGCATGCCCCGGAGCAGTCCGGTCGCGGCGAACACGATGAGCATCGCCGGCAGGCCCCACATCGAGATGCCGAGGTAGATCTCGGCCTGGTCGGCGACCAGCGGAGTCGCTCCGAACAGCCCGACGAGGAACGGCGTGGCGAAGGAGCCCGCGAGCGCCAGCACGGCCCCGATGCCGAGCGCCAGCCACATGCCGTCGATGCCCACCGAGACCGCACCCGTGCGGTCACCCGCGCCGAACCGTCGTGCGACCGCCGGCGTGGTCGAGTAGGCGAGGAACACCATCAGCCCGACGATCGTCTGCAGCACCGCCGACGCGATGCCGAGGCCCGCCAGCGGCGTCACGCCGAGGTGCCCGACCAGGGCCGAGTCGACGATGAGGAACAGCGGCTCGGCGACGAGGGCGCCGAGCGCGGGGACGGCGAGCCGACGGATGTCGCGGTTCAGCGTGTCGGGACGGCTCGTCACCCTCCGAGCCTAGGCGTGGGCTGCGACGACCGGCTTCTCATCACAATGCGGTCACGTCAGTGAATCAACGGAAGATCGGCGGGCCGCGTGAGTCGTGGGACCTATTCTGGAACGCATGACCGATGCCCCCCGCTCCGGTCTCGCGCTCGAGGAGCTCAGCGCCGAGATCCGCCCGCAGGACGACCTGTTCCGCCACGTCAACGGCTCGTGGCTCGAACGCACCGACATCCCCGAAGACAAGGCCCGCTGGGGCTCGTTCCACCTCATCGCCGAGCAGGCCGAGACCGACGTCCGCGTCATCGTCGAGGAGTCTCGCGCCGCCGACCCCGGCACCGAGACGCGCAAGATCGGCGACCTCTACACGAGCTTCATGGACACCGAGCGCATCACGGCGCTCGGGGCCGCGCCGCTCGTCGAGCCTCTCGCCCGGGTCGACGCGGTGAACGACATCCCGTCCTTCCTCCGCACGGTGGGCGAGCTCGAGCGGGACGGCCTCGCCAGCCTCGTGCACCTCTACATCGAGCCCGACCCGGGCAACCCCCGGCGCTACGTGCCGTTCATCATCCAGGGCGGCCTGTCGCTGCCGGACGAGAGCTACTACCGGCTCGAGAACTTCGAGCCGACGCGCATCGCCTTCCGGGCGCACGTCCAGAAGATGCTCGAACTGGCGGGGGTGGCGGATGCCGCCGCATCCGCCGATCGCATCATCACGCTCGAGACCGAACTCGCCACGCATCACTGGGACAACGTGAAGAGCCGCGACGCCGTCGCGACCTACAACCTCAAGCCGTGGGCCGACGTCCAGGCGCTCGCCGGTGTCGACCTCGGTCCGTGGATCGAGGGCGTGGCGGCCTCGCACGCCGGCGCGTTCACCGAGGTGAACGTCTACCAGCCCAGCTTCGTCGAGGGCCTCGGATCGCTCCTTCGCGAGGACCGGCTCGAGGACTGGAAGGCGTGGCTGCGCTTCGCGATCGTGCACGGCTCGGCGTCGTTCCTGTCGGACGAGTTCGTCGACGAGAACTTCGCGTTCTACGGCACGCAGCTCACCGGAGTCCCGGTGAACCGCGAGCGGTGGAAGCGCGGCGTCGCGCTGACCGAGGCCGCACTCGGCGAGGCCATCGGCCGCGTCTACGTCGAGCGTCACTTCCCGCCTGCCTCCAAGGTCGCGATGGACGAGCTCGTCGCCAACCTGATCGAGGCGTACCGGCAGTCGATCACTCAGCTCGAGTGGATGACGCCCGAGACCCGCGAGCGGGCCCTCGCGAAGCTCGACGCCTTCACCCCGAAGATCGGCTACCCGGTCAAGTGGAAGGACTACTCCACGCTCGAGATCGACGCCGCAGACCTGCTCGGCAACGTGCGGCGAGCCCATGTGTGGGAGCACGACCGCCAGCTCGACAAGATCGGCCAGCCGATCGACCGCGACGAGTGGTACATGACCCCGCAGACGGTCAACGCGTACTACAACCCGCTGATGAACGAGATCGTGTTCCCGGCGGCGATCCTGCAGTACCCGTTCTTCGACGCCGAGCGCGACGCGGCCGCCAACTACGGCGGCATCGGCGCGGTCATCGGCCACGAGATCGGTCACGGGTTCGATGACCAGGGCAGCCGCTTCGACGGCGACGGCTCGCTGCGCGACTGGTGGACCGACGACGATCGCGCCGCATTCGAGGTGCGCACCAAGAACCTGATCGACCAGTACGACGCCCTCACGCCCGAGGGTCTGGAAGGCGACTACAAGGTCAACGGGTCGCTCACGATCGGCGAGAACATCGGCGACCTGGGCGGGCTCGGCATCGCGCTGCGGGCTTACGAGCTGTCCCTGGGCGGTGCCGAGGCGCCGGTCATCGACGGATTCACCGGCGTGCAGCGGCTGCTCCTGAGCTGGGGCCAGATCTGGCAGCAGAAGGGACGGGATGCCGAAACCATCCGCCTGCTGACGATCGACCCGCACTCGCCCAACGAGTTCCGCTGCAACCAGATCGTCCGCAACATCGACGCGTTCTACGAGGCGTTCGACGTGACGGAGTCCGACGCCCTGTGGCTCGACGAGGAGCAGCGCGTCACCATCTGGTGAGCTCGCGGGCCTGCCGCCCGCAGCCCTCCGCGCCTTCGCGGCGCACCCCACCCCACCCGAATCCACCGGAAGGAACCCCGCCCGTGGGCACTGAGCCCAGAAGGGATGCCGAGTCGCTACGGGGGTCGCGACGAAGCACGAGCAGAAGACTGCCGAGGAGGGCGGCGGTCGGACGCAGATCGTTCACATCGACGCTCAAGGCGCTCGATGACCTCGCCACGTCCGGCGCGAAGATCTCGGTGCGCATCACCGACCTCGATCGCGGCACGTCGGTGCTCGCCGGCGACGACTTCGTCACGCTTCCCGTCGCCGGACTCGGGGTCGTCCCGCTGCTGATCGAGGTCGCGGCGGGATTCGAGTCGGGAAGCCTCGATCCGCTCGAGATCATCGAACGCTCGCACGTCGACGCCGTCGCCGTGGGAGGGGTCTGGCAGCACCTCAAGGCGCCGGCGCTCCCGCTGGTCGACCTCGCGGTGCTCGCCGCGTCCACCGGCGACGCGCTCGCCGCGAACGCCCTGCTCTCGCGGGTCGGCCTGCCCGCCGTGCGCGCCCGGATCGAGAAGCTCGGCCTCGCGCGATCCGCGATGCTCGACCGCTTCCGGGATGAGCGCGGACCCGACGACGCGCCGCACTTCGCGCTCGGATCGGCGCGCGAGCTCGCCGAGGTCTTCGCCGCCCTGGTCAACTCGCAGATCGTCTCGGCGAGCGTCAGCGCTCAGGTCGCCGAGTGGCTGAGCCTCAACCACGATCTGTCGCTCGTCGCCTCCGCGACCGGCCTCGACCCGTTCTCGCACGAGAACGACGAGCACGGCCTGCTCTTCATCAACAAGACGGGCCGGGATGCCGGCATCCGCGTCGAAGCGGGAGTGCTGGCCGGTCCGCGGGCCGGCGTGTCGTACGCCCTCATCGTCTGCTTCGACGACCTGTCGATCATGCACCGCATGCGCGCGCACGAAGCGTTCCGCACGCTCGGCATGGAGCTGATGGAGTACGTGTTCTGACGGATCAGCGCCATCCTCCGTGTTGTGGCGCACACTTGATGCATGTGGTGGAGGTTCCTCAAGGCGGTCAGACTGCGCGAGCACCGCGTCGCACCGACGACGTGGGTCGTGGCGATCGGCGCTGTCGTCTACACCTTCGTGCCGATCGATCTGATCCCCGAACTGGTACTCGGGCCGCTGGGATTCGCCGACGACGTCGGTGTCTGGGGCATATTCGCCGTCCTGTTCGCCCGCGAGAAGCGGCGGTGGCAGGCCGCGCTGCCCGCGAAATAGGACGGGCGCTCGGCGAACCGGGTTGCTGCCGCTCCGCGGCGCCGGCGGTGTCAGCTCCCTCCGGGGAAGAACTTCCAGTTCCCCTCAGAGACCACGTCGACGGTTCCATCGACGACCCGTATCGCGGTCCGGTCGTCGATGGCGTACGCCGGGCCGCCGATCCCGCTCGCCCACTTCTCCGCTGCGGCCATCGTGTTGCCCGGCGCCCCGGGTTCGGCCAGGTGCGGACAGATCGAGAAGTCGACGACGCCGAGTGTCTCGTCGCCGGGGGTGAGCGGAGGGTCCCATGACAGGAACTCCGCTCCCACCCGCGGAGTCATCACCATGCTGCCCGCACTCAACCCGACCCACACCTTGTCGCGCAGCGTGGGCAGGAGCTCGGCGAGCCCTGACTGCCGCATCCAGTACGCCAGATACATGGCGTCGCCGCCGTTGACCAGCAGCACGTCCGCCTCCGCGACCCACCCTGTCCAGCGCTCACGGGCGATCGTGGGCAGTGCGGTGAGCTCGAGCACGCCCACCGAACGCCAGCCGAGGCCGGCCATCGGATTCTCCGGCTCGCGACCGCTGATGAAGGCCGACGCTCGGACGGGCGACACCCAGGGGTGCCCGTAGCCCGCCGTGGGGATGCAGAGCGCGCTGGACTCGTCGATGGGCTTGTCCAGCAGGCCGACGAGCGCGTCGTGGATGCTCGGGTTCGTGATGCCGGCGGACGTGAGGAGCAGTTTCATGATTTCCTTCCTCGGGGACGGGCGGGACAGGCGGGACGGGAGGGACGGGCGCGACGGGTGCGGGAATGTCGGCGTCAGTCGTCGGGTGGTCGACGCAGCCGTTTGACGTCGGCGCGCTGCTTCTTGGCCTTCAGGCGCCGCTCCCTGGCTCCCCGACCCGGCTTCGTCGGGCGTCGGGACGGCGACGGCGGCCGCAGCGCGTCTTCCACGAGAGCAGCGAGCCGATCACGCGCGGCTTCGCGATTGCGCAGCTGGGCTCGGTGCTCCGAGGCGGCGATCGTCAGCACTCCGTCCACGAGCCGGCCGCTCAGGCGTTCCAGGAGTCGCTCGCGTTGGAGCGGCGAGAGCGCCGTGGACCGCGCGGCATCCCAGACGAGCTCGGCGCGCGAGTCCGCGGTGTTCACCCCTTGGCCTCCCGGGCCGGACGATCGCGAGAACCGCCAGGACAGCTCGGACTCGGGGATGGTGACTCCCGAGCCGACGCGGAGGCCGGGACGGTGCGGGGCGGGCATTCACCCATCATGCTCCGGTGACCGGGCCCACCGAAGTGGAGCATGTCGGTTTCACGCCGATTCCTGGCGGAAATTCGTTCTCCGCACGGTGATGACGGGTGCACCCTGGAGACATGGCGGAGCAGCGAGCGGTCGTGCGCATGTGGACGGGCGTCGTGCGCACGGAAGACACGGACGACTACGTGGCGTACGTCGAGCGCACCGGGATGTCCGCCTATCGCACGACGGCGGGCAACACCGACGCCTGGCTGCTGACTCGAGATCTCGGTGACGGCCGCACCGAGGTCACCACGGTGTCGCGCTGGGAGTCGCTGGACGCGATCAGGCGGTTCGCCGGCGAGGACCTCGAGCGCGCCGTGTTCTACCCCGAAGACGACCGATACCTGGTGGAACGCGACGATCGGGTGCGCCACTACCTGCAGCAGACGTAGGAGCCCGACTCGGTCGGACCGCCTGGGAGGGCCGTTGTCAAGCCGTGGGCCTGCCGGTGCCTCCCGACCTACCATCTGGCATGGCCACCACACGCACCGCGCAGTCCGATGCCACCGAGGCATCCACCGAAGCATCCGGCGAGTCACCCGGCCGGCTGGAGATCTTCCTGGTCGCTGACACCATCGAGCCCGCGGAAACGGACCTGGCCGACGTGCCGGCGCTCGTCCGCAAGGCGCAGCGCAAGGACGGGTTCGTGTGGCTTCACCTCGTCGATCCGGACGAGGACACCGTGGATGCGGCACGGGAGACGCTCGACATCCATCCGCTCGCGGCCGCCGATGTCGTGTCGGGGCGGCAGCAGCCGAAGATCCAGAAGTTCGCCGAGCACCTGTTCATCCTGCTGTGGAGCATCCTTCCGGACGAGGATTCCGACGACCTCGTCTTGGGACAGACCTACGTGTACATCGGCGACGGGTGGCTTCTCACGGTGCAGCGAGGTGAGGGCGGTGTTCTCACCGACCTGCCGCAGCTGCTCGGCGATGCCCCGGAGAACCTGCGCAACGCGGCCATGCCCGCGGCGTACACGATCATGGCCGACCTCGTCGACGGCTACGCCAAAGCCGCCGCAGATGTCGAGTCCGACCTCGAGGAGCTGGAGGAGCAGGTCTTCAACGACGAGACCGCCGAGGATCATCGGCGCATCTACAAGATCCGCAAGGACATCGGCCGCATCGACCGCGCGGTTTCGAGCATCGCCGCAGCGCTGCGCGAGAGCACCGAGCACCTCGAGGCCCTCACCGTCGGGCGCGAGCAGATCGTGCCCTACCTGCACGATCTTCTGGATGACGCCGCGGGGACGGCCGCGCTCATCAACAACCAGAGCCGCGCACTGGATGCGATCCTCTCCAGTCATGAGAACAACGTGTCCGCGCGGCAGAACAAGGACATGCGCACCATCTCGTCGTTCGCCGCACTGCTCGCCCTCCCGACCCTGATCGCCGGGCTCTACGGCATGAACTTCGAGAACATCCCGCTCGTCCAGTGGCAGTACGGCTGGCTCGCCATCGGCGCGGCCATGGTCATCGTCGACGTGATCATCTACGTCATGTTCAAGCGCCGCGGCTGGCTCTGACCGCGACCGCACGCGGCCGACCGCTGACGCTCGGACCCACCCCGCCGGCGGCCGGCCCCCGCGGACTCAGTGGAGTTCGTTCAGCCACTCCAGGGCGAACTCGTGCGAACGGAGGCCGTAGTCCAGCGTGGCGCGCTGGTACCGGAAGACGTCGGCGAAGGGCGCGGGGACGTCCTCGGCGTCGAGCGCACGCGCGACCTCGCGCAGTTCCGCCAGAGCGGCGTTCACGCTCGTCTTCAGCGCGGCGAGCGCGTCGTCGCGCTCCTGGCCCGGTTCCAACAGTCCGAGCAGGTAGACCTTCGCCAGCATCGCCGTCTCGGCGTGGGCGCCCCCGATCGGCTCGTGCATCCAGCTGTGCCATGCGGCGATGCCTTCAGCGGTCGGCGAGTGCAGTTTGCGCCTCCGCGCGGAGTCCGGAGCATCCGTCGCCGTGACGAGACCCTGCTCGACGAGCTGCCGGAGCGCGCGCTGCAGGCTTCCGAAGCTGGCGCTGTAGAACAGCGACGGACCGGCCGAGAACTGCTTGTGAAGGTCGTAGAGCGACATCGGCGCGAGCAGGAGAAGGCCGAGGATGACGAACTGCATGTATCCATCCTCCTCGAATTGTGCCAACCTATCCCTTAGATATATCTCAAGGGAGTATAGAAATGGGTCGACACTCCGGCATCGCGGAGGATCTGCATACCATCGCCGCTCGTTTCGCACGCAAGCGCCGAGATCTTCCCGAACCGCAGGTGCTGGTGAGCGCCCCGGGGCTGCATGTCACGTCGGGCGACCGCCGCCGCCGCTTCCACTCCGCGAGCGTCGGGAAGATGCTGACGGCCACCCTGGCATTCCAGCTCGCCGAGAGCGGGCGGCTCGACATGACCGCCCCGCTCACGTCCCTCCTTCCGCGGGACGAGATCGACGGACTCTTCGTCGGAGCAGGAGCCGCGGGTGCGGCATCCGTCACCCCGCTGCAGCTGCTCACCCACACGAGCGGCGTCGCCGACTACTTCGAGGGCCCCAACGACACGAGCCGCTCCTTCACGGCACGAGTGACCGCCGACCGGGACGAGCTGTTCGCACCGCGGGATCTGATCGCGTTCTCACGCGCGCACCAGCGGCCCGTCGGGGCACCGGGCGAGCGCTTCTCGTACTCCGACACCGGGTACGTGCTTCTCGCGCGGCTGATCGAGGAGTCGGGTGGGGCGTCGCTGGGCGCGCAGCTGCACGAGCGGATTCTCGGTCCTGCCGGGATGGATGCCTCGTGCCTGCTGTTCCACACGCTGCCCGGCGGTGGGGCATCCACCGCATCCGACCCCGGCGCGGCTCTCGACATCGCGCCGATCCTCGTCGACGGCGTCGACCTCAGCCGTGCGCGGAGCCTCAGCTGCGACTGGGGCGGCGGCGGCCTCGCCACCACCCTCGACGACCTCCACCGGTTCGCCGGCGCGTGGCACGGCGGCGCGCTGATCGGCGGGGGATCGCGCGCACGGATGACGCGCATCGAGCACCGATTCCGGTCGGGCATCCACTACGGCGCCGGAGTGATGCAGCTGCGCTACCCGGGCTTCTTCCCCCTGCTGGTGGGGCTGCCCCGCACGATCGGTCATCTCGGCGTGACGGGCGTGCACCTGTTCTCCGACCCGGAGCGCGACATCACCCTCGTCCTCAACCTGCACTCCACCCGCGAGATGACCCGGAGCTTCCAGCTCCACATCCAGCTGCTGCAGCGCGTGCTGCGGGCGCGACGCTGAGGGCGCGATTCGCTGATGCTCAGCGGGGCGGCTCCAGCATCGAGCGAGCGAGGAGCGTGGATCCTGCCACGGCCGCCGGCATGGTCGCGACCGCGCCGAGGGGCACCAGGAAGCACAGCTGCGTGGCGACGCCGAAGCCGAGTGCCCGGGCTCGGTGCTTTCGCATCAGCTGACGGCGCGCGCCACGGGCGATCCCCCGAGCCGTCAGAGCGCGCGCGGTGAGTTCGTCGGCGAGCAGCCATCCCGTGAAGGTCACGGCGAAGACGGTGCCGATGACCCCGCCCACCACGGGGATGAGTCCCAGCAGGGCGGCCGCGATCGCGACACCGAACCCTCGTGCCAGGAGCCGGATGCTGTCGCCGAGCGAACGCCAGAATCCATAGTCCGCATCGATGGGCGCTGCGCCGGCCTCGGACTCCACGGTGCGCCAGATGCGCTCGTAGAAGGGCTCCCCGACCAGGAGCGTGAGCGCGGTGAACGAGACCGCCACCAGCACGAGCGCACCGCCGAACACCGCGGTTCCCACGGCGACACGGATGACGGTGACCCAGAGCCCCGGCCATCCCTCCGCGAACGGGGTGACCGCCTCGGTGAGGCCCGGGAGGGAAGTGCCCAGTGCGATCAGACCCGAGAGGAGCAGCACGGCGACGAGCGCCGCCGGAAGCAGGCCGAGCGCCATGACGCCCGGACGGCGTCGCCAATACGCGAAGCCGCGGCCCAGCAGGGCGACTCCTCGAGCGAATTCGCGCATCGACGGCAGCCTTCGCCTGGCCGTCAGAAGACGATCGTGTGGTTGCCGTGCTGGATGACGCGATCCTGCGCGTGCCACAGCACCGCGCGTGAGAGCACCTGGCGCTCCACGTCGGCGCCGCGCCGCGCGAGTTCGGCGACGGTGTCGGCGTGGGTCACCCGGATCGTGTCCTGATCGATGATCGGACCCTCGTCCAGGTCGGTCGTCACGTAGTGCGACGTCGCCCCGATCAGCTTGACGCCCCGCTCTTTGGCCTTCTTGTAGGGCTCGGCCCCGATGAAGGCGGGCAGGAAGGAGTGATGGATGTTGATCACCGGCACCGCGAGCTTCTCGAGGAAGTCCGCCGAGAGGATCTGCATGTAGCGGGCGAGGACCACGAAGTCGACGTTCCCGGCGAGCAGCTTCACGATCTCCGCCTCGGACGCCGACTTGTCGGGCCCCGGCGTCGAGGGCACGTGGAAGAACGGAACCCCGAACGAGCGCACGTCTTCGGCCGCGTCGGTGTGGTTCGAGATCACCATCGGGATGGTCACCGGCAGGTCGCCGCGGCGGTGGCGCCAGAGCAGATCGAGCAGGCAGTGATCCTGCTTCGAGGCGAGGATCGCCATGCGCTTGGGCACGGACTGGTCGGTGATCGTCCACCGCAGATCGCTGCCCTCCAGCGTGCGGCCGAGGTCGGCCTCGATCTCGGGCAGCGCGGCCGACAGGTCAGGCCGGTGGAACAGGACCCGCTGGAAGTAGGCGCCGCCGGTGGGGTCGTCGGAGTACTGGTCGAAGGCGACGATGTTTCCGCGGTTGCGCGTGATGAGCGCCGAGACGGCCGCGACGATCCCCGGGCGGTCGCTGCCGTGGACGATCAGGCAGGCGTGGTCGGGCAGAAGATGCGGGCTGTGGGCGGCCATGCAACGATTCTGCCCTGTCGCGCCGGCGTCAGCGCACGCCGCGCATCAGCTTCAGGACCGGCTTGACCGACACGAGGAGCGCGATGCCGAGGACGATCGCGATGGCTCCGAGGATCGAGAAGTAGGGCACCTCGTTGTCCGGGTTGTAGAACTCCGCCAGCCACCCCGCGATCGCCGTGCCGAGCGCGACCGAGAGGAAGAAGAGCGCCACCATCTGGGTGTGGAAGGCGTTCGGCGCGAGCTTCGTCGTGACGGACAGCCCCACGGGCGAGATCAGCAGCTCGGCCACGGTGAACACGAACAGGATCCCGACGATCGCCAGGAGCGGCGTGGAGTTCGGCCCGCCGTTGGCGAAGGGCAGGAACAGCAGGAACGCGAGGCCCATGATGATCACACCGAGGCCGAACTTGACCGGTGTGGAGGGCTGGCGAGTGCCGAGCTTGGTCCACAGCGCCGCGAAGACGCCCGACAGGATGATGATGAAGATCGGGTTGATGGACTGCACGAACGGCACCGGCATCTCCCAGCCGAAGATGTTGCGGTCGAGCTTCTTGTCGGAGTAGATCGTCAGCACCGTGAACTGCTGCTGGTAGAGCGACCAGAACCCCACGCTCACGATGAAGAGCGGGATGAAGCCGAAGACCCGCGAGCGCTCGACCGCGGAGATGCGGCCACTGGAGAGGATCACGGCGAAGTACGCGACCGTCGCTCCCAGCGTCACGAGGATCACCACTCCGTCCAGGTTGTCGGCGCGGATGATGCCCGACAGCACGAGCACGACGACGAGCAGCACGGCAGCCGCCGCGATGCCGATCATGACGCCGCGGCGGTTGGCCGGCAACGGGTTGGGAACCGTGCGCGACTCGGCGGGCAGGTTGCGGCGCCCGAACGCGTACTGCGTGAGCCCGATGGCCATGCCGATCGCCGCCAGCGCGAACCCCGCGTGGAATCCCCACGCGACCTGCGCGGCTCCGGTGAGGATGGGACCGAGCAGGGCGCCGAGGTTGATGCCGAGGTAGAAGAGCGAGAAGCCGGCGTCGCGACGGGTGTCGGTGGGGGAGTAGAGCGTCCCGACGACCGAGGTCGCGTTGGCCTTGAGCCCGCCGGACCCGACGGCCACGAGGATGAGACCGACGCCGAGGCCCCAGTACCCCGGGAGGACGGCGAGCGCGATGTGTCCGCCCATGATGACGATCGCGCTGTAGAACAGGACCCGCTCGGAGCCGAGGAGGCGGTCGGCGACCCAGGCGCCGAGGATCGTCGAGAGGTACACCGAGCCGCCGTACGCGCCGACGATGCCGGTGGCGATGGCCTCCGGCATCCCGAGGCCGCCCTCGGTCACGGCGTAGTACATGTACAGCAGGAGGATGCCCTGCATGCCGTAGAAGCTGAAGCGCTCCCACATCTCGACGAAGAAGATATGGACCAGGTCCCACGGCTGTCCGAAGAACCGGGTGTCGCGGCGATCGTGCTCGTCGGCCGTCGCCGTGGCCGTTTCGCGTGCGGCCGCGGCACCCGTGGGCGGTCCGACCGGCACCTGTTCGAGACCCTCGTTCTCGTTCATGGCGTCAGGCTAGCGGGAGGGGCGGTGGCCCGTCAGCACCGCTCTCATTCAGGAAGGGACGGATGCCGCTCCTGCGGTGAGCGATGCCGGGGGATGAACAGCGCGACCACGAGTGCGATGATCGCCGCCGCGCCGCCGAGGATCAGCGACAGGGTGAAGGCCGTCGTCGTCGGCACGGGAACGCCTTCGAAGTCCACGGCGTACGTGGCCAGGACCGCTCCGATGACCGCCGCCGCCGTGCTCGTGCCCAGCGACCGGAAGAGCGCGTTGAGGCCGTTGGACGCGCCCGTCTCGCTCTGCGGCACCGAGCGCATGATGAGCATCGGCATCGAGGCGTAGCCGAAGCCGATGCCGGCGCCGATGAGGATGTTCGCGACGAGGATGTGCCAGACCTCGGACGAGAACAGCAGCGTGAACCCGTAGGCGGCGATGAGCGAGATCGCGCCCAGCAGGAGGAGGAGCTTGGGCCCGGTGCGGGCGGCGATGCGGCCCGCGACCGGCGAGAGCACCATCATGACCAGCCCGGACGGCATCACGATGAGGCTCGCGGCCAGGAGCGACAGGCCGAACCCGGCCCCCGTGGCGACGGGCAGCTCGAGCATCTGCGGGTACACCACGTTCGAGGCGAACAGCGAGAAGCCCATCGCGATCGAGGCGATGTTGGTCAGCAGCACGGCCGGCCTCGCAGCCACCCGCAGGTCGAGCAGCGGCTCGTCGATGCGCAGCTCGAACCACCCCCACAGCAGCAGCACCGCGAGCCCGCCGAGCCCGAGGGTGAGCACCGCCGGGGATCCCCAGCCCCACTCGTTGCCTCGGGAGATCGCCAGCAGGATGCCGATCAGGCCGACCGCGAGTCCTGCCGCCCCGACGTAGTCGAACCGCCCGGCCGTGCGCAGCACGCTCACGGGAACGATCCACAGCACGAGGCCGAACACGACGACCCCGAGCCCTGCGGCCATCCAGAACAGCACGTGCCAGTCGCTGCGCTCGGTGACCAGTGCGCTGATCGGGAGGCCGAGCGCCCCGCCGACTCCGAGGGTCGCGCTCATGAAGGCGATCGCGGAGTCCACGCGATCCTCGTGCAGCACATCGCGCATGATCGAGATGCCCAGCGGCACGACCCCGACGATCGCGCCCTGCAGCGTCCGGCCGACGATGATTCCCACGATGCCCGTCGACAGCGCCGCGACGACCGAGCCGAGCACCATGACGCCCAGCAGCACGAGCACGATCCGGCGCTTGCCGTACATGTCGCCGAGGCGCCCCGAGATCGGGGTGATGACCGCTGCCGCCAGCAGCGTCGAGGTCACGACCCATGCCGTGTCCTCACGGCTCGAGTTCAGCAGCTCGGGCAGCTTCGACTGGATCGGCACCATGAGCGTGAACATGAACGAGGACGCCAGCCCCGCCGTGGCGAGCACCGCCACGATCGCGCCCTGGCGGGGCATCCGGGTGAGTCGTCTTCGCGCGTCCTCGTCCGATGCCATCAGATCAGGCTAACGGCGACCGGCGCGCCCCGGGCCGGTCCCGGACGGACGGACAGCGTCGGCCGACCGGCACACCGGCCGTGCCACCGTGCGGGCGTATCGTGGGGCGCATGTCCGACCTCTCCGCCGGCGCTGCCGCCGTGCCTGCGCCTCCCGGTGTCGAGATCCGAGCGCTCGACACGGTCGAGGAGGTCTTCGCCGCGTCGCAGGTGCTCGCCGACGTCTGGGGCGGCGACCGTGGCGGCATGCCGCCCAACCTGCTGCGCGCGCTGGCGCATTCCGGCAACTACGCGGTCGGACTGTACGCCGGCGACCGGATGGTCGGGGCATCCGTCGCGTTCTTCGCCGCGCCCGCCGCGCGCACGATGCACAGCCACATCACCGGCGTGCTGCCCGACCAGCAGAGCCAGGGCCTCGGGCGCGTGCTCAAGCAGCACCAGCGCGAGTGGGCGCTCGCGCGGGAGGTCGGCAACATCACGTGGACGTTCGACCCGCTCGTCGCCCGCAACGCGCACTTCAACCTGCGCGTCCTCGGCACGCGGGTGACCGAATACCTCGTGAACCACTACGGGCCCATGGACGACGGCGTCAACCGCGGTGACGACACCGACCGGATCATGGTGTCGTGGGCGCTCGCCGCACCGCCGGTGCCGACTCCCGCCGACGATCGCGTGGTCGCGTCGGTCGCGGTGCCGCATGACATCGAGACGATGCGGCGTGAATCCCCGGCGGATGCCGCGGCCTGGCGCGTGCGCGTGCGCGACGGGGTGCTCGAACGGCTGTCGGCCGGTCTCGTGATCGCGGGCTTCGACGACGACCGCGGGTACCTCTTCGTCCGGCCGTGAGACGTTCGGCGGGACTGCATCCTCGCGCCGGTCGGAGAATCGACTCACGGTCGGAGGATTCCTGCCGATTCCTCCGACTTCCGGCCATTTCTCCGACGGGAGCCGACGCCGCGGCGCGTCGGATCTAGGCTGACGCGCATGTCCACCTCAGCCGACTATCGCGCCCACTTCGACTTCGACATCCGCTTCGCCAACGGGGGAGGGCTGTCGGGGGTCGGGTTCCGTCTCGACCTGCCCTCCGCCGACGTCTCGGAGGACCAGATCGCGCACCTGCTCGTGCAGCACCTCGGCCTGGCGCTCGTCGACGAGGTGGAGCTGCGCGGTGTGCGGATCGTCGAGGAGCCGCACCGCGGCAGCCGGGGGGTGACGACGGATGCCGCTTCCGCCGGCCCGGGAACGGTCCGGGTGGTCGATCTGAGCCACCCGATCCGCGCGGGCCTCGTGACGTACCCCGGACTGCCCGCACCGACGATCACGTCGCACCTCACCCGCGAGGACTCCCGCGCCCGCTATGCGCCGGGCACGGAGTTCGCGATGGACATCATCACGATGATCGGCAACACCGGCACGTACCTCGACAGCCCCTTCCACCGCTACGCCGAGGGTCCGGATCTCGCGGGCCTGGACCTCTCGACGCTCGTCGGGCTGCGCACCGAGGTCTTCCACCTGGAGGACGCGTGGGGCGCCGAGCGGCGCGGCATCCGCTCGGAGACGCTGGCCGATCGCGACGTGCGGGGCGCGGCCGTCCTGCTGCACACCGGCTGGGACCGCCTGTTCGGAACCCCCGAGTACGGTGCCGGTGCGCCGTTCCTGAGCGCAGAGGGCGCCCAGTGGCTCATCGACGCCGGCGCGGTGCTCGTGGGCATCGACTCGGTCAACATCGACGACACCGAGTCCGGCGGCGAGCGTCCCGCCCACTCGCTGCTGCTCGGCGCCGGGGTGCACGTCGTCGAGCACCTCACCAACCTCGGCGCCCTTCCGCCCCAGGGCGCCCGGTTCACGGCGGCCCCGCCGGCGGTCGAGGGCTTCGGCACCTTCCCGGTGCGGGCTTTCGCCGAGATTCCCGTCTGACGTATCTGGGCCGGCCGATCGTGCTCCTCCTCTGCAGCAACGCACGAGAGGGAGACGTCATGCGCGAACACATCGAGGTCCTGATGGTCGGACTGGCTGCCTCGCTCCGCCGCGAGCGACGCCGACCGGCCCGAACGCGCGGACCGCGCCGGGCCCGCGGCACCTTCGTGCCGGTGCGCAACAACGTCCGCACGCTGCGGCTGGCCCACTGACGCCCGGCAGCGTCCAGGGCGGGGCGTAGCCTGGTGCGCATGCCCATCGCCTCGCCCGCGGCATCCGTCGCCCTCGAAGGCTTCGAGCTGCGGGTGCTGCACCTGCCGCTCGTCGCGCCGTTCACGACGTCGTTCGGCACGGAGACCGTGCGCGAGGTGATCGTGGTGCGCGCGCTCACGTCCGGAGCCGACGGCTGGGGCGAGATCGTCACGGGGGCGGCACCGCTGTACTCGAGCGAGTACACACAGAGCGCGTGGGACGTGGCACTGCGCTTCCTCGTGCCGGCGCTCCTCGACCGCGGCACGCTGGCGCCCGAGGAGGTCGCGCCGGCGCTCGCGCCGTTCGTGGGCCACCGCATGGTCAAGGCCGGGCTGGAGCTCGCGGTGCTCGACGCCGCACTGCGCACCGACGGACGTGCGCTCGGCGAGTACTTCGGCGCGGTGCGCGACCGGATCCCGAGCGGCGTGTCGGTGGGGATCCAGAGCGATCCGGCCGCTCTGGTCGATGTCGTCGGCGGCTACCTCGACGAGGGCTACGCGCGCATCAAGATCAAGATCAAGCCCGGCCGCGACATCGCCGACACGGCGGCCGTCCGTGACGCGTTCGGCGCCATCACGCTGCAGGTCGACGCGAACTCCGCCTACACGCTGGCCGACGCCGACACCCTGGCCGAACTCGACCGATTCGACCTGCTGCTGATCGAGCAGCCGCTGCAGGAGGACGACCTGGTCGACCACGCCGCGCTTGCCCGCCGCCTTCGCACACCGATCTGCCTCGACGAGTCGATCGTGTCGGCCAAGGCCGCAGCCGACGCCCTCGCGCTGCAGGCGGCAGCCATCATCAACATCAAGGCCGGACGGGTGGGCGGCTACCTGGAGGCGGTCGCGATCCACGATCTGTGCCGGGATGCCGGCATCCCCGTGTGGTGCGGCGGCATGCTCGAGACCGGCATCGGGCGCGCCGCCAACGCGGCGCTCGCGGCGCTGCCGGGCTTCACGCTTCCCGGGGACGTGTCGGCGTCGAACCGCTTCTACACCAGGGACATCGTGACCGAGCCGGCCGTGCTCGAGGACGGCCACGTGCGGGTGCCGACCGGACCGGGCATCGGCGTCGACATCGATCCGGTCGCGCTGGACGACTTCACGGTCGCGCGCGAGACGCTGACGCGCTGACCATGATCGGCGCACGGGCACAGCGGGCAGCGATCGCCGCGGTGCTCGGCGCCGCGCTCCTGGCCGTCGCCGGATGCACGGCGCCGGCGGCGCAGCCGGAGGTCAGCCTCGTCGCCGGCGGCCTGCCCGGCGGCGTCACGGCCGAGCTGCAGCAGCTGCGGTCCGACGTCGCCGCGCGCCAGGCGCAGGTCGTCGTGCACAACGGCACCGACGAGCGACTGGTCGTCGGAGGCGTCGAGGTCGCCGACCCGAGGTTCGACGGCCCCGCGACGCGCGTGGCGGAGCGCGACAGCATCATCGCGCCGGGCGGAACGGTGGGCATCCGGGTGCAGCTGCCCGCGGTCGCCTGCGGCGAGGATCTGCCCGCCGACGGAGAGCTGCGCCCGCGGCTGACCTTCGACTACCTGCTCGGCGACGTCTCGTCTGTCGCGTCCGCGCCGATCGACGATCCGCTGGGCTTCGTCCCGCCGCTGCACGAGCGGGACTGTCGTGCAGCGGCTGTGGCGGACGCCGCCCACGTGGAGTTCACCGACTTCGACCCCTCGCCCCCGGGCGAGCCCGCCGCGCTCTCGCTGTTCGTCGCGCCCACGGGTCGTGCTGCCGCGACGATCGTCGGCATCCAGACCACCAACCTCCTCACCTTCGGCGAAGCCGCGGGGGCGACGATCGAGACGTACCCGATCGGGATGGCGGTCGCCGAAGGCGGCACGGGTCAGGCGTCGATAAGCCTGCCGATCGTGCCGCTGCGCTGCGACCCGCACGCCGTCCAGGAGGACAAGCGGGGGACGATCTTCGACGTCGAGGTCGAGATCGACGGCGTGCCCGGCGAGATCGAGCTCGCGGCATCCGAAGATCTCCGCGGGGAGATCCTCACCTGGGTCGCCGATTGGTGCGAGTTCGGCAGCTGACGGGCGCTCTTGTCAAGACACTCGACGCGCGGCCGAACGGAGGCCACGATGGGGGCATGACCGGACTCGCAGTGATCCTGCTCATCATCGGTGTCGTGCTGCTCCTCTTCGGGCTGTTCGTCGAAGCGGCGAAGTTCCTGCTGTGGATCGGCATCGTCATCATCATCATCGCCGTGATCGCGTGGCTGATGCGCTTCATCCGACGCCAGACGTGAGCGGGCTCGCCTTCACCGGCTGAAGCGATCGACCAGGCGCACGAGCGTGGGAATGCCGCGGGACGACGCGGGGGTGCCGAGCGCCGCCTCGAGGGCGGGCGTTCCGTTGCTCTGGCGGTCGGCATCGTTCGTCAACACCGCCCACCCGGCTCCGTGCTCGACGATCGTGCAGCGACGCTTGGCCGCCTGAGCGGCCGCCGCGACCTCGTCGGTGATCGCCACCTCGTCGGTGAACAGCGTCAGCTCCCGGCGACCGAGGTCTGCGGCATCCGCGCTTCTCGCCACCACCTGCTCGATGAACGCCAGCGGCCGGGAGAAGACCACGGCCTCGAAGCCCGAGAGGGACGCCAGCACCTGAGGCACATCGACCACCACGGCATCGGGGGACGCCGCGGCGAAGAGGACCGTGCCGTTGCTCTGGAACAGCTGCACATCGACCGCTCCGGCGGCGCGGAAGGCCGCCACGATATCCGCGGTGCTCGGCTGACCGCGCTGCCCCTGGTTGACGTTGCGCAGGAACGCGACTTGCTGCATGAGCCGAGTGTGGCCGTCGCCGCCGACATTCGGAAACCGCCGCCCGTAGGCTGACCGCATGGTTCCGAGCACCCCCACGCCTCCTCCCCACGCCGCTGGCGCGTCGCGCGGAGCCTCCGGGCGCGTGGGCCCAGTCGCTCCAGTCGCTCCCGACGATCCGGCCGCCGCGCGCGGCGTCTCCCGTCGCACCCAGTCCGAGATCTACCGGGCCGGCATCAGCGGCACGCGCCCGAGAGTGCCGGTCGATGCCGTGGACCTCGAGCGAGCGGCGGAGAAGGCGCTCAGCGCCGAGGCTTTCGCCTACATCGCCGGCGGTGCGGGCGCCGAGCGGACGATGCGCGCGAACACGGCGGCCTTCGACCGCTGGCAGGTGTGGCCGCGGCCGCTGCGAGACGTCTCGGCGCGAGACCTGTCGATCGACTTGCTCGGACGCCGCCGGCCGACGCCCCTGCTGCTCGCACCCCTGGGAGTCATGGAGATGGCCCACGGCGAGGCCGATCTGGCGGTGGCCCGCGCCGCGGCGTCGCTGGGCATCCCGTACACGCTGTCGAACCAGGCCTCGTTCCCGATGGAGCAGGTCGCGGCCGCGACGTCGACGGCATCGCGCCTGTTCCAGCTCTACTGGTCGGCCTCCGACGAGCTGAACGCCTCGCTCCTGCGGCGGGCCGAGGCATCCGGATGCGACGCGATCGTCGTCACGCTGGACACGCACCTGCTGGGGTGGCGCACCCGCGACCTGGACCTCGCGTACCTGCCGTTCACGCGCGGCCTGGGCATCGCGCAGTACACGTCCGACCCCGTGTTCCAGCAGCTGGTCCGCGAGCGTGTGAGGACGGCACCGGATGCTGCGGCCCCCGCCGCGCCGGCCGTCCGGCTGACCCCGAAGACCGTGGCCGCCGGCGTGAAGATCGCGCGCAAGGGCGCCGCGGTGACCGGCTCGCGGAGCGTGCGCGACAACCTCCGGTCTCCGCTTCCGCGCGCCGCGGTCGAAACCTTCCTCGACGTCTTCTCGACGCCTGCTCTCACCTGGGAGGACCTGGCCCGGGCGCGTGAGTGGACAACGCTTCCGATCATCCTCAAGGGCATCGTCCACCCCGACGATGCGATCCGCGCCCTCGATGTCGGCATGGACGGCATCTGGATCTCCAACCACGGCGGCCGCCAGATCGACCAGTCCGTTCCGACCCTCGCGGTGCTGCCCACGATCGCCGACCGGGTCGCCGGGCGAGTTCCCATCGTCTTCGACTCGGGCGTGCGGCAGGGCTCGGACGCCTTCATCGCACTGGCGCTCGGCGCGACGGCGGTCGCGATCGGACGGCCGTACGCCTACGGTCTGGGCATCGCGGGCGAGGAGGGCGTGCGCGAGGTGCTCCGGAACCTGCTGGCCGAGCTCGACATCACGCTCGGGCTCGCGGGGCACGCCACTTTCGCCGAGGTCGGCCGCGATGCACTGCGTGCCGCGTGACTCCAGGGCCGATCCGGGGGATGACCCCCGTGCGCGGTGCGGATGCCGCGGCCTAGAGTGATCCGGTGACCACGCCTCCCCCCTTCGGCGCCGCCCCGTACGGCGCCGCGCAGCCCAACCCGATGAGCCCCGCCGACGAGAAGCTGTGGGCGACCCTCATCAACGTCGGCGGACTGTTCTTCAACTTCCTCCCGGCGCTGATCGGCTACCTCGTGCTCAAGGACCGCGGCCCGTTCGTCCGCGCGCACACCGCGACGGCGCTGAACTTCCAGCTGACCCTGCTGATCGCGTACGTGGTGGGCGGCATCCTGAGCATCGTCATCATCGGGTTCTTCATCATCTTCGCCGCGTACATCCTCAACATCGTGCTGTGCATCGTCGCCGCCGTGAAGGCGAACCGCGGCGAGTGGTACCAGTACCCGATGGCGATCAGGTTCGTCTCCTGACGGCCGACGCCACTCCCTCGCCGGAGGGGCCGTCCACAGCGACGGCATCCGCTCTGCGATCCGCGCGCCGTGAGCCGTAGGCTGGCCCCATGCCAGCCCGACCTCGGCGGGTGCCCGCCGTCTCCTCGCCTCCCCTCCCGCTGCGCTCCCGCGCGCGACTCCGACGCGCGGTCGTCGGTGCCGGTGTCCTCGCCGCCGCGATCGTCCTGTCGGCGTGCACGGGCGACGGCCCCGAGGGCGGCGACTTCGGTGACGGCGACTTCGCCGACGACGGCTGCACGAGCGTCGTGGTGGCGACCTCGTCCGAGAAGGTCAACATGCTCGACGCGCTCGCCGACGCCTTCAAGGAGTCGGCCGAGCACGAGGCGCTCGACGAGTGCGCCACCGTGCGACCGATCAACGTCTCGTCGGGCGACGCGACGCGGTTCCTCACGTCGGGCGAGGACTGGCCCGACGACGACCCGCGCCGCTGGCCCTCGATGTGGTCGCCGGCGTCGACCGTGTGGACCGAGCGCGTGGCGGCCGCGGCATCCGCTTCACTCGTCGGCGAGCCCGAGTCCTTCACCCGCACGCCGGTCGTGTTCGGGGTGCCCGAGACGATGGCCAAGGCCCTGGGGTACCCGGGCGAGGACATCGGGATCAGCGACTTCGAGGCTCTCTGCCAGGACCCGGAGGGCTGGGCGAGCGTCGGCAAGCCCCTGTGGGGATCGTTCAAGATCTCGAAGACCAACCCGAACACCTCGACCACCGGCCTCTCGGCGATCCTCATGCAGTCGTACGAGGCCGCCGGCAAGACCGCCGATCTCACGGCGGAGGACGTCGCCGCTGCCGCCGACTTCTCGCGGGTGTTCGAGGAGTGCGTCATCCACTACGGCGACACCACCGGCAAGGTGCTGACCACGCTCTACGACGAGACGCAGAACGGCGCCGGCGGCTCGGGCTATGTCTCGGCCGTGGCCCTCGAAGAGACCTCCCTGCTGAACTACAACCAGGGCAACCCCGACTCGCACACGGTGCAGCCGGGCGAGACGCTCACGCCGCCCAAGGAGAAGCTGGTCGCGGTCTACCCGTCGGGCGGCTCGATGTGGTCCGACAACCCGATCACCGTCCTCGGCGCCGACTGGGTGACGGATGCCCAAGCCACTGCGGGCGCCGCGTTCGCGGCCTTCCTGCAGACCGACGCCGCCCAGGCCATCGTTCCGACCTTCGGCTTCCGGCCGCTCGACGAAGACGTCCCCCTCGGCGACCTCTTCGCACCGGAGTACGGGGTGGACCCCGCCGGACCCGCCGTGTCGCTGCCGCGCCCGGGCGTCGACGTCGTCTCGGCTGCGATCGACCAGTGGACCCAGATTCGCAAGCCCTCATCCGTGCTCGAGGTCATCGACATCTCCGGCTCGATGGACGAGCCGATCGGCGACGGCCGGTCCAAGCTCGACGGCGCGATCGAGGGGGCGCAGTCCACTCTCGGCCACTTCCGCTCGACCGACGAGGTGGGCGTCTGGGCGTTCACGACCGGCGTGGAATCGGCCGCCGGGAAGAACCTCGTCGTGCTGCGCGATGTGTCGCCCTTGCAGTCCGACCGTGAGTCCGTCGACTCCGCCCTCGACGACCTGCGGTTCGCACAGCGCGAGGGCACCCCGCTCTACGACGCCATCGCCGCGGCGTACGACGAGATGACGTCCCGGGCCGAGCCCGGTCGCATCAACGCGATCGTGCTGCTCTCCGACGGGCAGGACACCGACTCGAGCATCTCGCTCGACTCGCTCGTCGCCAAGATCGGCAAGGCGTCGAGCGAGGGCGGCGACGACGCGCCCGTGCGCATCTTCCCGATCGCGTACGGCGAGGGCGCCGACACCGGTGCGCTCCAGCGCATCGCCGAGGCCACCGGCGGGCAGTGGTTCGACGCGTCCGACGCGGCCAAGATCGACCTCGTGTTCGCCTCGGTCATCAACAACTTCTAGGCCGCGAATGCACTCACTCGATGCCGGCCTGTACGTCGACGAAGCCGCAGCGGCCCTCGCGGAGACGCACGTGTTCGTCTCGCGCGAAGTCAGCGGTGGCGATGCGCTCACCGATTCCCTGGTGCAGCAGATCGGCGACGCCTCCATCGGGGTGGCCGTGTTCTCCGACAACGCCGCGCTCGAGGCGTCGCCGACGGACATTCTGGAGGAGCTGGAGGAGGTCACGGGGTTCGACACCGTGATCGTCGTCGTGGGCGATGATCTCGTGGCGGGATCAGACGCGCTTCCTCCGGACGAAGCCATGCGGATCGCGAACGAGGCGGAGTCGTCGGCCGCCGGTGTCGACGCCGCGCTCTCGCAGACCATTCAGAGCGTGATAGCCCAGGCACCCGAGCAGCCGGCCCTCGAGGGCGCCGATGCCGGACCGGTTATCGGGATCGCGCTGGCGGTGGCTGCGGTTGTCGCGGCGGGGGGCGTCATCTTCGGCGTCGTCCGAGTACGCCGGCGGCGGGGACTGGCGGGTCACCGCCCGCCCCCCGACAAGGTTCGCTCGCTCGTCGCGCAGCTCAACGGCCTGAGAGCGGAGTACGCGGCGGCCGGGGCATCCGGCAGTCCCGTCGCCACCGAAGTCGCGCGGGAGATCACCTCCATCGCGGGCAACACCACCGAGCTCTTCGATCGCCTCGACCGCACGGGTGACGAGGGCCAGCGCTCGGTCGCCGCGCTCGAGTACGGTGAGACGCTGCGAAAGCTGACCGCCGCGCTCGACCGCGACTATCTGCTCGACATCCTGCGCCACCCCGACCTGTGGGACGACCCCGCCGAGCGCATCGACGAGGTGCGGGGCGCGGTCGCGGCGTTCTCGGCCGAACTGGTCGAGAACATCAAGCAGGTCAACGCCCGGCGGGGGCTGCACTTCCAGGTCTCGCTCGACGGCCTCATCGGCGGCCGCAAGGAGCTGCGGGAGTGGGACCGCGAGTTCCAGCGGGCCGCGGGGGACGAGCCGGACCAGTCCGGTCGCCCAGGATCGGCCGACTAGAATCGACGGATGCCGCGGCGCTCGCCGCATTCGGCAGCACACCCCATCCCGACCATTGGAGCCACCGTGGCCGAGCAGTCCCGCCTCGACAAGGTCATCGCCCTCGCCCGTCACCGCGGGTTCGTCTTCCAGGCCGGCGAGATCTACGGCGGATCCCGCTCGGCGTGGGATTACGGCCCCCTCGGCACGGAGCTCAAGGAGAACATCCGCCGCCAGTGGTGGCAGACGTTCGTGCGCGGCCGCGGCGACATGGTCGGCCTCGACTCGTCGATCATCCTGCCCAAGCGCGTGTGGGAGGCATCCGGTCACGTCGCCACGTTCACCGACCCGCTCGTCGAGTGCCTGCAGTGCCACAAGCGGTTCCGCGCCGACAACCTGATCGAGGACTTCGAGGCGCGCAAGGGCCGCACGGCCGAGAACGGCCTCGCCGACGTGCCGTGCCCGAACTGCGGCACCAAGGGCCAGTACACCGAGCCGAAGGCGTTCTCCGGCCTCGTCAAGACGTACCTCGGCGTCGTCGACGACGAGTCCGGCCTGCACTACCTGCGCCCCGAGACCGCGCAGGGCATCTTCGTGAACTTCTCCAACGTGCTCACCGCCTCGCGCAAGAAGCCGCCGTTCGGCATCGGCCAGGTCGGCAAGGCGTTCCGCAACGAGATCACGCCCGGAAACTTCATCTTCCGCACCCGCGAGTTCGAGCAGATGGAGATCGAGTTCTTCACGCCGCCCGCCGAGGCGAACGAGTGGTTCGAGCACTGGGTCGAGGCGTGCTGGGACTGGTTCATCGATCTCGGCGTCGACGCCGGCAACCTGCGCCGCTACGACGTCCCCGAGGACGACCGCGCCCACTACTCCGCCGGAACGATCGACGTCGAGTACCGCTTCGGCTTCCCCGGCAAGGAGTGGGGCGAGCTCATGGGCGTCGCCAACCGCACGGACTACGACCTCTCCAGTCACACCGAGGCGTCGGGCCAGAGCCTCACCTACTTCGATCAGGCGTCGGGAGAGAAGTACACCCCGTTCGTCATCGAGCCCTCGTTCGGCCTCACCCGCGCCATGATGGCGTTCCTCGTCGACGCGTACCACGAGGAGGAGGCGCCGAACGCGAAGGGCGGCACCGACACCCGCACGGTGCTCAAGCTCGATCCGCGCCTGGCTCCCGTCAAGGCGGCGATCCTGCCGCTCTCTCGCAACGAGCAGCTGTCGCCGATCGCCCGCGAGGTGGCCGAGCAGCTGCGCGGCGACTGGAACATCGACTTCGACGACGCCGGAGCCATCGGCCGCCGGTACCGCCGTCAGGACGAGATCGGCACGCCGTTCTGCGTGACCGTCGACTTCGATTCGCTGGACGACCGCGCGGTCACGGTGCGCGACCGCGACACGATGGGTCAGGAGCGGGTGCCGCTCGAGGGCCTGCACGCGTACCTGGCCGAGCGCCTCAAGGGCGCCTAGCCGCAGACGAGAGCGGATGCCCCGGCCACAGCGGCCGGGGCATCCTTCAGTCCGTGACGGTGTACGTCGCCGAGCCGGTTTCGCCGGCGATCACTCGTCGGTAGTCTTCTGCGATCATGCCGCGCAGGACGCCGGCGTCGACCGCCTCGAGATCCTTGATGTAGAGGCATCCGGCGCCGGCCTCGTGCGGTCCGAGCGCTGCGAGCTCACGGGCGTGCGCTCCGGTGTCGAGAAGGTAGACCGTGGTCGCCTGCCGGCGCGCGGCGAAGGCGGCGATGGGCACGTCGCCCTCGGTGCCGGTCGGGTAGCGGTAGTGGCAGGATCCGAAGCCGATGATCGTGCCCCAGAGCTCCGGCTCCCGTCCGGTGATCTCGCGCATGAGCGCGACCATGGTCTCGGCATCCCGCCGGCGCTTCTCCGGGGCGACGCCGGCGATGAACGCGGCGACGCTGCCGCCCGTCTTCTTCATCAGACGCCCCCGCCGCCGCTCTTCGCGGCCGCCTTCATGGCGCGCTTGTGCTCGCGGACCTTCGTGAGGGAGTCGGCCGAGACGATGTCGGCGACGCTCCGGAAGGATCCGTCCTCGCCGTAGGGGGCGGATGCCTCGCGCCACCCGTCGCCGGTGAACCCGTACTGCTTGCCCAGCAGCGCCAGGAAGATCTTGGCCTTCTGCTCGCCGAATCCGGGAAGGGCCTTGAGCCGGCGGAGCACCGTCGGGCCGTCCGGGTCGCCGTCGGTCCAGATGGCCGCGGCCTGGCCGCCCCAGTCCTGCTCGAGCGCCGCGCAGAGCGCCTGCACCCGGCCGGCCATCGACCCCGGGAAGCGGTGCACGGCGGGGGTGGCCTTGAACAGCTCGGTGAAGGCCTCGGGATCGAAGCTCGCGATCGCCGCCGCGTCGAGGGTGCCGGCGCGCTCCGAGATCTTGAGCGGCCCGGCGAACGCGGTCTCCATGGCGACCTGCTGATCGAGCAGCATGCCGATGAGGAGCGCGAGCGGATCGTCGGTGAGCAGACGGTCGGCCGCGTCATCGCCGGTGATGTGAAGCGTCATGCGGCCAGTCTTCCACCCGCGCCCGGCCGCTGCGACCCCGGCCGCCTGCGGCCCCGATGGGAGGATGGACCCCATGGCCGTCATCCCCGAACCCTTCGACGCGATCGTCACCCACGCCCATGACACGAGGGTCGTCGTGATCGGCGGGGGCATCGCCGGACTGATCGCGGCGCTCGAGTGCGCGAAGGTCGGGATGCCCGTCACCGTGCTCGAAGCTGGTTCCGGCTTCGGCGGCACGGTCGCCGAAGCCGAGGTCGCCGGGCTGCGCGTCGACGTCGGCGCGACCTGCTGGTCGGCAGCCCCGCCGGTGCGCGACCTCGCGGACGAGCTCGGACTGGGCGACCTCGTGGTCACGCCCCGCACCGAGCAGACGTGGATCGCCGGGCTCGCGAAAGGCGCCGCCGCCCCCGTGCCCCGGGAGTCGGTGCTCGGCATCCCGGCGAATCCGTGGGACGACGGCGTTCGCCGGTTCATCGGGTGGAACGGAGCCTGGCGCGCCTACCTCGACCGTCTGCGGCCGCCCCTCACCATCGGCAAGGAGCGGAACCTCGACACCCTCGTGCGCTCCCGCATGGGCGAGGCGGTGGTCTCGCGGCTCGTCGCCCCGCTGACCTTCGGCCGATTCGGCATCGCTCCGCACGAGGTCGACGTCACCGTCGCGGCGCCGGGGCTCGCCTCGGCGCTCACCCGCACCGGCTCTCTCGGCGGCGCCGTGGCCGATCTGCGCGTCGGCAGGAGTCCCGGCGCCACGGTCGAGAGCCTGCGGGGCGGGATGCCGCGGCTCATCGACGCGCTGCGGGAGCGTCTCGACGGCCTCGGCGCCGAACTGGTCTCCGGGGCCCATGTCACGGCGATCGCCCGAGGCGCCGACGGCCGTTGGACGGTGGAGCTCGAGAACCCGGACGCCATGCCGGACGCTGCCGCGGTCGAGCCCGCCGACATCGTGTTCGTCGCCACGGACCAGTCGGCGGCGGTGCGCCTGCTGTCGCCGCACGCCGACGGGCACCTGGAGGGGATGGCGGATGCCGCGCCCCTCCGCGAGATCGTCACCCTGGTCGTCGACGAACCGGCGCTGGACGCCGGACCGCGCGGCGCGGAGGTCTACGCCGTGCCGGGCTCGTCGCGCGCATCGGGTCTCGTGCACCAGACCGCGCGATGGGAGTGGCTCTCCCGGACGGCCGGTCCCGGGCGCCACGTCGTGAGCGTGGCGTTCGACGGCCCGGCGGACGCCCGGGCGACGGCGGGGCTCGACGACGCCGACGTCGCGACGCTGGCGCGGGCGGAGGCATCCGCTCTCCTGGGAGTCGAGATCGGGGCGGCGGCGGTGAAGGGAGCCCATCGGTCGGAGTTCCCGCTCGCGCGGCCCGCCTCGGCCCTGGGCCACGCGGCGGACGCCGAGGCCGTTCGTGCCTCGATCGCAGTTCAGCCCGGCCTCGCGGCGGTCGGGGCCTGGCTCTCGGGGAGCGGGCTCACCCGGGTCGTCGCGGACGCGCAGGCCGAGGCCGACCGCGTGCGCCGCAGCGTGCTGTGGCGCGACGCGGACGGAAGCTGAACTCGTCGTGACGCTCTTGTCAAGGGTGGATGCCGGAATCGGCATACAGGGCTACCCTGGGAGGGTCATCAGGCGCACCACCGACCGTGAGGAGACCCCATGAGGGGCAAAGCAGGACTCGTCATCGGAATCGCGATCGGGTACGTGCTCGGCACGCGCGCAGGCCGCGAACGCTACGAGCAGATCAAAGCCCAGGCCGCGAAGCTCTGGAACCTCGACCCGGTCCAGGAACAGGTCGACAAGGTGAAGGACTTCGCCAAGTCGAGCGCCATGGCGCTGCCCAGCACGCTGTGGGACTCCGCGGTCAAGGTCACCAAGGCCGCGACCACCAAGGGCACGCCCGGCCAGAGGCTCGACGCCGCCATCAAGGTCGGCCAGGACTCGGCCGACGACGTCGAAGCGGCCGCCAAGTCGTCGGCGCGCGCGGCGAAGGACACCGTCGACGACGTGATCGACGACGTCACGGACGCCACGGACGGCACCCCCACCGCCGGCCGAGGCGGGGCGTGACGTGACGTCCCCGCGTGGGTTCCGCGACCGCGGCGACGACAGTCTGCTCACGCTGCTCGGCGATGTTCCGGAGCTCGTGCGGAACCTCGTCATCGCCGAGATCGAGGCTGCGAAGAAGTGGCTCGCACGCACCGCCAAGGACGGCGGGTGGGGCGCGCTGTGGGTGTTCGCGGCGCTCTTCGTCCTGTTCTGGTCGGTCCCGGTCTTCGGCACGTTCGTGATCGCGGGGCTGTCCTCGTGGTGGCCGGTGTGGGTCTCGGCGATCGTGGTCTTCTTCGCGATGCTCATCGTCACCGCGATACTCGGACTGCTCGGCTACCTGCGGTTCCGCAAGATCGGCGAGCGCCAGAACCCCGTCCAGTCGATCGCCCAAGACGTCAAGGAGGTGCGCGATGAGCTCTGATGCGCCCGTGCCGATGCCCCGCACCGCCGTGCCCCTGGGCATCGCAGATCCCGTCGAGCAGGCCCGCGCCGAACTCAAAGCGGCCCTCGCCGCGATCGAGGTCAAGGCGAACCTGCCGCGGCGCCTGTCCGAGACCATCGACGACTCCGTCGAGAAGGCTCGCGCGTTCCAGCGCCGCAGCCCGGTGCTCGCCGCCGCCGCCGTCATCACCGGGGCGATCGCCATCGGTGCGGTCGTCTGGGGCCTGGTCCGCTCGTACACTCGCTGACCGATGCTCCACAGGCTCCACTCCCGGCCCGACACACGATCCGGGGGTGGGGGTATGCTCGGGAGTCAGGCAGTGCAATGGTGCGAATGCTGCCGATCGCGCGAGCCCGATTCGCTTCGCGCGTCGGCTGCTCGAACGTCCAGGGCGGCCGGCTGAGCATCACCGAGAGTCGACCCCCATGAACACAGCACACCCACACGCCAAGCCCCTTGCGGGATGGCGCGTTCTGGTGCCCCGAGGCGGGCCCTGGGGCGACGGCGTCGCCGCGTCGCTCCGCCGCCAGGGCGCCACGCCGGTCATCGCTCCGCTGATCAACTTCGCGCCGACCAACGACCAGGCGACCCTCGATCAGGCCCTCGCCGATCTGGCCGCCGGCGCCTTCGACTGGCTGACCGTGACGAGCGCCACCACGGTCGACGTGCTCTATGCGTATCGCGCGGTGGTTCCCGCGAAGACGAAGATCGCGGCGGTCGGCGAGACCACCGCGGCCGCGCTGCTCGCGGTCGGCTACCGCGTCGACCTGGTGCCCGAGCAGGACAACTCCGCCGCCGGCATGGCCGAGCAGCTGATCGCGCTCGAGCCCGGTGCCCGCGACATCCTGGCGCTGCGCAGCGAGATCGCCAAGCCGGTGCTCACCCGCATGCTCTCCGACGCCGGGCACCGCGTCCGCAGCGTGGTCGCCTACCGCACCGTCGGCGTGCCGGTCACGGATCGCATCGCCGAGGACGTCCGCTCCGGCCGGATCAACGCCGTGCTCGTGACGAGCGGATCGGTGGCCGAGCAGGTCCATCTGCAGTTCCCCGAGCTGCCCGAGACGACACTGATCGCGGCGATCGGCCCGCGTACTGCGAAGGACGCCCGGCGTGCCGGCCTGTCGGTCGACGTCATCGCCGACGCTCAGACCGTCGACGCGCTCATCGATGCCGTCGCACGCTTCTCGCTCCCGCACGCGGCCGACGAGTTCGCCCCTCGCACCGGCGCGCTGCCCCTTCCTCGCCGGGACTGATCCGGCATGGGTCGATGAGCCGGGCGCCGCGCGTCGTCGTCCTCGCGGGCGGGGTGGGCGGATCCCGCTTCGTCCTGGGCCTGCGATCCGCCCTCCGGTCGCGCGGCGTCGCCGATACCGCGTCCGCGCTGACCGTGGTGGTCAACACCGGCGACGACCTCTGGCTCTCGGGCGTGCGGCTCCAGCCCGATGTCGACTCGATCACCTATGCACTCGCCGGCGTCAACGACGCCGAGCGCGGCTGGGGTCGCGCGGGCGACACCGAGCGCGTGAACCACGAGCTGCAGGCCTGGGGTTCCGGGTGGCCCTGGTTCACGCTGGGCGACCTCGACCTCGGCACCCATCTCGCCCGCACCGGCTGGCTGCGCGAAGGCCTCACCCCGACCGAGGTGCTCGAGCGCATGTCGCACCGCTGGGAGCTCGGCGCCCGGCTGCTGCCGATGACCGATGCCGAGGTCGACACCGTGGTGACCGTGCGGGACGAGGACGGCATCCGCTCGATGCACTTCCAGGAGTGGTGGACGCGCCATCGTGCCACCCTCGAGCCCGTGAGCTTCGACAACCCCGGCGTGACCGGCGTTGAGCCTGCACCCGGAGTGGCAGAGGTGATCGCCGACGCCGACGTCGTGCTGCTCGCACCCTCCAACCCCGTCGTGTCGATCGGACCGATCCTCGCCGTGCCGGGCGTGCGGGCCGCACTGCGCAGCACCGCGGCGCCCGTGGTCGGCGTCTCGCCCATCATCGGCGGACGCGTGGTGCGCGGTATGGCCGACGTGTGCCTCGCGGCGATCGGCGTCGAGACCTCCGCGGCCGCGGTAGCGGCGCACTACGGGGCGCGGTCAGGGGACGGGCTGCTCGACTCGTGGCTGATCGCGGAGGAGGACGCGCTCGCGGCGGACGAGGTGGCGGGGCTCGGCATCCACTCGGTCGTCACCCCGCTGTGGATGACGGATGCCGCACGCTCGGCGGCGCTCGCCGAAGCCGCCCTGGCGACGGCCGCAGTCTGACGTGCCCGACCTGACCTGGTTCGCATGGGCGCTGCTCGGCGTCGCGGCGCTCATCGTGGGGCTCTCCAAGACCGCCGTTCCCGGTGCGGGCACCATCGCCGTCGCGATCTTCGCGGCCGTGCTGCCCGCCAAGGCGTCGACGGGCACGCTGCTGCTGCTGCTCATCGTGGCCGACCTCTTCGCCGTCACGATGTACCGGCGCCATGCGAACTGGCGTGTGCTCCTCCGGCTCGCACCGGCCGTCGTGGTGGGAGTGCTGCTCGGCGTCGGGTTCCTCGCCGTCGCCGACGACGCGTGGGTCAAGCGCACCATCGGCGTGATCCTCCTCGTCGTGATCACGCTCACGCTGCTGCGCCGGCGCGCCGGAAAGGTCGTCTCCGAGGAGGGCCCGCATCGGGTCGCCGCCGCGACCTACGGGACACTCGGCGGCTTCACGACGATGGTCGCCAATGCCGCCGGGCCCGTGATGTCGATGTACTTCCTCGCGGCCCGGTTCCCGGTCAAGGAGTTCCTCGGCACGGCCGCGTGGTTCTTCGCGATCGTGAACCTCTTCAAGGTGCCGTTCTCAATCGGACTCGGCATCATCACTGTGCCGGGGCTGCTGCTCGACCTCGTGCTGGTGCCGGTCGTCGTCGTCGGCGCGCTCGTCGGCCGGTGGCTCGCCGACCGGCTCGATCAGCGGCTGTTCGAGCGGCTGGTCATCGCCTTCACGATCGTCGGAGCGGTGTACCTGCTGGTCTGAGGCCCCGGCAGCGCGTCAGTCGGCCCAGGGCGACAGGCGGTCGTTGTCGCGCTCGCTGTCGTCGGGGAAGTGCGGCAGCTCGTACCCGCCGGCGCGGATGCACAGCCAGCGCAGCTGCTCCGGGCTCTCGGGCGCCGCGCGCCACGTGCGCCAGACACCCTGTCCGACCCGCACCGCCGAACCGGGGCCGACGTCGACGATGCCGCCGTCGAGTCCCATCTGCCCGCGGCCGGCGAGGAACACGTACAGCTCCTCGACGCGCGCGTGACGGTGCCAGTAGCCCGCCTCTTCGCCGGGCTCCAGGGCATTGGCCGTCATGCCGATGAACTGCATCGAGAGCTCGTGGTCCACCACGCGCCGACCGTCGCGCGAACTCTCGGGGCGGAACCCGCCGTGGTGATCCCGCCACTGGTCGAGTCCGCCGATGTCCAGCACTTCGTAGTCGCTCACGTCGCCAGGCTAGTCGGATGGGAAGGCCAAAGCGCGGCGGTGCATCGCCCCTTGATCTGTCGAGATGGCACAGAGTTCTGGCCGTCGGAGCACCGGACCTGGCTAGTCTCGCGACATGACCTCGCCCTACGGACCGGACTCCGGCCTCGTCCCGGCCGCGGAGAGCCCGGCCGCGGAGACATCCACGCCGGCGTGGCGCCGCTGGCTCACCCCGGCGGTGTGGCTGGGCGTCTTCCTCGGCATCTGGCTGCTGCTGTCCGCGGTGTGGCGCGGCGTGGCGATCGCGGTGGGGAACGCCCTGCATTCGCCATCCGGCCTCGGGCCGGAGGTCGAGCTGTACTGGACCTTCGTGTGGATCGCGGTGGGCGTCGGTGTCGTCGCCGTCGTGGCTTTCGCGGCACGCCGGTTCGTGGCACTCGCGCTCGCGCTGGTCCTGGTGGCGGGCAGCGCGTTCTTCGCGGTGAGCCTGTACACGAGCGTGCAGAGCGTCATCGCTCCCGTCGAGGAGGTGGACACCGGTCCGCTGCCCTGTCAATGCCACAGCGGCGGCACCTGCGAGTGCCCCGGGGGCTGACGCCTTACCGGGCGCTGCCCAGGAGCGCGGCCGTTCGCGGGCCCACCCCCAGCGCCACAGCGGCTCCGAGCTGCTCCGCGGTGTCGACGTCGCGGTGGAGGGTCGAGGCATCCGGAATCTGCAGGGGAAGGCAGCCCGAGGCGGTGTGCCGGCCGAACGAGCCGTCGCCGAACGACGACGACCACGCCACGCCCGCCAGCGCCGTCACCAGCGTCGAACCGGTCCCTTCGGCGTCCGCCACCACACCGCGGTCAACGGATGCCGCCGCCCCCAGCGCAGCGGCCAGATCGGCGGGTCGCAGCGAGGGCACGTCGCCGAGGAGTGCGGCCCTCGGCATCCGGGCGTTCGGATCCACGGCGGAGAACCCGGAGGCCACCGCCGCATCGAGCCCGCGCGCCTCGCCCTCGGGCACGAACCGCAGGGCCGGGATGGATGCCGCCTCCCGCGCCAGCGCCGGATCGTCGGTGACGACGACCACCTGTGCCACGACGTCGCACGCGGTCGCGGCGGCGAGGGTGTCGAGCGCGATCGCCCGGGCGAGCTCGGCACGCGGGATGCCGGGCACTTCGAGCCGGGACTTCCCCCGCGATGACGGCTTGACCGGCACGACGACGATCCAGCGGATGTGCCGTAACTCCGCCTGCTCTTTCTCCGGGTAGGACGACACGCCGTTGGAAGGCATGTCGACCGGCGGTTCAGGCGGAGTTGCTGCCCGCGTGCGGCGGCCGAACCAGCCGGTCACGAGCCGTACTTCGCGCGCAGGCGCGGGAGGATCTCTTCGCCGTACAGCCGCAGGAATGCCGCCTGGTCATGACCGGGGTCGTGGAACACCAGGTGGCGGAAGCCGAGGTCGATGTACCAGCCGATCCGCTCGACGTGCTCGTCGGGGTCGTCCGACACGATGAAGCGCGACGCGGCCCGCTCGATCGGCAGCTGCTCGCCGAGGCGCTGCATCTCGATCGGGTCGTCGACGCCCATCTTCTCGTCGGCCGAGAGCGCGAGCGGCGCCCAGAACCGCGTCTTCTCCTGCGCCGCCGCGATCGACGCGTCGAGCGAGACCTTGACCTCTATGAGCGTGTCGATCGCGTCGGCGGCTCTGCCGGCCTTCTCCAGCCCGTCGTGGAGGGCGGGAAGCAGCGTGTCGGTGTAGAGCTCGCGGTTTTTGCCGCTCGTGGTGATGAATCCATCCGCGATCCGGCCGGCGAGGCGGGTGGCCGCCGGCCCGGCCGCGCCGATGTAGATCGGCACGGGCTCGTCGAGCTTGTCGTAGATCGTGATGTTGCGGGCCGTGTAGTACGTGCCGTCGAAGTTCACCCGCTCCTCCGACCAGAGCCGCCGGATGAGCCCGATGGCCTCCTTGAGCCGCTGGAAGCGCTCCGGCGGATCCGGCCACGCGATGCCGAGATTCGCCTCGTTCAGCGCCTCGCCGGTGCCGACGCCGAGGATCACGCGACCGGGGTACATCACGCCCAGCGTCGCGAAGTCCTGGGCCACGACCGTGGGGTTGTAGCGGAACGTCGGCGTGAGCACCGACGTGCCGATGAGCACCTTGGAGGTCCTCGCCCCGAGCGCCCCGAGCCAGGGGACGGAGGCCGGAGCGTGCCCGCCCTCGTGCAGCCAGGGCTGGAGGTGGTCCGAGATGAAGACCGAGTCGAACCCGACCTCCTCCGCGAGGATCGCGAAGTCGAGGAGCTCGGTCGGACCGAACTGCTCGGCCGAGGCCTTGTAGCCGAAACGCAGCGGAAGGGTCATGCGGTTCCTCTCAGCGGTGCGCCCCAGGGCGCGGGGACGAACTCGGGGACCGGCGCGAACTCCGACCCGTCGGCACGGGCCAGCCGCGCCCGGAAGGCGTCGACGGTTCCCGGCCACAGCAGCGTCAGCCGCCCCGAGCGCTCGTCGACGTACCAGTTGCGGCATCCGCCGGCGATCCAGGGGGTGGATGCCGCGGCCGCCGCGATCTCGTCGGTGTACGACGTCTCGGCCTCGGCGGTGACCCGCAGCACGCCGCCCGACGCTGCCCGCAGCTCGAGGGCTCGCGCCGTGTACCCGGCCTGCTCCTCGATCATGAGCACCGACGAGGAGTGACCCAGCGACGCGTTGGGGCCGTTGAGCACGAAGAGGTTCGGGAAGCCCGACACCACGGTCGAGGCGAACGACGTCATGCCCTGCGACCAATGTCCCGCGAGGGTCGCGCCGTGCTCGCCGCGCACCAGCTCGGCGTAGGGCTGCCGGGTCGAGGCGAATCCGGTGGCAAGGACGATGGCGTCCACCTCGTGCCGGCTGCCGTCGGCGCCGACCAGCGTGGAGCCCTCGACGGACGCGAGGGCCGCCGGGACGAGCGTCACGTCCGGGGAGGCGACGGCCGGGTAGAAGTCGTCCGACAGCAGGACGCGCTTGCAGCCGAAGGCGTAGTCGGGGGTGAGCGCGGCGCGCAGCGCCGGGTCGGCGACATGGGCCTCGAGGTGGGCGAGGGCGACGGCCCGCGCGGATGACGAAGCCGCGGCGTCCCCCGACCGCGACGCGAACCGCGCCTCGCCCTCGGCGTAGAGGTCGGCGCGCAGCGCGGCGAGCTCTGCGGGATGCGCGGTGAACTCCCGGCGCTCCTCGGCGCTGTACGCGCCGCCGCCGCGGGGCACGATCCAGGCTGGAGTGCGCTGGAACAGCGTCACGTGGGCCGCAGTGCGGGCGAGCTCGGGAGTCAGCTGCACGGCGCTCGCGCCCGACCCGACGACCGCGACGCGCGCGCCCGCGAGGTCGGCGCGATGGTCCCACCGCGAGGAATGGAAGAGCGGACCCGTGAACGTGCCGAGTCCGGGGATCTCCGGGATCGACGGCTCGGTGAGGCGCCCGCACGCGAGCACCAGGGCGTCGGCGAGGACCGTGCCGCCCGAGGTGCCGATCCGCCACACCTCGTGCTCGGCATCCCAGTCCGCCGACTGCATCGCCGTGCCGAGTCGCAGGCGGTCGCCGAGCCGCTCCGATCCCGCGACGTCTTCGAGATACGCGCGGATCTCCTCGCCGGGCGCGTAGGTGCTCGACCAGTCCGGGTTCGGGTGCGACGCGAAGCCGTACAGGTGCGCCGGCACGTCGCAGGCGACGCCGGGATACGTGTTGTCGCGCCAGGTCCCGCCGATCGACGTCGCGCGCTCCAGCACGACGAAATCCTCGCGGCCGGCGCGCCGCAGGGCGATCGCCATGCCGAGGCCCGCGAACCCGGCGCCGACGATCGCCACCTCCACGCGGGTCGTGGAGGCGTTCACCGGGGCACCCCCGGGCGGCGGGGCTCGAGGTAGTCGGTGGTGCGCAGGCGGAACGGCCGGAACAGCCGCGCGGCGATGGCCGTGGCATCCGTCACCGGCAGTTCGAGGCCGTGCTCGATGCCCGCCTCGGGCTTCACCCGCCCGTCGAGAAGGGTGCCGCCGAGGTCGTCGCCGCCGGAGCGGAGGAGGACAGCGGATGCCTCGCGCCCGACGCGCGTCCACGGGATCTGGATGTGCGCGATGCTGCCCGAGAGCATCAGCCGCGAGACGGCGACCATGGCGCGATGCTCGTCCAGCGTGGAGCGGTCCGGGACGAGGGGCACGCCGCCCGAGGGTCCGGGGAGCGGGATCGGCACGAACTCGGTGAAGCCGCGGGTCTGCTCCTGGATGGCTCGCAGCAGCCGGAGGTGCGCGATGCGCTCGGCCGCGGTCTCGACGTGACCGTAGAAGAGCACCGAGGTCGAGCGCAGGCCGGTGCGGTGCGCTGCCGTGATGCCCTCGATCCAGCGGTCGATCTCGAGGTCGCCGGGAGCGACGAGGGCGCGCACGCGCTCGCTCAGCACCTTGACGCCGGTGCCGGGGACGGTGTCGACGCCGGCGTCGCGCAGCGCGCTGAGGGCGCCGGTGAGCCCGAGCCCGCCGCGATCGGCGAGGTCGCGCACGTCCTGGGGACGGTAAGCGTGGAGGTGGAGGCCCGGGGCCGCGGCCTTCACGGCACGGGCGAGGGCGAGGTACCCCTCGGGGTCCGCGGTCGGCGGCAGGAGCCCCTGCACGCACAGCTCGGTCGCGCCGAGGTCCCACGCGTCGGCGGCGATCGCGCCGACGTCGGCGAGGGTGAACGCCGCCGGGTCGTCGGTCGGCGCCGGGCGAAGGCCCGACGACGTGAGGTTGCGGTTCACGACGAGGCTCACGGCCTCGCCCACGGTGTAGCGGCGCAGGTCGTCGGCGGTCGCCGTCAGCGTGTCGAGGTCGTCGCCGCGTGACTCCAGGAGCGCCACCCACTCGGCGTCGTCGAGAGCGCCCGGATCGGATGCCGCGGTCTCGGCGAGCTGCCGGGCACTGCTCGTCGGGGTGGGGCGTTTCGTCTCGCTTCGCTCGCTCAACGACCGGACGGAGGGTTCTCCAGGCTCTCGGTCGTAGAGCGAGGGAGCGGAGCGAGCGCGACGAAACGCGTCGGGGTCGGAGGCAGCCGCCGAGACGCGCGCCAGGCCGGTGCCGGCGTCGGCGAGTGCGGCCACGGGCCCCCGCATCGCCGGGTCGAGCCATGTCTCGGCGTCGAGCACGAACTCCGGCTGCGCGGTGAGCCGCTCGCGCAGCTCGAAGCCCAGCTCGGCGGTGCGGAGCGCGAGATCGTCGAGGTGGGGCCACGGCCGCTCGGGGTTGACGTGGTCGGCCGTGAGCGGCGAGACCCCGCCCCAGTCATCGGCGCCGGCGCGGACCAGCAGATCGAACTCGGCGGGGTCGGAGAGGTTCGGCGGCACCTGGATGCGCATCCTTGCCCCCATGACCAGCCGCGCGACCGCGACGGCGGCGACGTACTCGAGCAGCTCGGCGTCGGGCGCCCCCTGCATCGCGGTCCGCGGCTTCGCCCGGAAGTTCTGGACGATGACCTCCTGCACGTGGCCCTGCCCGTCGACCATGTGCCGCTCATGCGCGTCGCGGATGGCGACGAGCGACTCCGCACGATCATCGAGCGTCTCGCCGATCCCGACCAGGATGCCGGTGGTGAACGGCACCCGCTCGCGTCCGGCGTCGTCGATCACCGCGAGGCGCACGGCCGGGTCCTTGTCGGGCGACGCGTAGTGCACCTGTCCGGGCTCCTCGAACAGGCGTCGGGACGTCGTCTCGAGCATCATCCCCATCGAGGGGGCGGTGGGGCGCAGCATCCGCAGTTCCTCCGCGGTCATGACGCCCGGGTTCAGGTGCGCGAGGAGTCCGGTCTCGGCCGTCACCAGACGAGCGATGTGCCCGACGTAGTCGAGCGTCGAGGCGAAGCCGTGCTCGTCGAGCCAGGTCCGCGCCTCGGGCCAGCGGTCCTCCGGACGATCCCCGAGCGTCAGCAGCACCTCCTTGCAGCCCATCGCCTGTCCTTGCCGGACGACGGCGAGCACCTGGGCCGGCGACATGAACGCGGGCTTGCTCTTCTTGAGGAGCTGCCCCGGAGTGTCCACGAACACGCAGTAGTGGCAGCGATCGCGGCAGAGTGTGGTGAGCGGGACGAAGACCTTGCGCGAGTAAGTGATGACGCCGGGGCGACCGGATGCCTCGAGCCCGGCGTCGCGCAGGGCTCCGGCGAGCTCGAGCAGGCGTTCCAGATCCTCGCCCGTCGCGGCCAGGAGCGCACGCGCATCGGCGGCGTCCAGGCGCTCTCTGCGGGCAGCGCGTTCGAGCGCGCGAGCCGTCTCCGGCGAGGAGACGGCGGAGGATGCCACGGAGGTCACCGGACCAGTCTCGCACCGTGGGAGCGACGCGGCGCCGTCGATCGTTGCCCTCCCGTAAGCAAAAGGTCGGGCGGGCGGGGGCGGGCGCTGGCAGACTAGACGCATGGTGACGCTGCTGCTCGACTCGACGCAGCTCGAAGTCGTGCTCTCGGGGGCCGAGAAGGCCATGGCATTCCGCAAGGGGAATGTCGTGATCGAGCGCTCGACGATCACCAAGGTCCAGCTCACGGACGACGCCTGGACGTGGCTCCGCGGCGTCCCGAGCCCTGGCACGCATCTGCGCGGCGTGGTCGCGATGGGCACCTGGAAGTCGGCGGGCGGCGAGGACTTCGCGATCATCCGCCGACGCCGTCCGAGCGTCGTCATCGACCTCGACGGCCACCCGGAGTTCCAGCGGATCATCCTCACCACCCGCCACGGGCTCGAACTCGTTCAGGCGCTGCACCTCGAAGCCGCCGACGAAGCCGTCGATGTGGTCGAGATCGCCGAGACGGGCGCCATTCCCACCGCTGCGCCGAAGAAGCCACGAGCGCGCAAGGCGCCCGCGGCCGCTCCGGCGGTCTGACGCCCTGCGCCGGGGGCTGACTCCCGTCAGCTGACGTCGCGGCGCCAGCTCACCAGGTGTCCGAGCAGCAGCAGCACCACCGCGTAGCCGAGCAGCACGAGCCCGCCCGCCCACCACTCCAGCGCGGCTCCGCCGCCGGGCATCCCCATCGTGAGGACGCTCGCACCGACGAGCGCGTCGCTGGCGGCGCCCGGCAGGTACTGGGTCACCTCCGACAGGCCCTCGACGAGCGATGCGGCCGCCCGGCCGACAGGCTCGAGGAACTGCGTGAACACGAGCACACCGACGATGGCGCCGACCTGGTTGCGGACGACCGCGCCCACGCCGATGCCGATGAGCACCCACAGGACGTAAGCCAGCAGCATCCGTCCGAACTGGGCCCACATGTCGACCGATGCGAGCTCGGTCTCGAGCCCGAAGCCCGCCAGGAAGCCCGCCGAGGCCCCGACGGAGGCGGCCGTGCCGATGACGCCGTAGAGCACCCCGAGGAGCACTCCTACGAGCAGCTTGGCCCAGAGCACGCGGCCGCGCTTCGGCGTGGCCAGGAAGGTCGGGGTCAGCGTCTTGTGCCGGAACTCCGAGGTGACCATCATCGTGCCGATGAGCAGCGGGAAGACGTATCCGACGGAGGTCGCGGTGCTGTACAGCAGACCCGCGAGGCCCTCTTCCGGCATCGACGGGGCGTCGCCGGGCAGGGAGCCGCTCGCCGCGGCGGCGAACACGTACCCCAGAGCGGCGGCGGTGAAGGCGACGTAGACGGCGAGGACGAGCGCGAGGATCCACCACATCGCGGTGCTGAACTGCTTGGTCGTCTCGGAGCGAGTGGCTGCGGCGAGGCTCATCGCTGCTCACCCCCTTCGTCGTGGCGCGTATGCACGTCTTCCTCGACCCAGTCGGGGGAGAGGTCGGAGAGGCTGCCGAGCCCGGCATCGTCGCCCTGGGGCGCTGCCTCAGGGACCGCCGCGTCGGACGAACCGTCGCCGTCCCGCTCGCGGGCCTCGGCCTCGGCGGCCGCTGCGGCGGCTCGTTCGGCGTCGAAGGCGGCGAAGAAGCGGTCGGCCTCGACATCCGCGTCGGTCTTGACGTAGTCCTCCCACGGGCGCTCGTCGTGGTCGGAGGCCACCGGCTCGACCGGATCGGAGTCGGCCAGCTCGGCGTCGATGTCGGAGATCGCCTCGACGTCTGCATCGGCGTCCTCGGCGTACGGCTGATCTGCCGGCGCCCACGGATCCGGCTCGTTCGGCTCCGCGCCCGAGCCGTCCGCCGGGGCGTCGCTCTCCGGCCGGTCGCTCTCCGGGGGGACGAATGCCTCAGGCTCAGGTTCGGGCTCGGGCTCGGGCTCGGGTTCGGGCTCCGGTTCGGGGTCCCACTGCACGGGCGCGTCGTCGGCGACCGGCTGCCATTCCGCCGGCTCCTGCGGGCCCGGCTCCTGCTCCGCCGGCGGGGACTCCGCCTGCTCCGGTTCCTGCTCCGCCGGCTCGGACTCCGCCCGCTCCGGTTCCGCGGGCTCGGGTTCGGCGGGCTCGGACTCCGCCTCGGCCGGCTCCTGCTGAGCGGGCGCGTCCTCGTCGGCCGGGCCGAGAGGCGCTTCGGACTCGACGGGCGTCGCCTCGGGCTCCTCGGGCGGGTACACCGTCGAGGCCTCTGCTTCTCCCGCCTCGTCGCCGACTCCCTGCGCGGGGATGATGTCGATCACGCCCGTGCTCGCCACGGCGAAGCCCGCGCTGCGCGGGGCGGCTTCCTCGGCCCGATCCTCGTCCGCGTGGTCCGCCCACGAGCCGCCGGCCACCGCGCCGCCCGCAGCCACCGCGCCGCCCGCGGCAGCCGCGGCGGCCGCAGGAGCGCCGGCCTCGGCGTTCAGCTCGGCCGCGACGGACGCGGTGTCGTCGGCTGCGGTGTCGTCGGCCGCGGCATCCGCCACCGTCTCGTCTCGGTCCACGACCGCGACGGAGCCCGACTCGATCGCCGGGATGACGTCGTCGAGGCCCGTGCCCGCGGCGCTCGCGTGCAGCCGGGCGCCGCTCACGAGGTCGAGGAAGACCTCCTCCAGTGCGGGACCGCGCTGATGCAGCGTCGACAGCGGCACGCCGGCGGCTGCGGCGGCGAGTCCGACCGCGGCCGGCTCGATGCCGCGCACGGTCAGCCCCGAGCGGAGCACCTCGAACGGCACGTTCGCACTTCGCAGCGCCTCGGCCAGGCCGGCGCGGTCGGGCGAATCGACCACGGTGGCCCGCTCCGTCGGATCGGCCAGCTCCTCCAGCGCTCCCTGGAACACCAGGCGGCCCTGCGAGATGATCAGCAGGGCGTCCACGGTCTGCTGCACCTCGGTCAGCAGGTGCGAGGACACGAGGACCGTGCGCCCTTCGCGGGCGAGCTGCCGCAGGAAGCCGCGGATCCACTTGATGCCCTCGGGGTCGAGACCGTTCGTCGGCTCATCGAGCACGAGCACACCGGGGTCTCCCAGCAGCGCGTAGGCCAGTCCCAGGCGCTGACGCATTCCGAGCGAGTAGCCGCCGGCCTTGCGTCCCGCGGCATCCGACAGACCCACCAGGCCCAGCACCTCGTCGACGCGGCTCTTCGGGATGCGCGCGGCCTGCGCGTAGACGGTCAGGTGGGCCGCTCCGGTGCGGCCCGGGTGGAAGCTGGATGCCTCGAGCACGGCGCCGACGGTCTGCAGCGGCTGGGGCAGCGCGGCGTAGCGCAACCCTCCGATGGTGGCGGTGCCCTCGGTCGCCTTGACCAGCCCGAGCAGGATGCGCAGCGACGTGGTCTTCCCCGCGCCGTTCGGCCCCAGGAATCCGGTGACGAGCCCCGGCTCCACCCGGGCGGTGAGCCCGGAGACGGCGGTGACGGCGCCGAACCGCTTCGTGACGCCTGAGAACTCCAGCACCTGTCCTTGGGGCATGCCGAAACCTCTCGTCTTCGGGAGCATTCCCCATATCTTTGCGGAAACCGGGCGCGGGCGTGGGGAAATGTGGCCGCGCCGCTCGCGCGTCTCCGTGAGTCCCCGCCTCGCGGTGCCGCCCCGGTAGCCTTGCGACCGTGACCGACGCCCCCGAACCCACCGTCCTCGTCCGTGCGAGCGGAGGGCTCGGCCGCCTCACGCTCAACCGTCCGCGTGCGATCAACGCCCTCGACCTCGGGATGATCCACCAGCTGCACGCCGCACTCGACGCGTGGGAGCACGACACCGAGGTCGACGTGGTGCTGATCGACGGAGCGGGCGAGCGGGGGCTGTGCGCCGGCGGAGACGTCCGCGGCCTCGCCGAGCGCGTCATGAGCGGCCGCGCCGACGACTCGGCCCAGTTCTTCCGCGACGAGTACGCCCTCAACGCCCGCATCGCGGAGTATCCCAAGACGATCGTCGCGCTCGCCGACGGCATCACGATGGGCGGCGGCATCGGGGTCGCCGGGCACGCCGCGATCCGCATCGTCACCGAGCGCTCGCAGCTGGCCATGCCGGAGACGCGCATCGGGTTCACCCCCGATGTCGGCGGCACGTGGCTGCTCGCGCACGCCCCGGGCCGGCTCGGCGAGTACCTGGGTCTCACCGGGGCGGTCATGGACGGCTCCGACGCGATCTACGCCGGCTTCGCCGATCACTTCGTGCCGTCCGAGAACCTCGACGGGCTCCGCGACGCGCTCGAGACGCGGGCGGACCCGTCGAGCCCGACCGAGCTCGTGCTGCTGTTCGACGAGACGCCGCCGCCGTCGAAGCTCATCCGCGCGCGCGAGTGGATCGACGACGCCTTCGCCGCCGACACGGTGTCGGAGGTCATCGGTCGCCTGCGCGCGCGGCCCGAGGCCGAGGCATCCGCCACCGCCGACCTGCTGGGCGAGCTGTCGCCCACCGGGCTCGCCGTGACGCTGGCGTCGGTGCGGCGTTCGCGCGACCTGCCCGGCCTGCGCGACGCGCTCGACCAGGAGTACGGCCTCGTCATGTGGTTCGCGACCTCGCAGCCCGACCTGGCTGAGGGGATCCGAGCGCAGGTCATCGACAAGGACCGTTCGCCGCGCTGGCAGCCGGCGACCCTGGCGGAGCTGTCACCGGATGCCGCGGCATCCGCGCTCGCATTCCGCCACGATGTGCCGCTGTGGTGAGCCGACCCCCTCGGCCGGTGGAATAGCCTGAGAGCCGCCGCATCGGCAGGCACTGGGGGGAGGGCGCACGTGTTCGACAGTCCGCTGTCCGCTTCCGCCTACGAGGTGCTCGGGGTCGACCCGACCGTCGACGAAGAGGCGCTGCGCAAGGCGTACCGACTGCGCCTGCGGCAGACGCACCCCGACACCGGAGGCGACGCCGCGGTGTTCATCCAGGTGCAGCGCGCCTGGGAGCTCGTCGGCACCGCCGACACGCGCGCGGCGTACGACCGCGGCCACGGCTTCGGCGACGCACCGGCCCCGGAGTGGTCGGGCTGGCGTGCACCGGCGGCTCGCACCGACACGCGGCCGCGAGCGCGCTCGTACGGACACCCCGGCGGATGGCGGCGCGAGCGCTACCTCTCGCTCATCCGGGAGTGGGCCGGCCGCGGCGTGACGCTCGAGGACCCCTACGATCCGGCCCTGGTGCGGTCGGCGCCGCAGCACCTGCGACGACTGCTCGCCGACGCTCTCGCCGAAGAGGCGACGGCGCGCATCGTCGCCGATCTCGGCATGGGCTACACGGTGTGGCACGACGTGGCACCGGCGGGGAGGGATGCCGATTCGGACGCGAAGATCGACCACATCGTCCTGGGCCCGAGCGGACTGTACGCGATCCTGTCGGAGGACTTCGGCGGTCCGGTGCGCCTGCGACGCGGCGACCTCGTCGGAGCCGCGGTGCCCGACGCTCCCATCGCCTCGCTGATCGCGCGCATGCGCGGTGTCGCGCGGGCCGCGGGCGTGCGGTTCAGCGGAGCCATCGTGGTGCTCCCCGACGACGACGTGCTGCAGACGATCGACGAGATCGGCAAGGTGCGCGGCACGCCGGTCGTGGTCGTCTCGCGCAGCGCGCTGTCGACGGTGCTGCGCCGCGGCATCACCGGGGTGCGTGCGATCGGCGGCAACGAGGTGTTCGACGTGCGCACTCGCCTGCAGCAGGCCGTGCGCTTCGCCTGAGCCCGGGCCGGATCAGCTCGGGGGAGCGCCGTCGGACCAGGCGGCGAGCTCGTTGCCCGCGGGATCGGCGAAGTGGAACCGCCGCCCGCCTGGGAAGCCGTAGATGTCGTGGATGATGCGGCCGCCCGACTCGGCCACCAGGTCGCGAGCGGCCTCGAGGTCGGTGACGTACAGGACAGTCAGCGGCATCTGCTGCTGGTGGTCGTCGGCGACCGCGTTGATGCCGGCGACGACGCCGCTGTCGGGGGTGTCGAGGTACTCGCCGTAGTCGGTGAAGCTCCAGCCGAAGGCGGACTCGTAGAAGCCGCGGGCGGCGGCGAGCGTGGCCGCGTCGGCGGCGCGGAACTCGATCAGGTCGATCTGGTTGTGGGTGGGCATGCGCCCGGTCTACCACCGGTCGCCGACACCGCGCACCCTCAGTCGTTCAGGCCGAAGAGCTCCAGCGGGTGCGTGAGGCGCCACCACGCGGTCGGGCCCTCGATGTCGTCCGCGAGCCGCAGGTCGACGGTCGCGGCATCCAACGGCCCGTCGACCGCGAGCGAGCCCACCGTGTCGCCCTGCTCGCGGTGGTCGCCGAGGGCGTAGGTGGTGGTCACGGTGCCGGCACCCCCGTTCCAGAGCACGACCGAGGCATCGCCGTCGGTCACGATGTCGACGTGCTCGCCCCACGCCGTGTCGACGCCTCCCGCCAGCGTGCCGGACGTCACCGAGGGCTCGGGCTGCAGCTCCGCCTCGAGCTGCGTGTACAGCGCTCGAGAGGCGTCGAGTCGGGCGGTGTCGTCCGGCTGGCCGAGCACCGAGGCGTACAGCCGGACGGCGGTGTCGCCCACCGTGATGTCCTTGGCCGAGAGCAGGTTCCAGGAGTCGAGCGTCCCGGTCTTGAGCCCGACGACACCGGGGTCGGCGAGGAGGGCATTGGTGTTCTCGACCGTGCCCGCCCCGGGGATGTCCACCGAGCGCTTGGCGACGATCTCGGCGACCACGGGGTGGGCCAGTGCCTTCTCGGCGAGGACGAGGAGGGCCTCCGGGGAGGCGGTGTTGCGGGAGTCCATGCCGGTGGGCTCGACGATCGTGACGCCGGACACCCCGTGCACCGACAGCCACGCCATCGCCGCATCTGCGAAGACCTCGTCGGACGGATAGAGATTGCCCGCCAGTCGGTCGGCGTAGTTGTTGGCCGACCCGATGAGCATGCCCTCGAGCATCTGGTACTCCGTGAGCGAGCCGCCGACGGGCACGTCGAGCGCCGACTCGCCGTTGGCGAGGTAGTTCCAGTAGTCGACCGAGTCCCAGTAGTCGAAGCGGAACTCGGGGCCCTGCTCGCCGACGGCGAGGGGCATCTGGTCGAGCACGACGAGGGCGGTGACGAGCTTGGTGATGCTGGCGATGGAGCGGGGATCGGCGGCGGATGCCGCGGCCCCCGCGATGCCGCCCACCGAAACGGCGGCGCTGCCCGCGGCCGGCCAGGTCGGGGCGGTCGCCGGCGCTGCGATCGGCTGCACCTCGACCGCGGAGACGACGGGGGCCACCGCGTGCAGTGGCCACAGGAGGGTCGTGCCGGCGTAGGCCCCCACGACGCCCGCGATCACGAGGGTGGGGACGACGACTCCGGCGCGCAGCGGGGAGCGGCGCGGGGGATCGACGAGCAGGCCGGCCTCGACAGGGACGTACGCCGTCGAGGCGGCGGTGAGGTCGGCGGGCGCCGCGGCCCGGAGGACCGTGCTCTCGTCCACCCAGGTGAGCGCGACGCGGCGGCTCTCGCTTTCGGGCGCCCGGTCGGCCACCGGATCGAGGCGGCCGAGGGGGGTGGTGCTCGCGGAGTCGTCGGCGATGGTCGGAGGTGCGGCGATCGAGCCCGTCGAGGAGCTCAGCGGAGCGGTCTCGGGATCGAGCGTGAGCACGCCCTCGGTGCCCTCGGACGCGGCGTCCGGAATCGCCACCTCACCCGTCTGCGCCCGGCGCGCACGGCGCGAGGGAGCGGGGGCGTCATCCAGAGTCACCCGCTCAAGATACCTCGCCCCGCGGCGTATATACTCGTCCGCATAACCACGGGAGTCCGGTGAGCCGGGCTGAGAGGAAGCGATCCACGCTTCGACCGTCGAACCTGATCCGGATCATGCCGGCGCAGGGAGGAGCCACCAGATGCACGCGTCCACGTCCATTCCCACGTCCACGCCCACGTCGTCCCCACCGTCATCGGTGAGCCCTTACCGCTGGCGCGTCGTCGACATCGTCGTCGCCAGCGTGATCGGCGTCGCGTCGGGGCTCGTGTTCCTGCTGTGGAACATCGCCTACCGCGGTCCGAGCGCGCTGCTCGAGCCCCTCCTCCCCGGCCTGCAGGGGCTGCTCGACGGCCCCTGGCTGTTCGCCGGGGTGCTGGGCGCCCTGATCATCCGCAAGCCCGGCGCCGCGGTCTTCACCGAGGTCGTCGCAGCGGGCGTCTCGGCGCTCACGCTCATCGGCAACTCGTGGGGCGCCTTCCTCACGCTCGAGGCCGGGCTCGTGCAGGGTCTCGGCGCCGAGCTGATCTTCCTCCTGTTCTTCTACCGTCGCTGGTCGCTGCCCGTCGCGATCCTCGCCGGCATCGGCGCAGCGCTGGCCGGCGGCATCAACAACCTCCTGCTCTGGTACGCCGGCGCCGACCTCCAGTTCGTGGTCGTCTACCTCATCAGCACGTCGCTCTCGGGCGCCGTGATCGCGGGCGCGCTGTCCTGGCTGCTCGCGCGCGGGCTCGCCGCCACCGGCGCTCTCGACCGCTTCGCCTCCGGACGCCAAGCGCGCACGCGCGTCTAGACGCGTGGCCGACATGTCGCCCCGCCCCGCCGCCGTGGAGGCGCGGGGATGGGGGTGGCGTCACGCGTCACGGCACGCGTGGGCGGTGCGGGATGCCTCGTTCCGCGTCGAGCCCGGCGAGCGGGTGCTGCTGCTCGGCGCCTCCGGCTCGGGGAAGTCCACGCTGCTGCACGGGCTCGCGGGCGTGCTGGGCGGCGACGAGGAGGGCGAGCACGAGGGCGCGCTCCTGATCGACGGCGAGCAGGCCGGGGCGGTGCGCGGCCGGGCCGGTCTCGTCCTGCAGGACCCCGACGCACAGGTGATCCTGGCACGGGTCGGCGATGACGTCGCGTTCGGCTGCGAGAACCTGGCGGTGCCACGAGACGAGATCTGGCCCCGGGTACGGTCGGCGCTCGACGCCGTCGGCCTCGACGTGCCCCTCGACCGGCCGACGAAGGCGCTCTCGGGCGGGCAGAAGCAGCGCCTCGCGCTGGCCGGACTCCTGGCGATGCGGCCCGGGCTGCTGCTCCTGGACGAGCCCACCGCCAACCTCGACCCCGGCGGCGTGGCCGAGGTGCGCGACGCCGTCACGCGGCTGCTCCACTCGCACCCGGCGACGCTCGTGGTCGTCGAGCACCGGGTCGACGTCTGGCTGCCCGTCGTGTCCCGGGTCATCGTGCTCGGCGACGGCGGCGTGATCGCCGACGGGTCGCCCGCCGAGGTCCTCGACCGCGAGGGGCCGGCTCTGGCGGCGCGCGGCGTCTGGGTCCCCGGCATCCCTCCCGCGCATCCGCCGGCCCCTGCGCACGCGCGCGGTGGAACGCTGCTTGCCGCGTCCAGGCTCGCGGTGCAGCGCGTCGCGGGGCATCCGGTCGCCTCCGGGATCGACCTCGATGTGCGCGCGGGCGCCGCCCTGGCCGTCACCGGGCCCAACGGCGCGGGCAAGTCCACGCTCGGCCTGACGCTCGCGGGGCTGCTGGCCCCGGCATCCGGAACCCTCCTCGCGACCCCGGAATTGGCAGCGGATGCCGGCCCCACGCCGATCCGCTGGACCTCGCGGCAGCTGCTCACCCGCATCGGCACGGTGTTCCAGGACCCCGAGCACCAGCTGCTGGCGAAGACCGTCCGCGAGGAGCTCGAGGTGGGGCCGCGCGCGCTCGGGCTCGACGACGCCCGGACGGCGGAGCGCGTGGACGAGCTGCTCGAGCGACTGCGGCTCGCGCCCCTCGCGGGCGCCAACCCCTACACGCTCTCGGGCGGCGAGAAGCGGCGCCTCACCGTCGCAGCCGCCTTGGCGACCGCCCCCCGCGTGCTCGTGCTCGACGAGCCGACCTTCGGCCAGGACGCCCGCACGTGGGCCGAGCTCGTCGCGCTCCTCGCCCGGCTGCGCGACGAAGGCTCGGCGATCGTCGCCGTCACGCACGACCTCGACGTGGTCTCGGCCCTGCACGCCGACCGGTTCGACCTCGCGCTCGCCGTGGCCTCCGACGGCCTCGGGTCGGGGGAGCGCACATGACCCTCCTGGACACGCACGCGCGCACCGGGCGGATGTCGCGGGTCAACCCGGTCGCGAAGCTCGGCGCCGCGGCCCTCATCACGATCCCCCTCATCCTGACGCTGGACGTGGTGTCGGCGACCGTCGCCCTCGTGCTCGAGCTGCTCCTGATGCCGCTCGCGGGCCTCGGCTGGCGCGAGTTCTGGGCGCGCACCTGGATCGTCTGGGCCCTCGCCCCGCTGACGGGCCTCACCATCGCCCTCTACGGGCGCACGAGCGGCGAGGTATACGTCCAGTGGCTCTTCGTGGAGGTGAGCGAGGGCTCGCTCATCCTGGCGCTCGCCACCACCATCCGCGTACTCGCGATCGCGCTGCCCTCCGTCGTGCTCTTCGCGAGCGTCGATCCCACCGATCTCGCCGACGGCCTCGGGCAGGTGCTGCGGCTGCCCGCGCGGTTCGTGCTCGGGGCCCTCGCGGGACTGCGCATGGTCGGGCTCTTCCTCGACGACTGGCGCGCGCTCGAACTCGCCCGCCGAGCCCGCGGCATCGCGGATCGGGGCCGCACACGGCGCTTCCTCGGCATGGCGTTCGCGCTCCTCGTGCTCTCGCTCCGGCGGGGGTCGAAGCTCGCGACGGCGATGGAGGCGCGGGGATTCGGCGCTCCCGGGCCCCGCACCTGGGCGCGGGAGTCTCCCTTCGGCGCCGCGGAGTGGACCCTCATGGCCGTCGGGCTCGCGATCGCCGTCGTCGCCTCGGCCGCCGCGCTCGGCGCCGGCACCTGGAACTTCATCCTCGGCCCCGGAGTCTGACCCTTCCGGCCTGCCGCCACTCGCCCGCCGGCTCAGATTCAGGAGACGCGCCGTCGCGGCCGGTCGCGGGCGGCCCAACCGCGGCGTGTCTCCTGAATCCGGAACGCCGAACGCCCCCGCTCAGCCCGAGGCGACCAGTGCCAGGTACTCGTCCTGCAGCGCGGGGAAGTAGCGGTCCCACGCGACAGTCGCGGCATCCCGTCCCTTGTGCACGGCGACGAGACGGTCGAGGTAGTACTCCCATCCCGGGCCGATCGAGCCGACGTCCTCGCCGGGGTTGAGGCGCTGCCCGAAGACGAGCATCGTCATCGGGCCCTTCTCCACGAGCTCGAACCACAGGTGCCACGCGCCGGTCGCAGCCGATGTGTCGCCGGCGAAGCGCCGGGGCGGGTCGCACTCCAGGATCGTGTACTCCTCGGGCGGCGCCTCGTCGTCCTCGGCGGTCATGAAGAAGGCGATGTGCCCGGTCGACGGGTCGCCCTCCCAGCGCCCGATCCACCGCTCCAGCCGGGCCGACTCGGTGAGCTCGCGCCAGATCTCGGAGGCGGGCGCGGCGAACATGCGGGTGAGAACCAGGTTGGGGGAGCCGTCGATGTCGGTGACGGTCCCGGTGATGGCGGTGCGTTCGGTCATGTCGCGTTCCACAGCTCCCGGTAGTAGGAGAGGCGCGGAAGGTCGGGATCGACTCCATAGGCCTCGATGAGGGCGTCCTCCCACCCGGGTCCATAGTTCCACTCCGTGCTCATCGACGCCACGGCGATGTCGCCCCAGCGATCGCCCGTGCCGAGCTGGCTCAGGTCCACGTGGGCCAGCCAGCGGCCGTCCTCTCCGATCAGCGTGTTCGGGCAGCAGGCGTCCGCGTGGCACACGACGAGCCGGTCGATGGGCGGCGGTTCGCGCAGAGCGTCGGGAACCCGGATGCCGCGTCCCTCGGCATTCGCGATCCGAGAGGCCACGCTCCAGTCGAAGGGGCACTCCGCCACCGGCAGCGCGTCGTGCAGCGCCCGCAGCGCCTCGCCCACCGCGCGGACGGCGGTGGCGGGCTCGGCGACCCAGCGCGGGGCGACCGCGCTCTCGCCCGGGATCGCCCGGGTGACCAGCCACTCGTCGGCGTCGTCGAACCCGGTCTCGAGCACGTGCGGCACGCGGACGTACCGCCCGGCCCATTCGAGCCGCTCCGTCTCGTCGGCGAGAGAGGACTCGGCGTTGCGGGGGCCGAACTTGATGTACCGCGCGTCGTCGGTGCGGAAGGTCAGGCCGCCGTACTCGTTCCGCCACACCGGGGTGACCGAGACGCCTCGGGCCAGGGTCTGCACCCGACCGGGCACGACGACGTCTTCGAGCGGGATCGTCATGGCGCTCAGGCCTCGAGCGCTGCGAGGAGGACCAGGGCGTGGTTGTGCTCGGCATCGTGCGCGCCGTCGTCGGGGGCAGGGTCGTCGTAGACCCTCTTCAGCCTCACTGCCATGCCACCATGATGCCCCGCCGACTAGCCTGGAGGTGGCATCCGTTCATCGTGAGACTCAGTCCCGCGTAGGGTGGGATGCAATGTCTCGGCAGTTCGAAGGAGAACGCATGGACCTCACGGGCGCCTCGGCCCTCGTCACCGGCGGTGCGAGCGGGCTGGGCCTGGCCACCGCGCGCCGGCTCGCCGACGCGGGCGCGATCGTCACGATCGTCGACCTGCCGAATTCGGCAGGAGCGGATGCCGCGGCCGACCTCGGCGGTTCGTTCGCCGCCGCCGACGTCACCGACGTCGAGCAGGTGGCCGCCGCCGTGGCCACCGCTGCCGCGGCCGGTCCGCTGCGCGTGGTCGTCAACTGCGCCGGCATCGCACCGCCCGCCAAGGTGCTCGACCGCGAGGGTGAGCCGACCCCGCTCGCCGGGTTCGAGAAGATCATCCGGGTCAACCTGATCGGCACCTACAACGTGCTGTCGCAGGCATCCGCGGCCATGGCGCGCACGGAGCCGACCGTCGACGGGGAGCGCGGGGTGATCGTCAACACGGCCAGCGTCGCCGCGTTCGACGGGCAGATCGGACAGCCCGCGTACGCCGCGAGCAAGGGCGGGGTGCACGCCATGACCCTTCCGGTGGCCCGCGAGCTCGCACGCCACGCCATCCGCGTGGTCACCATCGCTCCCGGCATCATGGAGACCCCGATGCTGATGGGTCTTCCCCAGGCGGCGCAGGACTCCCTGGGCCAGCAGGTGCCGCACCCGCAGCGGCTCGGCAGGCCCGACGAGTACGCCCGTCTCGTGATGGCGATCGTCGACAACGGCTACCTCAACGGCGAGACGATCCGGCTGGACGGCGCGATCCGCATGGCGCCGAAATAGAGACCCGAAAGGACTCCATGAGCGATTCGATCCTCCTCCACGTCGAGGGCGGGCTCGCCCGCGTGACGTTCAACCGTCCGGCGTACCTCAACGCCATGGACTTCGAGATGGGCGCCCGCTGGCGCGACGTCGCCCACGAGATCACCCGCGACCCTTCGGTCGGAGCCGTGATCCTGGATGCCGCCGGCCCCGCCTTCTGCGCGGGCGGCGACGTCGTCGCCATGGGAACGTCGGGCGCGACCGGCGCCGATGTCACCGGCGCCGCGCACGTCATCCACGAGGGCATCCGCACCTTCGCCCTGTCGGACAAGCCGATCGTCGCGGCGGTGCAGGGCGCCGTGGCGGGCGGCGGCCTCGGCCTGATGCTGACGGCCGACTACATCGTGGCGGCCGACTCGTCCAGGTTCGTGAGCAAGTACGCCAACATCGGACTCACGCCCGACCTCGGGGTGTCGACGCTGCTCCCCGCCGCGATCGGCCAGCGCCGGGCCCTGCAGCTGCTGCTGCAGGACCGCTCGCTGACGGCGGCCGAGGCGCTGGACTGGGGACTGGTGGCCGAGGTGCTCCCGGCGGCAGAGGTGGCCGCACGCGCCGCCGAGATCGCCGGCTTCTGGCTCGCGAACGCGACAGCCGCCTTCGGACAGGCCAAGCGCCTGGTGCGCGTCGGGGCCGACCGCACCTTCGCCGAGAACCTCGACGACGAGGCCGCGTCCATCGGCGCGCGCTTCGAGACCCCCGAGTCGCAGGCCCGCGTCGCCGCGTTCGCCGCGGCATCCGCCAAGAAGTCCGCCCCCAAGGAGAACGCATGACGACCCTCGCCGGCAAGACCATCCTGATGTCCGGCGGCAGCCGCGGCATCGGCCTCGCGATCGCCCTGCGCGCCGCGCGCGACGGCGCCAACATCGCCCTGCTGGCCAAGACCGACACCCCGCACCCGAAGCTCGAGGGCACGGTGCACTCGGCGGCCGAGCAGATCCGCGCCGCCGGCGGCCGGGCGCTTCCGATCGTCGGCGACGTCCGCAACGACGACGACGTCACCGAGGCGGTGCTGAAGACCCAGGGCGAGTTCGGCGGGATCGACATCGTCGTGAACAACGCGAGCGTCATCGACCTCTCGCGCTCGCTCGACCTGCAGGCCAAGAAGTACGACCTCATGCAGGACGTCAACGTGCGCGGCACGTTCATGCTGAGCCGCGCCGCGGTGCCGATCCTCAAGGATGCCGAGAACCCCCACATCCTGTCGCTGTCGCCGCCGCTGAACCTCTCGCCGAAGTGGCTCAGAGCGCACACCGGGTACACCCTGGCCAAGTACGGCATGACGCTGACGACGCTCGGCCTCGCCGCCGAATTCGCGAAGGCGGGCATCGCGGCCAACACGCTGTGGCCGGCCACGACGATCGCGACGGCGGCCGTGCAGTTCGCCCTCGGCGGCGACGCGATGATGAAGGTCAGCCGCACCCCCGAGGTCTACGCGGATGCCGCTTACGAGGTGCTGCTCAAGCCCGCCCGCGAGTACACCGGTCAGACGCTCATCGTCGAGGACGTGCTGCGGGATGCCGGCATCACCGACTTCTCCGGTTACGCGGCGGTCCCCGGAACCCCCGACGACCAGCTGTTCCCCGACATCTTCCTCGACTGAGGGCACCCGCGTAGGGTGGGCCCATGGCGGTGCGGAGCCTCTTCCCCATCCTGCTCAGCCGTGATCTCCCGAGGCTGGTGAGCTTCTACGAGCACGCGCTGCACGGTCGGGTCTCGTACCGCTTCGGCAGTGCCGACGACGACGACTACGTGTCGCTGGCGGTCGGAGAGGCGACGATCGGCATCGGGCGCGATTCCGTCGCACCGGGCGCCGCAGGCGGCGACCGGGTCGCACTGTGGTTCTACGTCGACGACGTCGATGCCGCCTTCACGCGATGGCGCCACGCCGGCGGCGATGTGGTGCAGGTGCCGGAGGACATGCCGTGGGGCGAGCGGGTGGCGCAGGTGCGCGACCCCGACGGGAATCTCGTCAACCTCGGTGCTCAGCCGGCGTCGTCCGCCGACTGAGCGGCCTCAGTGGTCGCTGCCGGTGAAGAGCAGGATGCCGCCGAGGCCGATCATCAGCCCGCCGCCTGTCGCGGAGAGCCGAGCGATGCGCCGGGGCGACTTGCCGAACCACGTGCGCGCACCGGACGCGGCGAGCGCCCAGATGCCGTCCGAGATCAGCGCGATGACGAAGAAGACCAGGCCGAGCTGGATCATCTGAAGCGGGACCGCACCCGCGCCGAGGTCGACGAACTGGGGCAGCACGGCCACGAAGAACGCGATCGTCTTGGGGTTGGTCACGCCGACGATGAAGCCTTCGCCGAGCTGGCGCCACGCCGAGCGGGGAGCCACCGTGCCTGTGGCCTCCTCTGCGGCGCGGTACCGATGGCGGATCGCCTGGATGCCGAGGTACATGAGGTAGGCGGCTCCGGCGACCTTCACGATGGTGAACAGGACGATCGACTGCGCGACGATCCCTCCCACGCCCAGCGCGACGAGGGCGATGACCGGCAGCAGGCCCAGCGCGTTGCCGAGCACGCTCAGCAGGCCGCCGATCCGGCCGAGCGCGAGGGCGCGCCCGATCGTGAACAGCACGCTCGGGCCCGGGATGACGATGAGCACGAGCGCGGCGAGGGTGAAGGCCAGGAGGTTCTCGGGAGGGACCACGGGGGCAACGATAGCCGCGGTCAGCGCTCGGGATCGTCGCCGACCATCACCGTGATGGCCCGCTGGTGCGACCACCAGAAGCCCAGGCGCTCGCCGGCCCGCATGCCGACCGGCCGCTCGTCGACGGTGACGAGCGTGTAGGGCACCGCGACGAGCAGCGCGCTCTGGGGCCGGAGCACCGCAGGCACGCAGCGTCCGCGGGAGAGCGGGCCTCGCTCGATCAGGAGGCAGTGCTCGCCCTGGCCGGAGCCCGTGGCTCCGGTGCTGCCCGCGATCCAGACGTCCCAGCCGAAGTACTCGCCGAGCGGCGACGCCCACTCCAGCTTCGTCCTCGCGGGGAAGGCGGGGATGTGCCCGTCGGCCGGGAGATCGATGTAGTCCGCGAACGAGCCGCCGAGCGGGACGTTCAGGTGGACCACGGCGTCGGGATCCTGAGCGAAGGAGTACGCCTCGCTCGACGCCCGATCCGTCGACGTCGCGACCGCGTGCGTCGCGGGCGGTGCGTCGTCCGGAAGAAGCGCGGGGATGGCCAGGGCGGCGAGCCCGCAGCCCACGGCGAGCGCGACCGACGCTGCGAACACGCGAAACGGCAGCCGCGGGTCCGGGAACGGCCCGAGGGGCGCAGGCTCAGGATCGGGCTGGGCGGTGACAGCGTCGGGCGGCGGCGAATCGACGAGTCCGTCCTCCCGCGACTCGGTCGGAGGCGGTCCGGCGGACGCGATGTCGCGACCGGGCGGCTCCGTGTCGGGCGAGCTCGGACGGCGCGTCGCCACGAGTCGGCCGCGCTCGGCGACCACGGCCTCTTCGAGCTCGATCAGCCGGAGCAGGGCGTCGTGGTCGCGCTGGATGTCGGGGGCCCGCCCGTATGCACGACGGCGGAGTCCCTCCAGCTCGGCACGAGCCGAGGCATCCATCTCACGGCTTCCTCGCCACGATCCCAGGCTAGACCCGTCCGCGGGCCCGCGGGGCGGAGACGACGTCGCCGCCCGGCGCGCGGATCGGGCAGGCGTTCAGGTGCGTCCCCTACCCTCGAAGCATGACTTCCGATCCTGCCGTGCGCGCCACGAAACCCCGCCAGGTGCGTCCGGCGACCGAAGGCTGGTCGCAGAAGAAGGACGAGGAGGGTCGCCCTCTCCTCCAGTTCGCCAGCCCGAAGCGCGGCAAGCCGCCGGTTCACCTCGCGGATCTCACTCCCGAGGAGCGCGTCGCGAAGGTCAAGGAGCTCGGTCTCCCCGGATTCCGGGCGAAGCAGCTGGAGAAGCACTACTTCACCCACTGGACCCACGACCCCGCCGCGATGACCGACCTTCCGGTCGAGGGCCGCGAGGAGTTCGTCCACGGGATGCTGCCCCCGCTGCTCACCGAAGTGCGACGCCTCGAGACCGATCGCGGCGACACGATCAAGTTCCTGTGGAAGCTGCACGACGGCGCCCTCGTCGAGTCGGTGCTCATGCGATATCCCGGTCGCATCACCCTCTGCGTCTCGTCGCAGGCCGGCTGCGGCATGAACTGTCCCTTCTGCGCGACCGGACAGGCCGGACTCACCCGGAACATGTCGGCGGCCGAGATCATCGAGCAGATCGTGCGCGCGAACCGCCTGATCGCCGACGGCGGGCTGGGTGGCAAGAAGAAGGACGACCACTCCGCCGAGCGCGTCTCGAACATCGTGTTCATGGGCATGGGCGAGCCGCTCGCGAACTATGCCCGCGTCATGCAGGCCGTCCGAGTCATGACCGACAAGGCGCACGGGCTCGGCATGAGCGCACGAGGCATCACCGTCTCCACCGTGGGGCTCGTGCCCGCCATCATCAAGCTCTCGAACGAGGACATCCCCGTCACGTTCGCGCTCTCCTTGCACGCGCCCGACGACCTGCTGCGCGACGAGCTCATCCCGGTGAACTCGCGCTGGAAGGTCGATGAGGCGCTCGACGCCGCGCGCGGGTACTTCGACAAGACGGGTCGCCGCGTCTCGATCGAGTACGCGCTCATCAAGGACATGAACGACCACGCGTGGCGCGCCGACCTCCTGGCCGAGAAGCTCAACGCCCGCGGCCGCGGCTGGGTGCACGTCAACCCGATCCCGCTCAACCCGACGCCGGGGTCGATCTGGACCGCGTCCGAGGTTCCGGTGCAGAACGAGTTCGTCCGTCGCCTCAACGAGGCAGGCATCCCGACGACCCTCCGCGACACCCGCGGCAAGGAGATCGACGGCGCGTGCGGCCAGCTCGTCGCGACCGAGGACGACCAGGCCGTCGCGGCCGTCACCCCGCTCGAGGTCTGACGCGCGCCACCGCCCGGCTCACGCGACGAACAGGAACGCGACCGCGACGAGCACCGCGGCGACTCCGGCGAGCAGCATCGACTGCCGGATGTGCCGGTACTTCCGCTGCACCACTGCCGAGAGCACGAACAGCTGCTGATAGGTCCGCTCGGGCTCGGGAATGGCCTTCGTGCCCATCGCGGCCATGAGCTCGCGGTGCGAGGAGTAGCCCTGCACGTGACCCCAGAAGGCGATCACCCCGTTCGCCGGAGCCTTGGTGAGGCGCGGCCACACCGCGAGGGCAGCCGTCCCTACTGACAGGATCGCGGCCACCGCACCGGCGATCCACAGACCGAGCCCGACCGGCGACAGCGACTCGGTGCCCCAGTCGCCGCCGAGCAGCCCGCTCAGCACGATCGAGAACGCGATGCCCAGGCTGCCGATCAGCAGCGAGGACTTCTCGTCGGCGTGGGCGATCTCGGCGCTGACCTCGGCCAGCATCGTGGTCGCGAGGGCGTCGGCCGCGGCATCCGGAATCTGCTCGTGCTCGTCCGGGGTCATTTGATTCCGAAGGTGAAGGTGAAGGAGGTGCCGTCGGCGAGGGAGACGCGGTAGGTGTATTTCTGGCCGGCTGTGAGGCTGAGCGAGCCGATCGCGCCGGCCCAGAGTCCGGTGCGGGGCACGTAGACGGGTTTCACGGTGGGCAGCAGCAGCGGCAGCTCGTTGACGGCGACGCCCTTCTTGGGCAGTGCGGTGGCGGATACCGGGGTGACGGCGGTGACGGAGCCTTTGGCGGTGATGACCTGGCCGAGGCTGTCGCAGAGGCGGAAGATCACCGGGACGGCGGAGATGCGGGCGAACACGCTGGAGCCGTCGGGGTTGACCGGCTGCAGCACGACCCGGCTGCCGGAGCGGCATGCCGCCGACGGCGCGACCACCGTGTAGGTGGCGGTGGCGGTGCTGGTGTTGCCGGCGGTGTCGGTGGCCTGGCAGCTCAGGGTCTGGGACCCGGCGGTGGTGGTGACGGGGGTGTCGCAGGACTGCTCGGCGATCCCGGAGCCGGTGTCGGTCGCGCCGGCGCGTGCGGTGGCGGTGCCGCCGACGGCGACCGGGTCCGGGGTGACCACGGGGGCCAGGGCGGGCGGGGTCCGGTCGAGCGTGACCGTGATGGCCGTGGTCGCTTCCCGGCCGAGGGTGTCGGTGACGGTGCGGCTGATCAGGGTGCCGGGGGTGTCGGTGGTGACGGTGACCGGGTCGGGACAGACCACCCCGGTGCCGGTGCACGCGAACGACACCAGCACCTCGTCGGTGGCCCAGGCGCCCTCGGCGTAGGGGACCCCATCGGATACCGCATCGACCTCGATCGTCGGCAACGGCACCTCGGACCCCACCACGACCTCCGCGAACGCCGCATGACCATCCGTCGCACCATCATTCGGCGTCGCGACGACCCGGATCACGTCGCCCGGGGTCGCGATCCCCGTCAGCACCAGCGACACTTCGTCGGCCGTCTCGAGCAGGATGCCGTTCCGGTACCAGCGGTAGGACAGGCGGACGGTGTCTCCGTCGGCATCGGTGCCCTCCGCTGCCGCGTAGAGCGTCGAACTCGGCGTCGGCTCGGCGTCGGCCAGATGGACCGTGGCGGCGGGAGCCGTGTTGTCGGGGGTCACGGTGAGCTCGAAGGAGGACGGGTCGCTGCAGCTCGACCCGCCGGGACGACACGCCTTGAGCTCGACGGTGAACGTCCCGGGTGCCGGGGCGATCAGATCGAGGACCGCGCGCGTCACACCGTCCGCTCCGGTCTCCACCAGGAGGGGTCCGGACTGCACGACGTCGCCGTCCCGGAGGAGCCGGAAGCTGCCGCTCAGCGCATCGCCGGGCTCCACCTCTCCGATCTCCAATCCGCGGACGACGCGGTCGCCCACCTGGGCGGTTTCGGTCTCCCCGCCGTCGGCCAGCGTCGGTGCGACCTGGTCGGCGAGGGGGAGCCGGCCACGGTCGCTGTCGGTCGTCACATTGCCTGCGGCGTCGACCACTTGGAGGATCCAGCGGAACGGCCCCTCGAACCCCTCGGGCTGGGATGCCTCCCACTCGTCTCCGTCACGGGTCAGGTCGACCGGGATCCACTCCTTCGCTGCACCGTCGGTCATCTGCTGGACGAGGAGGACCACGCGCGAGATGTCGCCGTCGCCGGGGTCATAGGCCGAGACCCGGAACGGCCAGCCGGCTTCGCGACGCACCACGACCGGCGCAGTCGAGTCGGCCGCGGAATCATCGCCGTAGAGCACCGAGACGTCCATCGACGTGAACGTCTCGATCCGGCCGATGCCGTTGACGGCGGCCTGGACGCTGGCGGGAGTCACGACGAGGAGCCCCACCGGACCCGTCGGCGTGTCCTGGGCGGTCACGCTCGCGAACGCCGACGGGAAGGCCACGCCCTGCTTCGTCACGACCCCGGCCTCGACGCCGATGCCGGGATCGACCACGAGGGGCGTGACACCCGACGCGAACTCCGACGTCAGCCCGGTGATCAGGACTCCCTTGGCGCTCTTGCCGGCTCCGTCGGTGAGCGGCACCTGCATCACGGTCTTGGGGAGTGCGGGCTGTCCGGCCACCGCCAGCGGAGCCTCCTCGCCCACGGTCAGGAACGTCTGCGGCGGCTCGGCGCCGGCGCTGCCGTCGGGGTCCACGGTGCGAGTCGCGAAGGTCGGCGTGAGAGTCAATGACGCACTCGCGAGCCCCTCGCCGGCGTCGACGATCGACAGCCCGTCCGCGACCGGAGGCAGCGGCGGCGCCTTCTTCGTGATGCCGTCGTTGACGAATCCGTACATCGGCACGCCGTAGTACACGGCTTGCATGAGCACCTTCTCGTCGTAGCCCGAGTACGTCCCGGCCTGGCCGAGGTACGACTGCTTGGCGAACATCAGCGCCTCGCCGGCGGAGACCCCGCCGTCGTCGGTCTCCACGCCGATCCAGTCCGCGTACGTGCCGAGCAGCCGCTCGCTGAGGGCGGTCGTGACGTTGTTCGCGAGTCCGAACCCGGTGTTGCCGACATAGCCGGCGGCATTGCCGAACACGTCGGTCCAGTCGGTGGTGTCGCCGTAGTAGGACGTCGGCAGGCTGTTGCCGGCGTGGCATCCGATCATGAAGACCAGCGAGTCCTCCAGGCGGGACGCCTGCGCGGCCAGCTCCTCGGCGCTGAGGAGATCGGCGCCCTCGGGCGCGCCACCGGGTGCGTCCGGGATGCCCGGAAGCAGATTGCGCTCGTCGGCGTGCGTGTTCAGCGACACGATGCGCGGGGCATCCCCCGTCGTCGGGAACAGGCGATCGACGGCATCCGCCTCGGTCCACGGCTCCGTGAGGGGCGAGTTGTCGCCGGGGAGCCGCCACGACAGGTTGCTGGTCACCAGGTCCGGGAGCTCCGCCCACGCGCCGTAGCCGGCGGTGAGCGAGGTGTCGGCCTCGAGCAGTCCGGTCATCGACCCCCGGTAGCGGTCGAGCTGCGCGACGATCTGCTGCGGGGCGTCCACCAGCCGGCCGAGGGCCACCGTCGGCACATACAGGTAGCCGCCGAGCGTCTGGTACGCATCGGCGAGGCCGTACGGGTCGTCGGTGAGGATGTAGTCGCCCGCCGCCGCCGCAGAGAGCGGCGTCGCACAGGGATCGGGGCTGCCGGCGACGACCGGCGGACACGCCGAGCCGTCAGGCAGCGTGTCGAGGCGCAGTTCGGCGGCGTGGCCGCTCTCGTTGAACTGCGCCGTGTTCTGTGCCACGGGCGCGAAGGGGATCACGTCGTCGCCGCCGAGGACGACGATGTTCTGCACGTTCGCGCCACTCGACTGCACGACCGTTGCGAGATAGACGTTGATCGCAGCCGCGAGTGCTCGGCGCGCCGACATCGAGCACGGGTTCAGGTCCAACGCCGCGCGGGCCACCTGCACTGCCGGGTCGGCGTCGACGGGGACGAGCGCGCCGTCCACGCCGATCTCGTTCAGCGCGCTCCACTCGTCGACCACGCGAAGCGCGGCTTCGACCTCATCGGTCGCCGCCTTCCCGTGGAGCTGACGCATGCGGGTGATGTCGGTGACGTACAGCGTGTTCGTCGCCGCCGTGACGGCGGTGACCTCGTCGAGGAGCGGCGGCGTCCACTCGGGGTCGAGCGGGACGGGCGGCGCGAACGCCGGGCAGGACTGCTCCGGCGCCTCGTCCTCGTAGGCGGCGCGCAGCGAATAGAGCTGCTTGCCGGCCTCGCCGGTTCCGCTCGTGACGCGCACCAGCCATCGGTCGGTGCCGTCGACGGTCGCGGAACCGCCCTCGACGGTGGCGGTGCCGTCGCCGCCGACCGAAGCCTGGTCGACGAGCACGTGGTCGGCCGTCGAAGCGGCGGCATCGGCCCCCGACTCGGCGGGTGCCCCCGCGTCGCGGGAGTTCTGCTCCGCCACTTCGCGGCCGGGCGCGGCGCCCTGCGACCCGACGCCCAGCGGTGTCGTCGTGGGAGTCGGCTTGAACAGCGCGATCGCGAGCTGCCCGTCGGAGGCATTCGTCGAGATCACGAGACGTTTGCCGGGTGCCGGCGGATCCACCAGGAACCAGTCCTCGTCGTCGGCCGGACCGGGGTAGCGCTCATTCGCGTCCTCGTCGAACCGGATGTTGTACGGCGTGACCCATTCGTAGTAGACGCTGCCGGGGCGCAGCACCACCCCACCACCGGCTTCGGTGGACGTCACCCACGTTCCCTCGGGCGTGCGGTTGTTCGCCTGCGCGTCGAGGTTCTCGTACTCGTCGGCCAGCGGAATGAAGAGGGATGTCTCCGCCGTCGTGTCACCGCTCGTCAGCGTGCCCCTCGACTGCCACGATCCGGGGCGCCGCAATTCGGTGAACTCGACCGTGAACTCGCGGACCGTGCCTCCCGCGGTGTCAGGCAGGGGGAAGGTCACGGTCGACCCGTCGTTGAGCACGGGTCCCTCGTACGGGTCCTTCGCGGCCTGGGCGAACGACGGCCCGGAGCCGCCGCTCGTGATCCGCTCCGACAGCGTCCCGCCGGGGAGCTGGATGGACGCGGTCGGGGCACGGAAGACGGTGGGCTGTCCGGGCCCCGGGTCGAACGAGAACTGGTACTGCACGAAGGGGCCGCATCGGTCCTCGCCGTTGCACCAGAACCCCGGCTGGGACTGCTCCGTCGGCGCATCGGCGGGGATGACGGCCGGGTCGATCTGCTCCCAGGGGTAATCGGCGCTCTCGAGCAGCGACAGCAGGATCGTCCCGAGAGTCACCTCGTCCGGGGCTCCCGCCGCGAGATCGGCCGTGGTCGCCGTCGGCAGGATCGCCGCGACGTTCTCCGCGAGGGTGCCCGAATGCTGCGCGCCCTCCCCGAAGATCGCTTCATAGGCGGCGGAGCTCAAGTCGGTCACGTCGACCTCGCCGAGCGGAGTTCCCTCGAACTGCAGGCCAGGGGTGCCGTCGGAGGCCGGAATGAGCGGGATGCCGTCGAGCAGCGTGTCGTCGACGGGCAGCGTGTTCGCGATCACCGCGTCGACGCCGCTGCGGTCGACGGCGAGCCCGGCGGCATCCAGCTCGGCCAGGGTGGTCAGCTCGTCGAGGGTGACCGCGAGCCCCTGTGCGTCGACGATGTCCTGCCAACGCTTGAGTACGGCATCCCCGGTCGTCCCGTCGATCTCGACGTCACCGAGGGCGGCGCCGCCGAGCACCATCGAGGCCAGGGACAGCGCGTCGATGCCGGTGCCTTCCAGCCCGACGTCGCTGAGCGTGAGGCTCTGGATGCGCTGGGCGGCCGCGCGCTCTGCGGGGTCGCCGCCCTCGCCGGCGAGGAGCTCGTTCGCCCACTCGAGCACATCGGCCAGCAGGACGCTCTGCGCGAGGTCGCCGGCGAACTTCGTGCCCGCGAGCAGCTCGGTCCACCCTCCGGGAATGTCGAGTCGGTAGATCGGCAGCCGATAGATGGGAAGCCGGTAGATCGGCAGCCGGTAGATCGGCGAGTCCGCGACATCGAGCCGGTAGATGGGCGAATCGCCGATCATCAGCCGGTAGATGGGGAGACGGTAGATCGGGAGACGGTAGATGGGGAGGCGATAGATGGGCAGCCGGTAGATGGGCGCGTTCGCGAGCGCCGCGGCGTAGTCGGCGACGGCCGACGCGGGGATGTCGGAGATGTCCGCACTCGTGATGAAGCCGGGGGCCGAGAGCTGCCCCATCGTCTCGGTCACCGAGAGGCCGTCGTGCGAGTGGGTGTCGATGGCCACCACGGCACTCGGGGCACCGCTCATGTCGCTCGGACCGGCCAGCGCGACCGTGCGTCCCGTCGCCGAGAGGCTGGGCGCGCCACCGGCCGCGAGCTCCACCGCCGAGTTGCTGCCGTGCTCGCCGACGCAGTCGGGGTCGCCGCGCGTGGCATCGAGCCAGCCGACCTTCGACACGCGGATCACCGGCTCGGCCAGCGCCGCGGGGTCGGGGCTCGAGAACATCACGGGCTGGGTCGTGGCGTAGGCGACGGCCGACCCGTCGGCCGAGATCGCCGGCGAGTGCACCTCGCCGACCCTGCGGTCGACGAGGGTCGTTCCCACACTCGTGATGTAGACCTCGTCGTTGCGGTCCAGCGTCCCGACCACCGCGGCAGGAGCGCCGCCGCAGTCGTCCGCGATCGCGGCGAACTCTCTGCCGGTCGCGTCGAGATCGCCCTCGTGGGCGCCTTTGAGAAGCGTGGTGAACCGGTAGTCGGCCCCGCGGGGGAAGAGGAACAGGGACGGCGTGCCGGTGGGCAGTTCGGTCGACTGCGGGCTCTCGACGTGGGCGGTCACCACGATGTGCTCGCCGTTGCCGCTGATCGCGGGTTCGGACAGACCACCCGGGATGCTGTTGCCGCCGCTCAGCCTGCGGATCGAGGGAGCTCCGCGCGCGCCGTCGCCCGCGGGATCGAGGTCCGCGACGAACACGTCGGGCGCACCGTTGGTGTCTTCGGCCCAGAGGTTGGTCGCCTCAGACGTGAAGACCAGGTAGCGGCCGTCGTCACTGAGGTCGGGGTCGTACGAGTCGCCGTCGGGCTCGACGCCCGGGTCCACGCGGGTCGTCGCGCCGGTCAGCATGTCGCGCACGTAGACGCCGCTGCGCCCGGCCGTCGACCCGCCCGGGATGAGGTTCGTCGCGTGACTGACGAATGCGACGAAGCGGCCGTCGGCGCTCGCGACGGGGTCGTAGCTCATGTCGTTCGCGGGCGTCTGGGGCAACGAGGCGTCGGGGGCGCTGACCAGCTGCGCCGCTCCCGAGAACGGGTCGCCGGAGCCCTCGATCGCCGTCGAGAAGAAGACGTTCGGCGTCTCGGGCGCTGTGCCCGGGGCGAGGTCCTCGGCGGTCGAGACGAAGACCACCTTCTGGCCGTCGGGCGTCAGGTACGGCGAGCCGGACACGCCCTGATCGGTGCGCGAGACCAGGTACACGTCGGCCTCGGGCGGGAGCGGGGCGATGTCGGCCGCGGCAGGACTCGCCGGCAGGCTCACCATCCCCGCGGCGACCAGGGTCGCCACCGCGAAGAGTCCGACCGCGCTGCGCGCCGGTCGTCGATGCCGTGCGACTGCGTTCATGGTGAGGTCTCTGCTTCGGGTGCGGGACGGGGGGCGAGGGCGGCGTGCGGGGCGAGAACGGAAGGGATGTCGATGACACCGAGCTCGCCGAGGATGGTCTCGGCCTCGGCGAGCAGCAGGGCGCCGTCGGGACCGCTCGCGCGCGCGAGCTCGGCAAGGCTCAGGGCGCGCTCGAACATGACGGGTCCGGCGGCGTCCGCGGCCGAGCGAGCGAGGTCGCGCGCCGCTTCGCCGTCACCGTCGGCTGCCGCCAGTCGCGCCCGGAGGCGCAGCACCAGGCTCGCCGCAGATCCGGCGGGCGGCACGGACCCCAGACCGGCGAGGGTCTCCCGCGCAGCCGTCTCGATCCCCGCTTCAAGCAGCGCTTCGACCCGGCGCGCGCTGACATCCAGTACGCCGTCGGCGTCGTCGAGGGCGGCGAATCCGGCGGCGGCGATCGAGAAAGCGGATGCCGCGGCATCCGCTCGTCCGGCGCGGAGGTGGGCGCGTCCCTCGAAGCCGGTCACGAACGACACCAGGTAGGGGTTGTCGGAACCCTGGAAGACACGGCGCGACGACTTGAGGAGGGGCAGCGCGTCGTCGACGCGACCCTGGTCGATCAGGATCTCCGCGGCGTTGGCGGCCTCGATGGCGGCGCCCACGACGTCTCCGCCGCGCTCGGCGGCATCCTGCGCCTGCGCGTACAGCCCGGCCGCGGTCGTCCAGGCTCCGCGGTAGTAGGCGCGAGCGCCGAGGATGTTCAGCACCTTCGAGCGCGAGAGCTCGTCGCCGATGTGGTCGTACAGGTCGAGCGCGCGCTGGAGGTGCGTCATCGCAGCATCGCCGTCGATCTCGCCCGCGGCGATGTCGTGGTAGCGGAAGGCGTCGGCCAGGATGCGCCGGTCGTCGTCCGTCGCCGCGTCGCCGTCGAGCAGGTCGATCGCCTCGCGAGCGAGGAGCTGGGCGTCGGACCACTTCGCCTGGCGCAGGCGCAGCCCCGCCTCGGTCACCGAAAGGCTCGCCAGCAGCGACCGGCCGTCGGCGCCCGCCCGGGTCGCGATGCGCCGCGCCGCGCGCACGGCCGTGGCAGCGTCGGCGGCCCGGCCCAGGACATTCAGCGCATAGGCGCGGTCCTGGTCGATCCGACCCCGCTCGAGTGGATCGGTCGTCAGGGCGCGCGCCCGGTCGTACGCCTCGAGCCCCTCACCGGCGCGCCCGCTCGCCACCGCGGTGCGCGCGAGACCGAGCCACAGTCCCCCCAGCTCGGGCGGGTGCGGCCGGCTCCGTGCCGCGGAGGCCACGGCGACGCGGTACGCGGCGACGGCATCCTCCACGGCGAACGCCTGCTCGGCCGCCTTCGCGGTGGCTTCGGCCGCGCGCCAGGCGCGCGGAAGGTCGCCGGCGGCCTCGTAGTGCATCGCGAGCATCGGCTCGACGGGCCCCGCCGCGAGCTCGGGCTCGACCTCGAGCGCCGCGGCCACGGCGCGGTGGAGCTCGCGTCGCGTCTGGAAGTTGAGCTGCTCGTAGGCCACGTCGCGGAAGAGGGGGCTGCGGAAGCGCACCGAGTCCTCGAGGCGCTCGAGGAAGCCGGAGACCCCCTCCGACTCGGCGAGCTCCAGCGGGCCCACCCAGCGGACGAACAGCCCGACCGGCACGCCCCAGCCGAGCACGGCCGACCGCCGCACGACGGCGCGCTCCTGCTCGGCGAGCGCGTCGATGCGCTCGCCGACGAGTTGCTCGATGCCGAGCGCCTCGCTGCCGGAGCCGAACGCCGCGGCGAGCTCGGTCAGGTAGAGGGGGTTGCCCTCAGCCCGGGCGAGCATCGGCGCCAGGTCGGACGGCAGGAGCGTGCGGCCGGCGACGGTCTCGACGAGGTCGGACGCGGCGTCGGCCGGAAGTCCGCCGAGCTCGATCACGCGGCCCGGGAGGGTGAGCCCGCCCTCGACCTCGCGGCGGGCCACGAGCACCGCGTGGCCGATGTCGCCGGAGAAGACGTGCGCGAGCGCAGCGGCCGAGGCCTCGTCGATCCAATGGGCATCGTCGACGAGCACGCACGTCGGCGTGGGGAGCAGATCTTCCAGGAGGCGGCCGAGCACCGCGTGCGCGCGCTCCTGCCGGAAGGAGTCGTCGAGCGCGTCGACGGCAGGAGTCGACTCCACGTCGGCGCCGGCCATGGGAGCGAGCAGTGGCACCCACATCGCCAGAGCCGGCCGCAGCCCCGCCACTGCTCGGGTGAGCTGAGCACCGGCGACGTCGGCCGGAGCTTCGACGTCGATCCCGAGCAGAGGACGCAGGAGCGCCTGCAGCGCCCGGTACGCCGCGCCGGCGAAGCGGTCTCCGTTCACGCGGATCACCGGGAGCGGGCACTGCTCGACGGCCGTGGCCAGCAGACGCGACTTCCCGAGCCCCGCTCCCGCGGAGACCGTGATCGATCCGCCGAAGCCGGTGGCCGCGGCATCCTGGAGCGCGATCAGCTGGCCGAGCTCCGCATCACGTCCGAGGAAGGGGATGTCGCCGATGACGCCGTCGGGGCGGCGCCCCGGTGTCGTGACCACCGCGACCGGGATCTTCTCGGCCTTGCCCTTGACGGTGATCTCCCCGCCGTCCTCGGCGTCGAACACCACGGCGGAGCGCTCGAGTGCCGCTCGAGTGACGAGCACCGTGCCCTCGGCGGCCCGGGCCGTCAGGCGGGCCGCGAGGTTGGTCGAGTCGCCCATCACCGTGAAGGTCTGACGGTTCATCGCGCCGACGAAGCCGGAGAAGACCCGGCCCGCAGTCACGCCGGCGCGCACGGAGAGCCCGGTGTCGCTCGCGACGATCCGCTGCACGGCGGTGAGGAGTCGCCCCTCGGGGTCCTCGGTGGTGGTCGGCGAGCCGGCGGTGAGGAAGTAGCGGTAGCCGCCGATCGCCGGATCGACGTCGAGGAGCGTCGCGCCGGTGTCGGCGAGGGCTGCCTCGACGACCGCCGTCAGGGCGTCGATCCGCGCCAGATCCTCGTCGCCCGGCTCGGCGGGAAGGCCGGTGACCTGCACGAACGCGATGGCCGCCCAGCGGTGGTCGGGTTCGGCGCCGAGGAGGTCGGGGCGCTGGCGGAACGCCTTCGGGAGGAAGCGCTCGCCGCCCGACGCGCTGCCGGTGTTCAGGGCCAGGAGCGAGTGCGCCTGCACCGTGCCGGCCCGCAGCAGCCGGAATCCTCCCTCGACACCGTCCTCGGGAGCGGTCTGCTTAGGGGGCAGCTGAGCCGCCGTCTCGGCGCTGACGAGGATGCGTCCGGCCGCGGCGGCGCCCTGAAGCTCGAGCACGCGGTCGGTGGCGGCTCCGGCCAGCACGACGCTGACCGAGTCGGAGCCGGTCAGCAGAAGTTCGAACCTTCCGGTGTGCACCCCGACCGACATCCGCAGTCGCGCGCGCGCGGCCGGCAGGTGGATGTCGCCGATCGCGGCGAGGACTCGGTTCATGTTCCAGGCAGCGTGGGCGGCGTGCTTCGCGTGGTCCTCGCCGCGGAACAGGACGAACAGCGCGTCCCCGGCGAACTTGAGGATGTCGCCGCCGTCGTCGGTCGCGGGCAGCAGCACCGTGAAGATGCGGGAGAGCGTCGCGATCAGCTGCTCCGTGCCCTCGCGGCCGGCAGCGGCGAGCTGCTCCGACAGCGTCGTGAAGCCCGAAATGTCGATGAGCACGGCGGTGCCGTCCACGCGCAGCTGACGCCCCGTCAGCCCACCGTGCTCGACGAGCAGGCGGGGGACGAGGTCGGACGCCGAAACGCGCGTTGCCATACGACCCGCTTCCCCAGTGAAACGCGACGCGATCGCGGCCTGGAGAGCACCGGGATCGTGACTCTCCACTATCTCACCGTGCCCGACGACTCCGCTACGGGCGGGGAGGGGCGGTCGGGCCGCCGATTCCGCTCAGCGAGCGGCGTCGGAGACGAAGCGGGGCGTCGCGTATGTCCCGTCTGCTCGTGCTCGTCCGGGGTCATTTGATTCCGAAGGTGAAGGTGAAGGAGGTGCCGTCGGCGAGGGAGACGCGGTAGGTGTGCTTCTGGCCGGCTGTGAGGCTGAGTGAGCCGATGGCGCCGGCCCAGAGTCCGGTGCGGGGCACGTAGACGGGTTTCACGGTGGGCAGCAGCAGCGGCAGCTCGTTGACGGCGACGCCCTTCTTGG
>NZ_JAXCWC010000001.1:568546-599831 GCF_034045255.1 Microbacterium sp. CFBP9034
CCGGGGTTGACCGGCTGCAGCACGACCCGGCTGCCGGAGCGGCATGCCGCCGACGGCGCGACCACCGTGTAGGTGGCGGTGGCGGTGCTGGTGTTGCCAGCGGTGTCGGTGGCCTGGCAGCTCAGGGTCTGGGACCCGGCGGTGGTGGTGACGGGGGTGTCGCAGGACTGCTCGGCGATCCCGGAGCCGGTGTCGGTCGCGCCGGCGCGTGCGGTGGCGGTGCCGCCGACGGCGACCGGGTCCGGGGTGACCACGGGGGCCAGCGCGGGCGGGGTCCGGTCGAGCGTGACCGTGATCGCCGTGGTCGCTTCCCGGCCGAGGGTGTCGGTGACGGTGCGGCTGATCAGGGTGCCGGGGGTGTCGGTGGTGACGGTGACCGGGTCGGGACAGACCACCCCGGTGCCGGTGCACGCGAACGACACCAGCACCTCGTCGGTGGCCCAGGTGCCCTCGGTGTAGGGGACCCCGTCGGATACCGCATCGAGCTCGATCGTCGGCAACGGCACCTCGGCCGCCACCACGACCTCCGCGAACGCCGCATGACCATCCGTCGCACCATCATTCGGCGTCGCGACGACCCGGATCACGTCGCCCGGTGCCGCACCGGCCTTCGAGAGGTCGACCACGTCCATGCCCTCGCCGAAGGCCTGACCGTTGCGGCTCCACGCGTAGGTCATGCTCACATCGTCCGAGTCGGGATCGGTGCTCGCGGCGACGGCCGTGAGCACGGAGGCCGGCGTGACGATGCCGCCGTCGCTGCTGGAGATGTCCACCGTGGCCGCGGGGGCGTCATTGGGCGGGTCGACCGTCAGCGTCAGTGCCCCGGACGTTGTGCACGATCCGCCGTGGCAGACGCGGATCGAGACGGCGAAGCTCCCCGTCTCCGCCATGACACGGTCGATCGTCGCGCGGGTCGCTGTGCCGTCCGGGGTGGTGGTGATCGCCGCGACACCGGATGCCGCCACCGTGCCGTCCGCGCGCGTGAGGTTGTACGTCGCGGTATAGGCCGAGGGATCCGTTCCCGCCGCATCGATCGTCACGCTCTCCACGAGGCGGTCGCCGAGCGCAAGCACCTGGTTTCCGGCGAGGGCGCTGATGGCCGGCATCGGGGCACCCGCGGCGTCCAGGCGTCCTCGCGAGGTCTCGATCATCACGTTGCCGCCGGCGTCGACCGCCTGCAGCATCCACCGCACCGGACCGTCGATCGTCAGCTTCGCCTCCCACAGCCCGCCGCCGCGGTCGATGAGCGGCAGCGGCTCCCACGCTCGGGGCCCGCCGGTGCTGCCTTCCGGCGTCACGAGGAGGAAGGCGGTCTCGACCGTGCTCCCGGTGCCGTCGAGTTCGAAGCCGAACCACCTCTCGCCGGCGCTCGGGAGCTCACGCGACCGGACGACCGGCGCCGTCCGGTCGGTGGAGGTCGCTGCGCCGTACACGACGCTGAGGTCGAGGTCGGTGAACTTCTCCATCACGCCTCTGCCGTCCAGAGCCGCCGATACCCGGCCCGGTGTCACGACGAGCAGATCCAGCGGGCCGGCCGGCGAGTCCTGCCTGGTCACCGTCGCGTAGGTGGAGGGGAACGCCACGCCGTTGCGGGTGACCGACGTGGGGGCGACGCCCGCGTCGGGCTCCGCGATCGCCGGGGTGACGAGATCGTCGAGGTCGAGCTCGGAGGAGAGCGCGGTGATGAGCGCACCGCGAGCCACCGTGCCGCCGGGGGCCGTCTCAAGACGCGACACGACCTTGGGCAGCACCGGCTGACCGGCGGCCGTGAGCGGCTCCTGATCGTCGGCCGTCAGATAGGTGACGGGGTCACCGTCCGGGCCCGGCACGGTGGTGGTCTCGAACGCCGGATGCAGCGAGAGTGACGCGGCTCGGAGGCCCGCTGTCAGCCCGGCACCGTCTTCGACGGGCGAGAGGTCCGCCGGGATCGCCGGCAGGGGGAGGAGCTTCGGGTCGCCGGGTGTGTCCGCGAAGGTGTACATCGGCAGTCCGTAGTACACGGCCTGCATGAGCACCTTCTCGTCGTAGCCGGTGTACAGACCGAGCCGCCCGAGGTACGACTGCTTCGCGAACGTCAATGCGGCGGCCGCCGAGACCGTCGGGCCGTCGGCCGCGGTGCGGACGCCCACCCAGTCCGAGTACAGCTCGAGAAGCCTCTCGCTGAGCGCCGTCGAGGTGCCGTTGGCGAGGCCGTAGCCGGTGTTCCCCACGAAGCCGCCGGCGGCGGAGAAGACATCGGCCCAGTCCTCGGTGTCGCCGTAGTACCCCGTCGGCAGGTTGTTCCCGGCGTGGCAGCCGATCAGGAAGAACAGCGCGCCCGCGAGCTTCTCCCGTACGGCGACCGGTGCGCCCAGCTCGTCCACCAGGGCGCCGTCGGGCTTGTCGAGGAGCGTGTCGAGGCCGCCCGCGGTGAAGAGGTCCGCGTCGGCGAACCGGCCGGACTCCGCTCCGATGATGCCGGGAAGCATGCGGGTCTCGTCGGCGTGGGTGTTGACGGAGACGACCCGGGGGCTCGGCGCCCCCTCTGCGGCCGGGAGCAGCTGGGAGAGCAGGGTCGTGGCCGACCAGGGCTGCTGCAGCACGGTGTCGGCGGGGGATCGCCAGTCGAGCTTCGACGTCACGAGGTCGGGCAGCTCACTCCACGCGCCATAGCCGCCGGTGAGCGTCGAGTCGGCCTGGAGGACGCCGTCGCTCGCGCGGAAGCGATCGATCGCCTGGAGGATCTGCTGCGGAGTGTCGACCAGCCGCCCTACCGCCACGCTGGGGACGTACAGCCGGCCGCCCGCCGAGTCGTACGCCCGCGCCAGTGCGTACGGGTCGTCGCTGAGGATGACGTTCGACGCGGCCGCGGCGGAGAGCGGCGTCGCGCAGGGGTCCAGCGTCCCCGGCTCGACCTGAGGGAGGCAGGCGCCGCCGGCTCGCGGGACGGACAGCCGGAGTTCGGCCGCGTGGCTGGCCTCGTTGAACTGGGCGGTGTTCTGAGCGACCGGCGCGAACGGCACGATGTCGTCCGCGCCGACCAGGACGATCGACGAGATGTGGGCACGCTCCGTGCCGATCTCCTGCGCGACGAAGGTGTTCACGGCGGAGACCCACGCTCCGCGGGCGGACATCGAGCAGGGGTTCGCGTCCAGGGCGGCTCGCGCCGTCGCGACGCCGGAGTCCGAGTCGATGGACAGCACGGCGCCCCGGACGAACGCGCTGTCGGTCGCACCGGCCGGGGAATCGAGCCCTTCGAGGGCGGCGCGCACCTCCTGCGCGGCCGAGGCCCCGTAGGTGTCGCCGAACCGCTTCTGATCGAAGAGGTAGATGGTGTTCGTGTCGCCGGTCACCGACTGGCTGGCGCCGACGGCGCCGTTCGCTCCGACCGGGAGCGTCCAGGGGGTGCACGTCGTCTCGACCGCCTCGTCCACGAGGCGCACCCGCAGGGAGTACAGGGACGAGCTGGCTTCGCCGTTCCCGCTCGTGACGCGGACGAGGAGCTGCTCTCCGGCGGCGGCGTCGGTCGATGCGGCTTCGACCTCGGCGCTTCCGGTGCCTCCGACCACGGCCTGGTCTACCAGCGTCCGGCCCTCGACGGCGGTTCCGGCATCCGCCCCCCTCTCGGCGTCGGAGCCGACGCCGGACTGCTCGGTCACGCCGGTTCCGGGAGCGGCACCGGCCGACGCCGTGCCGAGCTCGGCCACCGGGTCCGATGATCGGTAGAGCCCGACCGAGATCTGACCGTCTGCGGCGTTGGTGGAGATGACGAGCCGCTTCCCGGGCGCGGGCGCATCGACGAGGTACCAGTCCTCGTCCTCGGCGGGGCCGTAGTAGCGCTCCCCGGTGTCGTCGTCGTTCTCGATGAACTGGGGTGCGATCCACTCGTAGTAGATGTTGCCCTCCCGCAGTATTGTCGGGGTCCGATTCGGGTCAGCCCATGCGCCGCCGATGCGGTTGTGGCGCGCGTCGTCGAAGTCGCGGACACTCGGATACGAGTACAGCGCCGCCGGCTCGGTGGTGCGGTCGCCGACGGTCAGCACCGCGGTGGCGCTCGACTCGCTCGGCTGCGACGTGGCGCTGTACGCCACCCGGAACTCGATGACCGTGCCTCCGACGCTGTCGGGCAGGGGGAATCGCGTGAGACCGTCGTCCCGCTGCACGGGCCCGGTGTAGTCGCTGAGCGCCGCGCTCGTCCGAGGGCCGGAGGCGGCCGCCTCGACCTCTTCGGAGGTGGTGCCGGCGGGCAGCTGCACCGTCGCCGTCGGCGCGCGGAATGTCGTCGTCTCACCGGGGCCGGGATCGAAGGTGAAGCGGAACGACGCGGTCGGCGAGCACGGTCGGAGCCCGTCGCACTCGCGCCCCGGCGACTGCTCGAGGGCCAGGGTCGGGTCGATCGCGCTCGGAGCGATCTGCTCCCACGGGTAGCTCTCGGCATCGAGCATCGAGAAGAGCAGGTCGCCCACCGTGATGTCGTCGGGCGTCTCCGCGGCCAGCACGTCCAGAGCCGCATCGGTCAGGAAGGCGCCTTCGGCGTCCGCGAGCGTGACCGCGGCGGAGCCGGCGCCGACCAGGGCAGCGCGCGTCGCCCCGGAGAGGGAGTCCAGGCGCACCGCGCCGAGCGGGGTCGAGGTGAGGAAGAGGTCGTTCATGCGGATCTCGCTGAAGAGCGTGGCGTCGATCGGCAGGCTTCCCAAAGGCACGTCCTCGATGCCCGTGCGGCCGATGTCGAGGCCGATCGCGTCCACATCGGCGAGCACGGTCGTCGTCTCGACGGTGAAAGGCAGGCCCTGCGCCTGCACGCGCGACTGCCACCGCGGGACGAAGTCGTCGCCGGCTTCCTCCATAGGGTCATCGCCGTCGCCCGCGATCGGAATGCTTCCCAGCGGGGCGCCTCCGAGGATCAGCGACGTGATCGTCAGACCGCTGATGCCACTGTCGGTCAGATCCACGTCGTCGAGCGACAGCGTGAGGATGCGCTGTGCGGCGGCGCGCCTCGCCTCGGTCTCCGGTGAGCCGTCAGGAGCCGCCGCGGCTGCCGTCGCGGCCCAGTCCAGCACCTCGGCGAGGGTCACGGAGAGCTCGAGCTCACCGGCGAAGGGCGTCTCGCTGAGGAGCTCGGTCCACCCGCCCGGGATGTCGAGCCGGTAGATGGGGAGCCGGTAGATCGGGAGGCGGTAGATGGGGAGCCGGTAGATCGGCGAGTCCTCGACCATCAGCCGGTAGATCGGCAGCCGGTAGATCGGGAGGCGGTAGATGGGCAGGCGGTAGATGGGGAGCCGGTAGATCGGTGCGTCGGCGAGGACGGCGGCGTAATCGCGGAGCTCGGAGATCGGGATGTCGGCGATCGCGAGCGACGTCATGAATCCGGGGACCGCCAGGGTGCCCTGCACGGTGCCGGCCGAGATGCCCGCGTTGCTGTGGGTGTCGATCGCGAGGGCGGAAGAAGTGGCCCCAGGGGCAGCCGAGGACGCACCCGAGTAGGCGACGGTCCGCCCCGACGCCGAGAGCGTCGGACCGGTGCCGGCGGCGAGGTCATCGTGGTCGAGCGCGAGCGGGCCGTTGCACTGGATCGCGGCCGACGTGTCGGCCCACTGCACCCGCTGCCGCCGCACCACCGGCTCGGCCAGAGCCGGAGCGCCCGTGGACGGCTGCGTCGTCTGCCACACCACGGTCGTGCCGTCGGCCGAGATGACGGGAGCCTCGACGTACCCCACGCTGCGGTCGATGCCCGCCGTGCCGACCGCGACGCTGTGCTCGACCGAGAACTCCGTCCGCTCCGGTTCGATGGAGGTCGCCACGATCGTCGGCAGCTGCCCGCAGCTGTCGTTGTCGACGTAGGCGATCGCCGATCCCAGCGCGTCGATCGTCGGCTGCACGGCGTCGGTCGCGATCTTCTCGAAGAAATTCGTGCTGTCCGGATGCGCGCCGCGCCCTCGGTACACGAGGCTCTTCGCGCCGGCGAGGGACGAGCTGGTGACGCTCGACAGCGAGTCGACCCGAGAGGTGAACACGGTGTACTCGCCGTTGCCGCTGATCTGGGGGTCGCCGGTGCCGCCCGCGACGGTCTGCGTCGGCAGGAAGCGCGTGAGCGCGAGATCGCCGCGCGCGCCGTCGTCGTCGGCGTCGAGGTCGGCGAAGAACGCATCGGGCGCGCCGTTCCCGTCGGCGCCGACGCCGCTCAGGTTGGTCGCGGCCGACTCGAATACGATCGAGCCGCCGTCGTCGCTCATGTCGGGGCCATGGGAGTCGCCGTCGGCTTCGCCCCCCGCGACGGCGTCGACGACGATCGTCGTGCCGACGACGGTGTCGCGCAGATACACGTGGCGACGTCCGGGGGTGAACGAGCCGGGGACCAGGTTCGTCGCCGTGCTCGAGAACACGACGTAGCGGCCGTCGGCGCTGACCACCGGCTCACCGCTCGGCCCGTTCGCCTGGCTCTCGCCGGTGGTCGGGTCGGGCACGCTCACCCGCGTCGCCGGGCCGCTGAACGGATCGCCCGAGCCCGGGATCGCGGTGCTGAGGAACACGTCCGCGACCCCGTTGGTGTCGCCGGGTGCCAGGCCGGTCGCCGTCGAGACGAAGGCGACGTGCTGTGCGTCGGCGGTGAGGTAGGGCTGGGTCGAGGCTCCCGCGTCGACGCGCGATACCAGGAACGCCTCGGCATCCGCGGCCGCTGCGGGCGTGGCCGTCGCGATCGCGACGAGACCCGATGCCACGAACAGGATGCTGCTGCCCATCGCGACCGGTCGAAGCACGCGGCGGCGGGTGATGGTGGTCGTGCTCATGGCGAGAGGCCTCACTTCGGGGTGACAGGCTCGGGAACTGCGCGAGGGAATGGCGATCGGCGGCGCACAGGGAGGGGTCGACCGTGCCGTGCCGGATCGGCGGCGCGGGCGCGCCGCACCGCCCCCGCCGGTTCGCGATGCTCGGCGAGCACGCGGACGGCGAGGTCGTTCCCCGAAACGCGCGCGTCCATGCGGCCCGCTCCCCAGTGCAACCCCAGTTGCAGAACATCAGACGACAAGGTCCGTTCGGCCCGATGTCGCGATGAGTCACTATGGCACCGCGCGGGATGTGTCCGCTACGGCCCTGGCGCGGTAGCACTGTCCGCGCACCGCGTAAACCCCGGCCCGCGGCATCCGCTCGCCGCTAGCGTTGAGGGATGGTGAACTATCGATATCTCGGCAACAGCGGTCTCAAGGTCTCGGAGATCACGTACGGCAACTGGGTGACGCACGGCTCGCAGGTCGATGACTCGGCGGCGATCGCGACCGTGCAGGCGGCGCTGGATGCCGGCATCACGACCTTCGACACCGCCGACGTGTACGCGAACACCGCGGCCGAGACGGTGCTGGGCAAGGCGCTCGCCGGGCAGCGCCGCGAGTCGCTCGAGATCTTCACCAAGGTCTACTGGCCGACCGGCCCTCGCGGGGCCAACGACACCGGCCTAAGCCGCAAGCACATCATGGAGTCCATCAACGGCTCGCTGCAGCGCCTCGGCACCGACTACGTCGACCTCTACCAGGCGCACCGCTACGACTACGAGACGCCGATCGAGGAGACCTTCCAAGCCTTCGCCGACGTGGTCCGTCAGGGCAAGGCGCTGTACATCGGCGTCTCGGAGTGGACGGCGGAGCAGCTGCGCGAGGGCCACGCTCTGGCGAAGAGCTACGGCATCCAGCTCATCTCGAACCAGCCGCAGTACTCGATGCTCTGGCGAGTGATCGAGGGCAAGGTCGTGCCCGCGTCGGAAGAGCTCGGCATTTCGCAGATCGTGTGGTCGCCGATGGCGCAGGGCGTGTTGAGCGGCAAGTACCTGCCGGGTCAGCCGGTTCCCGAGGGCTCCCGCGCGACCGATGAGAAGAGCGGCGCCGGCTTCATCAAGAGCTTCCTCCGCGACGAGGTGCTCGAGGCCGTTCAGCGGCTCAAGCCCATCGCGGCGGACGCCGGTCTCTCGATGCCGCAGCTCGCGATCGCGTGGGTGCTGCAGAACAAGAACGTCGCCGCCGCGCTGGTGGGGGCATCCCGTCCCGAGCAGCTCGCCGACACCGTCAAGGCCTCGGGCGTCGTCCTGGACGCCGACACGATGGCGGCGATCGACACCGCGCTGGCCGGCGCCGTGAACGACGACCCCGAGGACACCTACACGGTGTCGCCGAAGTCGCGAGTGGTCTGACGTCCGTGGCGACCACGAGCGCCGGCATCCTGCTCTACCGGCTCGGCCCCGACCCCGAGGTGCTCATCGCGCACATGGGCGGGCCGTACTGGGCGGCGAAGGATGCCGGCGCCTGGTCGCTGCCGAAGGGCGAGTTCGACGAGGGCGATGAGCCGGCGCTCGATGCGGCCCGGCGCGAGTTCCGCGAGGAGCTCGGCATCGATCCGCCCGAGGGGCCGTACGCCGAGCTCGGGACCTTCGCCTACTCGTCGGGCAAGCGCGTCACGGTGTTCGTGGCCGACGGCGCGGACTTCCCCCTCGAGGGGCTCGAGTACGGCGAGTTCGAACTGGAGTGGCCGCCGCGGTCGGGGAAGACGGCGTCGTTCCCCGAGGTCGACAGGGTCGAGTGGATGCCGCTGCCCGACGCCCGCGAGAAGCTCGTGAAGGGCCAGCGCCCCGCGCTCGACGCGCTCGAGCAGCACCTCGCCGACGCCCGCGCTTGAGGGACGCGCTCCGGCTCGCTGCGAGCGGAGCGACGGGACGGAACGCGCCGGACCGCCACGCTGCTCAGGGCCGCAGCATCACCTTTCCGACCCGGCCCGGCTCCGCGTTGGCCGCGACCGCCGCGGCGATGTCGTCCAGGCCGTACGTCGCCGACACCGGCAGCGTCAGCGCGCCCGAGGAGATGCGGGTGATGAGCTCGCCGAATAGCGCACCGCGCTTGTCGGCGGCCATGCGCGCCCCGACCGTGGAGCCCCAGAACCCGCGTACCGTCAAGTCGCGGAAGATGATGTCGCCGACGGGCAGCTGCAGGATCGGCGACTGCATGGCGCCGAAGACCACCAGGCTGCCTCCGTCGCCGAGCAGCGACAGCACCTGGCCGCTCGCGGCGCCGCCGACCGAGTCCACGCCGACGCCGATGGCGGCGCCGCCGGTGAGCGCGAGCACCTCGTCTCGCCAGCCCTCGACATCGGTGGCCACCACGCCCGAGATGCCCTGCGCCGCGAGCTCGGCGACGGCGGCGGATCGGCGCACGAGTCCGACGACGTTGAGTCCCCGTGCCGCGGCAAGCTGTGCGACGAGACGCCCGACGGCGCCGTTCGCAGCGTTCTGCACGAGCCAGTCGCCCTCGCCCAGCCCCAGCTGGTCGATGAGGCTGATGGCGCTGAACGGCATCGCGACGAGCTGGGCCGCCACCTCTTCGGGCACGCCCTCCGGCACCGGGATGAGCCCGCCCGCCGGGGCGAGCACGTACTCCGCCCACACCCCGAACGTGCCGCCGGTGGCGACGCGCTGACCCACGGCGAGCCCGGTCACACCCTCGCCGAGGGCATCGACCAGCGCGACCGCCTCGGTCCCCGCCCGTGCGGGCAGCTCGGGAACGACGCCATAGGAGCCGCGGGCGGTCCACAGGTCGTGGTTGTGGATCGGCGAGAGCACGATTTTGAGGCGCACCTGCCCCGGTCCGGGCTCGGGCAGTGCCACCTCCTCTACGGCGAGGACGTCGGCGGGGTCTCCGAACCGGTGCTGGACGATGGCGCGCATGGGATCTCCTTCAGTTCGCTGGCTTCAACGGTGCGCTCAGCGCCCGTTCTTCGGTGCCGCCGAGACGTCGAGCAGCTCCTTGCCGCCCAGCGACGACCAGGCGCTGGCGATGCCCTTCGCGGCATGCTCGGACGCGCGCACCGCGCGTTCGTCGGCCCACGCGTTGAGCACGTGGCCCGAGTGCCCGCGCACGTGCTCGAGCACGACATCCGGCAAACCGACCGCGCGACGCGCGTCGCGGGCGACGATCAGCTGCTCGAGCAGGTCGATGTTCTTCGTCGGGGCACCCGTCGATGTCTTCCAGCCGCGGCGGCGGTGGCCGTCCATCCACTTCGTATAGGTGTCGATCGCGTACTTCGAGTCGGCCTGCACGACGAGGTTCTCCACGTCGGGGTGATCCTCGATGGCCTTGAGGAGACCGAGCAGCTCGCCGATGTTGTTGGTGCCGACGGGGACCGACCCGGCGGCCCAGTGGCCGTCCTCGCCGACCCACGCCCAGCCGGCCGGTCCGGGATTGCCCTTGCAGGCGCCGTCGGTGGCCACGATGTAGCGGGGGGCGTCAGTCACTCGGGCAAGGCTACCCGTCGTCGCCCCGGCGGTCGGCCCGCCAGTCATCGATGAGCCGGGGCATCCGCTCGGCGAGGTAGCGCAGGAAGTCGGCGACCTCGCGTGCCCGCGCGACCGAGATGGGGGCATCGGCGTTCTCGTCGGCGATGCTCTCCATCTGCGCCGCCAGGCTCGCGTAGAGGGGAGCGTTCGCGGTGATCATGCCGGCCCAGGCGTCGTCCACGAGGTCGTAGCGATCGCGGCGGTCGCCCGGGCGGGAGACCCGCTGGATGAAGCGCATCGTCACGAGGTACCGCACCGCGCCCGACACGGCGGCCGCCGAGACGCCGAGGCGGTCGGCCAGCTCGGCGGCGGTGTACCCCTCGTCGGGCGAGCCCACCAGCGCCATCATCACGCGGGCGGGCATGCGGGCCATGCCTGCTGCCGCGAGCATGGCTGCCGCCTGTTCGGCGGCCTCGACCCCGGGGTGCTCAGTCACCGGTCGCCAGCTCCCGGCGTCGCATGAGGGCGAGGGATGCCGCGACCCCGGCGGCGGCGGCGAGCACCAGCCACCACAGCCCCCGCACGTCGAGCTGATCGCCGTCCATGAACGGCGTGACGGCGATGGGGGAGAGGTGCGTGAGCCACTCCGGAAGTCCGAACAGCGGACCGAACAGGCCCAGCGTCATCCCCAGCACGACGAGCGACCAGCCCACGGCGATGGTGAGCCGCGGGGCGAGGACGAACACGAGCGCCGTGACGACGAGGAAGACGGATGCCGCGGCCACCTGCCCGGCGCCGGCGACGAGCACGTCGCCCATGAGGTCCCAGTCACCGTCCTGTCCGGCGATGCCTCCGGCTGCACCCGCGATCGCCGCCGCCACGACCAGCACGATGCCGGCGAAGGCCACCAGGAGGTACCCGCCCAGCCACCGTGTGCGGGCGACGGGTGCCGCCAGCACCGGCTCGGCCGTGCCGTGCGCCTCGTCCTGCCGCGCACGGCACACGATCTGCACCGCGCAGCAGGCCGCGAGCACGCCGAGCATCGTGAAGAACGTGGTGACGGTGCCCTGCTCGATGTCGCCCTCGCCCGAGATCTGCTCGAGGATCTGCGCGACGGAGGGATTCTCCGCGCTGATCTCGCTCACGATCGAGGCGAGCGAGGTCGAGAGGAGCCCGGTGAGCAGCCCGCCCACCGTCCAGCCGACGATGGCTCCGCGCGTCACGCGCCACACCAGTGCCGTCGGCGACGAGAGCGCGGCTGACGCCCAGGCACGGCCCGGCCGCTCGGCGACGAAGCTCTCGCCCAGGTCGCGCGCCGACACGAGAGCCACCGAGACAACGGCCAGCACGAGGCCGAGGCCGACGCAGAGCGCCAGCGGCCACCACGCGTCGTCCGCGAAGGCGCGCGTGTTCTCGGCCCAGCCGAAGGACGAGAGCCAGGTCAGCCACGAGCTCTCCATCCGGGTCAGGTCGTCGCTCGGTGTGCCGATCGCATTGCCGATGCCCGCGATCAGGAAGGTGAGGAGGGTGGCCCACACGGCGACCGAGTTTGCGCCGCGGGAAGTGCGCATGAGCTGGGCGGCGAACAGCCCGACACCGAGGAAGGCCACCCCGACCGCGCCGGCAGCCGCGCCCGCCACGAGCGAGCCTTCGACCTCGAGGCCCACCGACAGGAACGCCGCCGCGACCAGCGCGGCGAGCAGCGCGTTGGCGAGCAGGCCGTGGACGGCGGTGGCGAGCAGCGGGAGAGTGCGGCCGGCGGGAGTCGCCGCCACGAGCTCCGCGCGGCCGGACTCCTCGTCGCCGCGGGTGTGGCGCACCGCGAGGAAGGTGCTCATCAGCGCAGCGAGGAGCGCGAGCCACGGGAAGATGAGGAACACCATGAAGGCGCCCGCGTCGGTCCCCGACGGGAGCCCCCGGAACAGCAGGATCACCGGATTGGCGAGAGCGGCGGCGAGCAGCGACGTGCGGTCCTGCTCGGTCCCGTACGACTCGGCCACACCCACGTACGACAGGTACGCGAGGAGCGCCGTCCCCACCGTCCACAGGAGCAGCTGGCGCCAGTCCCGGCGCACCCGCTGGCCGAGCAGCGTGCCGAAGCGGCTCATCGCCCGTTGCCCTCCAGCGCCGCCAGGTCGTCGCCGTAGTGCCGCAGGAACAGCTCCTCGAGCGACGGCGGCTCGATCCGGAGCCCGGCGACGTGGCGCGCGGCGAGGGCGGGAAGCAGCGCCGGCACGGTGTCGGTGTCGACGGTGAACCGCACTCGGCCCTCCTCGGCCACGACGTCGTGGACGCCGTCGAGACCGGCGGCGGCCGCGGCATCCGTTCCCTCGAAGGAGACCTCGGTGCGGGTGAGATGGCGGAGCTCCGTGAGCGTCCCCGATTCGACGATCCGCCCGGCCCGGATGATCGAGACGCGATCGCAGAGCTGCTCGACCTCCGAGAGGATGTGGCTCGACAGGAGCACGGTCGCCCCGGCCGCGCGCACGCGGGCGATCTCGCGGCGAAACATGACCTCCATCAGCGGGTCGAGCCCGCTCGTCGGCTCGTCGAGGATGTAGAGCTCGGCCGGCACCGCGAATGCGGCGATCAGGGCCACCTTCTGGCGATTGCCCTTGGAGTAGGCGCGGCCCTTCTTGCGCGGATCGAACTGGAAGGCCTCGCACAGGCGCTCCCGCTCGGCCCGGTATGCCGGGCTGGTGCGCGCCGTGCCGCGCAGGCGCGCCAGCAGGTCGATCGCCTCGCCGCCGGAGAGGTTGGGCCAGACGCTGACGTCGCCCGGGATGTACGCGATGCGCCGGTGCAGGGCGACGGCGTCGCGCCAAGGGTCGCCTCCGAAGACCGTCGCCTCCCCGCCGGTTGCTCGGGCGAGGCCGAGCAGGACGCGGATGGTGGTGGACTTGCCCGCACCGTTCGGACCGAGGAAGCCGTGGATCTGCCCGGCGTCGACGCTGAGATCGAGTCCGTCGAGGGCGTGGACCCTGCCGTAGTGCTTGGTGAGTCCGGCGGTGCGAATGACGGTGGTCATGCCGGGAGCGTACGCCCGTTTCACGAATTTGTGAATACTGTGTCGAACGGTCGCGGAGGCGAGGTGTGCGCTATGTATACCAGGCGTAGCGGCTGAGGCGATGGCTGGCCTTCCTGGTGGTCTTATGTATACAATGAGCCGGTTGCAGCGAGGAGGTGTGTCGGCGATGCGAGCCAGTGATCGGGCCTATGCGACCCTCCTCGACGAGATCCAGGGCGGAGCGCTGTCCCCGGGCGCCGTGCTCGGCGAGGTCGAGCAGGCCGCCCGCCTCGGCGTCAGCCGTACGCCCCTGCGCGAGGCGCTCGGGCGTCTCGCCGCCGACGGTCTGGTCGCCCAGCAGTCTCCGCGCGTCACCGTGGTCACGGCGATCGACGCCGACGACATCCGCGAGATCTTCGAGGTGCGTCGCGCCCTCGAGGAATCCGCGGCCCGGCTCGCTGCCGAGCGGGGGGATGCCGCGGCCTTCGCCGAGCTCGCGCGCGGGTTCGCCGAGGCAGACCTCGCCGGGCCCGACGGCCGGGACGCCTACTACGCCCTCATCGGCCGGTTCGACCGGCAGCTCGATCAGGCCGTCTCCAACGACTACCTGACCGCCGCGCTCCGCACCGTCCGCACCCACCTCGTGCGGGTGCGGCGACTCGCCCGCGACAACCCCGACCGGCTCGCGGCATCCGTCGCGGAGCACCGCCTGATCGCCTCGGCGATCGCCGCCCGCGACGCCGACCTGGCCGCACACGCCACGCACGTGCACCTGCACAACGCGCTCTCGAACATCCTCGACTCCCTGCACGCTACGACGAAAGGCTCGTCATGACCGTCATCCATCACCTCCGCGTCCACCGCAGCGACGAGAACCTGGCTCGCGAGGGCCAGCTCGCCTGGCGGATCGCCGAGATCGCCGCCGACCCGGTCGAGGTCGAGGCCGACGTCGTCGACATGATCATCAACCGCGTGATCGACAACGCCGCCGTGGCCGCGGCATCCCTCACCCGTGCACCTGTGAGCGCCGCCCGCCAGCAGGCCCTCGACCACGCCGTGTCGGTCGGCGGCCAGGGCGCCACCGTGTTCGGCTGCCCCCTCGAGCGGCGCACGTCGCCGGAGTGGGCCGCGTGGGCCAACGGGGTCGCGGTGCGCGAGCTCGACTACCACGACACGTTCCTGGCGGCCGACTACTCGCACCCGGGCGACAACATCCCGCCGATCCTCGCGGTGGCGCAGCACGTCGGCTCCGACGGGGCCGCGCTCGTGCGCGGGCTCGCCACGGGCTACGAGATCCAGATCGACCTCGTGCGGGCCATCTGCCTGCACAAGCACAAGATCGACCACGTCGCCCATCTCGGCCCGTCGGCCGCCGCCGGCATCGGCACGCTCCTCGGACTCGACGTCGAGACGATCTACCAGGCCGTCGGCCAGGCCCTGCACACCACCACCGCCACGCGCCAGTCGCGCAAGGGCGAGATCTCGACCTGGAAGGCGCACGCCCCGGCCTTCGCCGGCAAGATGGCCGTCGAGGCCGTGGACCGCGCGATGCGCGGTGAGACCTCGCCGAGCCCCATCTACGAGGGCGAGGACGGCGTCATCGCCTGGATGCTCGACGGACCGGATGCCTCGTACGAGGTGCCGCTTCCCAGCGCGGGCGAGCCCAAGCGCGGCATCCTGGACTCCTACACGAAGGAGCACTCGGCCGAGTACCAGGCGCAGGCCTGGATCGACCTGGCGCGCCGCCTCCACGGCGAGCACCCGGAGGTCGTCGATCCGGCCGGCGTCGAGTCGATCGTGCTCCACACCTCGCACCACACGCACTACGTGATCGGATCGGGCGCGAACGACCCGCAGAAGTACGACCCCCGGGCCTCGCGCGAGACGCTGGACCACTCGATCCCGTACATCTTCGCGGTCGCGCTGCAGGACGGCGGCTGGCACCACGTCGACTCGTACGCCCCGGAGCGCGCGGGCCGCGAGGACACCGTCGCACTGTGGCACAAGATCACGACGGCAGAGGATGCCGAGTGGACGCGCCGCTACCACTCCGAGGATCCGAACGAGAAGGCCTTCGGCGGCCGCGTCGTCATCACCCTGGCGGACGGCACCGTGGTCGAGGACGAGATCGCGGTGGCCGACGCGCATCCCCTGGGCGCCCGGCCGTTCGCCCGCGCGGACTACATCCGCAAGTTCCGGATCCTCGCGGAGCCCGTGCTCTCGGCCGAGGAGATCGACCGATTCCTCGACCTGGCCGAGCGGCTGCCCGAGCTCAGTGCCGAGGAAGTGCAGCAGCTCACCATCGTCGCCGAGTTCGGCGTTCTGGCGGCTGCGCCCGCGCCCAAGGGGCTGTTCTGATGGCGCGCCTCGGGTATCTGGGCCGATCTCACGCGCGTTCGTCGGAGAATCCGGCCGAGGTCGGAGGATTCTCGCTGAATCCTCCGACGCCAGGGCGGATCTCCGACCGCCGCTGGCGCGGGAGGGTCTGCTGATGCTGTACTCCACTGTGCCTGCGCACGAGAAGCGGCGCCTCTTCCGCGAGCGACTCGCGTCGGGGGAGCTGCTGCGCTTCCCGGGAGCGTTCAACCCGCTCTCGGCGCGGCTCATCGAGCGCAAGGGCTTCGAAGGCGTCTATATCTCCGGCGCGGTGCTCGCCGCCGACCTCGGCCTGCCCGACATCGGCCTCACGACGCTCACCGAGGTGGCGGGCCGGGGCCAGCAGATCGCGCGCATGACGGATCTGCCGGCGATCATCGACGCCGACACCGGGTTCGGCGAGCCGATGAACGTGGCTCGGACGATCCAGACCCTCGAGGACGCCGGGATCGCCGGCACCCACATCGAGGACCAGATCAACCCGAAGCGCTGCGGGCACCTCGACGGCAAGTCGGTCGTGGACGAGGACACCGCGATCAAGCGCATCCGCGCCGCGGTGGACGCGCGCCGCGACCCGAACTTCCTGATCATGGCGCGCACCGACATCCGGGCCGTGGAGGGGATGCATGCCGCGATCGACCGGGCGAAGGCGCTGGTGGATGCCGGAGCCGACGCCGTCTTCCCGGAGGCCATGCGCTCGCTCGAGGAGTTCGCCGCGATCCGGGCAGCAGTCGAGGTGCCGATCCTCGCCAACATGACCGAGTTCGGGAAGTCCGACCTGTTCAGCGTCGACCAGCTGCGCGACGTGGGCGTCAACCTCGTGATCTGGCCGGTGTCGCTGCTGCGCATCGGGATGGGCGCGGCATCCCGTGCGCTCGATACGCTCGTCGACGAGGGGCACCTCACCTCGAAGCTCGGAGAGATGCAGCACCGAGCCGATCTGTACGACCTCATCGACTACGAGCAGTACAACCACTTCGACCAGGACGTCTTCAACTTCACTATCGACACCACCGGTCGTTGAGCGAGCGAAGCGAGACGAAGCGCGTTTCGTCTCGTCGCTTCGCTCCTCGCTCAACGACCGGAAAGGCAAAGGAGCAACCCATGAGCGATCCCGACATCAAGAAGGGTCTCGCCGGCGTCGTCGTCGACTACACGGCGGTCTCGAAGGTCAATCCCGAGACCAACTCGCTGCTGTACCGCGGCTATCCGGTGCAGGAGCTCGCGGCGACGCAGCCGTTCGAGGCCGTGGCGTACCTGCTGTGGCACGGCGAGCTCCCGACCGAGGTGCAGCTCTCGCAGTTGCGGGCGACGGAGCGCTCCTACCGCTCGCTGCCGGCCGACGTGCGCGCGGCGATCGACCTCGTGCCGGTCGACGCGCACCCGATGGACGAGATGCGCACGGCGATCAGCCTGATCGGCGCGCGCGACTTGGCCGGCACCGGCTCGGTGCTCGTGGCGAGTGGGAGCGCGGAGGAGAACCTGGCGCGCAGCGTCCACCTGTTCGCCGTGCTCCCCGCAATCGTGGCCTACGGCCAGCGCCGGCGCCGCGGGCTGCAGCCCATCCCTCCCCGTGACGACCTCGATTACGCGGCGAACTTCCTGTGGATGGTCTTCGGCGAGGAGGCCGACGCGGTCGTCGTCGAGGCCTTCAACCAGTCGATGGTCCTCTACGCCGAGCACTCGTTCAACGCCTCGACCTTCACGGCGCGGGTCATCGCCTCCACGCTCAGCGATCTGTACTCGGCCGTCGTCGGCGCGGTGGGCGCGCTCAAGGGTCCGCTCCACGGCGGTGCGAACGAGGCCGTGCTGCACATCTTCGACGAGATCGGCACGGCCGGGAACGTCGGTCCGTGGCTCGACGAGGCGCTCGCCGAGAAGCGCAAGATCATGGGCTTCGGCCACCGGGTCTACAAGCGCGGCGACTCGCGCGTGCCGACGATGAAGGCCGCGCTCGACCGGCTGGTCGAGCACTTCGACCGGCCCGATGTCGCGGCGCTCTACGAGACGCTCGAGAGCGAGTTCGTCGGCCGCAAGGGCATCTACCCCAACCTCGACTACCCGTCCGGTCCGGCGTACAACCTGATGGGCTTCGACACGCTGACCTTCACGCCCCTGTTCGTCGCGGCGCGCGTGACGGGCTGGACCGCGCACATCATGGAGCAGCTGGCCTCGAATGCGCTGATCCGGCCCCTCTCCGAGTACAACGGCCCCGATGAGCGGCACATCGAGGGTTACGTGCCCGACCCCGCGGTCACCGCGGTGGCCGAGCGCGCGGAGGAGGCCGCCGAGTGAGCCTCTGGGTCGGCGACGTGGCCGGCATCGATCTGAACGCGATGGCCGGCTCGACGCTGATCGAGACTCTGGGCATCGAGGTCGTCGAGCTGCGGGACGACGCGCTGGTGGCGCGGATGCCCGTGGACCATCGCACCGTGCAGCCCGCGGGCGTGCTGCACGGCGGGGCGTCGGTCGCGCTGGCCGAGACCCTCGCGTCCTGGGCCGGCTACCTCGCAGTCGACCGCGAGCGGTTCCACGTCGTCGGCCAGGAGATCAACGCCAATCACATCCGGCCGGTGTTCTCCGGGTGGGTGACGGCGACCGCGACGCCCGCCGCCATCGGCCGGCGCTCGCAGGTGTGGGAGGTCCGCATCATCGACGAAGCGGGAAAGCTCGCGTGCATCTCCCGCTGCACGCTCGCGGTGATCGAGCAACGCAGCAGTTACGCGGCCGCGGCGGAGCGCTCCTCAGGCTGAGGAGGCGCCGCCCCGGTCGCCTCGCGCCTCTGCAAGCGATTGCGGTTGCCACCTGGGATTACGGCAAACCGAGGGCCGAGGCATCCGCAAATGAGCGCTTTCTCACAATGTAAGCGCTTGCACATTCGTTGCGATCGCTGCTAGCGTCGGCCGCACACTGCACCAACAGGCACGTCGCCGTGCCCTGCCTCCCTCAGGAGTTCTCTGTGTCGAAGCCGACATCAGCACGTGCCCGCCGTTCCACCGCCATCGTCGCCGCCGTCGCGCTGATCCTCACCGGGGGACTGGTCGCCGTCGCGCCCGCCGCCGCAGCGGACCACACGTATGCGCTCGTCGGAAGTCTGCAGACCGAACTGGGCTGCCCGGCGGACTGGGCGCCCGAGTGCGCGGCGACCGAGCTCGCACCCACGGACACCGCCGGGATCTACGCCGCGCAGTTCGAGGTGCCCGCCGGCTCGTACACCTACAAGGTCGCCCTCGACGACGGCTGGGCCCTGAACTACGGGGCCGACGGCGTGCTCGACGGCAAGGACATCCCGCTCACCGTCGGCGGCCCGTCGACCCTCCGATTCGTCTTCGACGACACCACCCACCGCATCGGCGTCGAGGTCGTGGAGCTGACGGGTGAGTACTCCGCCGCCGATGACGCGCTCGTCGCCGACCCGGTGCGCCAGCCCGGCAGCGCAGAGCAGTTCTACTTCGTGATGACCGACCGGTTCGCGAACGGCGATCCGACCAACGACCGCGGCGCGATCGACGGCGACCGGCTCGCCCACGGCTTCGACCCGACCGACAAGGGCTTCTACCAGGGCGGCGACATCGCAGGCCTGCGCCAGAAGCTCGACTACATCGAGGGACTCGGCACCAGCGCGATCTGGCTCACGCCGAGCTTCAAGAACCGTCCCGTCCAGGGAGCCGGCGCCGACGCCAGTGCCGGGTACCACGGCTACTGGATCACCGACTTCACGCAGATCGACCCGCACCTCGGCACCAACGCCGAGCTCGAGGCGCTCATCCAGGACGCCCACGACCGCGACATCAAGGTCTACTTCGACATCATCACGAACCACACGGCCGACGTCATCTCCTACGCCGAGGGGTCGCAGACGTACATCACCCAGGAGGCCGAGCCGTACCGCGACGCGTCGGGCACGGCCTTCGACCCGGCCACGTTCGCCGGCACCGACCAGTTCCCCGCGCTCGACCCGGCGATCAGCTTCCCCTACACGCCTGTGATCGCCGCAGCGGATGCCGACGTCAAGGTGCCCGCGTGGCTCAACGACCCGACGCTCTACCACAACCGCGGTGACTCGACGTGGGCGGGGGAGTCGGTGACATTCGGCGACTTCGTCGGCCTCGACGACATCATGACCGAGCACCCGACGGTGGTGGACGGCTTCATCGACGTCTACCAGACCTGGATCGACCTGGGCATCGACGGCTTCCGCATCGACACCGCCAAGCATGTCAACTTCGAGTTCTGGGAGAAGTGGTCCAGCGAAGTCCTCGACTATGCGCACGCCGCCGAGAAGCCGGAGTTCTTCATGTTCGGCGAGGTCTACGACGCCGACCCCGCGAAGCTCTCGCCGTACGTCCGCAACAGCGACATGAACTCCGTGCTGGACTTCACCTTCCAGAGCGCCGCGACCGCCTACGCGAAGGGAACCGGAACGGGGGCCAAGCCGAGCGGTCTTCGGACGCTGTTCGCCGGCGACGACATGTACACGACGCCCGACTCATCGGCCACCGCTCTGCCGACCTTCCTCGGCAACCACGACATGGGCCGCGTCGGTCACTTCCTCGCGGGCGCCGACGCACTCCAGCGCGACGAGCTCGCGCACGAGCTGATGTACCTCACGCGCGGTCAGCCCGTGGTCTACTACGGCGACGAGCAGGGCTTCGCCGGCACGGGCGGCGATAAGGACGCCCGTCAGACGCTCTTCGCGTCGCAGACCGCCGACTACCAGAATCAGCCGCTCGTGACGGGCGAGCAGCTGGGCAGCGTCGACCGCTACAACGCCGATGCCCCGCTGTACGAGCACATCGCCGCCCTCGCCGAGCTGCGTGGCGCCCACCCGGCGCTCGAGTCGGGCGCGCAGATCGAGCGCTATGTCGACGACGCGGCAGCGGGTGTCTACGCGTTCAGCCGTGTCGACCGCACCGACAAGGTCGAGTACCTCGTCGCCACCAACAATGCGACGACCGCCAAGACGGTCTCGATTCCGACGCTCACGACGGACGCCTCGTTCACGTCGCTCTACGGCGGCGGCGACGCCTTCACGACCGACGCCGCCGGCGTCGCATCAGTCACCGTTCCCGCGCTCTCGGCCGTGGTGTACACGGCCGACGGCCCGGTCAGCGCTCCCGAGCAGGCCGGCGAGCTCTCGGTCACCGTCCCCGCCGCAGGCGCCGGCCTCACCGGGGTCGCGCCGGTGAGCGCCGACATCCCCGACGGGGTGTGGGCCGAGACGAGCTTCGCGTGGCGCGTGGTCGGCGACGACGAGTGGCACGCCCTGGGCACCGCCGAGGACACCTCGCCGCGCGTCTTCCACGACGTCGCCGGGATCGATCCGGGCACTCTGGTCGAGTACCGCGCGGTCTCGAAGGACGCCGCCGGCAACAAGGCCGCGGCATCCACCTACGCGTCCGTCGGCAACCGCGTGAACCTCGCGGTCGTCGAAGAGCCCGAGGAGCCGGAGGAGCCGGAGCCGCAGGAGCCGACGGACTACGAGTTCGTGAGCGTCCCGGGCAGCTTCAACAGCGAGGCCGGGTGCCCCGGCGACTGGCAGCCCGAGTGCGAGGCCGTCCAGATGGTCGAGGCGAACGGCATCTGGAGCCTCACGGTGACCATCCCCGAGGGCGACTACGCGTACAAGATCGCGACCGAGAAGTCGTGGGACGAGAACTACGGCGTGGGCGGCGTGGCGGGAGCCACCGACATCCTCTTCCACCACGAGGGAGGCGACGTCTCCTTCTACTTCGATTCGCGCACCAAGAACATCTGGTCGAGCGTCGACGGACCCGTGGTCACGCTCGCCGGCTCCTTCCAGCAGGAGCTCGGCTGCCCCGGCGACTGGCAGCCCGAGTGCCTCGCTGCCATGATGTTCGACCGCAACCGAGACGGCGTGTTCCAGTACACGACCGACGACCTGCCCACCGGCTCCTACGCGGTGAAGGTCACCCACAACGGCAGCTGGGACGAGAACTACGGAGCGGGCGGCGTCGCCGGCGGCGGCGACATCCCGTTCACCGCCAGCGCCGGCAAGGTCGTCACGTTCCGCTACGACATCGAGACGCACATCCTGACCGTCAAGACCACTGACCCGCCGCTTGCGGGCGTCGGCGAGCTCCGCGCGCACTGGATCGACGCCGAGACGATCGCATGGCCGGGCGACCTGGGAACGGCTGCGGCGGATGCCTCGTGGCAGCTGCACGCGTCGGCCGAGGCATCCCTCTCCCTCTCGGACGGTGAGATCACCGGAGGCGACGCCGTCGACCTGACGCGCGTCGACGGCGGGCTCACGGCCGGTCAGAAGAAGAAGTTCCCCGCGCTCGCAGGCTTCACCGCGCTGCGTGTGGAGGGGGCGGATGCCGCAGCCCTCCTGAAGGGCCAGCTCATGGTGTCGCAGCGCGACGCCGCCGGCACGCTCAAGGCCTACACCGGGGTGCAGATCCCCGGCGTGCTCGACGACCTGTACGCGGATGCCGTCGGCGAGACCACCCTCGGGGTCACGTTCAAGAGCGGCAAGCCGACCTTCCGCCTCTGGGCCCCGACCGCGCAGACCGCGACGCTCCTCACGTGGGAGGCCGGCGCCGACGGCGACCCGGTCCGTCACGAGGCGGCGTGGGACGCAGAGTCCGGTGTCTGGACCGTCGCGGGCGCGAAGACGCTGAAGGGGGACGAGTACCTCTGGGAGCTCGAGGTCTACGCCCCGACGACCGGGAAGATCGAGACGAATGTCGTCAGCGACCCGTACTCGGTCGCACTCACGACGAACTCCGAGCGGTCCGTGGCCGTCGACCTGAACGACAAGGGCTGGAAGCCGAAGGCCTGGGAGAAGACTAAGGCGCCGGTCATCGACCGACCGGTCGACCGGGCGATCTACGAGCTGCACATCCGCGACTTCTCGATCACCGACGAGACCGTGCCCGAGGCCGAGCGCGGCACGTACCGGGCGTTCACCCGCGACAGTGCGGGTACCGCGCAGCTCCGTCAGCTCGAGGATGCGGGCATCAACACGATTCACCTCCTGCCCTCGTTCGACATCGCGTCGATCGAGGAGGACCGTTCGAAGCAGGCCGTGCCCGACTGCGACCTGGCGTCGTTCGGACCCGCCAGCGAGGAGCAGCAGGCGTGCATCGAGAAGGTCGTCGACGCCGACGGCTTCAACTGGGGCTACGACCCGTACCACTACTCGGCTCCGGAGGGCTCGTACGCCGTCGATCCGGAGGGCGGGGCACGCGTGCACGAGTTCCGCGAGATGGTCGGCGCGCTCCACGGCATGGGCCTGCAGGTCGTCCTCGACGAGGTGTACAACCACACGGCGCAGTCGGGTCAGGGCGACCGCTCGGTGCTCGACCAGGTCGTGCCCGGCTACTACCACCGGCTGAACCTGGCCGGCAATGTCGAGACCTCGACGTGCTGCCAGAACGTCGCCACCGAGCACGAGGTCGCGCAGAAGCTGATGGTCGACTCGGTCGTCACGTGGGCGCGCGACTACAAGGTAGACGGCTTCCGCTTCGACCTCATGGGCCACCACTCGAAGCAGAACATGCTCGAGATCCGCGCGGCGCTCGACGAGCTGACGCTCAAGAAGGACGGCGTCGACGGAAAGGCGATCTACCTCTACGGCGAGGGCTGGAACTTCGGCGAGGTCGCGAACAACGCGCTCTTCGAGCAGGCCACGCAGGGTCAGCTCGGCGGAACCGGGATCGGCACGTTCACCGACCGCCTGCGCGACGCCGTGCACGGCGGCAGCCCGGTCGACGGCGCGTCGATCTTCTACCAGGGCTTCGGCACCGGCCTCTCCACCGACCCGAACGGTCGGCCGGGCGTGCCTGCTGACCCGGCGGGCGACCTCGCGCGCAAGACCGACCTGGTCAAGCTCGGTCTCGCCGGCAACCTCCGCGACTTCGAGATGACGGCGTCGGACGGCACGGTGAAGGCGGGCGACGAGTTCCTCTACAACGGCGCACCGGCGGGCTACGCCGACCAGCCCGATGAGGTCATCACGTACGTCGATGCGCATGACAACGAGACGCTGTACGACCACCAGGTGTTCAAGCTGCCGGTCGACACGTCGATGGCCGACCGCGTGCGGATGAACACCCTGTCGCTCGCGACGACCGCGTTCTCGCAGACCCCGTCGTTCTGGCACGCCGGCACCGAGCTGCTGCGCTCGAAGTCGCTCGACCGCAACAGCTACAACTCGGGCGACTGGTTCAACCGCATCGACTGGACGGGCACCGAGTCGACGTTCGGCTCGGGTGTGCCGCGCAAGGCCGACAACGAGGACAAGTGGTCGATCATGAAGCCGCTGCTCGAGAACCCGGCCCTCAAGCCCGGTGCATCCGACATCGCGTCGGCCGAGGCATCCGCTCTCGACCTGCTCCGGGTGCGCGAAGAGGTCGGGCTGCTCCGCCTCGGTTCCGCGGACCTGATCCAGCAGAAGGTCTCGTTCCCGAACAGCGGCCCGGATGCCACGCCCGGCGTCGTCGTGATGCTCATCGACGACCTCGTCGGCGAAGACGTCGACCCCGCGCTCGAGGGTGCTCTGGTCGTGTTCAACGCCTCGCCCGATGCGACGACGCAGACGATGCCCGAGCTAGCCGGCCGCGGGTTCGCCCTGACGAAGGCGCAGGCGAAGGGTGCCGACGCCGTCGTGAAGACGACGGAGTGGGATGCCGCCACCGGCGAGATCACCGTTCCGGCCCGATCCGTGGCAGTGCTGGTCGACAAGGCCGATGCCCGCACGGCGGTGCTCGCGGCGCCCGACAGGCTCGTCGCCAAGCACGGCTCGGCGGTGTCGGTCGTCGGCAAGGTCGTCTCCGCGGACGGCGCTGCGCCCGTCGGCACGGTCACCGTCACCGACAAGGGTGCCGTGATCGCGACCGCGGAGCTCACCGCGGCCGACAAGGGCAAGGTGAAGGTCGCGCTGCCGACGCTGAGCCGCGGCCTGCACCTGCTGCGCACGTCGTTCGAGGGTGGGCCCGGATTTCAGGACTCGCGCACCATCGTTCCGGTGCCGGTGCTCATCTACTGACGCGGGATCTCGAGGGGCGGGATGTCGCGGGTTCGCGGCATCCCGCCCCTTCGGCGTCGCCCGGATCGCGTCCGCCCGGGCGTGCGCCGGTCCCCGCCGTTTCGAGATTCAGGAGACGCGCCGCAGCGGGCCTCCATCCGGCCGGGAGCCGACGGCGTGTCTCCTGAATCTGCGACGGCGGACGGCGAGTCGGGACCCGCCGGATCATCCTTCCGGCGGAGGGGCATGAGACTTCCGGCCGACGCCGCACGAGAGCCCGGTCCGTAGCGTCGAAGGCGTGACAGCGACCTCTCCGATCCACACCACCCGCCGCGCGATCTCCACGATGGGCGCCCTGCTGCTGACGGTGGCGGGCAACATGCTCGTCGTGGCGATCGCCGTGACCGCGCTGGCGCTGGTCGGAGTCGCCGCAGCCGTCGTCTTCGGGGCGGGCGTGCTGGAGTCGTTCTGAGCCGGGTCGTGCGCGGCCTCGCGCCGCGTCCGGAACATTCGTCGAGACGAAGTGTCGACCTCGAGAGCCGCCGCGCGACGCCCCCAGTGAGGGTGGCGTCAGGCCGTCCCGCCACGAAAGGATCAGACCATGAAGTTCATGATGTTCGTCGTCAGCGACGCCCAGCCCGACCAGCCGTCCGACGAGTCCGACATCGACCGATGGGTGGATCCGCTGGACGCCAGCGGCAAGCGGGTCATCGGGGAGGTGCTCGCCCCGGTGGCCGAGTCCACGGTGGTGCGCGTGCGCGGCGGCAAGGTGCTGACGACCCGCGGGCCGTTCGCCGAGACGAGCGAGGTGATCCTGGGGTTCGACATCCTCGAGGTCGGCGACCTCGCCGAGGCGGTCGAGATCGCGTCGCGGCATCCGATGGCCCGCAACGGCCAGATCGAGCTGCGCGCCTTCGCGCCCTGGGACGAGTAGGCGGCGTTTCAGACGGCCCCGCGACGCCCGGCGCGCGGGGCCGTCGGCGTGCGATCGCCCAGGCAAAGCTCGGGACCCCTCGCACATACATGGAAGTCCATGTAAAATCAGCAACGTGCCAACGAAGGCACGGTGACTTTCATCAGGATGCCTCACGAGGGTGTCACGGTGAGGCTGAAGGAGCAACGATGTCCATGACGATCAGCACCCCCACGGCGGCTCTCTCCGACGACGAGCGCGCGGCGATCCTCGAGGCGGTCCGCGACTTCTCGCAGTCCGAGCTCGCGCCGAACGCCCTCGAGTGGGACGAGCACAAGACGTTCCCCAGCGACACGCTCCGCCGTGCAGGCGAGCTCGGCGTCGGAGGGATCTATGTGCGCGAGGACTTCGGCGGCAGCGGGCTCTCGCGCTTCGACGCCGCGGCGATCATCGAGGAGCTCGCAGTCGGCGATCCCGCGATCGCGGCGTACATCTCGATCCACAACATGGTCGCGTGGATGATCGACACCTACGGCACCGAGGCGCAGCGCGGCGAGTGGCTGCCGCTCCTCACCTCGATGCAGGGCTTCGGCAGCTACTGCCTCACTGAGCCCGGCGCGGGCTCCGACGCCGCGGCGATCACCACGACGGCCATCCGCGACGGCGACGACATGGTGCTCACCGGCGTGAAGCAGTTCATCTCCGGGGCGGGCGTGGCATCCGTCTACATCGTGATGGCCCGCACCGGCGAGCCCGGGGCCCGCGGCATCAGCGCCTTCCTGGTCCCCGCCGACGCCCCCGGGCTGTCCTTCGGCGCCAACGAGAAGAAAATGGGCTGGAACGCTCAGCCGACCCGTCAGGTGATCCTCGACGAGGTCCGCGTGCCGGCGGCCAACCTGCTCGGTGCCGAGGGTCAGGGCTTCAAGATCGCGATGTCTGCGCTCGACGGCGGTCGCATCAACATCGCCGCGTGCTCGCTCGGCGGCGCGCAGTGGGCCCTGGACCGGGCCATCCGCTACGTTCACGAGCGATTCACGTTCGGCGAGCCCCTCGCCGAGAAGCAGTCCGTCGTGTTCACGCTCGCCGACATGGCCACCGAGCTGCGCGCCGCGCGAGCGCTGGTGAGGGATGCCGCGGCCGCCCTCGATGCGAAGGCGCCGGATGCCTCGATGCAGTGCGCGATGGCCAAGCGCTTCGCGACCGATGCCGGCTTCACGGTGGCCAACCAGGCGCTGCAGCTGCACGGCGGCTACGGGTACCTGCAGGAGTACGGCATCGAGAAGGTCGTGCGAGACCTGCGGGTGCATCAGATCCTCGAGGGGACCAACGAGATCATGCGCGTCATCATCGGCCGCGAGCTCCTGGGGGGTGCACGATGAGGATCGCATTCCTGGGTCTCGGCCACATGGGCCTGCCGATGGCGAAGAACCTGGCCGCCGCCGGTCACGAGGTCGTCGGCTTCGACGTCTTCCCGGCGGCGATGGAGGCTGCGGCCGCGGGTGGTCTGGCGGTCGCCGACTCCGGCGCGGCCGCCGTGCGAGCCGTGTCCGCCGACATCGTCATCACGATGTTCCAGTCCGGCAAGCAGGTGCTCGACGCGTACGGCGGCGTCGACGGCGCCGACGGTCTGCTCGATGCCGCGCAGCCCGGCACGCTCTTCATCGACTCGTCCACCATCGCCGTCGACGAGGCGCGCGCGGCGCACGAGCTCGCCGAGACCGCGGGCCATCGCGCTCTCGACGCCCCCGTCTCGGGCGGCGTCGTCGGCGCCGAGAACGCCACGCTCGCCTTCATGGTGGGCGGCGCCGACGCCGACTTCGAGGCCGCGAAGCCCGTGCTCGAGGCGATGGGCCGGCGCATCGTGCACTGCGGCGGCGCCGGACTCGGCCAGGCCGCGAAGGTCTGCAACAACATGATCCTCGCCGTCTCCCAGATCGCGGTGGCCGAGGCGTTCGTGCTGGGGGAGCGGCTGGGGCTCTCGCACCAGGCGCTCTTCGACGTGGCCTCCAACGCCTCGGGACAGTGCTGGGCGCTCACCACGAACTGCCCGGTGCCGGGGCCCGTCCCCACGAGCCCGGCCAACCGCGACTACCAGCCCGGGTTCGCCGGCGCGCTCATGTCGAAGGATCTCGGTCTCGCCGAGCACGCGATCGTCGCCACGGGGGTCGAGGCGCGCATGGGCATGCTCGCGCGGCAGATGTACCAGGCCTACGCCGATGGCGACGGTGCGCGTCAGGACTTCTCGGGCATCATCAACACCATCCGGGACGAGAGCCGCTGACGATCACCCGGGTCGGACGTCGGCTCGGGTCGCGCTGCTCACGCGGTACGGAGGCGGATGCGGCGGAACAGCGTTTCCATCTCGGGCTCGAGGAAGCCGACCGCCCCGATGTCGTCGTCGATGAGTTCGAGCACCAGCACGGTGCCGTCGCGCGAGCCGATGAACCGGGTGACCGAGACGACGACGTCGTCGGGCAGCTCGAGCAGGAGCGTGACCCGGAGCGCGGTCGTGAACGCCGTGTCCTCGAGCACCGCCACGCCCTGCACGAAGCCTCCGATTCCGATGCGGGCGACTTCGACGAGCTCCTCGGCCGCCGTCTCGTCGGACTCGATCGCGTACAGGTGCACGAGCCGATCGGGGGCCCCCGTGTCGGGCCGGCGCCAGAATCGCTCGATCGCCTCGGGCAGAGGAGGCTCCATCACGGCCCGTTCGAGCGCCGTCGCCGCGAAGGCGCTCTTCACCTCATGCGGGATCCGCGGCCCCGGGAGCAGGTCGGCCGTGAGATCGGCGGCCCACGCCATCGCGGTGTCGTAGCCGTTCCACGGGAACTCCAGCGGAACGGGGATCCAGACGTGGTAGTCGACGTCGATCGTGTATTCGAGTGTCATCGCCAGCGGAAGGTCTCCATGATCGTGTCGCTCGTCTCGGTGAGGAGTTCGAGCGACTGAGGGTCGGAATCCGCCAGGTGGGCGATGGAGGCGAGGAAGACCATGCCGCGTCGATCTCCTTCGGCCGGCAGGGGGAAGCCGTAGCCGATCTGCCGCGAGAGCACTCCTTCGAATTCGCCCGATCCGCGCGAGTCCTTCACCCAGCGCAGCACGACGCCGATCGGAGTGTCGAAACGCTCGATCGTCGCACCGCCGGCGAGGGCGGGCAGGGCGTCGGCGAACGCTTCTCCCTCGGCCGCGGCGTGCTGCTTCACCGCGATGGAGAGCGGAACGCCGCCGCCGTCGGGATCGCTCGGGAGGTAGATCGCCGAGATCCGGTTCGCCGTGAGCGTGCGCCAGTACGACTCGATCATCGTGCGCGCCTGGGCGTCGAGGTCGGGGCGCAACAGTTCCCGCATGCGGGCCGACGTCTGGGCGATGAGGGCGCTCTTGCCCTCGGCGTCGATCATGTACCTGACCCAGCCGCGGGGCATCATGACGTGGAAGCCGCGCGGATCGTCGGTCACAGGGCGGCCGTCACGAGGGGAGCCCGCCGGTGAGGCGGAGTCGCTCGTACTCGCGGCTCTTCGTCGCGAGGGCCACGATCAGCACCACGAGTGAGAACGCCGTCGGGATGAGCGCGATCCAGTGCCAGCCGAGGTAGCCGTCCTCGGCCTGTGGCATGGGGAACGGTCCGCTGTCGCTCGGAAAGAGGAACATGAAGAGCACTGCGGCACCGGCGGCGACGATGGTCTGCCCGATCGCGCCGAGGAGGCGGTTGGCGAGCCCCGCGGCCGTCCGGAGGCACATCGGCACCACGACGATCGCCCCGACGACCGCCGGCACGATGATCAGCCAGGCGGGCACCGGGAAGACCGGCCAGCTCCACACCTCGGACCAGTTCGTGCTCTGCTGCTCGCTGACGCGTCCTCCCGTGAAGAGGAGCGAGCCCACGATGAACGCCAGCAGCACGACCCCGATGAAGATCTGACACACCGCGTAGACACGGCGCAGCACTCTCCCGCGGTCGGGCGCGGCCGGTGGCGGGGTCGACGTCATCGGATCCGCACCTCGTTCGCTCCGGGGATCTCGAACTGGAACCCCGTCACGGGCTCCAGGCTCTGGGTGAGGTCGAAGCCGAACGAGGCCCCCCACACGCCGACGTTCACCGCTTGCGTCCACAGTGCCGGCATGGCGCCCTGTGTCTGAGTGATGAACTGCTGCACCGGCTGTGCGGCGCCCCACGGCGAGGTGCGCATCGTTCCGAGGAAGTTCTCCACCTGCACCAGGCGGGCGTCGCCTAGGGCCATCGTGCGGAACGGATTGACGATTCCACCGGGGACGGGCAGGCCGCCGCGGGCCTGGCTGGGAGCGCGGAGCCACTGGAAGGGCGTCGCCCAGGTGGTGGGGCGGAACAGGTTCCAGCGGGGAAGCCCGCCGCGGATCACGCCCGTCACGACCCCGCGACCGTTCTGGATCACGGCCGAGAGCGCGGGTGCGCCCTTGGAGAGGATCTTGCCTATGCCGAACGGGAGGAGCCCGACCGCCGACAGCAGCAGATCGCTCAGGGTTCCCTTGCCGGCGAAGAACTTCAGGGCGTTGAGCGCCACGACAAGCAGGGTCAGCGCGAAGATGATCCCGCCGATGAGCCCGGTCAGCGGTGCGCCGATGATGAGGGCGATGACGGTGAGGGCGATGATCACCCAGCCGAGCACCTCGAGGAAGTTGTCGAGGCCCTCCCAGAATCCGTCGTTGTTGTCGGCGGAGTCCATCGCCTTCTGGATGCCGCCCACGGCGTCTTCGTAGGCCGTCTCCCACGTCTCGAAGGTGTGATCGAACTGGCCCCACAAGTCGTCGCGATGGGTCAGCGCGTTCGTCTCGGCTGTCGCCGCGTTGGACGCGGCCGTCTCGGCGGCGCTCACCTCGGAGCGGCTGGGCTCCTGCTCCCAGACCCAGACGGTCTCGACCGAGGACAGGTCATCGTCGGCGGACTCGCGCGCGTCGCGGGCCGACTGGTAGTCCCGCTCCGCCTTCTCGACCGTGGCCTGGTTGTTGCTGATCCAGGTCTTCGCGGTGCCGAGGGCGTCGGCGTACGTCCGGATGACGCGCCCCGTGTCCTCGTAGCGCACAGCGGCCTGCGCCAGGTCGTCGGCCGCCTCGTCCGCCATCTCGGCGAGCTTGTCGGTGCCCTTGCTCTTGCAGACGTCGGAGTCGGCGATGTCGCCGAGCGCCGTCGCGGTCTTGGCCATCGTGATGCCCAGCTTGACCAGGGTGTCGCCGCGGGTCCAGAGGTCTTCGGGGTTGCCTTCGAGCTGACGCAGCTCGTGGTCGCCGACGGGAGAGCGCATCAGAGAGCCACCTGCACATTGGTCGAACCGGTCGCCTCGGCTCCGTCGAGCGAGCCCGCGGTGTCGCGGTCCCACTCGTCCCAGCCGTCGATGATGCCGGTCAGCTGCTCGAGGATGTTCGCGAGGTTCTCCTGGAGCTTTCCGCGCTTGTCGTTCCAGGCGGACTCGAAGTCCGACGCCTTGTCGCGCAGCTCGCGACGATCGTCGGGCCGGCCGATCGATCCCTCGAGCCCGTCGTTCGTCTTCGCCGCGTTCTCGAACTCGGCGACCGTCGCGGTGAGACCTTCTTTGGTCTCCCGCAGTCGCTCGAGATTCAGCATGATGTCAGCCACGAGTCCTCCTCCGTGCGCATAGGGCCGGCGGCGTCCGCCGGCCCGATGCGTCCGTCACAGCGTCAGTTGCCGGCGAGTGCCGAGTCGGTGTCCTTGATCGCCTGCTGCATCTTGCGCAGCGACTCGCCCATGTCGGAGATGCCCTCGATGGCCTT